>NZ_OZ244917.1:2705048-3381310 GCF_965221825.1 Candidatus Spongiisocius sp.
TCTCACTCCCGTCCAGCGCATGATGTAGCCGCCGATCAGCGCTCCCGGCGGGATGGCGGCCGTCAGCCGGACCAGATGAAGGGCGCTCTCCCAGGTCTCCTTCTCCATGACGGTGTTGGCCATCAGGGGAACGGCGACCAAGCCGATGATCAGAGCGATACCCACGAGGAACTGGGCGGCGTTGGCGGTCACGAATGCCTTGGAGCGGTGCAGGAACGGAGCCACCAGGGGTTGCTCGGCGCGCGTCTCCACCTTGACCAGGGCGACGACGAGGGCGATACCAACGGCCAGCATCAGATACGGGACGACGGACTCCAGGGAGAAAATGGCTCGTTGGGACAGCGCGGCGGTGAGGATCAGGAGAGCCGCTCCCAGAGTCACCGCTCCCAGATAGTCCATCCTGGCCTCACGATTGGGGCGATTCGGAAGGACGGTCAGGAGTGCCATCAGTATCAGGCTCTGCGGCACGTCCAACCAGAAGATCCACCGCCAGCCGACCCACTCGATGATGGCGCCTCCGTAGAGAGGGCCCAGGACCGAACCGGCCTCGGCCGCCGCGGCGACAAGACCCAGCGTCACCCCGCGCTGGTGTGGCGGGACGGCAGCGACCGCCATCGCCATGGCGATGGGCACCGTGGCGCCCCCTCCGGCGGCTTGGAGCACCCTCGCGGAGACGATCCACGAAAAGTTCGGCGCCACCGCGACGAGTGCCGAGCCGATGGCGAACACGAGCAGCGCCAACTGGAAGATCTTCACCCGGCCGTGGACGTCGGACAGCCGCCCGGCCAAGGGCATGGCAACGGTGTAGCTGACCAGGTACCCGGTGATGATCCAGGAGGCCGAGTCAAGGTCCGTCAGGGGGATCTTCAACTCCAGCATGACGGTCGGTAGTGCGGTATTGACCACCGTCTGATCCAGGGCGGTCGAGAAAACCCCCAGGCAGATAATTGTCAGGACTGCCGTCCGGGAAGACCCCAGCGAGGCAAGACGAGACCTGACTGCGTTCACGTTCCGGAGGCGGTTTCCGGAAGCTGAATCTCTACGGGTGCGCCGTAGTCGGAGAGGATTATCAGGCGGCTCGTCTCCGGCCCGTCGTCATCGAAGATCTGGCCGGCTATGCGGATCTGCCGCAACACCTGGTCCGCCTTACCGATCCACAGGGTCAGATCGATCGCATGGCCGGAGTCCGCGGACGTGATCAAGGTCGACAGGTCCTCGGACACGAGATTTCCCTCGACCAGGACCGCCGGGCCACTCCCGAGCGACTCCTCGCCGGCAATGGCGGCGTTCTGGACCAGAGGCAACAGATCGCTGAGAGTGATGCCCAGCCCGACGAAGTTGAAGGGAACCTGGTCGAGCGGCAGGGGGTTCCAGGGAGCGCCCGCCGAGAATTTCATGAACGCCTCGTCCCCGACCGCCACGATCTGTACCTCAGCGAACCCCAGGGCGGCAGACTCGATCTCCACGACGAGTTTGGCGCTATCGGGAGACTGGACTTCCCCGTTCACGTTCTTCAACGTGGCGCCGAAGAACTTTGCTCCCGTTTCCTTCTCGTCGATCATCTGGAACTTTGCCGTCGACAGGGCGACCAGGTTCTCGCCGGTGCGCGCGAGGATGTCTTCCAACGACATCTCGGGTTCGGTCTCGGGCGTCGGCTCTGGTTCAGTCCCGCACGCGGCCGCGAGGAACACCAGGCTCATCGCCAGCGCGACGAGGGGTCCGGTTCGGGTAGCTGATCTGACTATGTTCATCCGCCTACCTCCGTGGCCATAGTGGAAGCCAGCGCGCGTGCTGCGCCCACGTGACAGTGCCCGGCTTCTTCATCTCCCGGCGGGTGCGAGGCCCCTGTCCGACACGATAGCGGCCGGGAACGCGCGGGGGATGCTTCTCCCGTGATCGACCTGCCCAACCGATCCGAGCCGCATCAGTGGGGTACACTGTCCGACGACTGGTCTCCGAGACCTTCGTCTGGAAGGCGGCCCGCGGTGGCGGATAGGCGTACTTACGAGCACGGCTCTCACGACCGCTCCGACCAAGGCCATGATGATAATGAGAATCATTCCGGCCATGATCACCACGGGCATGACCATTCTCGGCATGACCACGATGAGCATGAGGATCATTCGGGCCACGATCACGACGGCCATGGTCACGATGAGCACGGGGATCATTCGGGCCACGACCACCACGGCCATGGCCACGGGCACGGGGGCCATGACCACTCCCACGACCTGAGAGGCATCAGCAAGCGGGCCCTGACCATCGCGTTGATACTGATTGCGGGGTTCATGTTCGCCGAGGTCATCGGCGGCGTACTCACCAAGAGCCTGGCCCTGCTATCGGACGCGGGTCACATGGTCTCGGATGCCATGTCTATAGCCCTCGCTCTGGTAGCCCTTCGCTTCGCGGAGCGGGAGGCCACGGTGGAGCGCACGTACGGCTATCAGCGTCTCGAGGCTCTCGCCGCCATGGTGAACGCGCTCACCCTCTGGATTGTCGGCGTCTGGGTGCTGATCGAGGCCTATCACCGGGTTCAGGACGTCCCAGATGTGGAAGGGTTGGGCATGCTTATCGTGGGCGTGCTGGGCCTGCTGGTCAACGTGGTGGCGGCGTGGGTGCTCCATCGCTCCGCCAAGGACAGCCTCAACGTGGAGGGCGCCTTCCAGCACGTCATGGCCGACCTGCTGGGTTCGGTGGGCGTGGTCATCTCGGGCATCGTCATCCTCACGACCGGATGGAACATGATCGACCCCATCCTCAGCGTGGTCATCGCCTTCCTGATCCTGCGGAGCGCCTGGCCGCTGTCGGTGAAGGTCTTCCATGTGCTGGTGGATTCGGTCCCCGCTGACATCGACGTCTACAAGTTGGGGAGCGATCTTGAGATCGAAGGGGTCACGCTGATCCACGACATCCACATCCGCGCCGTCAGCTCGGACGACACGACGTTCACCGGTCACGTCATGATCGACCCGGATTATGCGGGAGACACCAACCTGCTGCTCCGCCGGTTGCGCGAGATCATCAAGGGCCACGGCATCAACCACATCACCATCCAGATGGACAAGACCGCGTTGCCGAGCAGTGACCTGGGTTGCGATGAGAGCCACCACGTCAACTACCTGGCGGCCCGATCCCGGTCCAGCGGATAGGCCGCTCGCCGATCGGGGCGGCCGGGGCCGCCCCGAGGCTCGCGGGCTTCTCGTACCCGCCTAGGCGGGTACGGCGGGTCGGCTACTCGTCATCATCGAAGTTCTCCGGCATGAGAACGAACTCGGGATAGGACTCCATACCGAGTTCGGCCACGTCCTGGCCCATCTGCTCGGCCTGGACGGACACGCGGAGTCCGATGGTCCGGTCGAGGAGAGTCCAAGCCAGCCACGCGACGGCGAACACGAACGCCCCGACGGCGATGATTCCGACCAGCTGCACCCCGAAAGTGACATCGGGATTGTCGATGGTGGCGGCCAGAGTTCCCCAGATACCGCAGACCAGGTGGGCGGGAATCGCTCCCACCACGTCATCGACCTTGAGCCTCTCGAGGGTCTTGATCCCCAGCGTGCAGAGGATGCCGCCGATAGCGCCGATGATGACCGCCCAGTAAAGATTGCTGTGGGTCGGTGCGGCGGTGATGGAGACCAGACCGGCGATGGCGCCGTTCAGTCCGGCGAATAGGTCGATACGCCCGAGGAGCGGCCTGGAGACCGCCAAGGCGGCCAGCACGCCGGCGCAGGCAGCCAGGTTGGTGTTCACCAGCACGGTGCTCATTGCCACCGCGTCGAGAGCCGATCCCAGGGCCAGCTGGGAACCGCCGTTGAATCCGAACCAGCCCAGCCACAGGATGAATATCCCCAGCGTCACCACCAGCACGTTCGAGGGTGGGGTGGGCTTGACCGTTCCGTCCTTGCGGAACTTGCCGAGGCGGGGCCCGATGACCAGCACGCCGGCGAGGGCCGCCCAGCCTCCGACACTATGCACGATGGTCGAACCCGCGAAGTCCGAGAACCCCATCTCGGCCAGCCATCCTCCGCCCCACGTCCATGCCCCCACGATCGGGTAGATGAACGCGGCGAGGACGAGGGTGAACCCGAAGAACGGCCACATCTTGGCCCGCTCGGCTATCGCTCCCGACACGATGGACGCGGTAGTGGCTACGAACACCATCTGGAAGAACCAGTCGGACAGGACGCTGTAGCCGTTCGAGACGACATCTCCGACGGCGCCCGCCTGGCCGCCTACCAGGTCGATCTCGGCCGGTGAGGCCGAGTAGAAGAACTGGAACGACCCGATCACGTCGCCCACGTTCACGTACATCAGGTTGTAGCCGATGACGTAGTAGGCGAGACAGGCGATGGAGAAGATGCCGATGTTCTTCAGGCAGATCATCGACGAGTTCTTGGTACGGACCGCGCCCGACTCGAGCATGGTGAAGCCGGCGCACATCCACATCACGAGCGCACCCCATACGAGGAAGGAGAACGTGTTGAGGATGAACGCCACCTCGCCCTCGGCCATCTCCGCAGCCGAGGCCACGGTGGGGCGGAGGAGGAGTAAGCCCAGGGTCAGTATCCCTGCGGCGATGATCCTGGTTCTCGACTTGGAGCGCCCCCGCTGCGCAATTAGGTCCATGCGAATCCTCCCTCGACGAACGGATCCGTCGAGTCTAGAGGAAGGAGATGGTGCGGGGCCGGAATGACGCCCCGGGTGGATGCGGGCCCGCCGAGAGTCTCGGGTTGCGATTGCTATATCCCCCTCTAAACTGGCGTCCCGCACCTTCACTCCGATCCGGGGAGTCGACATGTCCAGAATCTGCATGGTCACCGGTAAGAAGCCGACGTTCGGCAAGAAAGTCTCGTTCTCCCACAAGCGATCCAGCCGGCGCTGGACCCCGAACGTCCAGAAGAAGCGCTACTGGGTTCCCTCGCAGCGCCGCTACGTGACCCTCACGGTCAGCACCAAGGGGATCAAGACCATCGACAAGAAGGGGATCGAGTCGGTGATGGCGGACCTCAAGCGGCGAGGCATCAAGGTCTGATCCTCCGGCGTCCCAGCCGGCGCCCGGGAGCAAGCTGGAACGACGAGGATGGGTCGGCCCGCCGCGCCGCCGCCTGGGTTTCCGGCTCCGACAATGGGCCAAGGGGAGTTTTCAGCCCGCTCCCATCGCCAGATAGCGACCGTTCGACGACTCGACCACCAACGGCATGCCGTATATGGCGGTCAGAGTCCTCCCCGTCAGCACCTCCCGCGTCGGACCTGACGCCCGCACCCTTCCCCCGGCCAGGATCAGGATGTCATCGAAGCCGGGCGGGATCTCCTCCGCATGGTGAGTCACCAGGATCACTGTGAGCGTCCGCGCTCCATCGCCCATCGCGGCCAGGGAGGCGATCAAACTCTCCCTGGCTCCGAGATCCAGACCGGTTCCGGGCTCGTCCAGCAGCAGCAGCTCGGGTCGCGCCATCAGGGCCCGGGCGATCAACACCCGCTTCTTCTCCCCCTCGGACAGGGTGGCGAACTCTCGATCCGCCATGCCGTCGACCCCCATCAGCTCCATCTGCTGATCGGCGTAGCGGCGGTCCTCCGGTGTGTAGGAGTGCCATCTGGTGTCCACGAAGGCGGCGTGGAGTCCGGTCATGACCACGTCCCGGCACGGCAGGTACCGCCGAACCAGGGAGGACGGAGCGGGACCCACGTATCCGATCCGGGGCCGGAGCCGGCGGACGTCGGTGCGTCCCATGCGCTCGCCCAGGATGGTGGCCGTGCCACTGGTCGGGAACTGGTAGGTCGAAATGACCTGCAGCAGGGTGGTCTTGCCTGCGCCGTTGGGTCCGAACAGCACCCAGCGCTCGCCGACCCCGACCCTCCAGTCGATACCGGAGACGAGTTGATTGCCGGCCTTTTTGACCGTCACGCCACGGAGGTCGATGGCCGGGACGCCCAATCCCGGCCTCAGTAACCCCGGCGCGGGTCGTAGAGGGGGAAGGGGGGCTCCCCTCGCTGGAGGCGCCGGATGTTGGCCGCGATCAGAGGCGCCGCAGTCGGTGCTCTGGTGAAGCCGCTGGTGTGGGGGGTGATACGGACCCGGGGGTGGTCCCAGAGCGGCGAGTCGGCAGGGAGAGGCTCGGTCTCGGTGACGTCCAGCACCGCGGCGGAGAGGACGCCCTCGTCGAGGGCTGATACGAGGTCGTTTTCGATCGTGGTGGCGCCTCGACCGAGGGAGATGTAGATCGAACCGGGCGCGAAATGCGCCAGGACCCTCGCATCGATCAGCCCACGGGTCTCGGGCGTATGGGGAAGGACATTGATAACGGCTCTGGAGGCGGAGACCATGTCCTGGAGCCCGTCACGGCCCCGGAAGTGGGTGATGCCCTCCTCCTCGCCTCCGGTCCGGGTCCAGGCGTTGACCGGGTAGCCGAGCACGGCCAGGCATTTCCCGATGTGCCGACCGATGGCGCCGAAGCCGAGGATGCCGACCGGGAAGCTACCCGTGGGAGTGGCCCGGATCGGCCTCCATGCCTTCTCCGCCTGCTGGTCGAGGTAGGTGTGCAGCTTGCGATGGAAATGCACCACCCAGTGAGCGGCATAGGCGGCCATCTCGTCCGCCATCGTCGCGTCGGCCATCCGAACGATGGGAACGTCCGGATAGTCGCCGCCGGCGAACTGTTCGACCCCGGCGGTCGTCGCCAGGATGGCGCGCAGGTTCGGGTAGCGGCGCAGGTCTTCCGTGTCGTGGAGCCAGAAGATCGCGTACTCGACGGAATCAGGGTCGTCGATGTCCGGCCAGAGTTGGATCTTCATATCCGGCAGTTCCCGGGTGAGCATCTCGAACCACTCGGCTCGCTCTGAATACGGGTTCAGCATGATCGACACGTGACAAGTCAACCAGATTGTCGGGACCGGTACGTCGAATGGTCGGGTTGCCGGGCCCGCAGACGCTGTTGCGCCCGGCGCCCGACGGAACCCATCGCCGTCCGGTTGCCGCTGTCCCCGACCCGGCGACCGTCCGGACGCGACCGCTACCGTTCAGGCTGAAAGGAGGACTCATGCCCGAGATGCTTCCGTGGACCTCTTCGGAGGATGCCAACCGGCTCCTCGCCACCAGCCCGCTAGCTCTCATGATCGGGATGCTGCTGGACCAGCAGGTGAGGATGGAGGTGGCCTTCCATTCCCCTCATGTCCTTGCGGAACGGTTGGGGCAGCCGCTGGACGCGGCCCACATCGCCGCAATCGACGGGGACGAACTGGAGGGGGTGTTCCGGGGCCCGCCGGCCCTCCACCGCTTTCCCAACGCCATGGCTCGTCGCACGCAGGCGCTGTGCCAGGCGCTCTCGGACCACTATGACGGTGACGCGGCGGCCATCTGGAGGACCGCCGCGGACGGTCCCGAACTGCTGAGGCGGCTCAAGAAGCTCCCCGGATTCGGCGTCGCCAAGGCTCGCATCTTCGCGGGCATCGTCGGCAAGCGGCTCAATGAGGGTCCTCCCGGATGGGAGGAGGTGGCCGCCGATTGGTCCTCCATCGCCGACATCGCCGAGTTCGACCAGATTGATGCCCTTCGCCAGGCCAAGGCGCGCATGAAGGCGGAGCAGAAGGCGGCCAAGGGCCGGCGGTGAACACGTCCGGCGGGTTCCGGGCGGGAGAGGGAGACCGGGACCGGCCGGCCGGGCGCCCTTTCGTAATCGGTGTGGCGGGCGGGTCGGGCTCGGGCAAGAGCACGATCTGCCAGGCGATCGTCGACCGGATCGGCCCGGAGTATGTGGCGTTGATCGCCCATGACGCCTACTACCGGCACCGGCCCGAGATCTCCTACGAGGAGCGGACCAAGGTCAACTACGACCATCCCGACTCGCTCGAGACCGAGTTGCTCCTGGCCCACCTGGAGGGCCTGGCGGCCGGGGAGACGATCCAGCACCCGTTGTACGACTTCACGCGGCACCTGCGCAGAACCCGGACCCTCGCCATCCCGCCGCGGCCCGTGATCCTGATCGAGGGGATACTTACGCTGGTCGATCCCGACCTGCGGGAGTGGCTGGACCTCCGGGTGTTCGTGGACACCGACGCCGACCTGAGAGTGTTGCGCCGGGTGGAGCGGGACATGCGGGAGAGGGGGCGATCGCTCGAGTCGATAACCGCGCAGTACCAGGCCACCGTGAAACCCATGCACGAGCGGTTCGTGGTGCCCTCGAAGCGGCACGCCGACCTGATCATTCCCGAGGGATACAACCACCAGGCGGTAGGAGCGCTGGTGGCCTTGATCCGGGAAGTCCTCAACCGTCCGTAGTCCCCATGGAGCGGATTACTGGCGATGACGAATCGGCCTGTGGCGCGCCATATACTCGGAACATGGATCGGTCCTCCATCGCAATCGTAGGGGTGGGCGCCATGGGCGGCGCCCTGCTTTCCGGCCTACTCGAGGCCGGCTGGGACCCCTCGGACCTCACACTGATCGAGGCCCACCAACCCCGGGCCTCGGAGCTGCGCGAAACCACCGGCTGCCGGACCGTGGGCGTGCCGTCCGATGGCATCGACGGCCAGGACGTCGTGGTGCTGGCCGTCAAACCCCAGGACGTACATGTCGCCCTAGCTCAACTGGCCGGTGTATTGACGATTGATCAGGTGCTCGTGGCTCTGGTGGCCGGGGTTCCGATCAGCGTTTACGAGCGGGCCCTGGGAGAGGTGCCGGTGATCCGGACCATGCCCAACACGCCCGCACTGGTGGGTGAGGGGATCACGGCCTGCGCTCCCGGCGCCCACACCACTGCCGATCACATGGCCAAGGCTCGGAACGTACTGTCGGCCGTCGGCCTGGTGGAGGAGGTCGGGGAGCCCCTGCTGGACGCGGTGACCGGGCTGTCGGGAACCGGCCCGGCGTATGCGTACCTGCTGGCCGAGGCGATGGTCGCAGAGGGGATCCGCCAGGGACTCGATCCCGCGGCCGCGCTGCGGCTGACGGCTCGGACCATCAAGGGTGCGGGGGCGATGATGGAGACCGCCGATGACGACCCGTCCGCGCTGCGCCAACGGGTGATGTCTCCGGGTGGCACCACCGTCGAGGCTATGGCGGTTATGGACCGGGGCGGTTTCGTGGAGGTGGTCCGCGAGGCGGTCGCCGCCGCTACGGAACGCTCCAAAGAGCTCGGAGAGATCGCAGCCGCGCCACAGAGCGACCACGGGGACCCTTGATCACGAACGCGCATAGCGCGAACACGCCGTAGCAAACCCCTGCTCTACACTCCGGGCGACGGTCCGAACACGGAGGAGCCCGGATGCGTCGTAAGTTCACCGCCGCCGAGATACTGGTGTTCCTGGGGGTGCTGGTGGCGTTGGGGACACTGGCGAGCTGGTTCGCCGGGCAGTTCCCCGGCTACGCCGAGAGCCCCGTGTCCCGCAAGGTGTTCGTCAACATCCCGACCGCCGTGGAAGCCATGTTCTACGTGGCGGTGGCGGGCTTCCTGTTCCTGACCTTCTACCTGTTCTCGCTCCGGGCCAAGAACTGGCAGCGGGGCGCGCCCGACCGGCGCACCGGTCTATGGAGGGAGCGGCTGGAGGCGATGGGCGCCGGACTCCGGATGCAGACCCTCATGCGCGACCGGGCATCCGGCCTGATGCACTCCATGGTCTATTACGGGTTCCTGGTGCTGTTCCTGGGTACCGTGACGCTGGAGATCGATCACCTGCTGCCCGCCGGTTTCAAGTTCCTCCAGGACGATGTCTATAGGGCCTACTCGTTCATCCTGGACGCGGCGGCGCTGGTGTTCCTCGGGGGGTTGGCCTGGGCGTTCGTGCGAAGGTACGGGCAGGCCCCTTGGCGCCTCCGATCCAAGACGCGGCCCGAGGATTTCTGGATCCTGGTCACCCTGGCCCTGATCGGCGTCAGCGGACTGGCAACCGAAGCGGCCCGGATCGCGGTCGAGAACCGGCCGGCATACGAGGTCTGGTCCTTCGTGGGCTACCCGCTGTCCTACCTGGTGCCGCAGGGGCCGGCAGCGGGGATCCATCAGGTCATCTGGGTGATCCACGTCGCCTCCTTCCTGGCGTTCCTCGTGGTGCTCCCCACCACCAAGCTCCGGCACATGGTCACCTCGCCGGTCAACATGTTCCTCGGTCCCAAAGAACGGCCGCCCGGCGCGATGCGGGAGATGCCCAACCTGATGGAGGTCGAGGACATCGAGACCGTGGGCGCGTCGCTCGTGGGGGAGTTCACCTGGAAACAGCTGCTCGACACCGACACGTGCACGGTGTGCGGACGGTGCACGTCGGTGTGTCCTGCCACCGCCACGGGTAAACCGCTCGATCCCCGCGAGATCGTGCTCAAGCTCGGTGAGGTGGCGGCCCGGACGGCGGATCCGGAAGTGACGCCTCCGGTGACGGTGGACGGGGCCATCACCGTGTCGGCCGACAACGTGTTCGAGCGGATCACCCCCGAGGAACTCTGGGCCTGCACATCGTGCAAGGCATGCGACGAGATCTGTCCGGTCGACATCGAGATCCTCGACAAGATCCTGGACATGCGGCGTTATTTGGCGCTGATGGAAGCGGACTTCCCGGCCGAGCTCGGGAAGGCCTACCTATCGATGGAGAACTCCTCCAACCCGTACGGTATGGCCCAGGCGGACCGGGCGGCGTGGACCTCCGATCTGGACTTCGAAGTACCGATCCTCGGCCAGGATGTCGAGACGGCCGAGTATCTCTACTGGGTGGGCTGTGCCGGCTCCTTCGACGATCGTAACCGCAAGGTGACGGTGGCGACCGCCCGGCTCCTCCATGAGGCAGGGGTCAGCTTCGCCATTCTGGGCCCCGCCGAATTGTGCACCGGTGATCCGGCCCGGCGGTCGGGCAACGAGTTCGTCTTCCAGATGCTGGCCATCCAGAACATCGAGACGCTCTCGGACCGGGGGGTGAGGAAGGTCATCACCCAGTGCCCGCATTGCTTCAACACCCTGAAGAACGAGTATCCGCAGTTCGGTGGCGACTACGAGGTGATCCACCACAGCCAGGTCCTGTCCGACCTGGTGGAGCAGGGTCTGCTACGGACCAGGAACGGGAAGTCGAAGACGGTGACCTACCACGACTCCTGCTACCTCGGACGCCACAACGGCGTGTACATGGCGCCCCGGGGGGTGGTGGCCTCCATCGGCGGCATCAACGTGGTGGAAATGGGTCGGTCCGGGACCCGCTCGTTCTGTTGCGGCGCCGGCGGCTCGCAGATGTGGATGGAGGAGCGAGTAGGCAAGAAGGTCAACATCGACCGGGCCGAGGAAGCGGTGGCGACCGGCGCGGACGAGGTAGCGGTGGCCTGCCCATTCTGTTACGTGATGCTCGATGACGGCGTACGCGAGCTCGGACAGGACGAGTCGGTGGCCGTACGGGACATCTCGATGATCCTGGCCGACTCCGTCTTCGACGACTGAGCAGGGCGCCGAAAAGGCGGGGATCGGTTGGCCCGCGATGCCTCGACCTGGGTTTGTAGCCAGCTATGGGGCCAACCGGGCGTTTTCGGCGCCTTCTGGTAGCTCGCTCATCCGGTTAAGTGTGGCGGGAGCGACCGCCAGAGGTCTTCGAACTGCTCGTCCAGTAACCCGGCCTCGGGCACCACGTATCCGGAGTCCCCGCGACGCTTGACGATGACGCCGATCTGTTTGAGCCAGCCCAGCACGACATGACCCTGGTAGGCAGGGGGCGTCGAGCCGTCTACGGAGAGAGCCGTGAAGATCTGCCGGGTCGGGATGGGGTCGTCGGGCCCTCCGTTGGCGGCCAGGTAGCCGATGATGGCTTCCACCTGCTGCCTTGACGCCCGTACGGTGTAAAGGCTGCCGCTCTTCTTCGAAGTCGCCGTCTTGACGAGCACGTCGCGGTCCCTCGTGTAGCAGGCCGGCCCGCCGCTTCTCGCCATGTGCCCGGTTGGCCGCCCGTCCTCGGGTTGGGCGGACGAGAGCGCCTGATGGCCGGCGGATGCCTTGGACAGGCGCACGTTCTCGGCGCGGGTGGCGGTCTCGTTGACTGCTCTGGCGAAGGAGGCCAGGTGGACCGCGTCGTCGTACCGCCCTTCGGAGAGGGCGGTCTCGGCCTTCGCCCGCAGTGTTTCTTCACAATCGCGAAGAGCGGCCTCGGCCCAGGCCATGTTGTCGGTTGGTGTTACGGTGCTTTGACGTTTCATACTTATCCGAGACCTTTTATACGTGCCCGGTCTCCAGGAACTTCGTTATCTGTGTGATTGGCGGTTCGGGAGTGGTTACCTCGCCCGGCGAAGGCTGGACTGCGAAGAATCGTCCTCCCGATTTTGCTCGCCGGCTCAACAGAATTGTGGCCGCGCCTGAACGCGATCAACACGGCCAAGACCGCGAAGGTACCACGAACGCGCCCTATGCATGGAATTTATGTACCTATCTTCACTGACCGGGTGGACATCCGTACCGAGTACCCTCCGGTCCATGAAGGTCGGTTATCAAGGTGAAGGCCTCTCGTACTCGGACCAGGTGACGATCCGGCTTTACCCCGAGGCGAAACGGGTCGGCTTCGGTAGCTTCGCACGAGCTTTCCAGGCCCTCGGGCATGGGGATGTGGATCGGCTCGTGCTACCGATCGAGAACTCCACCATCGGGAGCGTGCTGCCGGTTCTCGACCGCCTGGCCCGCCAGCAGATCTCGATCATCGGCGAGCACCTGATCGAGGTGCGCCACGCGCTGATAGGCGTTCCCGGATCGACGGTCGACGCAGTCGAGGAGGTCTGGTCGCATCCCCAAGCCCTCGCACAAGCGGATGACCGCATGGAGAAGGCGGGATGGAACCCGGTACCTTTCTACGACACGGCCGGCGCCGTGAGGGCTGTCGTCGAGAGGGGAGACCGTGCGGTGGCTGCCCTGGCACCTCGACACACCGCCCGCCGCCATGGCGGGAAGGTACTCCTGGAGGACTTCCTGGATCGGGATCACAACACCACCCGGTTCGTGATCCTGGCCCCGGACGGATGGGAGGTGGGCGAGGACGCCAACAAGACGTCGATGGTGTTCGAAACGGCTCACTCGCCCGGTGCGCTGGCCCTCGCCCTGACCGAACTCGGCCTGCGGGGCGCCAACTTGACGCATCTGCAGTCGCGGCCCGCGGACGAGGCTTGGAAGTACCGGTTCTACGCCGACATGATCCATGACCCCGGCCCGGAGGGAGTGAAGGCCGTGCTGGAACCCCGTCCGGCCACCCTGGCCGCCTTGCGTGTGCTGGGTACCTACCCGGCGGCCGAGGTGCCCTGATTCACAGATCGGGCTCGTAGGGTCTCTTCAACCGGCGATGAGCGGGGGATGCCGCCCTAGAGGAAGCGCCCCGCGCAGCTCATCCATATCCTCGGAAGCGGACCAAAGGACACAGCCCGGGCCGAGCACGCGCCATCCCGTCGGGCTGCCGAGCCTTGCCGGCAGATGTCCGGCGCCGGAGTCAGCGAGCATCCTCATCAAGGCCAACGCTCTCGATGTAGAAGAGGGCGATATCCACCGGCCCGCCCGCAGTCCGGATCTCGGCGAAATCGACCCCCACTTCGGTCAGTATTCCGGTGTATGACCTACCGCCGGCGGTGCGGAGGTGGACCGGATAACGGAGTTGCTCGGCTTCGATCAGCGAATCCCTGAGGGTCCGCCGCAGCGGTGGGGTGCGGGCCGGGGGGCTGGGTTCGTGTGTGGCACTCATGGTACAAGCGTGACCGCGATCCGGATGGGTTTCAATACCCTTGTGCCCGGCGCGAACCGGACGTTCAATGACCGGCGCCCCGAGATATCCTGAGAATATGAACCTGATCAAGACGGGACCCAGTGGGTTGCCGGCTGCCACCATCGCGCCCGAGCGGACCGATGCCCCGGAGGTGGAGGATCGAGCCGACCGGGATCGGGGTTGGAACGTGGTGGTCTGGAACGATCCCGTGAACCTCATGTCCTACGTGGTGCTGGTGTTCCGCCGGGTCTTCGGGTACCCGGAGGACAAGGCGACCCGGCTGATGCTGGAGGTCCACCACGAGGGCCGGTCGATCGTCAGCACGGCGCCCCGCGAGAAGGCCGAGATCGACTGCTACACCCTGCACCGCTACGCGCTGTGGGCGACCATCGAACGGGCGTGATGGCACGGTTCAAGAAATTGGCGGATCGCATCGAAATGCGTCCCTTGGGAGACGACCTGGTGGCCCTTTCCCTCATGCAGGAGGTGCTCGCGTCGGTGGGCGAGGAGCCCGATGACCCTGCGGCGGGGCGGCTGTCGGTGGCGGCGTACCCGGATGATGGGGATGCCCAGTCCGAGTACGAGCGGCTCATGAAGCCCGAGTTGGATCGCCAGCGCCGGATGGATCGGGACGCGGTTGCCTCCGTCCTCAAGGCGGCCGAGAGCGGGACGGTGGACCTCTCCGCTACGGAGGCCGAGGCGTTGCTGATGGTGCTCAACGAGGCTCGCCTGGCTCTCGGCGCCCGGTTGGAGATCGTGGATGATGGCTGGGGGTCTGATGAGAGGCGGGCATCCGATCCGGTCGCGCTACTCCTCCGGTACCTGACCGGCTACCAGGACGAGCTCGTTCGGGCGCTGGCGGAGGCGCTCAAGAGTTGAGTGGCTAGGTGTAGTGGCCGATGGCCAGTTTGCGACCTAGAGGTCACGGAGTTCCTTGTGCCCGTAGATTTCGTCGGGTTGTCTGTTCCTCCCGAGTTACAACATCCACTGACCACTGACCACTGACCACCGCCGAGGAACTGGGCATCTAGGATCCTTCGTTATCCACGATCGCCTAGGAGGTAAGGGTGACGAGGGACATTCTCTACGGGATCTGCACCGATCAGTCGCTGCCCTATCACACCCTCGTGGACCGGTGGCAGTACTACGAGGAACTCGGGTTCGACAGCGTCTGGGACTGTGACCACTTCATGCGTCCCAGCGATCCCACCCGTGACTATTTCGAGGGCTGGACGCTTCTGGCAGCCATGGCGGCGGTTACCAGCAGGATCCGGATCGGTTGCCTGGTCGCCAGCAACACCTTCCGCCATCCGGCCTTGCTGGCGCAGCAGGCCATCACCATCGACCATGTCTCCGACGGCCGCCTGGAGTTGGGAATAGGCGCCGGATGGTTCGTGGAGGAACACGAGCGCTTCGGATTGCCGTTCGGTGAACCGGGCGAGCTGGTAGGCAGGTTCCATGAGGCGGTCGAGGTGATCGATTCTCTGGTTCGAGGCAAGGCCACCACCTACAAGGGCCGGCACTACCAACTCCGCGGGGCGCGCTTGCGTCCCCAACCTGTGCAGAAGCCGCGGCCGCCGCTGACCATGGGCGCCCACCGGCCCCGCATGCTGCGGATATGCGCCCGGTTCGCCGATCGCTGGAACTCGTACGGGACGGTCGCCGAGATGGCCGAGCGCAACCGTATCCTCGACGAGGCCTGCCTGGAGATCGGGCGCGATCCGGGGGAGGTCATCAGGTCCTTCTACGGGTGGATCCCCAACCTGACCTCCGTGGGCATGCCCGATCCGTGGACCGGTCCGGAGGCGTTCCTAGAGGTGGTGGGGCGCTATGCGGAGGTCGGGGTGAACGAGTTCATCTTCGATCAGCCCCGCGCCGGCCAGCTGGAGAATGCGGCAGAGATCGCTGCCCAGGTCCTGACCGACCGCTAGCCGGATCCCCCCTTTCGCCAATGGCTGGTCCACTCACCGGGGCGGGAGGGTCAAAACATAGGCTCGTCTCGACACGAAACCGGCGATTTTGATACCGTCTGGGTAGCCAGCCGCTTCGAAAGGAGACCCTGTATGAAGGTGTCCATGTCGGTCAACGGGAAGCAGGTATCGGGGGACGCCGAACCCCGTACGCTGCTGGTCCACTTCTTACGTGAGTCCCTGGGGTTGACAGGCACCCATGTGGGGTGCGAGTCGTCCTATTGCGGTGCCTGCACGATCAGCCTTGACGGGAAGGCCGTGCTCTCCTGCACCATGCTGGCCGCCCAGGCCGACGGTGCGGACATCACCACAGTCGAGGGCCTGGCCAGCAACGGCGAGCTGCATCCGGTCCAGGAGGGCTTCTGGGAGCGTCACGGCCTCCAGTGTGGCTTCTGCACCCCCGGAATGATCATGTCGGCCGTAACCCTCCTCGAAGAGAACCCGGAACCTTCGGAAGCGGAGATCCGGCGCGGGATCGAAGGCAACCTGTGCCGCTGCACCGGATACCACAACATCGTGCGGGCCATCGAGTACGCGGGCGCCAAGATGCGCGGCGAAGAGCCTGCCCCGGCTGAATGGGAGAACGCATGAGCTCGACAAGTGTGCTGGGCGGCGTGGTAAGGCGCCGGGAGGATCCGGCCTTGATCCAGGGACGGGGCCGCTACACGGATGATGTCAAGCTGGCCGGTACCGCCCACGTGGCCTTCGTGCGTAGCCCCTACGCGCATGCCCAGGTCGGGTCGGTCGACACCTCGGCAGCCGCGGCGATGGAAGGCGTCCTAGCGGTATACACGGCGGCGGACACCGACCACCTCGGCCCGCTCATCGCCCAGGTTCCGGTGGGGGCGCTGCGACCCCTACTAAACAGCGGAACGGTCAAGCACGTCGGCGAGGCCGTGGCCATGGTGGTGGCGGACGACCCCTACGTGGCCAAGGACGCCGCAGACGCCGTCGAGGTCGACTACGAGCCCTTGCCGGCGGTGGTGGACCTCAAGCAATCCCTGAGCGACGAGGTTCCGGTCCATGAAGGAGCCTCCAACACCCTGATCTCGTGGGTGGGGCCCTTCGGAGCGGACGAGGCGGCGCTGGCCGAGCTGCAGGAGGGTATCGAAGCCGCCAAGCAAGGGGACGGTGCGGTGGTCGTCTCGCAGGAGATGACGAACCAGCGGCTTATCCCTGTGCCCATCGAGCCCCGATCGGTGATGGCCGATTACCAGGCAGGGTACGACCGGTTCGACATCTACTCGTCAACGCAGATCCCCTCGGCTCTGGCGGGCGCGATCGGCAAGTACTTCGGCATGAGCATGAACCAGGTGACCGTCAAGGCTATGGAGGTCGGCGGCGGGTTCGGCTGCAAGCTCAACGTGTACAACGACGAGGTGCTGGTGGCATTCGCCTCCAAGCAACTGGGTCGTCCTGTGAAGTGGACGGAGACCCGCCGGGAGGCGGCCAACTCCACCATCCAGGGTCGCGGTTGGGTGGCTACCGCCACCGTGACAGGCACCGAGGACGGCGAGATCCTCGGGTTCGAGCTAGAGGGCATCGCCGATATGGGCGCCTACAGCCAGAACTTCACCGTCGCCATCCCCTTCCTCGGACTGTTCGTCGGGTCGGGGCAGTACGGCTTCCCGACCTACTGGAAGATGGACTGCGTCACCACCCACACGATGACCACCGACGCGTACCGTGGGGCAGGCCGGCCGGAGGCCGCGTACTACCTGGAGCGGATCATCGATATGTACGCCCGCCGCATCGGGATGGATCCGGCGGAGGTGCGGCGCAAGAACTACATCTCGGCGAGCGAATTTCCCGGGGCCGTGTCGCCCATGGGGTTCCCGATGGACACCGGCGACTACGCCACCAACCTGGACGCGGCGTTAGAGACGGCCGGTTGGTCGGATCTGCTGGCCGAGCGGGATGCCGCCCGGGCCGAAGGCCGCTACGTCGGGGTCGGGCTTGCCACCTACGTGGAGGTGTGCGGTTTCGGCCCGTCGGGGCTGGTGGATCTCGGCTTCTCGTGGGCCGAGTACCAGATGCCGTCGGCCTTCAACGGCTCCAGCCTGGTGAGGGTGCATCCGGACGGGTCGGCCACTGTGTCGATCGGGACCGGACCATCCGGCCAGGGTCACCAGACCACCTGGGCGCAGATCGTCGGCGACGGTCTCGGCCTGGAGGTCGACCGGATCCGGGTCATCCATGGCGACACGGAGGAGGCCCCGCCGAGCATCGGGACGTTCGGATCCAGGTCGGCGGCGGTCGACGGCGCCGCCTGTTACCAGGCCACCGGGAAGGTGCGGGCGAAGGCCGCCCGGATCGCCGCCCATATGCTGGAGGCGTCCGAGGAGGACATCGAGTTCGCCGACGGCGGCGCCCATGTGGCCGGCGCTCCCGACAGTTCGGTCAGCTGGGGCGACATCGCGGCGTGCGCATACCAGCCCCACCGCCTGCCGGAAGGCATGGAAGGAGGCTTGGAGGCACATGCCATCTTCAGTCCGGGCAACGCCACCTGGCCGTTCGGGACCCACATCGCGGTGGTGGAGGTGGATCCCGACACGGGTGACGTGGACCTACTCCGCTACATCGGGATGGACGACTGCGGCAACGTGATCAGCCCGATGATCGTGGACGGACAGATTCACGGCGGTATCGCCCAGGGGATCGGGCAGGCCATGTTCGAGGATGCGGTCTATGACGCCGACGGCAACCTGCTGTCGGGGTCGCTGGTGGACTACATCCTTCCCACTGCGGCAGACCTTCCGTCGTTCGAACTGGACCGGACGGTGACGCCCACCGACATCAACCCGTTGGGGGTGAAGGGCATCGGCGAGGCGGGCACCATCGGCTCCGCGCACACCGTTGTGAACGCGGTGGTCGATGCGCTCGAACCACTCGGGGTGACCCACATCGACATGCCGCTCCGACCCAGACGGGTCTGGCAGGCTATCCAGGACGCCCGGGCTTAGAGAGGAGGATCCTATGTATCCACGAGAGTTCGAATACATTGCGCCCTCCGATCTGGACGAGGCGCTGGCGGCCCTTGACGCCAACCCGGGCGCCAAGGTCCTGGCGGGCGGTATGAGCCTCCTGCCGATGATGAAGATGCGCCTGCTGTCACCGGATGTGGTGGTGGACATCGGCCGGATCGCCGGATTGGATCAGATCACCGACAACGGCGACTCCGTCTCGATCGGGGCGCTGGTGACGCATGCCGAGGTAGCCGACAGCGACCTGGTCGGGGAGCACGGCGCGGCGCTCGCAACCGCCGCCTCCTGGACGGGTGATCGGCAGGTCCGGAACCGGGGCACATGCTGCGGGTCCCTGGTCCACGCCGACGTCGCGGCGGATCAACCGGTGGCCGCGCTGGCGCTGGGCGCCACCATGGTTGCGGCCTCGTCCTCGGGAACCCGTGAGATCGCGGCGGCGGACTTCTTCGTAGACACGATGATGTCGGCGCTGGAGCCCAACGAGATCCTCACCGAGGTACGGATCCCGAAGGCGGGACCGGGCACGGCATCGGCCTATGACAAGCTGGGCCGCCGTGGAGGCCACACCGACTACGCGGTTGCCGGTGTGGCGGCGTCCGTTACCCGTTCCAACGGCTCGATCAGCGCCGCGACCGTGGCGGTGACCGGAGTGGGCAACCGCCCGGTCCTGGCCGCCGGAGTGGCCGATGCTCTGGTCGGTTCCGACGGTTCGGACGCTGCCGTGAAGGCGGCTGCGGCCCATGCAACCGACGGGATCGAGGTGCTGGAAGACCTGTACGGGTCGGTTGCCTACAAGACCCATCTGGCCGAGGTGTTCACGGCCCGGGCCGTCAACGCAGCCCTGAGCGCCGCCGGGTAGGCAGCTCCGGAGGAGGTACGTCCCCGGGCGGGCTTGCTCCGCGGGTCTCGCTCGTGCGTGTGGCGCCGTGGGTGGATGCCGTCCCGGGCTCTCCGGCACCATGCGGGCGTGTAACCTGGCGGAATGATTCCCGCCACTGTCGAAGACGTCGCCGCTGCGCTGGCTACACAGCGTTACGTGGCGGACCGGTCCCTGGCGGTAACCATCCACCTGTCCCTCCAGCTTGGACGGCCCTTGTTTCTGGAGGGGGAGGCCGGAGTCGGAAAGACCGAGGTTGCCAAGGTGCTGGCCGCCATCCTCGAACAGCCCCTGATCCGGCTCCAGTGCTATGAAGGTCTTGACGCCGGGCACGCCCTTTACGAGTGGGACTACGCCCGCCAGATGCTGGCGATCCGGCTGATCGAAGCTCGTGGCGAGGGCGGAGGCGCGGCGATCTCCGACATCATGAGCCGCGAGTACCTGATCGCGAGGCCGCTGCTCGAGGCCGTGGAGATGGCGGCTGACGGGTCCCGGCCGGTCCTGCTGATCGACGAGCTCGATCGGGCTGACGAGGAGTTCGAGGCGTACCTCCTGGAACTGCTGTCGGATTTCCAAGTGACCATTCCGGAGGTCGGTACGGTGGCCGCCCAGGATCCCCCCGTCGTGGTCATCACCTCCAACCGCACCCGCGAGATCCACGACGCCCTGAAACGCCGTTGCCTGTATCACTGGATCGACTATCCCAGTTTCGAGCGGGAGATGGAGATCGTCACAGCCAAGGTGCCCGGGATCGACAAGGCCCTTGCCGCCGATCTGGCCCGCGCGATGGAGAAGCTGCGGGATCTGGATCTGTTCAAGCCCCCCGGTGTTGCGGAGACGCTGGACTGGGCGGCCGCCCTGAACGTCCTGGGCGCGGAGGTGCTGTCGCCCGAGGCGGCCGGCGACACGCTGGGGGTGATCCTGAAGTACGAGGAGGACATCGAACGGGTGCGCACCGCAGGGGTCGGGGGCCTGCTCGTAGCCGGTTGATTCTGGCCCCAATTATTAATGGATCGGGGGTTTGTACGGTGACTGGAGTGGGAGCTTTCGGGTTACTGAACCGGGGTTATGGTCTTTGGCAGCTCCGGTCATGCCCGGGCGCGATACTCACCCCCCAAGGGTGAGTCGGGGGCCGATCGCAACTCATGCCGTTGAGGTGGCCTGATGTACGTAGGTGTGGTGGAAACATGAATAATCGGGGCTGATGGCTGTCGGTGTGTTCGCCCAGAACGTGATCCACTTCGCGCGCTACCTGCGCGCCAAGGGCCTCGACGTCGACCCGCGCACCGGCATGGAGTTGCTCACGTCGGCCCACGTCCTGGGTCTCGAAGATGTCCGGGACATCCGTTGCGGGTTCCGGTCGCTGGTGGTGACCCGTCCCGATCAGCTACCGGTGTTCGAGGAGGCGTTCGACCTTTTCTTCGGGTCGGGGAGCCGCAGGCGGTACTCCACGGAGGCGGAGTCGGACCGGATGGTGCAGTCCTACCTCCCCGTGCTGACCTCGGCGGGCCGGCTCGACGAGGAGGAGATGGAGGACAGCAGCGAACAGATGGGGGCTTCTCACGCCGAGCGTCTTGGCACCCGTGACTTCGGCGAGCTGACACCCGACGAGATGGCCGAGGTGCGGAGGCTGATTTCCCGGATGGTATGGAGACCGGCCGAGGCGTTGAGTCGCCGCTGGAGACCCGACTCGATGGGACGCCGGCCCGACATGCGGAGGACCTTGCGGAATGCAGTCGGTCCGCGCGGCGAGCTACTGGAAATGGAGTTCCGGTCCCGCAGGCCTCGCCGGCGGCCGCTGGTGATAATCGCGGACGTGAGCGGATCGATGGAGAAATACGTGGAGTTGCTCCTGTACTTCGCCCATTCCGCTCCGGCCCGGATGGGCCGGGTCGAGACCTTCGTGTTCTCCACCCGGCTGACGCGTATCACCCACGAGCTTCGTAGGCGGGATCCGGCCATGGCGCTCCGGCTGGTGGCAGGCCGCGTCCATGATTGGTCAGGCGGCACGCGAATCGGCGAGGCTCTGGCAACCTACAATCGGCACTGGAGTCGAAGGGTGGCTAGAGGTGGTCCGATCGGAATGATCATCAGCGACGGATGGGACCGCGGGGAACCGGATATGCTGAGTGCGGAGATGGCGCGTTTCTCACGCTCGGTCCATCGAACCATCTGGTTGAATCCCCTGGCGGGTCGCAAGGGGTACGCACCGGAGACACGCGGGCTCAAGGCGGCGTTGCCCTACGTGGACGACTTCCTGCCGGCCGCCCGACTGGTCGATCTTGTCGGAGTCATCCGACTCCTGGAGTCGATACCGCCCCAGCCAAGCCCGCTCGCAGGGCGATTGTCTAGACGAGGAGCCCGTGCATCATGAAGGATGCGCTGAGTATCTACAGCCGGTGGATCGAAGAAGGGAAGCAGGTCGCTGTGGCGACAGTGGTGCGCGTCAAGGGCTCGGCTCCCCGGCCCGAGGGAGCCAAGTTCCTGGTTTCGTCCGACGGTGACATGGAGGGCTCGGTCAGCGGCGGATGCGTCGAGAACGACGTGTTCCTGCACGCTCAGGAGGTGCTCGCCACGGGACAGCCTCGCCTGGTGACCTACGGCATCGCCGACGAAGACGCCTTTGAGGTCGGCCTGGCATGCGGAGGGACAATCCAGGTGCTGGTCGAGAAATGGTGAGCAACCGGTTGGAGGCGGTCCGCAGCCTCGTGGAGCAAGAGCGGCTGGGGGCGGTCATTACTGTGGTCGAGGGCCCCACTACCGGCGCCAAGGCCGTGCTGGACCGGGCGGACGGGCTGGTGGCCGGCGCCATCCCCGCCGAGGTACACGATGCCGTCATCGCCGATGCGGCCAGCCTGATGGATCGTGAGCAGAGCCGTACCCTCGGATACGGGGAGCACGAGGTCTACATCGAGACCGTGGCGCCCCAGCCCAGGCTCCTGATCATCGGCGCCGTTCATATCGCGCAGGAGCTATGCCGGATAGCCCATAGCCTGGGCTTCAGGGTCATTGTCAACGACGCCCGTCCGTTCTTCACGACGCCGGAGCGCTTCCCCGAGGCGGATCAGGTGATCGTCGGGTGGCCGGGAGAGGTCGCCGACCAACTGGATATAGACGGCCGCACGTATGTGGTGATGCTCAGCCACGACGCCCGGTTCGAGGATCCGGTGCTGCCACTCGTGCTGCCCAGCGAGGCCAGATACATCGGGGTGATGGGAAGCCGCCGCACCCACCGGCGGCGGGTGGATCGGCTGCGGAAGGCCGGGTTTCCTGAGGATCAGATCGCTCGGATCCGCGGTCCGGTCGGGCTCGACATCGGCGCCGAGCAACCCGGTGAGGTGGCCATATCCATCCTGGCGGAGATGATCCAGGTCCGGTACGGATCGGGTACGGGGGAGTCTCTCGTCGGGCGGAAGGGCCGCGTCCACCTTCAACGCACGGAGGACGCCGGAGACCTATGACGGCTCCTGGTCGGGTTGTGGCCGATCATCAACGCGCGTTCGCTCGGCCGTGATAACCGCGGCGCTCGTCCTCGCCGGGGGTGAGTCGAGGCGTTTCGGCCGTCCCAAACAGATCGCCGACTGGAGGGGGAAGCCGCTCTTGGCGCATGTGGTGGAGCAGGTACAGGGCTGGCCGCAGACGGACGCGGTCTATGTGGTATTGGGCGCCGCCGCCGAACAGGTCATGGAAACAGTCGATCTCGGCGGCGTTCCGGTCATTGAGAACCTCGAGTGGCGGGAGGGGATGGGTTCCTCGTTACGGGTCGGGTTGGATTTCCTGATCGGCGAGCGATCGGTCGATCAGGCTCTGCTCGTGCTGGGGGACCAACCGAACGTACCGAGGGATGTCGTGCCACGGCTACTCGAGGCCCGCAGGCGGTCCGGGCGCCCGGTGATCATCCCCCGATACCGCCTTACCCGGGGACATCCGGTGCTGGTCCATCGTTCCCTGTGGCCGGCCCTGATTACCGGGCTGAGCGGTGACCAGGGGGCACGAAATCTCTTCCTGGCCCATCCCGAATGGGTGGAGGAGGTGCTAGTGGATACTATGCCGCCCGGCGATGTCGACACGCCCGAAGATATTCGACGCCTCGACAAGTCCTGACGGCCGAGGTCGCGTCACGCCCGACCGGGTTAGTGCATGGCCGGCCATCGGGTCTATCCTCTCCGGATAGCGCGCGGAGGAAGCATGATGATCATCGTCATGAAGTCGGGAGCTTCACAAGAACACATCGACGGGGTGGTGCGACGCCTGGCCGGGATCGAATGCGAAGCCCACATCTCGGTGGGACAGGTCCGTACTGTCATCGGAGCAATCGGGGATCGAGAGGTCATCCGGCAACAGCCCTGGCTGGCCATGCCCGGCGTCGAGCGGGCGGTGCCGGTGCTGAAGCCGTACAAGTTCGTGTCCCGTGAATTCCAGCCCGAGGACACCGTCATAAAAGTGAGAAGCGCCCAGATCGGCGGCGGCGTTTTCGCGCCGATTGCCGGTCCTTGCGCGGTTGAGACCCGCGACCAGCTGTTTCATACGGCAGAAGCGGTGCTCGAGGCCGGTGCCACCATTCTACGAGGGGATGCCTTCAAGCCCCGGACCAGCCCCTTCTCCTTCCAGGGTTTGGCGGAGGACGGTCTTCAACTACTAGCCGAGGCCCGCGAGGAGTTCGGCCTGCCATTCGTTGCCGAGGTCCTTGATCCGCGGGACGTTGACATGGTTGCCGGTTACGCCGACATGTTGCGAATCGGCACCAGGAATATGGCCAACTACGCACTGCTTTCAGAAGTCGGCCGGGTTCACAAGCCGGTGCAGCTCAAGCGAGGATTCACAGCCACCATCGATGAGTGGCTCAATGCCGCCGAGTACATATACAAGGAAGGAAACCACGAGGTAGTCCTGGTCGAGAGAGGAATCCGGACCTTCGAGACCGCCACAAGAAACACTCTCGACATCTCGGCGGCGCCGGTTATCAAGCACATGTCTCACCTGCCGGTGATAATCGACCCTTCTCATTCGTCGGGACGGCGCCATCTGGTTGCCCCCCTGGCTCGCGCTGCCATAGCGGTGGGGGCGGATGGGTTCATCGTGGACGTGCATCCCACCCCTGAGACCGCTCAGGTCGATGGCGATCAGGCTCTGCTACCGGGCGAATTCGCCGAGTTGATGGACCAGATGCGACGTCTGGCCGCGGCTCTCGGCGTCACCATATAGGCCTTCATTCAGCAGCCCGGATGCGTCGCGCCGCCATCTTCGGCACGGGTTTGATCGGGGCGTCCCTCGGCATGGCCCTCCGGCGGGTCGGCTGGACCGTCGCCGGTTGGGACCCCGACGGCGCAGCGCTGGAAGAAGCCACGGAGCGGAGCGCGGTGGACTACCCGTGCGAAAGCCAGGAGGCCGCTCTGGAGGGCTCGGAACTGGTCGTGCTGGCCGGTCCTCTCACCGCCACCCTTGAGACCCTGTCGGGCTTGCGCACCGACGCCCTGGTGACGGATGTGGCCGGCGTAAAGGGGCCGGTAGTCGATGCCCGGCCGGCAGGCTTGCGACTGGTGGCCGGGCATCCGATGGCGGGTCGCGAGCAAGCCGGACCCGCCGCGGCTTCGCCCTCCCTCTTCAAGGGAGCCGCTTGGGTTATCTGTCCCGATCATGCTGTGGCGGACGATATCGAGGCTCTCGAGTCGATAGTGGAATCGGTGGGAGCCATGCCGTACCGGCTGCCCGCTGCGGAGCACGACCGGGTGATAGCCGACATCTCGCATCTTCCCCAGGTACTTGCCGTTTCGTTGATCAATCTGATCACACGGAGTGGACCGGTCGCGGGTCGCCTGGTAGCAGGCTCGTTCCGCGACCTGACCCGAGTGGCTGCCTCCGAGCCCCGCTGGTGGCCTGAGGTACTTGCTGCGAACGAGGCCAACGTCAGCGACTCGATCGGACGGCTCATGAGTCTGCTCGGAGAGGTTCGGGAGGAGGTGGCACAAGGTGCTTCCGGCCGGCTGACCACCCGGATCGAAGAGGCCCGGAGTAGGCGGCAGGCCATGGCGCCACCGGTGGTGAGGGTGGGTGTAGTGCTCCAGGACCGGCCGGGCGAGATCGCCAGTGTCGGACGGGCACTGGAGCGGAGCGGCGTCGATGTCCGCGACCTTCAACTCCGTCATGCCCTTCACGGGGGAGGCGGCATCCTGACGCTGTCCGTCCGGCCGTCGGAGGCGGATGCGCTGCGCTCGGCATTGCTGGAGGCGGACTTCTCGCTGGAGTAGGCGTCCTGCGGCTCGGCGATCGCCATCAAACCCACCCTCCTAAACTCCGCGGACTATGAAGACCATCCGGGTGGCAGGGGCTCAGATCAACCTCCGGGTCGGTGACCTCGCTCACAATGAAGCCCGGATCCGGGAAGCGATGAGCTGGGCGGAGGCAGAGGGCGCTGACGTACTGCTCCTGCCCGAGTTGGCTGTTCCCGGCTATCCCCCCGAGGATCTGGTGATCCGAAGTGGTTTCGTGGACGCCAACATGGCGGTACTGGAGCAGCTGGCCGGCCATGCCGGGTCGACTGTCACCGTGGTGGGGGTTGTGGATAGGGTGTCGTCCGGCGGGTCGGCGACTACCGGCCATGGTCGTTATCCGATTTTTAACGCAGCAGCCTTACTTCAAAATGGGCATATCAAAGGTATATATCACAAAGTACGGCTGCCCAACTATGGCGTATTCGACGAAGAGCGCTATTTCGTGGCGGGTTCCGCACCGGGGACGGTCTGGAATATCGGCGGGATGGCAGTGGGCGTCTCCATATGTGAGGACATTTGGGTAGCCGATGGACCACCTTCCGCCCAGGTAGCCGCGGGTGCCCGGCTGCTTCTCAACATCAACGGATCACCCTTCCAGGTCTCGAAAGACGAGGAGCGGGTTCGCCATATCGAGCGGGAAGCGGTCGGCGCCCGGGTGCCCGTGGTCTATCTCAACCTGGTCGGCGGGCAGGATGAACTCGTCTTTGATGGTGGTTCGATCGTGATGGACCGGGAGGGTTCCATCCAGTACCGGGCGCCGCGCTTCGAAGAGGATCTGTTCGTGGTCGATGTAGAGGCAGGTGAGCCGGACGGCAAACAGGCGGAGACCCCCATGGCGCGGGTTGAATCGTCACCCCGCAGTTCCGTGGTCCGTTCTCCCAGCCCCGCTCCCACCATGGAACCCATAGAGCTCATCTACCGTGCGCTCGTGCTCGGGCTTGGTGACTACGTCAGGAAGAACGGTTTCTCGAAGGTGGTGGTAGGTCTTTCGGGAGGTATAGATTCGGCGCTTACCGCGGTGATCGCTGTCGATGCGCTCGGTCGGGACTCGGTTCGGGGCGTCACCATGCCCTCCGAGTTCAGTTCCGACGGGTCGATACGTGACTCGGAGGAATTGGCGCGCAGGCTGGGTATTCGCCTTGACCGCATTGCCATCGGCGACCTGTTCGCCGCGTACCAGGACGCGCTCGAAGCCGTATTCGCAGGCCGCGGGTTCGGGATCGCGGAGGAGAACCTGCAGCCACGGATTCGCGGAACTCTCCTGATGGGCATATCCAACAAACATCACGAAATGGTCATCGCCACCGGAAACAAGTCCGAGATGGCAGTGGGCTATGCCACTCTGTACGGGGACATGGCCGGCGGCTATGCAGTGCTAAAGGACGTCCTCAAGACGACTGTCTACGATCTGGCCAATTGGCGCAACCGCGGAGACGAGGTTATTCCCGCCGAGGTAATCCGGAAACCGCCATCCGCCGAGCTCAGGCCCGGTCAACTCGACACCGATAGCCTGCCGCCCTATGAGGTGCTCGATCCGGTGCTCGCCGCTTACATCGAGGAGGACCGTTCTATCGATGCCATTGTGGATTCCGGCTTCGACCGGGCGATCGTCACCCGGGTCGCGGCCATGGTGGATCTCAACGAGTACAAGCGCCGCCAAGCCCCACCGGGTGTGAAGATAACCCCCAAGGCGTTCGGGCGTGATCGCCGCCTACCGATTACCAACGGATGGCGCGGTGGTTGACGAGGCCCCCCTCGTGTTGCGGAACGGCCGGCCCGTGGCGCCCACAATCTCTGTGTTCGATCCGTTGGTCGTCCGCGGCGACGGTTGCTTCGAGGCCCTTCGCTCTTATGCCGGGCGCTTGATCGGTCTGGCCGAACACCTGGAGCGACTGGCCCGCTCGGCTGCTGCCATGGCCATTCCCCTCCCGCCCGTTCCGTATATCGGCGAATGGGCGCGACAGGTGGCTGCCTATCAGGGAGACGGGGTGGTTCGCATCTACGCCTCGGATCTTGATGGAAGCCCGAACGTCCATGTGCTGTCCTCTTCCCTGCCACCGCTACACGGGGAGCTCCGGCTGCTAGAGGTTGTGGCGCCCTGGCATCCGGCGGGGCATCCGTGGGAGTTGGCGGGCGTGAAGACCCTCTCGTACGCACCAAACATGGCGGCGGGGCGAGTTGCGAGGGCGGCGGGTTTCGATGAGGCATTGCTGGTGTCCCGCGAAGGACTGGTGCTGGAAGGGCCCACCTTCACGGTGTTCTGGTTGGTGGACGGGGTCATAGAGACGCCCACTCTCGACCTGGGAATCCTCGACTCTGTGACGCGGCGGATCGTCTTTGGCCATGCCCGGGCATTCGGCATCCGGATACAGGAGGGGCACTATCCCAGCTCTCGGTTGGACCATGCCGTGGAGGTCGCCTATCTGTCCTCGGTGACGGAGGTGACACCGGTCGTCTCCGTGGGGGATCGACTCTTCCAACCCGGTCCCATAACCGCCCGGCTGGCCCGTGCCTACCAGTCGGACATCGCCAGGATCGACTGATGTCTACTTATGTCCGGCTTACGGATGACGGCTGGAGGATCCTCGGAGGTCCCGGTGCGTGAACGAACTCCCGGTCTCCCGGAAGAGGATCAGTGGTAACAAGGGGGTTGACTTTGGTCGGGAGTTGAAGCATAACTAGTACATGGAACAACATAAGTCGGTGGATGAGTCCACCTTTGTGCCATCTGACCGTGGTGACCCGCTCAGCAGGTCGGATGAGGAAATCGTCGGTGTCGGGGGGATCGAGTCCCAGATCGACGATTTGATCGGACAGTTGTGCCGGTCGGTTGAGCGGGGCGACGCGGGCGCCGATGCCGTACTGCGGGCGCTGGGTCGAGTGCAGACCCGAGTCGCTTCCAGGGCGTGCCATCTGGCCCGCAGGGCATGCGAGGCGGATCCGTCGGTCGAGCCGGCGGACCTGTTGCGTCGCCAGATGAGGTTGGGGTGGCGGGAAGCGAATCGGCTGAGCCGTGTTTCCGCATTCCTCGCCGACATGCCCAATGTGACCGAGCGCTTCGCCTCGGCGGAGATCGCGCTAGGGCATGTGAACACGTTGGTAAACGCGGCCGAGAAGGTGGGCCAGGGTGTGGTCGACACCGACCATGACCTACTCGAGGCTGCCTGCCGGACGCTACCGGATACGTTCTATCGGCACGCCGTGGGATGGTGGAACGACAAGCTCGCCGAAGCCGGTGTTGACGTACTGGGACGCCAGACGATGGAAAGGGAGGCGAAGCTGTGGGTTGATCAGCGGACGGGGATGGGCGTGCTGAACGTCCGGTTGGCGCCACCCCAGTTCAACCACCTGAAACAGGCTGTCGAGGTCCACAATCTGGCGTTGCTGAGAAGAGACGGTAAGGATGGACAGCCGCCTGAGCAGGTCAGGACTCCCAAACAGCGCAAGGCAGATGCGGTTTTCGAACTCCTTACCGGCCGTGACAGTGCCACGGGGGAGCCGCTTGACGCGGCCCTGGGTGGGCGAATCAGGGCCTCGACACAGTTGGTATTGGTAGCTCCGCAGGGCGTCATCGACGGAACGTCACCCGACCGGCAAGTCGAGATCGTCGGGACCGGTCCGGTGGCCAGGGAGATCCTGGCAACGCTCTCGCCCGATACCGAACTCGCCGGAATGATTTTCGGAGGTTCGGGGAGGGTCCTATGGCTGGGCCGGAATCAGCGGCTCGCGAATGTTCCGCAACGCCTCGCCGTTGCGGTGCGGGATGGAGGCTGTTTCGCATGCGGCGCACCCATGCACCAGTGTGAACTTCATCACGTCCGGCCCTGGCGTGACGGCGGTACCACCGATGTGGACAACCTGGTCGCCGCCTGCAGAACACACCACAAGTGGGTGGACAGCGAGGAACTGGTTCTGCAGCGGCACGGGACCCGATGGGTAGCGAGGCCTCGGACCGGAACCGGGACGGTGCCAAGAGATACCGGGGTCGATTAGGGCGGCGCTCACTGCCGTGTGAATCATGGCGTCGCCCGTCGGCCCACCGGGCGTTTTCCATACTCGTGGGGCCGGGGCGAAAGGTCGGGAACGGAGTGCATCAAGGTCCGGATAAGCCACTCGTTCGCCCATGGCCCCGGCTCAGGTCCAGCGACCCGATAGGCACCAGACATGGGTGACAAGGAGGAGCCGGGACTCGATTGCGGGCTGGCGGCTCGCTCGCGCCCAACCGGCTTGCGACGGGTCCGATCTCGACGGTTTCCGGGTGGGGTTAGCCGGTTGGCTCCGTCTCCTCCGGCTGAAACCGGTCCGGCAGAAGATCGGATCGGGGTATCGCGCGCGCCCGCGTGTATTGCCGGATACTCCGTGATCCGGGTGTGCCTGGCACGGCGTGGTCAAGCCAGGCACATCGACGAGGTGTGTCCATAACGCACCGGATAGGATTACCCTTGTCCTTGAGGCGGAAGGTGACCAAGGACTGATGCGATGATGGCTGCTCGGTGGGCCGTGCCGGCCATCGCGATTGCCCTACTACTCGGCGCGTGCGGTGGGGATGACTCGACGTCCGCCACGACATCGGCTCCAGCCGAGGCGTCGCCGACCACCAGTACCACGGTCACTGAAGTAGCGGAGGCCGGTGCCGACATCTCTGGTACGGCGACTTCAGTCGTCGAGGGCGCCAAAGATCCAGAAAGCGAGGTCAATGCCCAAGAGGGATCGGACACCACCCTGCCACCGGCGATTCCACCGTACGAGGTGATACACCGTCTTATTGTCGATGATCGCACCACGCTCGTGATTTTGGTTGAGCCCGGTGCCTATTCCACCGTCCAGTTGGAGAACCTGGTGTACGACGTGGTGGATACGTATTCGCCAAATACGGCCATCGTCGTGGACGGCCGGAACGTTGCTGACTTAGCGATCATGGACGACCTCACGCCTGAGGAGCAGTCTGTCCTCGACGCCCGGACATTTCTCAGGATCGAAAACGGGGTCGAGGTGACGTTCTACGGGCCGTATGCCGATGCAGGGGGGATGACAGTCGGTTCCTGAGCGTGCCGCCATCCTGAACGGAGCACGACCCTTAGCGCAGCAACAGGGTGGCGACCATGAGAAACCCGCCGAACCCGACCACGTCGGTGACCAGCGTAAGGAAGATATTCGAGGCCAGGGCAGGGTCCAGTCCCAGCTTGCGAAGTATCAGAGGGATCGCCGTGCCGGACAGTGTGCCTATGACAAGGTTGGCTACCGTTGCTGTCCCCATGGTAACAGCAAAGTTCACTGTGCCTCCGAACACCAGCCCGACGGATCCAGCGAGCAAGCCGATGGGAATGGAGTTGATTGCGCCAATGGTCACCTGATTGATGAGCACCCGCCCTGCCCTACTTGGCGTGACGCCGTCAATCGCCATTGATCGGATTACCACGGCCAAGCTCTGCGCACCGGCATTGCCGCCCATCAACGCAACCACGGGCATCAGCGCGGCCAGGACCGGGCCGATGTCGTTGATCACCGCGGACTGCCGCTCGATGACCAACGCCACTACCAGCGCCATGGCCAGGTTCACCAGCATCCAAGGAAGGCGCATGCCGGCCGCTCGTCTTACGGGCGTGAACACCGTCTCCTCGGGTCCAGCTCCCATCGCCGCGGCGAAGTCTTCGGAAGCCTCGGCCTGAACCGACTCCACCACGGCTTCATGAGTGACCATGCCCAACAGGACACCTGAATGATCGACGACCGGTAATCCGAATAGGCCGTAGCGTTGCGCCAGCTCCGAGACCTCTTCCCGATCTGTTTCAGGACGTACGGCAACCGGTCGGTGTGCCATGGTCTCGTCGAGTCCCACCCCAGGGCGCGCGAACACCAGATCACGGAACGACACCACCCCCACCAGCTGACGCCGATGATCGACCACGTAGACGTACGAGAGGTCGTCGATCTGGTCATGAAGTTGCCGGAGCCGTTCGGTGGCTTCACCCGCGGTCATCCCAACCTGCAGGACGGCCACATCTGTCGTCATCAGCCCGCCCGCCGAATCAGGAGCGTGTTGGAGGAGAGCGAGCAACTCGTGGGAAATCTCAGGATCGAGGTCGGCCAATACCTGCTCTCGGTCCCCCTCGTCCAGTTGTCCAAGCAGGTCGGCCGCCATATCGGCATCCATGGCAGCGATAAGGTCCGAAGTCCGGGCCGGGTTGAGTCCCTCAAGAACATCAACACCCAGCTCAGGGCGCATCTCGTTGAGGATTCCGGCTGCGTCAGCGATGTTGAGGTCGGAGAGCAGGTCGGTCGCCGCGTCGGTGGCCAGTTCCTCGAGGATGTCTGCTGCGTCATGGGGGTCGGCGCTCGCCAGCGCCTGCCACTCGGCGGTATGGGTGTCGAGGTAATGCTCGACCTCATCCGGCTGGACCCGGGCCGTACTCCGCAGCCGTTGGGCGAGTTCCCGTGGTCTGGGCAAACCTATGCGCAACGGATTGTCTCCTTCGGGGTCAGATCGTGCTGCCAGAGCATGACGGGGACCCCAAGGTTCAGCCGTCGTAGGGCCGGACCGCGAGCACTGTGACTGTGAAAGTGCCTCCGGGGGCTTGGTAGGTGACGTCATCGCCCACCACCGCACCCCCTAGAGCGGTACCGAGGGGACCCTCGGGAGAGGCGAGGAGGAAGCCGGGAACCCGGTTTTCGGGAATGGCTATCAGGTAGTCATCCTTCGACCCGTCTTCGTGCATCAGCGTGACGATCGAGCCGATCTGAACGGTGCCATCGCTGGCGGCCTCGCCGACGGTGGAGTTGTCGAGCAGATGCCGGAGCTTGCGGATCCGAGCTTCCATGAGGCCTTGCTCGGTCTTGGCGGCGTCGTAGTCAGCATTCTCCCGGATGTCCCCGTGTGACCTCGCCTCGGCGAGGCGCTCGGCGATGTGGGTACGCCCCGCGGTGGTGAGCATGCCGTATTCTTCTTGGAGTTTCCGGTGCGCGGCCGGCGTCAGCCAGGTCTCAGTAGTGCTCATATCGGCCAGGATACCCGCAGGGATGGCCCTGCCATCCGGGCCTGCCTGCCCAACAGGGACACCGGGGCCAGGGTTCCGTCTGCACCGTGCCAGACTTCGGACCTGGGGGCCGAGTTGTCCGGTCGAGGGGGCCGAGTTGTCCGGTCGAGAATGCGTGGCAAGGAGGTGAGAAATGTCCGAGATCCGACTTACGTCGTTCTCGCCGGGTGGCGGCTGAACGTCCAAGCTCGGTGCTGACGAGCTGGCGCAGGTCCTGCGCCCCCTCTGGACTCACCAGGCGCTGTCCCACCCCGACCTCTTGGTGGGAGTGACCACCTCCGACGACGCGGGAGTATTTGGCCTGGACGGAGACCGCGCGCTGGTCCAGACGGTCGACTTCTTCGCACCGGTCGTGGACGAGCCCCACGATTGGGGAAGGATCGCGGCCGCCAATGCACTGTCCGACATCTACGCGATGGGCGGCCGACCGCTCACGGCTCTCCAGTTGGTGGGGTGGCCTCGATCCAAGTTGCCGCTTAAGGCGTTGGGCGAGGTCATAGCCGGCGGGGCTGACGTGATGGCCGAAGCCGGGGTCACAATCACGGGCGGACACTCGATTGACAACGAGGCACCCATATATGGGTTCGCGGTTACGGGAACCGTGTCCCCGGCCCGAGTCGTCACCAACGGCAATGCCCGACCGGGCGAGCTGATAGTGCTGACCAAGCCCCTAGGAACGGGCATCGCTGCTGCCGCCCTCAAGGCCCGGTTGGCCAGTCCATCCCTGCGAGACGCCGCCGTGGAGATCATGGTTGCGCTCAACGGGCCGGCCTCTACGGTCATGGTGGAGACCGGCGTGACGTGTGCTACCGATGTAACGGGCTACGGGCTGGTAGGTCACCTCCGGGAGATGATGACCGTTTCCAGGGTGTCGGCGCGTCTGGAAATGGACGCGGTTCCGGTGCTGGCCGGGATAGCTGATCTGATCGAAACGGGCGTGTATCCGGGCGGTAGCCAGCGGAACCTGGATTCTGTGCGAACCTCCCTTAGGACGTCTCGGGGCAGCACGGAACAGAAGATCTTGGCGGATGCTCAGACCAGCGGGGGTTTGCTGATGGCGGTTGCCCCGCACCGGTTGGAGCGGCTGCTTGAGAAGCTCCGGCCGGTCGCGCCGGCAGCTACGGTCATCGGTGAGTTCACGACGGCCGTCGGAGCACCGGTGATCGAGGTGGTATGAGCGACTTGGCCAGTGGCCGGGGGCGTCTCCGGAAAATCGCCTCCGCCCTGTCGATCGGGGGTCTGCAGCGTCACATTTTTCTGTGTGCCCAACAGTCGAATCCCCGCTGCTCGACGTACGAGGAGGGCAAGCAGGCGTGGCTGCAGCTGAAACGAGCCGGCAAGGCACTCGACATCGCCTCGGCACCCCCGGCGTGGCGGGGCAATCTCTCGCGGCCTGTGACACCGGTGGAGCAGGGTAGCGGTACGATCCTCAGGTCCAAGGTGGACTGCCTGCGGATATGCGAGCAGGGACCGATCGCGGTGGTCTATCCGGACGGAGTTTGGTATCACTCGGTCAAGGGCGAGGTACTCGACCGGATCGTCGAGGAGCATCTGGTCGGGGGCCGTACTGTCGATGAATACGTATTCGCCGTGGACAGCCTCGATCGCGGTGTGGCAAACACCGTCGGGCCTCCGATTCCGAGTCCCGGCCCGAGTGACTTCCGGTCGGGCAGTCGGTAACATCTTCGGGCGGTGCTGGATAATGGGCTCTGCGAAGTCGGCCGGATTGGCAGCAACCTGGTCCGGGAGTTGTCGACCGTCGCTCGGACCTCCTTCTACGGGGCTTGTGGTCCCTCTCTTGGCATGATGCGTCCGGGTGTAGTTCTACTGGTCGCTCTGGCACTGGTGGTCTCGGCCTGTTCGCAGCCTTCTCCCGAGCTTCCACCGGTCGACATCCCCGCTGAGGTCGTTCCCGACGTAGTCAACGCTGCTGATGTCGACAAGGCTTTTCCGTTCGATAGCGGCTGCCTTCTAGCGGTTGGAACAGGTGTGCGAGTGCTGGACGTGCTGGACGGCACCGCTGCCTCGGAGGCGCTGCGGCCGGGTGACATCTTGACCACAGTTGATGGCATAGCGGTCAGCACCCGAGAGATACTGCTTCGGGTGCTTGAGGACCGGCACGTGGGGGAGGAGGTGGCAGTCGAGGGCACTCGCGGCGGGGTCATGTTCAGGGCTTCGGTTCCCCTTTCCTCGGTGCCCGGCGAAGCCGGACGGGCCATCCTCGGAGTCATTACCGAGACCAGACTGGAGGCAGTACCGCCGACAGGCCTTTCCGACGCGGTAATCGACGATCGGTTGGCCCGTCCGGTGATCGTGGATGACCGGATCTACCGGTATGGGCCCTTGGGCGCCGTATGGACGCCCTATGCGGGGGTTCCTACCGAGCCGATGGCGGAGTTGGGCTCCGACATCTACGCCGTAGCAGCGGGAGAGCCACTCTCCCTTGTTCGGGTGGGCGGCGAGGAGCCTATCGCTATCGATCCGGGGCCGGTCGTTTTCGAGTCGTCGGTGGGTCCCCTCGAGGTGGTGGCCTCAGGTTTCGACGAGGTGGTCGGCTCGGTGGGAGGGCTGCTGCTGATAGCCGGTCTGGCTGCGGCCGGTCCTGGAGACACGGCCCTGGCAGTCCTCGCGGTCGATCCGGTAACGGCGTCGGTGGAGTGGATCCGCCCATTGGGTCTGTCGGATGCGGGGAATCAGCTGTCCGCCGTTGATGCTTACCGTAGCCCTTCCGGTGATCGTGCGTTGGTGGCATTGGTCGAGCATGATGCGGCAGGCAGCGCCCAATCGGAGCTCTTTAGCTACTACCTGGTGGACGAGAAGGGGGAGGGGACGGTTGGTCCATCCGGTGTCGATCAGTTCTTCCCCACCGCGGGGGTAACCGGCTGGTACGACGACGACTCGCTGATCTACGTCGTCGATGTCGAGGTTCCCCAGATAGCTCGGTGGTCGTTGGGTACTGGCGAGCACACCCTGTTGAAGGCCTACTCGGCTGAGGAGGCCTTCAATCTGCGCACGGTCCTTCCGGTTGGGGACGGAGAGCACGTAGTAGAGGTGCGTGACCGCGAGGTATCCCTGATCGACGTGAACCGCCCCGAGTTCACCCGGCTGATTTCCCGTGGATGCCGGCATAAGTCCATAGGGGGCATGGGCTCGGGCTGACCCGGGGGATGAGGCCGCTGTCGCCGACCCGAGCTACTCGGATGTCTTAGCGCCGACAGCCTCAGGCGTCGATACCGTGGCCGGCTGTCCGTTACCTTCCGCCCCCTCCTGTGAGGCCAGACCTAGGGCGGACCGATGATCCTCCACGCTTACCGCTGCGAAGCCGACGGGATTCTCCTTGGTTATCGCCCCTGCTTCGAGGCCGATGATCTCGGCAACTTCGTCACCCGAGATGGTCTTCTTCTCCTGGAGACGGACCGCCACGTTGAACACCGCCGCCTTGTGCTGTTCGAGCATCTCGTAGACTTCGTCGTAGAGCCGCTGAAGCCTCCGCTCCACCTGGGAGGCCATGGTCTTGGCTATCTCGCCGCTCGGGTCGGGCGGCTGGTCGAGTGCATGGCGGGGCATACCGGCGCTGGAAGCGATATTGTCGCCCATGCCCCAGACCCCGATCATGCGGCTCTCGATAGTGGTGGCGTTCCGGAGATCGCCCCCCACCCCCATCGAATTGTCGCCCTCGAAGAACATGCGCTCTCCGGCAAGGCTGGCCAGCGACACCTTTATGTCCACGTCCAGTTCGGTCTTCCATTGGACGAACCGGTCCTCGAGGGAGATGTACGAGACGAACCCGCCCACATCACCCCGACGCTCGATGGTGGCGACATCGACGTTGGCGTGGGACTTGAGAAGGTGGGCGGCTACCGCGTGGCTGGACTCGTGGATGGCGACGGCGAACTCCTCCCGCTCCACGTACTCGAAACCTTCGGCCGGGCCCATCTCCTTGAGGGTCTTGGCCTTCCAGATGTCGTCCCACCCGATGATGTCGCGGTCAGCCCGCTGGGCCAGGATGAGCGCCTCGTTGACCAGATCCTTGATCTTGGCGCCGGAGTAGTACGGAGTCTTGGCGGCGAGCTCATCGATCTGTTCGTCGCTGATGCTGTGGTTGACCTTGGCCAGATAGCCCTCGAACGTGCGGGCACGGCCCTCCTTGGTCGGGAATCCGACTTTGTAGATGCGGTCGATCCGTCCCGGCCGCAGCAGGGCCTGATCGAGCACGCTGGGCAGGTTGGTGGCCATCATGATGAAGATGCGGTACTTCGGTGGAGGCTTGGGTTTGATACCGAGTGCCTTGCGGGCCTTGTTGGTGATCCCGCGAGGCTTCTTCAGCCCGGATATCTCGGTCAGGAGGGCTTGGAGGGTACCCATACCGCCGCCTCCGCCGCCCATCATCATCACTCGGTTGATCCACGTACCGGGAAGCCCTTCCGGTTCGCCGGAAGCCGGACTCGTCCGGGGCGCATCCCCTTCGATGATGCTGAGGGACTGCGGGCTCAGGTAAGCGGAAGCGTTGCAGCCCATCCCGGCGCTGAGCGGTGTGGTGGGTTGTGGCGGTCCTCCTCCCTGAGCGAGGGCGCCCCGGTTACCGAGGGCGTCGGCCTCGTCGAAGAAGACCACCACGCCCCCATGGCGCAAAGCCAGTTTGCGGAGCTTCCGGAACAGACCCTTCACCTTCAGGATGCCGACCCCCATGAACATGGCTTGGAAGGCCCCGGGATCGACGAAGACGAAGGGGAGGCCGACCTCACCCGAGGTGGCCTCGGCGATGAGGGTTTTCCCCGTTCCCGGGGGACCCCACAGCAGGATTCCGCCGGGTACGTAGCCACCCTTGGCTTCGATCTCATCCGGTTTCTCGAGGAACCCGACGTTCTCCCGGACCAACTCGAGCACATGGTCCTGACCCCAGACATCGGAGTACCGAGTCTCTATCTCCTCCGGCATGATCGTGTCGACGCCCCCTCGGGACAGGAACCAGAAGAGGGCGGCGAATTGCATGATCAGGAAGAGGGGATAGAACAGGAACATGATGAACTGCTGTAGGTTGCGGGCCAGGATGCGGGGGAGTTGGATCACTGCCTCGATCGGTCCGTTCACGTCGGCCACGAAGTAATCCACCACCGAGCCCAGGATCAGCAGGAAGATCAGGATCCGGACGTAGCGGCCGAGCCGGAAGCGGGTCCACGGCTTGAAGCGTCGGTGAGCCTGGCGTTCGATCCCCCCGAAGAACCCTTGGGCCCAGAACCGGTTGTAGCGGGCCCACTTCTCAGAGACGTAGTAGTGGATCTGGCGGAGCAACTCGACGGGCAGGGCGATCAAAAGCACCCGACCGAATGTCTCGTTCCAAGTGTCTCCGAGGGCCTGGCCGAAGGTGGTGAACGGGGCGGTGATCTTGGCGCTGATCAGGACACCGAGGAAGAACAGGATCAGCACCACGAACTTCATGCGGTCCCATGTCGGGGAGCGCCTGCGGACGTCTGTCTTCATGCGGGTCTTTCCTATCGCCGGGTGTTCACGATCCACGATTCGACTGCTGCCACGATATGCTCACCCTCCCGGACGAAGCACTCCAGGGAGCAGCCTGCCGCCATCGAGTACAGCTCGGTGGCTTCCGGGTTGGTGACAGCGAGCACGTAGACAAGCCCCTGGCTCTGGCCGTCCTGGGCGGTGAGCCCTACCGTGGCGCCGATGCCCTCGAAGTCCCTTCCGAATGTGAAGTCCCATGTGTCGATCTCCACCCCCTGGCCCGGGTTGGTGACGTCGTAGGCCGAGACTGCCATCAGGCGGCGTGAGAGCAGGTCCTTCTCCTCAGGGCTGATCTGACGGATTATCTGGGCTCCCACCGGGAACGGGGAGGAGGCCGCATCGAGGGACAGGTTGTTGAGGTTGCGGCCCGCCGCGCCGTCGAACGCAACGAAGCTGATCGGCCGGTACCCTCCGATGTCGGGCACGAACGGCACCGGAGCTATCTGAGACAACTCGTCGGCCCGGTAGAGGTTCCAATCCTTGGGCAGTTCGAACAGCGATCGGTTCTCCGTGTCCCGGTAAACGGTGATGTCAGGATTGCCCCCACCGCACGCCGTCAGCAGCATGACCCCCACCAGGACAAGGATCGCGGTCCTCGAGTGTGCTCGCATGGGTCTTGAAGTCCTCGCCGTCTCGTTCACGCCGTGCGGGGTATTCTACGCTCGGACGGGGAGCTAGCGGGGCCATGTGCGATCCCCTCAGACCCACCGGAGATCGATTCGAGAGTGTTGTGATCGTGTCCCTCGTAACCTTGCTGGCCCACCACCCCTACGACACCGTTCTGGGGTTTTCGATTGCTCTGGTGGGGATAGCTCTCATCATGTGGGCCGAGAGGCGGGCCAGGGCCAGGGCGAGGCATCGGGACAAAAGCCACCGATCCGCGCCACCGGATCGTCAACCGATCGACGGCCGGTCTCGGCCCGCCGCTGACTAGACCCCTACCGCGTCTGTGTGCGGAGTGGCGTTGTGGTCACCGCCATAGCACCCCATATGGTTGTTTCGCAGACTGACCACTGTGGTCTGTCTGTGGAACGGTGGCGTGGTATGCGCCAGCCGGCGGTGTTCCTCGCAAGGCCCGCTGACGAAGGCGTACCCGCAGCGGTCCGTTGAGGAAGCGGAACGCAGCGACGGGCGTCGGCGGCAAGCAGAGCACGCCTAGTCGTTTCGCAGACTGACCACTAACATTCCCGCCGATGTCCGATTCACGTGTGGCCGCTATTGGAGAGATACTTGGAGGCGCTCCCGACCATCTGGTGGAGCGATCGGCAGAAGCTCGCGCGGCGGCACAGGGGACAACGGTCGAAGAGGTCCTTAGTGCGTGGTCCGGCGGGGCGCCATTGGCCCCTTCGGCTCCGCCGCCGGCATCCGAGGCGGTCGCGGCGGAAGTCGAGGTGCCTCCAGCACCGGTACCCGCGCCGGCAGATCCGATCTCTCACCAGGCACCGCAGCCCGGACTCGAAGAGGGGACCGCGGCGGTGTTCGAAGTTGTCGAAGAGGAAGAAGATGCCGAACCTATCGATCCGGCGTCGTTGGCGGCTCGGATTCGCCTGGGCGCCGGGGTGGGAGCCGCCTTCGGGGCAGTTCTCGGCCTGGCGTCGTTCCCGGCGATGGCGCCGCTGATGCTGACCCGGCTCTCGGAGGCCACCGCGGGGGGCGGTCCGGCCGGTGAGGTCACCTGGACCTACGTGGCTGCCACCGGCGTGGTCTGGGCGGTAGTAGGCGCCATCATCAATGTGGCCTCACGGGGGATGGGCCGATTCAGATCCCCGGCCTACGACACGGAGTCCCGTTGGAGCGGGTCGGTGTTGTCAGGGGGTTTCCTGGGTTTGGTGGTGGGCACCGCGTTCGGAGGGGTTCTATATGCCACCAGTGAGGCATCCTTGTCCGGAACGCAACTCCTTGCCATAAGCCCGTTCTCGATCGTGTTGACCTGGTTGGGCTGGACGGTACTCGGGGCGCTGATCGGTGGGATCGGCCAGGCCATGGCGCAACCGGCCGCCCTCGTCGGCGAGGAGGCAGAGGAGGCGCGCAGGGTCCGGAAGCGCATCACCGAAGGGTTGGCCATGCCGGTGCTGGCGACGCTGGTCATCGCGGTCATCGTGGTTTCCTTCGGGTCCCTGCTGCTGCGGTTTTCCGGGTTCGCTTCGGTAATCGCCATTCTGGTTTCCATCGGAACGATCGGCTTCGCGGCGCTGATGTCGTCGCGGCCCAACCTGCGGGTCACCAAGGGCGAATTCTTGGTGGCGGCGGCAGGCGTCGGGGTTGTGCTGACGATGCTGGCGCTGATCGCCGCCGCGGTTTCGGGAGAGGACGACGAGACGGGAGCCGGAGAGCCCGCCGAGCACGCCCTGGAATACGTCATCACGGATCCGGCGAGCCGCTAGACGCTCGGAAGGGATGCCGGAGACCGGTCTCCGTCAGCCCAGCAACAGGAGCAGGCCTCCGATCGTGAAGGCGATCATCACCGCCAGCATCGGATACTGGGACCTGACTGCGATCTCAGGGGGGAATCTCTCCAGTGCCCGGTCGTGGGCCACCAGTACCGCCACCATGTGGCCAACAGCGATGGCCGATGTCTGGGTCCATGCGATGGCGCCGGACGACAAGATCGTGTAGTCGACGCGCCATTGAGCTGTACCGAACAGGTTCCATCCGAACCCGTACGGATCCGAAGCCAGCCTGATCAGGTTCTGCCCCTCGAAGGCCAGGAAGCTGAAGTAGTGGGCAACGGTGTACGCCACCATGATCGGGACCAGAGAGGGGCCGAAAAGGTCGCCCAGCTCGTGCTCGTGCTCGCCCGTAATCCGGGCCATGGCCGCTATGGCGACGCGATACAGTGCCATCACTACGCCGATCCCGAATACCAACCCGGCGGAGTTCACGGCGGTCAGTTCCCATCCGGATCGGTTGGAAATGACGTCGAGCCACAGGGAACTCCTGGAGAAGCCGTCGAACGTGGTGGCCCCGATGACGACCAGAACCAGCCGCACGGTGCCCGGGTCCATGCTCATCCGAGCGAGTCCGGTCACGGGGTATCGGAGCCGCAAAGTTCCGTCGGCGTCCTTGTGGAGGGGCGCGAGGGCAGCGATCGTACTGAACAGGATGGAGAACCCGTCAGCCCGCCTGGCCCAGGCCGGTCCGTGGATCATTGCGCCGGCCGCTATCACAACCGTGTAGAGGACCAGATACACGCCGATCGTCCGTGGCGCCGAGCCCTGGTGGAAGGCCAGCTCCATCCAGAGGAACACCACGATTCCAAGGAGGGAGATTGGTCCGCTACCCCGGGCCGGGTCCGATTCGATACCCGGACGACCCGAACGGCGGATCCACCCACCTAGATTGGCCAGGGTTGCGAGGGGGTTGACGGTGGCCCACAGGTCACCTACGAAGGCCGACGCCACCGCCATCCCCACCCATACGAGCACGAAGGCGGCGAACGGCGCCAGGTTGGAGGTTACGTCAGGACTGCCCCGGAAGGCGGCGTGGATGGTCACCGCCAGTGTCGCTATCCCGATCAGGCGCGTGATCGGCAGGAGACCTCGTGCCGTCGATGCCGGCCTGGGCGGGAGGGGGAGACCGCGGGAGGCGGGTGCCAGGCGGGGGTTGGTCCAGTAGCGCCCCAGCGCGGCGAACGAGACCAGTACCGCGAACGCGGCCGCCCAGACGAAATTCCAGATGGGGATGGGCAGGTCGAGACGGCCGCCCAGTCCGTGGGCGTGGGCGGGTGTCGCCGTAGCCAACAGCAGCGCAACCGCGACGGGCCAGGCTACGAGGCGGGTCCGGATCAAGACACTTCCATCTGGAGGACCAGGGTGTGGGTTCCTTCCAGTTCCACTTCGAAGACGCCGGGAATCAATGCCTCGAACACCAGCTGGCCTCGGCCATCGTCGAGGTCGATGTAGAGGTCATAGCCATGGATATGGACCTCGCCGGAGGTGTTCCCGCTGACACGGAGCGTCACCGTCTCTCCGATTCGCACCGGCTCGCGTCGCACGCCCCCCTCCACCGAGCCGTCCGTGATCGTGAGGTCGATCACCACTCCGGCAGGATCGGCCACGGTCGTCGAAGGGACGGTCGTGGTCTCCGCACGGGACTCGCCGGTGTGCCAGGCCGCGCTGTCGGCGTCCCGGATGGCGACAGCCAGCGGCGGATCCGCCGACCGGTCCAATCCGACCGACAGGGGTTCCAACGTACGCCGATGGTCGTGCAGGTGGGCCAGCGGGAAGCGGAAGTCGCCATCAGGTGCGGGAACGACCTCTATGACCTCGCCGTCTTCGGTTCTCAGCACGAACGACTCGACGCCTTCCAGGTCGCCGTTGACTTCGAGGACCACCCCTTGGACGGTCTCTATGGGAGCTGTGGTGCCGGAGCCACCGCAAGCTACGACGACCAGCAGCACACCCGCCAGCGCCGGAACGTGTTTCATGATCCCTTGCGGAGTTCCCGCTCCAACGCCTCCCAGCGCTGCTCGTATGCATACCACCGGAACCAGGTCACCACCAGGACACCCCACAGGATGGCGCCGCCACCGAGCTTCATCACCAGCCCGGCCACGGTCTGGTCGGTAATGGCGTCGATGCCCCACAGGCGAGGGGCCTCGGCGTAGAAGCGGTAGAGAGGTTCCCTTCCGAATGTCAGGAACGAGGCCGGGATGGTCGGCAACAGAGAGTGGGCGAATAGATAGAGCATGCGTAGGGGAGGCGTCAGCCGCTTCAGCTCCGGCACCGGGCTCAGCACCGGTATCCACATCACGATGGCAGCGGCCATCAGCAGGGCGTGGATGGCGAAGTGGTAGATACCGGAGGTGACCATCAGGTTGACGATCTCCGGCCAATGGATGCCGACCAGGATGCCGTTGAACACGAAGAACGCCGCCAGCGGCCGGGTGAGAGGGCGGATGACGGCGAAGAGGCGCGGACCGGTGAACATCTTGCGAAGCATCCAGGCCGGTGTCCCGGCAATCATCAACGGGGCCGATACCAGTGCCAGGGTCATGTGTTCGATCATGTGGAATAGGAACAGCCGCTGCTCGGCTATGTCGTGGAACGGCCAATCTGAGACCACCCATAACGATGCCAGCCCCGAGGCGAAAAGGGCGACTTGGCGCCGGGTGACCAGCGGTCCTTCGACGTCAAGGTGGGGACCGATACGGCGGATGGTGTACCCGTAGCCGAAGCCGACCACGAACACGAAGGCCCACACGTCGAAGTGGGGGTGCCAGTCCGGGATCATCTCAGCAATCCACCGGGCCGCGTGGTCGTGGGTCGGGTCGTAAGGCACATAGGTACAGGCGATTCACTCGGGATCAGGCCAGTGTAAATGCGGGCGGTATCTTCAAGGATCGCGCCCGCATCACACCGCAGGCCTGCTCGCAGCGTCCGATCCGGGTGACTGTCCATGCCTGTCGGGGCGCCGCGACGTTCCTCAGTACCCCTCGGAGGGTGCTGAAAGAGACGGGGACGGGTTGGCTCGCGGCGTCTGGACCTGGGGTATTACTGCCGACGATCCGGCCAACTGGACACTTTTCAGTACCCGCCTAGAACAGGACGACCGCGCCCAACGCGGCAAGGGTGATCAGGTACAGCGCGCCTGCCAGGATCGCTCCGGAGGTGAAGAAGCGGGACAGCAGCCGCTTTTCGAACCGCAGGTGCATGAACATGGCTACCACCAGGTAGAACTTGATGGCGCTCAGGATCAGCAGCGCCGGGACGGTCAGGCTCTGCCCGATCGCGTCCACGCCGGCCTCCAGGTAGAAGAGGCCGACCTCGGCGGCGGTCAGGACCGCCAGCACGATCGCGATCGACACGTACTGCCGTGGCTGGGGATGATGTGCGCCGCCGGCCATTTATTGCCCCGTTTCTCTCATTGGATCAGGTAGACGAGGACGAAGATGACGATCCAGATGATATCGACGAAGTGCCAGTAGAGGCCCACCAACTCGACGTTGAGGCCTTCGGCCTCGGACAGGCCGCCGGTACGCATGGACTTGAAGGCCAGCACCAGGAGCATGAGGACCCCGAGAACCACGTGGAGCCCATGGAACCCGGTGAGCATGTAGAAGGCGCTGGCGGCCGGATTGATGTTGAGTTTCAACCCATGGAGGATGAACTCTCCGAACTCGAAGAACTGGCCGGAGACGAAAACCGTCCCCAGCAGAGCGGTGGCGAATAGCCAGGTCTTGGTCTGGTCCTGATCGCCGCGTGCCAGGGCCGAATGGGCCAGGACCATCGTCAGCGAGCTCATCAGGAGGACGAACGAGCTGATCGATGTGAACGGAATGTCGTAGAGCTCGACCGGATACAGGGCGCCCGGTCCGAAATCACGGCCCTTGAACAGCAGGTAGTTGTTGATGAGGGCGCCGAAGAACAGGAACTCCGAGCTGAGAAACACCCACATTCCGAGCTTGCGGCTGTCGATGCCGGTGAGCTGGTGGTGGGCCGGAGCGTCGCCGGTTCCGTGGGAGAGGTCGGCCATCAGACGTCCCCCTCGCTCAGTGCCGGTTCGGCGTCCTCGTCCTCCCCGTCCAGGTCGCCGCCGTGGTCTCCGTGGTCCTCGTCGTGGACCTCCTCGAGTGGTTCGGACCCCCAGGCAACCAGCGCACCGACAGTGAGGAAGGCGCCCGCCGCCAGCAGGGGGATGCCGTAGGGGCGGGTGTGGTACATGATCCCGTAGGCGATGAGCATGATGCCGAACCCGACTATGAACGGGAAGTAGGAGGGCGCCGGTAGGTGGATCTCGTGGTCGGGGTTTCCGTTGGAGTGGATCAGGTCGTCGACCAGTTCATCGGCCTTCTCCTTGCGTACCGCCCGGCCTTCTTCGTCCTCGTCATACTTGAGGTGCCAGAAGTCGTCCAGTGAGGTAACGGTCGGCTCCACAGCGAAGTTGTACTCGGGAGTCGGGGAGGGGATGGTCCATTCCAGGGTGCGAGCATCCCACGGGTCGTTGGGCGCTACCCGCCCGCGCCGTTTCGAGTAGCTCCAGTTGATCATGAAGACCAGCACTCCGACGGCGATGACGAAGGCGCCGACGGTCACCACGAAGTTGCCGGCGCCGAGGCCCGCCTCCTCGGGATAGACCCAGGTCCGTCGCACCATGCCCTGCAATCCCAACCAGTGCATGGGGCCGAACGTCAGGTTCATGCCGATGAACATCAGCCAGAAGTGCCACTTGCCCAGCGCCTCGTTGTACATGCGGCCCCAGACTTTCGGGAACCAGTAGTAGATGCCGGCGAAGAGACCGAAGAGGGCGCCCCCGAAGAGCACGTAGTGGAAGTGGGCCACGATGTAGTAGGTGTCGGTCTGTTGCCAGTCGGAAGGAACCACCGCGTGGGTGACCCCTGACAACCCGCCGATGACGAACAGGGCCACGAAGCCCAGCGAGAACAGCATGGGCGTGGTCAACCGCACCCTGCCTCCCCATACGGTTCCCAGCCAGTTGAAGATCTTTATCCCGGTGGGGATGGCGATGGTCATGGTGGACAGGCCGAAGGCGGCTTGGGCGACCGTGGGGATTCCGGAGGAGAACATGTGGTGGGCCCAGACCCCGAAGCCCAGAAAGGCGATGGCGGCGCCGGCGAACACAACCGCCGGGTAACCGAAGAGGGGCTTTTTGGAGAAAACCGGCAAGGTCTCGGAGACGATGCCCATGGCCGGCAGGATCAGGATGTAAACCTCGGGGTGACCGAATAGCCAGAACAGGTGTTGCCAGAGGATGGGATCGCCACCGGCCTCCGCCACGAAGAACAGCGTGCCGAACTGGCGGTCGAAGGTGAGCATGAAAAGGGCGATGGCGATGATGGGAAGCGAGAAGAGCAGCAACAGCGCCACCACCAGGGTCATCCAGACGAACACCGGCATCCTGAGGAGCCGCATCCCCGTGGCCCGCATGTTGAGGATGGTGACGATGAAGTTCACCGCCGAGATGAGCGAGGCCACGCCCAGGATCTGCAGTCCCAGGGCCGCGTAGTCGACCGCTGTGCCGGGGGAATAGGTGGCGCCGCTGTTGGGTGCGTAGATGAACCACCCGCTGTTCGGGATCGAGCCGAGAATGCTGGCGTCGGTGGCACCTCCGGGCAGGCTGCCGCCTACCGGGGGCGGGGAGGTCCCGAAAATGAGGGACGAGTAGATGAAAAGGCCCCCGAAGAGGAAGATCCAAAAGCTCACCGCGTTCATCCGGGGGAAGGCCACATCGCGGGCGCCGATCATCAGGGGCAGCAGGTAGTTGAAGAAGGCTGCCGAGATCGGCATCACGAAGAGGAAGATCATCGTGACCGCGTGGGTGGTGAAGAGGCCGTTGTACTCGGCGGCGGTCAGAAAGGCGCCGTCCGGGCCTGCCAGTTGGATACGGAGAAGCAGTGCCTCGATACCGCCGGCGAGGAAGAAGATGAAGGCGGTGTAGCCATACATGAGGCCGATCTTCTTGTGGTCGGCGGTGGTGATCCACGACCAGAATCCGTAGGTCAGCCGGGGACGCCGGAAGAGGGTGGTCTCGGCCCGCTCGACCGTATCGGACGCTACGTCGATTGCCATGAGGCCCTCCTAGTGACCTGAGCTTCCATCATTCCAGGGCCGACAGGTAGGCGACCAGGGCGTCGATCTCGTCGGCGGTGAGGCCGAGTTCGGGCATGAACGAGCCCGGCTTCCAGGTGGGGGGATCGGCCAGCCATAGCCGGAGGCCCGCCTCCCAATCGGCCGAGGTGGGATCGAGTTGGGCAGGCAGCGTGGCGCCGGCGTACACCCCTCGGCTGGCGAAGTGTGTCAGGTCGGGAGCCGGGACGGTCAGCGTCTCCGGGTCGGGGTTGTTGACGCCGTCGATGATGTGGCAACCGATGCAGGCCCCGCCCAGGAATACCTCCATACCGCGCTCGGCCTCGGAACCAGGCGCCGGCGAGACGGCCGGAAGGAGTTGGTTGGCCGTCCAGGCGTCGTAGTCCGACCTGGTCATCGCAACCACCCGGGCGCGCATCCGTGCGTGGCTGAGTCCGCAGAACTCGGCGCAATGGCCCCAGTACTCGCCCGGGTCGTCGGCGTACAGCCGCTGCTCGGTCTCCTGTCCGGGGACGAGATAGCGCTTGCCGGCCAGCTTCGGAATCCAGAAGTTGTGCAGGACGTCGTCGGAGGTCATCTTGGCGCAGACTTCGGTGTCCTCGGGTATCACCATGACGTTGGCGGTCACCACGCCGGAATCGGGATACCGGAACTCGAACCACCATTGGTGCCCGATCACCTCGACCTCCATGGCGCCGCGCGGGCACTCGGCTAGATCGAATAGGGTCGAGATCGTGGGTACGGCGATAGCGGCCAGGATGATCGTCGGCACCACGGTCCAGATCAGCTCCAGGCGGGTGTTGCCCGCAATCTGCTTGGGTTCGGGGCGTTCCTTCCCCTTTCGCTCCCTGAAGAGGAAGACGGCCACCAGAAGAGCGCCCTGGACCAGCACGAATATCACGGCCGCGCCCCAGAAAACCGGCCAGAACAGGTCGTTGATCCGCTCCGCTATGGGACCCTGGGAGTCGAAGGAGTTGAGCGGCTGCTCCACCCTCCCGCAGCTTCCCAGCAGGATTGCGGCCAGGAGAGCGACCGGCAGACGTCTTGACAGCCGAAGGATCGGCCGCTCGCGTCGTTCCATGTCTCCCTTCCAAGCTTCGGCCGCGGGGTACCGCGCAGACCTCTATATGTTACGGGCTCGGGTATCCGGCCAACAAGCCGGGAAACTACCGGGGGCGCCACGGCTTCCGGCGCCTCAGGAGGTCACTCTATCCACGGCAGCCTCCAGTTCAATGCGATCCAGCACGCCCTCGAATCGGTGGGTCACGATGCCGGCGCCGTCAACCACGAAAATCCAGGGCTCGTTCGGTAATCCCCACTCGGTGACCGCCCGTGCCAGCTCCAGGTCGTCGGGGCTGGAAGCATCCAGGTTCTCGTAGACCTCCACATGGATCCAGTTGACCTCCGGATAGACGTCGATCAGTGGCTTGGCGACGTCAAGTACCGGGCCGCAGGTCCGGCTGGTGCAGAAGGCGGGGGTGGCGAAGACGATCACCGACGGTCGTCCCGAACCAACTGCTTGCGCCACAGCTGTCCGGTAGAGACGGGGGTCGGGCGCCGGGTCGGTGGTCAAGGACTCCAGGGGGGTGTCCGGCAGCGTCTTGGAGTCTGAGGGCGGCGCCCGCTCTCCAACCCCGACGGTGCGGGGCTCCGGGGCCACCGAGAACGGGGCGCCCTCGATCACCCGATCGTCCCGGGTCCGGATCCGGAAAGTCCAGGTACCGGGAAGGTCGAAGCCAGACTCCGCTACCCACAAACCCCGGACGTCGGGGACGGCCCAGATGAACCTACCCGGTACCTCTCTCGATGGTGAACCGTCGGGAGCCACGAAGGTGAGCCCTACCGGTTGGTCGGTGACCAGCGATCGGTTCTCAGCATCGATAGCGGAGACCAGCACCCGCTCCTTGCCCACTGCCAGGTCCGAGGAGACCACCAGCACCAAGGCGTCGTCCAGGCCATCCGAGCTGGCGCGCGCACACCCCAGGACGCCGGTCACTACGACGATCAATAGCCAGAGGGCAAGGGTTTGACCGGACGGGTGTCTCAGGGGAGAGTGCCGGAAAAGACGGGGTCCGGTAGCGGCGCGGGGGTAGCCAACCCGATACAAGTACCGGCTCAGGCGGCGCGGATTGCTACCGGGCTGCCGGGTACCACGTCGAACAAGTCGATTCCATCGAGTGGCATGACGAAGCCCCTGATCCCGTTACGGAGATGCTCCCGGTCATCCGCCAACTCGTGCGCCGAGGCCTCGGAGCGACCGGTCACCAGACGCGTGAAAGCCACGCAAGGTTCTGCCACCTTGGCGCCAGAGACCAGGATCGAAGCTTGGGGAGTCCCGATGCGGATCCCTCCATCCAGTTCGCCTTCGGAGATCACCTCATCACTGGAGACGATCAGGTTCTCGCCGCCGGCGCCGAGCGGGATCGGCGTGAACCGCTTCCAGATGTCCTCGTAGTGGGAGGTGAATCCGATCGAGAGCGCCCGGGCCCGCCGGTGCGAAGAGGCCTGCGGGTGGTAGCGGTGGTGGCAGTCCACGATCCACGAGGCGCCGTCGAACCCGATCGGCCCGTCAGCGGTGATCCGCAGGGTCGACACCTCGGCCAGGGGGTCGAGCCGGTATTCCCCGCCGTCAAGGTCTCGCAGGTGCCGCCGGTGGATCTGGAGCTTGACGACTTGCCCGACCTCGACCCAGTCACCCATCATGTGGTCCCTCCCGATTCGCTTTCCGGCTGCGCTCGGCCAGGAGGGTCCGCAGCAGGTCCGGACGGTCGGTTATGAGACCGTCGACGCCGAGGTCCAGGAGTCCCTCCATGTCAGCCAGGTGGTTGATGGTCCATACTATTAGTGGAACCTCCAGCCTCCTAGCGGCTCGGACCGTCCGGGGGCTGACGATGGTGATCCCATGATCCTTCACCGGTACCTGGAAGGAGTCGGCCCGAGGCCGGTGCGGCAGGTGAGTACGCGCCGCGGCCAGGAACCGGAGAATCTCGGAGGGGCCGGCCGAGGTTGCCACCGGACGGTCGACCAGCGCCCGGAACCGGCGCAGGCGGGACCCGCTGAACGACCCGACGACTACCCGATCCCATAGGTCGAGACGGCGGATGAGGTCGACCAGGGCCGCCTCCATGCCGTCGCTCTTCAGGTCGAGGGAGAAAACGCCGTCCGGATAGGTGACGACCAGTTCTTCCAGCGTGGGTACGTGGACCCCCTCGCCGCGATGGGGGTAGTCGCCGTCGAGTTCGAATCGATAGCCGGCGTCGAGGGCCTGGAGTTCCTCCAAGGAGTGGTCGGACACGAGGCCGGTGCCGTCGGTGGTGCGGTCGACCGTGTCGTCGTGGATGGTGACGAGGGTGCCGTCACTGGTGATCTGAAGGTCCGTCTCCAGGTATCTGTAGCCGAGATCGACCGCGCCCTGGAAGGCGACCATCGTGTTCTCGGGCCATAGCAACCCCGATCCCCGGTGTGCCATGGCGATGGGGTGCTCGTGCCGGAACGCTACGGGAAAGGACATCGACGGGAGGTTACCCCTGATCCCCGCTCGGGCCGCCAACGTCACGGGCCATAGGCGGTCTTGGACGGTCGGCGGGCGCCGGCCCAGCGGTTGTGGCCGGCTCGGGTTATCTGCTGACCACCACCTCGCCTGCCTTGAGCACCTTCCAGACCAGATTGGTGCCCGGCCGGTATGGGAGGTGAGTCGGGCTGGGAGCGTCGAGAATAACCAGATCAGCCACCGCCCCGTGGCCCAGCCAGCCCCGGTCGCCCATGCCCAGCGCCCGCGCACTGCCCATGGTCGCCGCCCAGATGGCCTGGTCGGAGGTGAGCCCCATCTCGGTGACCGCCAGCGTGATGGCGAGCGGTAGCGACTCCACCATTACGGGCGCCGGGCTGCAATCGGTTCCCAGTCCCACCGCGACGCCCCTTTCCATGAGCCTGCGAAGCGAGGCGGGGGAGCGGCGGGCGCCTAGCACCGCGGTCGGGGTGATCACCACGCTGATTCCCCTTTCAGCCATCTGTCCGGCTTGGTCCCGGTCGGGGTACCCGGCGTGGTCGACCACCGGCACCGATGTTTCCAGCGCCAACCCGTACACCTCGGGGGTCTGGCCCCGGTGGTGGATCCGGGTTCGGGTTCCGAGGTCTGCGGCGACCCCTATGAGATGGCCTGCCTCCTCGGCTGTCAGGGCGTCGGGTCCGAGGGACACGCGCACCGCGGCTCCCAGCCTCGCCGCCCTGGGGAGGTGTTGCTCGGCTACTTCCGCCAGAGCCCGCGAACGGTCGGATGCGGTGAGCGGCAACCCCGGTACGTCGAACGTGGGCACCAGATCCACCACATGATGCCGACCCGCATCGACCACCGTTTCCATGAGCGCCAACTCCCTCTCGTATTCGTTCGAATACCCGGCGGACGCTTCGACCGTTGTGACGCCGGAGTCGAGCATGCGGTCCAGCCGCCGGCCGATGAGGGCAGCGATCCCGGCGGCGTCCGCTAGGTGGTTGAGGTGGGCTGTCGCGGCGCCGCCGGAGCGAGCGACTGCTCGGGCTTCGTGCGTGCCCATGCTCCTGACCACGAACTCCTCGCTCCGGTCGCCGGCGAACACCAGATGGGTGTGGGCGTCCACCAGTCCCGGAAGGACGGCTCGACCCCCGCAGTCCAGGCTGGGGAGTGACCGGAGCCCCTGCGGTGTCCGCTCCGAGGGCCCGGCCCAGACCACCCGGCCGTTGCGGATCGCCACGGCCGCACCGGTCACGAGTCCCAGCACGCCCGGGAACCGAGAGTTATTGGTGGCGAGCGCGCCGATGTTGTCCAGCACCATGTCGCCGACCGGTGTGGCCTGTTCCCGGACCAGGTCGACCGCGAGGTCTACGCAGGCATCGCAGATGGCGGCGCCGGCCTCGCCCAGGACGAGGTTCCCGGTATCTTCCGCCCTGGCGCCGCAGAAACTACAGATCATCGGTCAGGCCCCGGAACTCGGCGACAGTCCCACCAAGGGTGGCTAGCGACTGCGATCATTACTTGTCATACCAACGGGACAAGTTACCCGAAACGGTCCGGAACTGAGAGATCATCATCGTCACGGAAGCCCGCCGGAGCGCCGCATCTCGACGGATCCAGGCCGAGCCCGAGCGGTGGCCTCGCGTGTAGCGCTCGTGCTCCGGGGGGTCTGGTCAAAGGTAACCCCGACATGAGGCATCAGGGCAGCGACGTCGTCCGGCCTGCTCAGGTGCGAGTTCGGGCCCGATAGAACGGACGGAGTTGGGCGGTGGCCGGTACTGGCTCGCCCGCTATCTCGATATCGAAGGAGCCCGATTCGATCCACTCCTTGGTGACCCCGGCCTCGTTGTTGAGGTAGCCCATGGCCAGGCAGGCGCCGAAGGTGTGGCCGTACATTCCGGAGGTGACCCTGCCGACCAGGACCCCGTCCCTCCGGATTGGCTCGTCGTGGTAGAGGATCTGATCGGGATCCGTCAGGCGGAACTGGACCAGCCGCTTGGTCAGGACCGGTGCCGCGCGTTGCTCGAGGAGGGCTTGGCGCCCCAGGAAGCAGCCTTCCTTGTCCCAGGCCACCGCGAAGCCCAACCCGGCCTCCAGCGGGGTGTCCTCGTCGGTGATGTCGTGCCCCCAGTGGCGGTAGCCGGCTTCCAACCGGAGGGTGTTCATGGTGTGGTAGCCGGCCGGATGGATCCCATGGGCCGCCCCTTCCTCCATCACCGCGTCGAACAGGTCGACGGCTGCTTCGCGGGCCACATACAGCTCCCAGCCCAGCTCGCCCACGTAGCTGACCCGCAGGGCGCGCACCGGGATGCCGGCCACCGCCATCTCCCGCGACCAACCGAACGGGAAGGCCGCGTTGTCGAGCGGGGTGTCGGTCAGAGCGCTCAGGAGGGCCCGGGATCGGGGACCCATAACTCCGATGGTAGGGAGTTCCATCGTGATATCGGTCACGTCGGCGTCATGGCCCCGCAGCGCCCGTCTCAGGGTGTGATAGTCCCGGTTTGCCACGGCGGCGCCCGTCACCACCATGAACTCCTGGGGCCCGGTACGGGTGACGGTGAGATCCGCCTCGATGCCGCCCCGGTCGTTGAGCCACTGCGTGTAGACGACCTTGCCGATGGGTGTGTCCACATCCGCGCCCCCGATATGGTTCAGGACCGCCACGGCATCGGGTCCCCGAACCCGGAACTTCGCGAAGGAGGACTGGTCGTAGAGCGCCACCCTCTGCCGGGTGGCCTCGCATTCGGCGGCGGATGCCGGGTACCAGTTCTGCTTGCCGTAGGAGTACCGGTATTCCCTTTCCATACCCGCGGGGGCGAACCAGTTGGGTCGTTCCCAACCCGCCACCTCTCCGAACACTGCTCCGAGGTCGGCCAGCCGGTCATGCAGAACCGAGCGAAACACGTCGCGGGCCGACTCGAACTGGCGGAAGGGCCAGTGCATGGCGTAAAGGAGGCCGAGGCTCTCCGAGATGCGGTCCTCCAGGTAGGCCTTCTCCCCCTGAAAGGGGAAGGCCCGGCGGAGGTCCACCGCCGACAGGTCCATCGGAGGGTGTCGTTCCGCGATCCAGTTCGCCAGCACCCAACCCGCGCCGCCGGCCGACTGGATACCGACCGAGTTGAAGCCCGCTGCCACGTAGAGGCTGTCCACCTCCGGAGACTCCCCCAGGTAGTAGACCCCGTCGGGCGTGAAGGCCTCGGGTCCGTTGAGGAAGAGCTGGATGCCGCACTCGGCCAGGGAGGGGATGCGGTGGATGGACCTTTCGAAGATCGGCCCGATGTGGTCCCAGTCCTCGCCGAGGGTGCCGAAGGAGAAGTCTCGGGGAACCTCGTACTTCCAGGTCTTGGCCCTCGGCTCGAAGAACCCGGCCATCAGCTTGCCGGTCTCCTCCTTGAAATAGGTGTAGTTGGTGGGGTCGCGCAGGGTGGGCATCCCCGGCAGCATCCCGTCGAGCGGTTCGGTCACCAGGTAGAAGTGCTCGCACGGATGGAGGGGCACGTTCACCCCTGCGGCTGCCGCCAGCTGGCGGGTCCACATGCCGCAGGCGAGGACCACCGTCTCCGCCTCCACGTAGCCGGCTTCGGTCTCGACCCCGACCGCAGTCTCGTTCTCGACACGCACCCGCTCAACGGCTATCCCCTCGCGGATCGTGACGCCCCGGTCCCTGGCGCCCTTCGCCAGCGCCATCGTGGTGTCGACCGGGCTCGTCTGGCCGTCACCGGGTATGAAGACCGTGCCCACCAGGTCGTCGACGCGGAGCAACGGCCACATCTCTCGCGCTCGCTCGGGGTCTATGACCTCCATCTCGACACCGGCCGTTCGCGCCATCGACATGCCGCGCAGGATCTCCTCCCACCGCTCCCGGTCCGAGGCAACCGAAATCGATCCGGTGGTGCGGTAGCCGGTGGATTGGCCGGTCTCGTCCTCCAGCTCCTCGAAGAGGCGGGCGGTATACGTCGCCAGTCTGGTCAGACTGTGGCTGGATTTGAGTTGGCTCACGAGGCCGGCTGCGTGCCAGGTGGTCCCTCCGGTCAGGGTGTTCTGCTCCAGGAGCAACACGTCTGTGATGTCCCGCCTGGCCAGGTGGTAGGCGATTGAGCACCCGACGATCCCGCCCCCGACCACCACCACCTGGACCCGGTCCGGAAGGGCCCGGCCGTACGGATCAGGCTGCTGTGGCGTGCTTGCGGGGAGGTCGGGACTCGTCATCGTCCCACCGGATGGTATTCAGCCATCGAGAGCGCTTCTCACTGTCTCGTTGGTGATGGCACCGCCCCGGGTGTTGATGCCCTCTCCCAGTTCCGGCCTCCGCTCGATCGCGACTTCGAGGCCGTGGTCGGCCAGCAACCGGACGTAGGGGATGGTGGAGTTGGCCAGGGCGAACGTAGAGGTGCGGGGCACCGCGCCGGGGATATTCCCGACCGCATAATGCACCACCCCGTCGACCGTATAGGTGGGATCCGAGTGCCTGGTCTCCCGCGAGGTCTCAAAGCAGCCTCCCTGGTCGATCGCGATGTCGACCACCACCGAGCCCGGTCTCATGTCTCTGACATCCTCGGCGGTCAGGACGCGCGGGGCTCGTGCGCCGGGTAGCAGGACCGCCCCGATGACGAGGTCCGCCCGGAGCACCGCCGCTCGAACGTCCGCTCGATTGGCGATCAGGGTTGTCACCGCCCCGCGGTACAGGTTGTCTATCTCGCGCAGGCGCGCGGGGTTCAGGTCGAAGACCTTGACGTTGGCGCCCATTCCCACTGCCACTCGGAGCGCATTGGCGCCGGCCATGCCGCCGCCGATCACCACCACATCTGCAGGCTCAACGCCCGGAACCCCGCTGAGGAGCACACCTCGGCCTCCGCCCGATTTCTCGAGAAAGCGGGCCCCGACCTGGGTGGCCATGCGCCCTGCTACCTCGGACATCGGCGCCAGCAGGGGTAGGGCGCCGCCGGGCAGCCTTACCGTCTCGTACGCCACCGAGGTGGTGCCTGCCGCGCAGAGCGCCGAGGCGACTCTCGGATAGGCGGCCAGGTGGAGGAAGGTGAACAGGATCTGGTCGTGCGACAGGTAGGGGAGTTCCTCCTCCTGCGGTTCCTTGACCTTGACGATCAGGTCGGCGCCCGACCAGACATCGGCAGCGGTGCCGACGATGGAGGCGCCCGCTCCGGCGTAGTCGTCATCGGAGATGTACGACCCCAGACCGGCGCCTTCCTGTACTAGTACCCGATGGCCCGACCCGGCCAGGGCTTCTACACCGGCCGGCGTGAGAGCTACCCGGTACTCACCCGGCTTGGTCTCGGTGGGTATCCCGATCCTCACGTGATCCCTCCGTGGTCGTGCCGGACTCGCTACATGCAGGCGGCGAGCTGAACCAGAATCTGCGACACGCGCTCGCTCATCTCGTCCAGTTCATCGGTCGTGGCCACGAGAGGGGGTGAGAGCATGATCTTGGCGCCGCCCCGGTCGTCAACCCGGAGGTGCAGGCCGGCTTCGAGGGCCAGAGGTGGCAGAATCTCGTAGACGGCCCGCTTGGAGTCCTCGTCGGAGTAATCCCGTCCCTCTTTCCGGCTGTGCCCGAGAGCGAGCGAGTACAGGTAGCCGGTTCCCCGGACATCCATCACCACATCGTGCGCTCCCGCGAGATCGTGAAGGCGCGCCTCGAGCAGCGGCGCATGGTCGGCGACGTTGTCGAGCACTCTCTCTTCCCGCATGGCGGTGATATTGGCCACGGCGGCCGACATCACCACCGGATGGCCGCCCCAGGTTGCGCCATGCAGGAAACTCCCGGCCGGGGAATCCAGGACTTTCTCGACCAGCGGTCGGCGCACCAGGAGACCTCCGATCGGCGCGTAACCCGAGGTGGCGCCCTTGGCGAACGTGATCATGTCGGGTTCTGCCTCCACGACCTCCGATCCGAACCAGGTCCCCAGCCGCCCGAACCCGCAGATCACCTCGTCAGCGACCAGCAGCACGCCGTACCGGTCGCAGATGCGACGCAGCTCCCGCCAGTAACCCACCGGAGGGACCAGGGATCCGCCTCCGTTCTGGACCGGCTCGGCGATGACCATGCCCACCTGCTCCGGCCCGCGGCGGAGGATTTCCTCCTCGACCACCTGGGCGGCTTCCACCCCATCCGAGTAGCCGAGGGTGTTGGGAACATGGCTGAATCCTGGCAGGAGGGGTAGGAAGGGATCCCTGATGGGTTTCAGACCGGTGGCCGAGAGAGCGCCCATGCTGGTGCCGTGATAGGCGTCGATCCGGGAGACGACTCCGGTCTTGGTGGGCTGTCCATCGGCGAGGTGGTACTGGCGGGCGAACTTGATAGCGGATTCGTTCGCCTCCGAGCCTGAGCTGACGAAGAACACGGCGTCCAGATCGCCGGGCGCCAGGTCGGTGATCAACGAGGCGGCTTCGAGAGTGATGGGGGTGGTGGCCGACCACGAGGGGAAGAAGGCAAGCTGCTCGGCTTGCTCGCTCATCGCCTTGGCGATGTCGGTCCGCCCGTGCCCGATCTGGACCACGAACAACCCGGCCAGCGTGTCAAGGTATCGGTTGCCGGCGTCGTCCCAGAGATAGCAGCCCTCACCGCGGGCGAACACGGGGACGGCACCGGAGCGCCAGTTCTCGGCGCCGGTGAAGGACGGTAGGAGGTGGCTCAGGTCATGCGGGTTCATCATGTCCGGAAGTCTACCTGTCCGCCGGCCTTGGGTAGAGTGAAAAAAGGCCTGTCGGCGGGGCGGTGAACGGTGACGTCTGAGCAGATTTTCGCGAGGGTTGCCGGCCTGTCCGAGTCCCCGAGCGATGAGACGGAGGGGCCGCGCTACCGCCGCCTCAAGGACGGATTCACCAGGGCGATCGAGCGGGGCGAACTGCGGGGCGGTGAGATGCTCCCCTCGTCCCGGGCGCTGGCCGACCACCTGGGCATCTCCCGCAACACTGTCAACCGGGCCTACCGGGAGCTGGCCGTGGAGGGGTTCGTCGAGCCGATCGAACGGGTCGGCTATGTGGTGAACGATGGACTCGGGGAGGCCGATGCCGGCGGCCGGTATCGGGATGGACCGTCCACCCTTTCTCCGGTCCGCTGGGATGAACGGCTGGGTGCCCTGACCGACGGCGATGATGAGCGGCCTCGGCCGGTCGGCTGGCGGTCCTACCCCTATCCCTTCGTGGTCGGGCCCGGTCCGGAGGGATTCCCGATCGGCTCGTGGACCAGGGCCATGCGCACTGCGCTGCGCGAGGAACACAGAGGTACCAGCCTCCACAACCTGGACGACCAGGATGACCCGCTCCTCGTCGAGCAGATCCGGCGCACCATCCTTCCGGCTCGAGGCATCCGGGCCACGCCTGACCAGATTCTGGTGACGCTGGGAACCCAGCACGGGCTCCATCTGGTCGCGGAGGCGCTGCTCGGATCGGGAGCCACGGTGGGCGTAGAGGATCCCGGCTATCCGGACGCCCGGAGGATATTCCTCAAGCAGGAGGCGAAGCTGGTGCCGTTACCGGTCGACGTCCACGGCGTGACCGCTCCCGAAGGCTTGTCGGGCCTGGACATGGTGTTTGTCACCCCGGGCCGCCAGTTCCCCACCAACGTGACTATGACGATCGGCCGCCGGCGAAAGCTCCTTGCCCAGGCCGCCCGTGACGGCACGCTGGTCGTGGAGGACGACTACGACTCGGAGTACTGCTACTCGCGCCGGCCTCCGCCGGCCCTGAAGGCCCTCGACGCCGTAGGGCGGGTCGTCTACGTCGGGAGCTTCTCCAAGTTCCTGGCGCCCGGCCTGAGGCTCGGCTTCGTGGTGGCCGATCCGGTCCTGATCGACTATCTGCGCCGCTTGCGGCATGACATGCTGAGGCATCCTCCGGGGATCATCCAGCGAACCACCGCGCTGATGATGGAGGTCGGCGACTACGGAAGGGTTATCAGAAGGCACCGCCGGGTGCTCCGGTCCAAGTGGCAGGCCATCACCGAGGCGGTGGACGACCTGTTTCCGTGGCGTGTGCAGAGCACCGACGGGGGAATGAGTCTGTGGGTGGCCGGTCCGGAGGACCTGGATGCAGCCTCCCTCGCCGAGTCGGCGCTGGAAGACGGGGTGGTGATCGAACCGGGCCGATCCTGCTTCCTCGGGCCGGATCGCCCTGCTCACTACTTCCAGCTGGGGTTCGCTGTCATTGAGCGGGAGAAGATTCGCCGTGGAATCGAGTGCCTAGCCCGGTTCCTGTGAGGTGGACCGGCGGATCCGCCTGCCGTGGCCTCGACCGTCCCCGGCCGCGGTTGCAGGGACGGGAGCATCAGCCTCGCATCCGGATACCGTGCGGATCGAATAGGGGAGCAGGCTGGCGCGTGGCTTTGCGCCGGCTCCCGAGAATCTCGATCTCGAATCGCTGTCGGGGGTCGGCCAACTCGGAGGGTACGTACGCGAGGGCCACCGAGCAGCCCACCGTGTGGGCGTAGCCACCCGAAGTCACCCAGCCCACCACCTCGCCGCCATGCCAGACCGGTTCGTCGCCCACCGCGTCGGCATCAGCGGCGTCGACGACCATGGTTACCAGCCGCCGGCTCGGACCCTGCTCCGACTCCCGCCGGGCGCCTGCCCTCCCCACGAAGTCACCCTTGTCGAGGGCCACGAACCGTGACAGGCCCGCTTCCGCCGGACCGTATATGGGCCGGTACTCCCGGGCCCAGGAGCCGAATCCCTTCTCCAGCCGCAACGAGTCGAGGGCCCGGAGGCCGAAGTCACGGATCCCGTACTCCTTTCCGGCGTCCGCCAGCAGCTCGTGCAGACCCCTGAGGCACTCCGGTCCTACCCAGACCTCGTATCCGAGGTCGCCGGTGTAGGTGAGTCGGCCGACCAGCGCGGGAATCGCTCCGACGTCCATGGTCCTGATGTCCATGAAACGGAGGGCCTCCGGGCCCACGTCCTGGCTCGCCACCGCCGCCAGCACGTCGCGCGAAGCCGGGCCGGCAATCGACAGTCCGGCCATCGACTGGCCGAGCGGCATGACCTCTACCCCGGCATTCGAGGGAATCCGGGAGAGGAACCAGCGCATGTGGTAGTCCTCGGCGGGACCCGAGCCGAACACGATGAAGTGGTCGCCGAGGTTGGCTACGGTGAAGTCACCGATCAACCTGCCCCGGTGGTTCAGCATCGGGCTGAGGGCGATGCGGCCGGGAGGTGGAATCCGGTTGGTGAGGATCCGGTCCAACCAGGACGCTGCATCCTGGCCTGTGACCCGATACTTGGCGAACCCCGAGATCTCGACCATGCCTACCCCGTTGCGGACCACGGCGCACTCCGCCGCCACCACCGGGAAGGCGTTGGATCGGCGGAACGTGACCTTCTCGACGGGTTCGCTACCCGGATCCTGGAACCAGAGTGGCACCTCGAGACCGAACGAGGCGCCCCATACGGCATTCGCCCGCGTGTACCGGTCGTACAGGGGGGTGGTACGGAGGGGTCGGGCTGCGGGGAGTTCCTCGTTCGGAAAGGCGATCTTGAAGCGCCTCGAGTAGTTCTCGCGCACCTTGGCGTTCGTGTACGCCACGGTGGCCCAGTCACCGAATCGGGCGGCGTCCATCGCCCACACGTCGAGCCCCGGATCCCCCTCGGTCATCCAGTTGGCCAGGGCCAGACCCACGCCGCCGGCCTGGCAGAAACCGGCCATGACCCCAACCGCCAGCCAGAAATTGCGGATCCCCTTGACCGGACCGATACAGGGATTGCCATCGGGGGCGAAGACAAACGGACCATGCACGATGTTGCGTATCCCCGCATCGGCCAGGGCGGGGAAGTGGGTGAACCCCGCTTCGAGTTCGGGGGCGATCCGATCGATCTCCGGTGGCAACAGCTCGCTGCCGAAGCTCCAGGGCGTCGCCCGGGGGGACCACGGCTTGTGATCCTGCTCGTAGGTACCGAGCAGGATGCCGCCGGACTCCTCTCTCATATATATCTCGCCGCCGAAGTCGACCACCGTGGGCAGTTCCTTCCCCTTCGACTGCCGGTACTCGGCGACTGCGGGCACCGGTCCGGTGACGATGTACTGGTGGGCCATCGCGAGGAGAGGCAGTTCCAGGCCGACCATCCGCCCGACTTCGCGGCCCCAGAGCCCGCCCGCGTTGACAACATGCTCGGTGTGGATGTCGCCCCGGTTGGTCCGGACGTCCCAGGTACCGTCCGCACGTTGCGATAGGGATTCGACCATCGTGTTGCGAACCACCGTGGCGCCGCCCACCTCGGCGGCTCTCGCGTAGGCTCGGACAACGCCCGACGGGTCCACATGGCCCTCGTGCCGGTCCCACATGGCTCCGACGAATAGCGAAGGGTCCATCAGTGGGAAGATCTCGGCCGCCTCCCGAGCGGAGATGAGTTCGGTATCCATTCCCAGGTACCGGCCCCGGGCGTGCACCGTCTTCAGCCAGTCCATCCAGGCGGGGGAGTCGGCCAGCTGCAACCCGCCGGTCAGGTGGATACCGCAGTCCTGCCCGGACACCCTCTCGAGTTCGGGATACAGCTCAACGGTGTACCGCTGGAGGTCGACCAGGTAGACGTTCCCGTTGTGCGTGTGTATGCCCCCGGCCGCATGCCATGACGATCCGGCGGCGAGCTCGAGACGCTCCACCAGCATCACGTCGGTCCATCCGGCCTTGGTGAGGTGATACAGCACGGAGCAGCCGACCACGCCACCGCCGATCACCACGACCTGAGCCTCTGACTTCAAAGTGGAACCTCCAGGATGGGGAGGTCGGCAGTCCGGCAGGTGGCGGACGTCCCGGGTAGGACCCGGAATGTTAGGGGATTCCCCGAAAGTACGGGGAAGCCGCGAGTAACACTAGAGTCGAGGTTGCGGGCCGGGTTGCCGCATGGTTCCGCCGGGCGCCGGCTCCGTATGAGCTACCTGTTCTCCCAGGTCAAAGAGGTGCAGATGTCGGATCACGGTTCGGGTCAGGTTCGGGAAGGCGACGAGTCGCACGACGCCGGAAGCGACCTGGCCTTCGGTATGGCCATTATGAAGGGGTCTGCCATCGGTCTACCCCTCATGATCGTTTTCATGACCGTCGCCGTGTGGATGATGACCGGCCAGAGCTGGCAGACTTCTATTGCGACGGCCCTGCTACCCGGTGTCCTGTTCGGAGTGTTCGGCGGTGGCTTCCTCGGCATGCTCCGTGCGATGAACCACTGACGAGGGGTTACTCACTCGTCCTCGTCGAAGTCGTTCTCATCTTCATCCTCATCAGGATCGATCAACCGGTCGGCGTACGCCTGATCGGCTTCGGCCGCTCCATCGGGGCGCCTGAGTGGTAGCTCGACCGTCATCTGGGCGAACTCGCCCTCCTCCGTATCGACCGAGATGGTGCCGCCGTGCGTCCGCACGATGTCGCTCGAGAGCGCCAGGCCCAGACCGGTGCCCTTGTCGGTGGGCTTGGTGGTGAAGAAGGGATTGAAGATCTTGTCGACCACGTCAGCCGGGATACCGTCCCCGTTGTCGCGGATCATCACCTGAACCCGGTCACCGACCCGTTTGGTCATCAGCCAGACGGTGGGCATGTAGGGCGTGTCCCCGCGAGGTGTCTCCAGGATCGACACCCGCTTGGAGTCGGTGGAGTGGCAGGAGTTGCCGACCATGTTGAGGAATACCCGGCCCAGGTCCTGCGGGATGGCTTCTATGTCGCCTACGTCGGGATCGAAGTCCCGCTCGATATGCAGCTGGAAGTCAGGATCCACGGCCCGGGCGCTGTGGTAGGCGAGCTGGGCGTGTTCGTTGAATACGGTGTTCAGGTCCACGATCTGCCATTCGCCACCACCGCGGCCCATCATCAGCATGTCCTGCACGATGCGGTTGGCCCGCTCGCTGTGCCGGCGAATCCGGTCTAGGTTGTCGGTCAGATCATCGACGATCTCGTCAATCTCATCTTCGTCCAGATCGTCCTCCTCGAGGATCTCCTGCAGCTCTTCCAGCAGCTCCTCGGAAGCCTCCGAGAAGTTCTTCACGAAGTTCAGCGGGTTCCGGATCTCATGGGCCACCCCGGCGGTGACCTCGCCCAGGGCGGCCAGCTTCTCCTGCATGACGATCTGGTCCTGGGCGCGTTCCAGCTCGGAGAGGACCTCTTCCAGCTGGCTGTTTTTCTCGACCAGCTCCGCGGCCATCTTCTCGACCAGGTTGAGGCGCTGGACCTCGAGCGCATGGCGCCGGAATACCTCCAGGGCGGCGGCCATGTCGGCTACCTCATCCCGACCCTTGATGTTGACCTCGCCCTCGAGGTCCCCGTCGGCCATCTGACGCATGCGTGCCGAGAGCATGTGGATCCGGCGGAGCAGGATCCGGCCGACGAAGCCGTAGCTGATGGCGAAGGCTGCGAGCACGCCGAGGATGCTGATCGTTACCAGCAGGGCGCGACCGGTGTTGATGGCGTTGTCGGATGCCTGATTGGCCGCATCGGCCGCTTGGTTTGCCGACGTGACCAGGCCGTCGACCTCCGTAGTCAGCTGTGCGGCCAATTCGGTCGCGTGGAGCAACAGGGCGTCCTGGCTCTCCTCCAGCCTGAGCTTCTCGATCAGGAGACCGAAGCCGTCCCCCTCAGCCGTGGCCGTACTGAGCAGTTGATCGAAGAGCGGGGTCAGCGAGGTATGGAGATCGGTTCCCTCTATGGCGCCCAGGCTGATCGCCAGGCGCCCGGAGGTCGATTCGAAGCTCTCCTGTAGGGGTTCTATGTAGGCGACGTCCGAGACGCTCAGGCCGCTGGACAGGAGTTGGGTCGCCAGCGTGGCTTCCGACTTGAGCGCTGCAAGGTGGCGGTAGCGGTTGAACTCGGTCTCAGATAGGTAGAGGGTCCGGCTGGCCGGCGGTTGGCCCAGATCGCGAAACCCGGTCAGCTGGTAGAACAGCTGATCGTCGATAGCTGGGACGATTATGTCGTCGAGTTGGGAACGCAGGTCGATGATCAGCAACCTCAACGCCTCGGCTCGCTGGACGAGGGTGTAATGCTCGGAGAGTTGTCCCTGGATCCGGTCGATGTTGAACAGCAACTGGAAAAAGACCGCTTGCGCATTGGGAATGTAGGTCCGGATATGGTCTTCGGTTCTCGCCAGCCTCTGCAAGAGGAGGATCTGACTCTCGAACCCCTCCTGGGCTTGCCGGATCTCTTCGGTGATCGCGTCCACCTCGGTAGGCCGGCTGGCTACCAGTCTGGGCGCTGCCGCGGCGAGGGTTCGGCTGTACTCGGCCATCCTGAAGGCGGCCTCCATCTCGGGCAAGCTCTCGTTCTCCACCCTGTTCTGGGCGGCGCCGACCCGGTTGAACGAGACCCAACCGACGAAGCTGGCCGCAATGGTCAGCGCGACGACAGAACCGATCCCGATGTACATCTGGGTGGATATCAAGGTGCGGAGCGCCCAGAGACGACCGAGCCAGTTCGCCACGGCTATATCCTCTTGATCTCTTGCGCCGGTTCGTACCGGCCTTCGCTGTTGATGAATGTAAGGAAGACGCGGTCCGAACCCTGGTTGTCACCCGGGCCGAAGGCGAGGGGGAACCCGTCGATGTCTGTGGCGCCGCCGTCCAGTAGGCCTTCCAGGAAGCAGGCACGGGTGGGCTCGAGTCCGCATGCGTCCAGGCCGATGATGGCCAGCCGTCCCGACAGGTAGCCCTCTAGCGACACGAAGCTGGGCGACGCATCCGGGGCGTAGGCTGCCAGGGCGTCGATGTAGGAGGCTACGACCGGTATGGACGTATCCGTGGGGAACGGCACCACCTGGGTGACGAACACGCCCTTGCCGTCGGGGCCGAGCTCTCTGGCCAGGGCGTTGCTTCCCACGAAGGAGATGGTGATGAAGATGGGATCGAAGCCGATGTGTCTGGACCAAGCGATCAGGGCTGCCACAGGCCGGTACGCGCCGACCACGATGACCGCCTCGGGATTGCCCAGGGTGAGATCGATGAGGCCGGTCTTGATGGCCGTCGTGTTGCGAGGGTAGATCCCCACCGACACGGGCTGCATGTTGCGCCGCTCCAGTGCTGCCTGGGCGCCCTGCAGTCCGGTCCTGCCGAACGAGTCGTCCTGGTACATGATCGCGATGCGTTGGATACCCAGGTCCTGGGTCAGGCGGGCCACCATCTCCTCCGTCTCCTGGGCGTAGGAAGCCCGGAGGTTCACGATGTTGCTCCAACTCTCGGACCGCAGGAAGGCGGCGCCGGTGAAGGGCGCCACGAAGGGGACCTCCGCTTCGGCGGCGACCGGCGTGGCGGAACGGGACGTGGGCGTTCCCACCTCGCCGATCAAGGCGAATACCTGCTCGTCCTCGATGAGCTGGAGGGTGTTGGCGATGGCCAGTCCCGGTTCGTAAGTGTCGTCGAGGGTGATCAGCTCCAGCCGGCGACCACCCACCCCACCATTCGAGTTCGCCTCGTGGAACGCGGCGTTGATCCCCAGGCTCATTTCCAACCCCAACTCCTGTGCCGGGCCGCTGAGAGCCGCCGACTGACCGAATAGGACCCGCTGGTCGTCCACGCCGGGAGTGCCCTGGCTCTGAGCGACCGTGGTAGCGGAGGAAGTTGTGGTGGGATCGGTGTTCGACCCGTCTCCGCCTGGTTGGGAGGACCCGCAACTGACCAGCACGAGGCCGAGAATGCCGGAACCGATAGCCCGAAGGGCACGTGGCCGGCGCCTCCTGTCCGCCACCCGGTCAGAACCCCCTATTGGGCTCGCCCTATGGTGATGGTCAGATGATTCCAACCCTCTTCCCTTCGATAAGCGAGGTCGTCCACCATCTCCCGGATGAGAAAGAGCCCCAGACCGCCCACCGGCCGATCATTCATGGACGCGTCGGGGTCGGGAACCGGCGCGTCCCTGGTCGGGTCGAATGCAGCGCCGTTGTCGTGCAGCTCGACCACGATCTCCTCAACGCCGGGACTGATCGATACCTGGAGCTCGGAAAGGCCCCCTTGGCGACCGTAGGTCATGGCGTTGAGCGCCAACTCCTCCAGGCATAGCTGGACCAGGTAGAGCAACTTGGGAGACCAGTCGTCCTCCTCTCCCATGGCTTCGACCTGAGCGGAGATTCCGGCGAGCATATCGGCGCTGGTCTGCTGCTTACCCTGCTCGAAGTCCAGGACCAGCGAGCGCGAGGTCATCGCTATCCCTCCTAATCCCTGGAGATGGACAGACAGGTTATGTCGTCCGATTGGGGCGTGTCACCGGCGAAGGCGTGCACTGCTGCGAAGACGGCATCGTTGGTGGCCTGGGCGGATGTGGGCGGGGTGTCCCGGAAGATCGTCTGCAAGCGCTCCACGCCGAACTCTTCGCTCTCGGCATTCATGGCTTCAGTGACGCCGTCGGTGTACAGCAGGAGGGTGTCGCCGCGTTGCAAGGTCAGTGTTCTCTGCGGGAAGGGTATTCCTTGAGCGATTCCCAGGGCGATCCCGCCGATCTGCGGGACGAACTCCGAGCTTCCATCGGCGTGGATAAGCAGGGGAGGGTTGTGGCCGCCGTTCGCGTAGGTCAATTCGCCGGTCATCGGCGAGTACACCGCATAGAAGACAGTTACGAACATGGCGGTCTCGTTCTCCTCGTACAGGAGATCGTTGACATCGGACAGGACATCCCCGGGCTGCGGCAGCCCGATGGCGGTCCCCTTGAGGAGGGTCCGGCTCGACATCATGAACAGCGACGCGGGCACGCCTTTGTCGGAGACATCGGCGATGGCGAGTCCGATGTGATCCCGCTCCAGCATCAGGATGTCGTAGAAGTCTCCGCCGACGTTGCGGGCCGGTTCCATGCTGGCGTGAATCCCGTAGTTCTCGTGCTGCGGGAATTCGGTCGGCAGGATGGACTGCTGGATCTTGCTGGCAACGTCCAGCTCGTTCTGAAGCACGACCAGCTGATCGCGAGAGGCGAGAGCCTCGCGCCACTCCACCAGGTTGCGGAGGGTTCTGGCAATCGTGTGGCGAAGGTCCTTGAAGTCGAGCGGCTTGGTAACGAAGTCGAAGGCCCCCCGGTTCATGGCGGTGCGGATGTTCTGCATGTCGCCGTAGGCGGAGATGATCACGGAGCGGATGTTCGGATTGACGCTCGGTATCTGCTCCAGCAACGTCAGGCCATCCATCTGTGGCATGTTGATATCCGACACCACCATGTCGATGTCCGGATCGGCGTTCAGCTTCTGGAGGGCCTCGACTCCGTTCTGCGCGAAGGTGAACACGTACTTACCGGAACGGATGGGACGGCGCATCCGCTGCAGCATGAGGGGCTGCAGGTCCGGCTCGTCGTCGACGACCAGTATCTTGTACGGGTAGGTGTGGCCCAACTCAGGGCCTGATTCGCCAGACCGGCGGGATCGCTTTTCCGATGCCATGACTCAACCTCGATGATTCTCGCTATCCGGGGAGTGCCGGACGGCCGGGTATTGCGGTCACCGAAACAGGGTTTGCCCGTTTCCTACTTGAGCGAGCTGACAGCATCGGCTCCAGAGTCGAATATGGCGATGATCTGGTCGAACCCGCTGATGGTGAAGATCTCCTTGACTGAACTGGAGAGCGAGCACACCCCGAACCCGGTTTGCTTCTGGCGGAGTTCCTTGGCGAGTAGCAGGATTACCCGCAGGCCGGCACTGCTGATGTAATTGATGCCGCCAAAATCCAGAACGACTCCGTTATCGTCGTCGTTGACCACCGCCTGAATGGACTCCAGGAACTGGGCGGAGTTCGATCCGTCGATCCGGCCCTCGGCGTTGATCACGAGCACCCCGTCGGTCCGTTCGGTGTTGATTTCCATGGTTACCCTTTCCTGGATCGTTTGGTGTCGACGCTTCCTAGCAGGAATCGGCACGCATCAGTTGCCCGAGTTCTCCACTCTATCGAATGTCTGCCACTGGTACACGGTTGAGGGTGTTGGTTCGAGTCGCCTACGGAGGACTCAACGTCGTTTCGCCTCTCGATCAGAGGGACGCCGATGGCTGCGGCCCCAGGGCACCCGACCGGTAGGATAGTGTCTCACCCAGGGTCTTGCACCCCGTACCTCCTCGATCCTCCCGCCACCGTACCACGGGGCGGGACAACCCCTGACGCCCGGTGTCGGGGAATCGGTCGGCGCTCCGAATTCACCGGCAACCGGCAGGGGTTCCGAGGTCACCACTAGCCTGGTCAAAGAGCGCGGAAGGGAGTCCCAATGTTCGAGTTGATGCAGTTCCTGCATATCCTGGGCGTGGCGGCCTGGTTCGGCGCCAACCTGGTCCGGGCTTTCGCCCGCGGTCCCCTGACCAGGAAGGACGACGAGACCGCCGCCGCCTGGCACCGCCTCACCGTTTCCATGGGCCGGGTGATCCACACTCCGGCCGCGATCGTGGTGTTCGTAACAGGGTTCGGCCTGGTCGGCCTGGCGGAAGGCGCCTACAGCATGTCCGATCCGTTCGTCGTGGTAGGCATCCTGGCCGTCGTGATCGGTGCGGTGCTGGCGATGACCGTCATAGGCCCGAACGGGAGACGGATCGCAGCCGCATACGAGCGGGCTGACCACGAGCAGGCCGCTGCGCTGTCACGTCGCTCCAGCCTGGTGGGCTGGGTCGATACGGCCGTGCTGGCCTTCGCTGTCCTCGTCATGGTGACGCGCTGGGGAGCCTGAAACCCGGAACCCGGCTCTCCGGCGGGCCTGGTCCGACTCTACGGGGCCGGCTGGACCCCTTCCAGGTTGTGGATCGCCTCGAGCGCGATCTTCACCATCTGGTCGAACGTGCCCTCCCGCTCGGCTGACGAGGTCTGTTCCCCGGTCACGAGGTGGTCCGAGACGGTCGCGATGGCGAGTGCCTGAGCACCTTCCTCGGCCGCGATGGCGTAGAGCGCCGCCGCCTCCATCTCCACCGCCAGCACCCCCATCCGCTGCCAGACCGCCAAGGCGTCGGTGTAGCTGTTGTAGAACAGATCGGAGGAGTGGAGGTTGCCGACATGGGTGTCGATCCCCATTCCGTCGGCGGCATCGGCGGCCGCCCTGAGAAGGGTGAAGCTGGCGGTGGCTGCGTAGTCCCAGCCGTTGTAACGGGTTCGGTTGATCCCGGAATCGGTGCCGGCGCCGATCGCCATGATGACGTCTCTCATCTTCACGTCGGCGGAAATCCCGCCACAGCTTCCCACCCTGATCAGCCGGCGCACGCCGTAGAAGCGGGTCAGCTCGGTGATGTAGATCGATGCTGACGGCATTCCCATGCCGGTGCCCATGGTGGACACCGGAGTTCCCTTGTAGGTGCCGGTGAACCCCAGCATGTTACGAACAGCGGTTACCTCGGCTACGTCCTCTAGAAACGTCTCTGCGATGTAACGGGCCCGGAGCGGGTCGCCGGGTAGCAGGATCGAGCCGGCAAACGCGTCATCCGGCGCTGAGATGTGCGGAGTGGCCATGGGTGCCGCCTTTCCGGGCGCTCAGAACCAGCCAGGAACAGCTGGCGCAGAAGTTGTCGCCCTCGTCGGGATCGAGGGGGTCACCACAGGAGGCACAGGCAACAGCATCGTCATTGCCGTATTCGTTGTCCATGGTAGTTATCCCATACATTGTCCACATCCCTAGATTAACCGAGACTCCCGCGGTTCAATCCTGCCGGTCCGGTCATGTGCCGAGTTTCTCGATGCGGTCACGGTCCACGATGTGGTACGTTCCCCACGCGGGGTGGTACGTTCGGCATCGGGAGATCCGGCAATGGGCAAGGTGCAATCGATCGATCGGGCCTTCACCATCATGGATGCCATCTCGGCTTCCGACCTGGGTATCACCGAGCTGGCCGAGCGGGTCGGGATGCCTAAGAGCACCGTGGCCCGGCTGGTCAAAACCCTGGTGGAGTTGGGCGCCGTGGAGCGGATCTCGCCCGGTTCCACCTACCGGATCGGTCCTCGCCTTTCTGGTCTCTCGGCCGGCAGGGGCCGGGGGGTCGAGCTGGTGGCTCGTGCCCGGCCCCATCTCAAGGTACTGGCCGATGAACTGGGAGAGGACGCCGGGCTTGCCGTGCCTGACGGCAACCGGGTTCACTACATCGCTCAGGAGGATGCTGTCAACAACGTAGTGGTGAGGGATTGGACCGGCACCCTCCTCCCCATGCATGTGGTCCCGTCCGGGCTGGTGATCCTGGCCCACTGGCCACCCGACCAACTGGATAGCTATATCGCCGCCGACCCCGAGTCCTATACCCGGTTTACGGTGACTGACCCCCGGCTGATCAGGAAGCGCCTGAAGTCGATCTGTACCAAGCGCTATGCCTGGGTCATGGACGAGTTCGTCGAGGGGATCAGTTCTGTCGCCTCGCCTGTCTACGACGGCCGGATGCGGGTGCTCGGGGCGATTCACGTCCACGGCCCGTCATACCGCTTCCCCGGCTCGTCCGACCGGGACGCTATCGCCGCTCTCGTGGTTGAGGCGGCCGAGCGCGTCTCGATCGCGCTCCCGGCGGACAGCGGGCACCCGGGTAGGCGGTAACCGCAGCCTCTCGTCGAACGGATCCGGTCCGACCGGCGCCGATGTTCCGTTTCCCGGCGCGGACGTGGATGCCTGTCAAGGGGTGTCGTGATGGCGGGTCGAGATCACCCGTCGCGCCATCGGTTCGAAGAACTCCAAGGGTAAGGACTCGTAGCCGGGGTCGAAGCAGTTCTGGTCGTATCGGGCGCAGAATTCCACCGTGTCGTCGTACCACGGGTGATCCTTGTACCTGTCTCGGGCGTTGCGATCCCGGCCGTAGTGGTGAAAGTAGTAGTAGCCCTGGAAGAGGCCGTGGTGCCTGATGATCCAGTAGTTCTTCTCGGATATGTAGGGCCGCAGTATGTCCGCCGCCACCTGGCTGTGGTTGTAGGGGGAGATGAGGTCACCTATGTCATGGAACAGGCAGCACACCACGAACTCCTCGTCCTTGCCGTCCCGGTAGGCACGGCTCGCTGACTGGAGGGAGTGCTCGAAACGGCTGATCCGGTAGCCGGTGTCTCCCTCGTTCCATTGGACCCACTCGAGAAGGCGGTCCACGTAATCGGTGTGGAGGCGGTGTTCCAGCCTCTCAAGGAGTTGGTAATCCTCCTTCGTGCCGTCTTCCATCCGGGTGAATGAAACCTGTTCCACCACTGTCCCTGCGTATGATCGGACACAGGATAAAGCAGCGCCGAGCGCGAGGTCCTCCCAGGGACGGGAACTTCATGGCGGCAATGGCGACTCCCGAAACAGTGCCTCCATTTGTTCGCGTCGCCGCCGGTGGCTCGGTAACATCGCGACGGCGGGTATTTCTCCGGGGAGGCAGTAATGAACAGCGAAGTCGAACACCAGCGTCAGGCCATCGAGGCGGCAATCGGCGACATGACCCTGGTCGGACTGCTCCGCCGGAACGCCGAGCGGTTCGCCGATCAGCCGGCCGTCCATTGGAAGGCCGGTGATGAGACCCGCACCCTGACCTGGTCCGGGTATCACGGCCAGGTCGTGGAGGTGGCCGCCGGGTTGCGCACGCTCGGAGTCGAGGCCGGGGCCTTCGTCGCCATCATGGGGGGCAACCGTCCCGAGCACGTGATCGCCGACCTCGGGATCTTGCATGCGGGCGCCGTTCCCGTTTCGCTGTACAACACCCTTGCCGCCGAGCAGATACAGTACATCGCCGATCACTGCTCCGCCCGGGTGGCGGTGCTGGAGAACGCCGAGTACCTGGAGCGTTGGCAAGGAGTCTGGGAGGACCTGCCGAACCTGACCCATATCGTCGTGATGGAGCCGTCCTCAGACAGTGACGACGAGCGGATCCTCTCCTGGGACGCTCTACGATCAGCCGGCCGGGAGGCGCTGGCGGGGGATCCGGAGTTGGTTCAGCGGTCTTCCTCGGCGGTGGCGCAGGACGATCTGGCGACCCTGATCTATACGTCCGGCACGACCGGAGTCCCGAAGGCGGTGATGATCAGCCATCGCAACGTGCTGTGGACGCTCGAGTGCGTCGCTCGCACCTACTCCCTGCCGGATCACGTGCGACTCGTGTCCTACCTGCCCCTGGCGCACATCGGCGAGCGCATGGCCAGCCACTACGTCAGCATGTGGTGGGTCGGAAGCGTCCGCTACATCCCGGATCTGACCGAGGTGGCGGCGGCGGTTCAGGAGACCCGGCCGCATGTCTTCTTTGCCGTGCCCCGGGTCTGGGAGAAGTTCCACGCCGGTCTCATGGCGCGGGTCAACGCCGAGCCCAACGCCCGGCGGCGGGCTCTGGCGCTCGGCGCCATCGAGCTTGCTGTCGAATCCCAAAGGGCAGAGCAGGAGGGCCGCCATCTCGGGCTGGTCGACCGCCTGAAGCTCCGGCTGTTCGATCGCATCCTGTTCTCCAAGAAGTTCCGGACCGGCCTCGGTATGGACGAGCTGAAGCTGGCTATCTCGGCCGCAGCGCCGATATCGCCGGATCTGTTGCTCTTCTTCCGGGGTATCGGCCTGCCGGTCTTCGAGTTGTACGGGATGACCGAGTCCTCCGGTCCGGGAGTTTCCAACGTGCCGGGCGCCAACCGGATCGGGACCGTGGGCCGGGCCATGCCGGGAGTGGAGTTGGCCGTCGCCGATGACGATGAGATCATGATGCGGGGCGGACTCATCACCGGCGGCTACTACCGGGACCCGGAGACGACCGCCGCCACGTACGGCGAGGACGGATGGCTGCACACCGGTGACCTGGGACGCCTGGATGACCACGGCTTCCTCACCATCGTCGGGCGCAAGAAGGAGATCATCATCACCGCGGGTGGTAAGAACGTGGCGCCGGCTCGGCTGGAGAACCTCATCAACGAGCATGCCCTGATCTCCCAGGCCTGCCTGGTGGGCGACGGCCGCCGCTACCTGACCCTCCTGGTGGCCCTCGACGCCGACATGGCGGAGGGCTGGGCCGAGAGCCAGGGCTTGGAGTACCGCAGCCTCGACGAGTTTTCCCGCCATTCGCAGGTGCTCGAGGAGGTTGACCGGTTGGTGGAGTCGGCCAACGCCCGGGTCTCACGGGTGGAGCAGGCTCGCAAGTGGACGGTGGTGTCGGAGACATGGTCTGCCGAGACCGGCGAGCTCACACCGTCACTCAAGATGAAGCGCCGGGTGGTGTTGGAGCGCTACGCCCGCCAGATCGAAGAGCTCTACGACGACTGAGCACTCCGTGCGGTCGGGACGGGGCGCTGGCACCGGGGCCAGGTGGCCGTGGATATGACTGGCGCGCACGTGGTGGTCACCCGCCAACCGCCCGGGGCCGTCGTGGAGATGCTCGGGGCAGTGGCGGCGGTGTGGGTCTTTCCCGAGAATCGGGCCATCCCGAGGGCTGAGTTGCTGGCGCGGGCGCGTGAGGCCGACGGTCTCTACTGCATGCTCACCGACCGCATCGACACGGAGTTGCTGGATGCTGCCGGACGCCTCGAGGCCATCAGCCAGATGGCGGTGGGCGTGGACAACATCGACCTGGCTGCTTGTACGGCTCGGGGCATCCCGGTGGGCTACACCCCCGAAGTCCTTACCGAGACCACCGCCGACACCGCGTTCGGTCTGCTGATCACGGCTGCCCGCCGGTTCAGGGAGGGTCTGGAGGATGTGGTGGAGGGCCGTTGGGGGGAGTGGGATCCGATGGCGCTGGTGGGCCAGGACATCGCTGGATCCACCCTGGGCATCGTGGGTCTCGGGCGTATCGGGCAGGCCATCGCCCGGAGAGGTGCGGGGTTCGGCATGCGGATGCTCTACACCAAGCGGAGCCGGGACCGCCGTGCCGAGGAGACTCTGGGAGTGGAGTACCGCACCCTGCCCGATCTGCTGGCGGAGGCGGATCATGTGGTAGTGGTGACCAGCTTTCACGCGGGCACGCACCACCTGATCGACCGAGATGCTCTGGCGGCCATGAAGCCGACTGCCACGCTCGTGAACGCGGCCCGGGGTCCGGTCGTCGATACGGACGCGCTGGTAGAGGCGCTCGCCGGCGGGACGATCGCCGCCGCCGGCTTGGATGTGACCGATCCCGAACCCATCCCGGCGGATCATCCCCTGGTGGCGCTGCCCAACTGCTTCATCGTCCCGCATATCGGGAGCGCCACCGTCCGTACCCGTGTTCAGATGGCGGAAAGGGCGGCGTCCAACCTCGTGGCTGCCTTGGAGGGCCGACGGATGCCGTATTGCGCCAACCGCGAGGTCTATGAAGCTAGATGATTGAAGATGGCGAGAACGGTGCCCTCGCCCACCTCGATCTCGACCTCCTGACCCAGTGCGATGTTGCTGATCCCCACCGAGCCGTGAACCCGGAGCGAGGCGTCGTGGAGCGGCCATCGGGCGTGCTCGAGATGCACGCCGTGGGCGTCCTTGCCGATCGGGATGAGGCTGAATAGTTCCCCCGGCGAGGTGGGAATCGTCCTGCCACCCCGGACGACGTAGGCCGTTTCCCGCTCCATGACCCAATTGACCGGAACGTGCCGGGCCGCCGGGCTCCCGATCACCCCCACGTTGCCCAGCAGGTGGTCGAGGCGCCCGCCCCCGCCTCCGACGAACACGATCGCGCTCGGGTCGGAGCGGAGCGCAACCTCCAGCGCCAGCTCCAGGTCGGTGGCGTCCTTGTCGGGTGAGTGGGCTTCGATGACGGTCTCGCCGTCGAAGATCCGGTCCAAGGCTCTTCTGGAGATCGAGTCGAGGTCACCCACCAGGATGTCGACGGTCACAGCGGCGCCGGCGGCGATGTCGGCGCCCGAATCGGCGGCTATGACGAGGTCGGCCGATCCCAGCCCGTCGATCCGTTCCGGCGAGACCGGATCGCCCCCGACGAACACATGAATGACGGCCATTCAGGTCCGTGGCGAGAACACTGCCATGGATCCGGCGCCCAGGAGGACGGGACGCTCCTCCTTGAGAGGCTGGAGGAAGACGTAGTCCTCCCCCCGGTCGGCCGCGGCGTACACGAAGGCCGAGCTGTCCGGCGCCCAGAGCGTGTGGCTGTGGCCGTACTGATTCCAGAATGGGATGTAGCTGCGCAGGAAGTTCTCGGAGGGGGTGATGCTCGGGTATGCGGTGATGGCGCCGTCCTGGTACACGTCCATGGAGAGCCGGCGCTCCTCGTTTATTCCGAGGAGGAGGATCTTCCGTCCGTCGGGGCTCCACTGCCAGGCCACGGTGTTCGGGGCGTCGACTTCCGCCACTTCACCGCTATCCGGCTCGACCAGGTACATGGAGGCGGTATCGGCCAGGCTGTGGAGTGAGTAGGCCACCAGCGTTCCATCGGGAGACACCGCGAAGGAGAAGAAGCCGGCCCCCGTTCCGATGACGTCGATCCGGCCGGTCTCCAGGTCGTGGATTACCAGTTCGTCCTGGGCTCCCTCGCTCTGGTCCTCGGCGGGACGCACGTACACGATCGAGTCACCATCGGGCATCCAGGACGGCGCCTGGTAGGCGGACCAGATGAAGTCGAAGGTCGCTACCGGGGTGATCTGTCCGGATGAGGCCTCGATTATCTGGAGCCGCGAGTTGTCGAGGTAGGTCAGCACCCGCGAGCTGTCCGGCGACCAGTGGAAGTAGTAGGAGACGGCGGCGTCCACCATCTCCACCACCCCGGTTTCCAGGTCGAGGATGGCGAGAGCAACCTTGGAATCGGCGGCTCCCAGCATCGCCACGGAGCGACCGTCCGGACTCCAGTGGATGTAGAACGCCGCGAACGGTGTCTCGTATGTGACCAGGGATCCTCCGGTTCCGGGACCGATGCCCAGCCAGTTGCCGGTACTTGAGGCCCGGGAGAAGGCCACCAGCCTGCCGTCAGGCGACCAGCTGGGCTGGGCCAGGTAACCATCTGCTGTCTCCACGTACAGCTCGTTCCGCTCCGCCCCGGGGCCGAGGACGGTGACGCCTCCGCCGAAACGCCCGTCGACCAGCACCGGGCCGGTAAGCGCCTCTACGCCGCGATCCGACAGCTCCAACCCGGTCGGGATGGTGGGTGTGGCGGCTGCCATGGTGGTCGTGGTGGTCCCCGCAGCGGTGGCGGTGGTGGTGGGTTCCGGACCTGCGTCGGTGGTGGCCGGCAGGGATGCGGCGGCCTGATCGGTGCCGTCCGCCGTAGCGATAGTGGTTGCCGCCGCGGACGGGTTTCCCTCGAACACGACCTCGTTGCCTGATGTGGAGCAGGCGGCGCCGAGAGCCATCATCGCCGCGACGAGGGTCAGCGTTCCGGATCGCCACGATCGGGCCGCGCCTGCTCGGAGGCTCATGTGCGGACTGTACCCGACTCCCGACGGCTACGGTTGCCGGAACGGGTGGCTACCCTTGTCAACCATGACTACTGACGCACTGATGACCTTCAGCGAAGAGGCCTTGGAGCGGATCATCGAGATCCGTGATCAGGAGCCGGGCGAAGAGGAATACGGACTGCTGATCGAGATAACCGGCGTTCAGGGACTCCAGTTCGGATACTCCCTGTCCTTCGTGCCGCTCGACGAGGCGGAGCCGTCCGATCATATCGAACGCCACGGTGAGCTGGCGGTCGTTATCCCGGCTTCGGACACCGGGAACATGACCGGCGCCCGGCTGGCCATGTCCTCAAACCCCATGACCCCTGGACTGGCCATCGACAATCCGAACAACCCGTCGCCGGACATTCCGGACTTCGACGCCGGTGACCTCACCGGTCCGATCGCCGAGCGGGTGCAGACGGTCCTCGATCACCAGGTGAACCCTGCGATCGCGTCCCACGGAGGTCAGGCCCGCCTGGTCGGCGAGGAGAACGGCGTGGTCTATCTCCAGATGGGAGGAGGATGCCAGGGTTGCGGGATGGCCGCCCAGACCTTGCGCCAGGGTATCGAGCGGATCCTGCGTGAAGCCATCCCCGAGATCGTGGAGATCGTGGACATCACCGACCACCAGAGCGGCGAGAACCCCTACTACGCGGCATCCCACGCTCACTCCCACTAGTTAGGGCTAGTTCTAGTTGCTAGTTGATTGACCCGCCCTGGTTCCCCTCGAGACCAGGGAGCCATCGGTTCGGGCGGGGGCACCGACGACCTATCAGCCGAGGGACCGGATTCCGATGGCTGGGTAAAGGTTTACCTCGCGTTCACCCTGGAAGTGCGATCCCTTAACCCTGACGGCATAGCGTTCCAGCGTGAATCAAGGGTTAGGAGAGCCTAGATGTCAATCGGCAAGTTCTGGCGCCCGCTCGGGCTACTCGTGGTCGTGGCGCTGGCTGCCGCGGCATGCGGTGGGGGAGACACCTCAAGCCAGGTGACCACCATCGCCACCACAGCCGCCACCCAGGCGGCCTCCTCGGCCGAGCCGAGCGACTCAGGCGATTCGGGAGCCGCTGCGACCACGCAGGCTTCATCGTCCGGGTCTTCCGACGCTGCGGACAGCTCCTCAAGCTCCTCGTCCGGTAGTCGTGGGTTGCCTGCGGTTGATCCGTTGGCGGTGTCTGGGAATATTGCGGTGGCTGGTTCGTCGACTGTGTTTCCGTTGGCGGAGGCGATGGCTGCTCGGTTCGAGGATGAGGGTTATTCGGGTTTGATCACGATCGACTCGATCGGTTCTGGCGCCGGTTTCGAGCGGTTCTGTGTGGCTGGTGAGTCGGATATTTCGAATGCGTCGCGTCCGATCAAGGACTCGGAGGTGGAGTCGTGTCGGGCGATCGGTCGGGATCCGATCGAGTTCCGGGTGGGGACTGATGCTCTGGCGGTGACGGTTTCGCCTGGGAATACGTTCGCTACCGATTTGACGGTTGCGGAGTTGGCGGTGTTGTTCTCTACGGCTACGACTTGGCAGGATGTTCGGGCCGGGTTCCCGGCGAATCCGATCCAGCGGTTCATTCCGGGGACGGATTCGGGGACGTTCGACTACTTCGTCGAGGAAGTGTTCCACGAGGATGAGGGTCCGATCCTGGCGGCCGGGAATACGCAGTTGTCGGAGGATGACAACGTGTTGGTTCAGGGCATTTCGGGGGATGGTTGTGATCCGTCGAATGTGTCGACGACTTGTGCGGTCGGTTTCTTCGGGTATGCGTATTACGCGGAGAACAGCGATCGGTTGAGTGTGATGGATGTCGAGGGTGTCGAGCCGACCACGGAGTCGGTGAACGCGAACTCCTATCCGCTGGCTCGTCCGTTGTTCATGTACTCGACGGCTTCGATCATCGCGGAGAAGCCGCAGGTTGGTGCGTTCCTGAACTTCGTGCTCCAGTTCGTGAACGAGGAGATCGGCGAGGTCGGGTACTTCCCGGCGCCCGACAGTGTCCTCGACAGCGCAGCCGCCGAACTCAACGCCGCCCTATAAGCGGTTTAAGACTGACCGGCGGCGGGGATGCATGGAAGCCGGTCCTCCCGAGCGGGCAGGCCGATGGTCCGGCGGCCTGCCCGCTTCCTCCCGCCGAGTTGATGATGGGCCGGCCACCGGTCGAGAGATATGCCGGGATGGGTAGTCTCGGCTGCGGAAGGGAGATGGACAGATCGCAACGCGTGTGACATCGGAGGCCCTGCCGGTGGCCGGTTCCCTGCGCAAGAGACGGCGTCCCGGCGAGGCGGTGATACGGGGGCTGCTGTTCATCGCAGCCGCCCTGTCGATCCTCACCACGGTTGGCATCGTCTTCGAGTTGGGCAATGAGGCGTTGCTCTTCTTCAGGTCGCAGGAGGCGTCACTGGCCGAGTTCCTGTCCTCCACGCACTGGCAGCCGGCCATCCTCGACTTCGGCATCTGGCCCCTGGTCTTGTCCACGCTGACCACGTCGGTAACGGCCATGGTGGTGGCGTTGCCGGTGGGATTGGCCACCGCCATCTACCTGAGCGAGTACGCCACCCCGCGCGTTAGAGGGACGATCAAGCCGGTGCTCGAGATACTGGCCGGCATTCCGACGGTGGTCTACGGCTACTTCGCCCTCACCTTCATGACCCCGCTCCTCCGGTCCGTCCTCGGGGTGGGCGTGGTGGAGATCTTCAACACCGCATCCGCCGGAATCGTGGTGGGCATCCTCATCATCCCGCTGGTGAGCTCGATGTCCGAGGACGCTCTCCACGCGGTACCGATGTCGCTCCGGGAGGCTTCGTTCGCGGTCGGAGCCACCAAGCTGGAGACCTCGCTTCGGGTGGTGCTGCCCGGCGCTCTATCCGGCATCACGGCGGCCTTCGTGGTGTCGATCTCCCGGGCCATCGGCGAGACCATGGTGGTGGCGATCGCGGCCGGCGCAGGGCCCAAGAACTTCACATTCGGCGAGGACAACCTGTTCGGCTACATCCTCAACCCGTTCGTGGCGGGCGAGACCATGACGGGACACATCGTCCGGATTAGCGGCGGTGACCTGAGTTACAACTCGATCGACTACAACTCCATCTTCGCCATCGGCCTGGCGCTGTTCGTCATAACGCTCACGCTTAACATCCTGAGCCGCCGGTTCGTGGCTCGCTTCCGCGAGGTGTACGAATGACTCGGTCGGGTACGGAAGCCGGGCGCACGGCCTCAAACCTCCTGCGATCCTCCTCGCAGATGCGGCGCCGGCAGCGCCGGGGGCTCATCGCGAGGTTCGCCCTGCTGGCGGCCCTCATGGTGGCGGTGGCGGCTCTGGTGACCCTGATCGTCACGATCCTGAACTCGTCATTCGGCCTGGTGGCTGTGGAGAACGCCCGGTCCCCGAGCGAGCTGGTGGCGAGCCGGGGATACCAGGCGGACACTGCGCTCGGCGACATAAGCAAGGAGGATCTGGTAGCTCTCCTCGAGGCCGAGATCTCGACCAACCTGGGGCGCCGGTTCGAGCGGGAGCAGCGCTTCTTCGACCACCGGCTGGTCTTCGAGGATCCTTACGTTCTCAACGATCTATGCATGACAGCGGAGCCACCGCCGGCGTGCTACCTGCCCGCCCGGGGCCACTCCGATGTGGAGGCGCTGGTTGTGGAGCGGGTAGTGGAGCCGACCATCGTCGGCACCTGGTCCTTCTTCTCGTCCACATTCAACCGTGACGAGATCGAGGCACACGCGGCGGAGAAGTACCCGGGCGCGGAGTTGGAGTACCGATCCTGGCTCTCGTGGGACTTCGTGATCAGCCCGCAGTCGCCCGAGCCCGCTATCGCCGGTGTCCGCACCGCACTGCTCGGGTCGCTATGGGTGGTGTTGATCACCCTGATCTTCTCCTTCCCCATCGGGGTGGGTGCGGCTATCTACCTCGAGGAGTATGCCCGTGAGAACCGGTTGACAGCCATCCTCCAGACCAACATCAACAATCTGGCCGGCGTTCCATCCATCATCTACGGGATGCTCGGGCTGGCGATCTTCGTCCGGACCCTGGAGGTCATCACCAGCGGTTCGTTCCTAGGGACGGGTGGCGAGGCGACCGCCAACGGCCGGACAATCGTCTCGGCCGGCCTGACGCTCGGCCTGCTGATCCTGCCGATCATCATCATCAACGCCCAGGAGGCGATCCGGGCCGTTCCGGGCTCGCTCCGGCAGGCGGGTATGGCGTTGGGATCCACCAGATGGCAGACGGTGCGCTCCCATGTTCTTCCGAACGCCCTGCCCGGCATCCTGACGGGCACCATCCTGGCGGTCGCTAGAGCACTCGGAGAGACCGCCCCGCTGGTCGTGGTGGGCGCTTCGACCTTCATAACCACCGATCCGGCCGGGCCGTTCTCGAAGTTCACCGTGCTGCCGATCCAGATCTACCAGTGGACCAGCCGCCCTCAAGACGAGTTCCGCAACATCGCCGCCGCGGCCATCCTGGTGCTGCTGGTGTTGCTCCTCACGCTCAACACGGCGGCGGTCATTCTTAGAAACAAGTATTCTCGGAGGACAGCATGACGACCGTGGGCAAGCCTGTGGTGAACGAGAGGAAGAGCGTCGACTTGAACGTTCCGGTGGGAACCGCGACCGAGGTGGCTACCTATACCGTCGCGATGGAGACGGTTGACCTCAATTCCTATTACGGCAAGTTCCGGGCCGTCAGGGACGTCAACCTGTCGTTTCGCGACCGCCAGATCACAGCCCTCATCGGGCCGTCAGGATGCGGTAAGAGCACCCTGTTGCGAACCCTCAACCGGATGAACGACCTGGTCCCGGGCGCCCGGGCGGAGGGCGAGGTCCGGTTCCATGGGCAGAACATCTTCGATGCGTCCGTGGACCCGGTGGAGCTGCGCAAACGGGTGGGGATGGTCTTCCAGAAGCCCAATCCGTTCCCGAAGACCATCTACCAGAACGTGGCCTGGGGCGCCCGGATCAACGGCATGAGGCAGAACCTGGACGAGTTGGTCGAGTACTCCCTTCGCCAGGCCGCCCTCTGGGACGAGGTGAAGGACAAGCTCGACGAGAGCGGCTACTCGCTGTCCGGCGGCCAGCAGCAGCGTCTCTGCATCGCCCGCGCCATCGCGGTAAAGCCCGAGATCATCCTGATGGACGAGCCGACCTCGGCGCTCGATCCGGTTGCGACCCTGCGGATCGAGGAACTCATCCAGGAGTTGAAGGTCAACTACACGATCATCATCGTCACCCACAACATGCAGCAGGCGGCCCGGGCATCCGATCACACGGTGTTCCTCAACATGGACTCCGACCGCGCCGGGTACGTGGTGGAAGCGGGGACCACGGGCACGCTCTTCACCAAGCCCGCCCGCCAGGAGACCGAGGACTACATCACAGGTCGGTTCGGATGACCGAGTTCCGCAGCCTCTTCCATTCCGAGCTCAACCAGCTCGAGGTCCTTTTGCTCGACATGTCGGAGTTGGCGAGGGACCAGATAGACAACGCGGTGGAAGCGTTGCTGCAGGGCGATGCGGAGCTTGCCCACCGGGTGGTCCTTGGTGATCGCGAGATCGACCGACTCTACGTGGAGGTGGAGCGGCGCTGGCACGAGGTGATGGCCCGCCAGACTCCGGTCGCCTCGGATCTGCGGCTGATGTCGCTCATCCTCCAGGCCGGGCACAGCCTGGAACGGATGGGCGACCAGGCGTCCAACATAGCCAAGATCGTGGAGGCGACCGCGGGCCTTCCCACCAACCGGACCATCCTCTTGCACATCCGGGAGATGCGGTCGATCGTGGTGCCCATGGTGGAGACGGCCATGGAGGCGCTGGTCAAGAGAGACCTCAATCTCGCCCTCCGGCTGCCGGAACTGGACGATCCTGCCGATTGGTTGAATCGCAACATGTGGAAGGAGGTGGCCGCCTGTGCCTCCAATCCCGAGCTGCTCGAGTGGGCGATCCGCATGATGCTGGTGTCGAGGGCCCTGGAGAGGGTCGGCGATCGGGCGGTCGACATCGGCGAGCAGGTGGCGTTCTTGCTGACCGGCGAGCTGCACGAGTTCCCCGAGGGCTGGATACCCACGCCCAGACCGGCATGAACGCAACATCGATCCTGGTGGTCGAGGACGAGGAGACCCTCGCGGAGTCGCTCCGCTACAACCTGACCCGGGAGGGTTACGAGGTCACGGTGGTCGACGACGGCCGCCTGGCCCTCGACACCTTCCGGGCCAAGGCTGCCGATCTTGTGGTTCTGGATCTGATGCTGCCCGGCTTGGGAGGCTTTGACGTGCTGAGGCAGATCCGGGCCTCGTCCGAGGTCCCGGTGGTCGTAGTCACCGCCAAGGACTCGGAGCCCGATGTGGTGGCCGGCCTCGAGCTCGGCGCCGATGACTACGTGACCAAGCCCTTCTCCATGCGCGAGCTGATGTCCCGGATCAGCGCCAACCTTCGCCGCGCCTCCCGGGGTGTCGGTCCGCCCGATTCGCTGGTGCTCGATGGCGGGCCGGTGGTGATGGATGTGGATCGCCATGAGGTCCGAGTGAACGGTGCGTTGGTCGGCTTCCGGCCCAAGGAGTTTGATCTCCTGGAGGCTCTGCTCCTGCGCAAGGGCAGGCTGGTTCACCGCCAGGTCCTCCTTGAGGACATCTGGGGGGTACCTTTCTTCGGCGACCCAAAGACGCTCGATGTGCATATCCGTCGCCTGCGGGAGAAGATCGAGGATGATCCGCGCTCTCCAAAATGGATCGTCACGGTCCGGGGCTTGGGGTACAAGTTCGTCGTTGAGGGCTGACACGAAACGGCGCCGGCCGGCCGAGGTCGGCTGTGGTTCGACTGTGGTCCCTTTCTGGACTGTTCCCTGCCGCTCCGCGACCACTCCGTTCTCCCGGGCGGAGTAACGGATGGCTTCCCCGGTCCCTCCCGCCGCGCGTCGGATCGGTCCGGTGCTCGCGCGGTGGGTTACAGCGGCAGGCTTGATAACGGCCGGGATTGCAACCCTGCAGGCGCCCACGCCGTGGCCATGGGTAGGCATGGCGGCGGTGGCGGCGGGTATGACTTCGCTCATACTTCAGTACCGGATTCATCGTCAGGAGCGATGCCTTGCAGAGAGCCTGATCGATGGACTTGAGGCGGATGGGGTGGAGCTGTCGGAGAGTCGGGATCTATACGGATCGCTTCTTTCTTCCTTGCCTGTCGGGGTGGTAGCGGTTGAGGTGGGCCAGGTCGTGTACGCCAACGCGGCTGCCGTAGAGGTGTTGGGGGAGAGGGTTACCGAAGCCGGTGCACCCGTGCCCGGCGCGGTGCGGGAGGTCATCGAGGAAGCGGTGGCTGGCCGGTCCTCGTCGGCCCGGTTCTCGCAAGGACTGCCCCGGAGGGTGATGGAGGTTGCCGCCCGACCCGCCGGCAACGGGCTGGTTTTGCTCCATCTGTCCGACATAACCGAGCGATCGCGGATCGACCGGATGCGCCAGGACTTCGTGATCGCGGCGTCCCACGAGCTCAAGACACCCGTGGCAGCCATCAAGGCGGCGGCCGAGACGGTCCTGATAGCACTCGAGGATGATCCGGAGGTGGTTTCCAACTTCTCCGGCCGCATTCTCGACAACGCGGTCCGGATGTCGAGGACCGTCTCCGATCTCCTCGACCTGTCCCGTCTCGAGTCGGGCATCCTGCCGTTCGAGGCCTGTGACCTGGCGGAAGTGGTGGGCGAGGTGGTGGAGCGGTTCCTCGCTGCCCGCCCCTCGATCGAGTGGGAGGCCGAGCCCACCCTGGTCATGGGGAACCCCTCCTACCTGGCGCTGGCCTGCCGGAACCTGCTGGAGAACGCGGTTCGGCACACTCCGGATGATGGCCGGATACTGGTCGCCATAGGTGCTGCCGACGGTGAGGCGACCGTGGTGGTGACGGACAACGGAACCGGTATTCCCTCGGATGAGCTACCGCGGATCTTCGAGCGCTTCTACCGGGTCGACGAGGCGCGCTCGCGGGCCACCGGCGGAACGGGCCTCGGCCTGGCGATCGTCAAGCATGTGGCCGACCTGCACGACGGCCGCATCGAAGTGGAGAGCAGCCTGGGCCGAGGCTCCACCTTCTGCCTCCGCATCCCCGTTCGGCCTCCCACCTAATCCAGGATCCGGGCCGGTTTTCGCGACTTCTCGAACTTTGGGCAGAGGGCACCACCAGTGACGCTCTGTTCCTGAGGTTCTCCGCACCGCTGGTGGTGCTGTGTTCCTGACGTTCCCGGAGGGCCGAGGGGACGCCGGTTCTCGGCGGGCCGATTTCCCGTTTCCGGCCGGGATGGTGCCTTCCTCAGGCGTGCGCGGCTGATTCCACGGCCTGGGCCACCCGTGTCACCACGGCCGGGTTGAACACCGACGGGATGATGTAGCTGGCGTTGACCTGTTCGGGTCGTACCACCGAGGCGATGGCGCGGGCGGCGGCCACCTTCATGGCTTCGGTGATCTTCGTGGCGCGAGCGTCCAGGGTTCCCCGGAAGACCCCGGGGAAGGCCAGCACGTTGTTGATCTGGTTGGGGTAGTCGGAGCGGCCCGTGGCCACGACCGGTGCGTAGTCGAGCGCTACCTGGGGGTTGAACTCCGGGTCGGGATTGGCCAGCCCGAACACGATCGGGTCAGGGGCCATACGTTGGATCTCCCTGGCGTCGAACAGGTCAGGGCCGCTCACGCCCACGAAGACATCCATGCCTTCCAGCGCATCGAGAATTCCACCATTGCGGCCCTCCTGGTTGGTGTTCTCTTGCAGCCATATCTTCGAGGCGTCCGCGAACGTGCGCTCGGGGCTGATGATGCCGCCCCGGTCGAGGGCCACGATGTCCGCGATGCCGGCCGCCTCGAGAAGCTTGGCAACGGCGACACCCGCCGCACCGGCCCCGCTCATGGCCACCGTCACATCTTCCATCTTCTTGTTCACCACCCGGAGCGCATTGGTCAGGGCGGCCAGCACCACGATGGCCGTTCCATGCTGGTCGTCGTGGAAAACAGGAATGTCGAGCGACCTGCGGAGCCGGTCCTCGATCTCGAAACAGCGCGGAGCGGCAATGTCCTCGAGGTTGATCCCGCCGAACACCGGGGCCAGCATCTCGACTGCCCGCACGATCTCGTCGGTGTCCTGGGAGTCGAGACAGATCGGCCAGGCGTTGACGTTGGCGAAGCGCTTGAACAGGGCGGCCTTTCCCTCCATGACCGGGAGGGCGGCCACCGGCCCGATGTTGCCGAGCCCGAGCACGGCGCTCCCGTCCGTCACGATGGCGACCGAGTTCCCCTTTACGGTGAGATTACGGGCATCCTCGGGCCGCTTGGCGAGCGCCCGGCTGACCCGGGCCACTCCCGGCGTGTAGGCCATCGAGAGCTGGTCACGATTGCGAAGCCTGATCCGGTTCTGGACCTCGAGCTTCCCGCCCAGGTGGAAGAGGAAGGTGCGGTCCGAAGCCTTGTGGACCGTGACCCCCTCGATCGCGGCTACCGCGTCGGCGATCTCGCCGGCGTGGTCGTCATCGCGGGTGTTGGCCGTGACGTCCAGCACCAGCCGGGTGGCTTCCGATTCCACGAAGTCGAGCGCCGTGACCACCCCACCGGAGGACCCGATGGCGGTGGTGATACGGCCGATGGCGTGCTGATCGTCCGGTGGGGCGTACAGTCGGAGGGTTACCGAATACCCCGCGCTTGCCAGTGTCATAGTGTTCCTAGGGTTGTCCTGGGCGCCGGCCCGTTCGTTTCTGACAGGCTCCGGACCCGCAAGGTTACTCCCGCCGTCCCGTCCGCCATCCGGGGTCTCCGACCGAGGGAGCAGGTCCGATACGATCGACCGTATATCTTGCCGTGCCGGGTGTCGCGGTTGAGAGGAGGCCCGTTCGGTGACCAATGCCGAGATAGCATCTGTCTTCGACGAGTTGGCTGCCCTCACGCGGATCGCTGACGGGAGCGCCCAGTCGTTCCGGGCCAGGGCCTACGAATCGGCGGCGAAGACCATCGGCGGGCTACCTCAACCCGCTGCCGACCTGTCTGCGGCGGATCTGAGGCGGGTTCCCGGGATCGGCAAGTCCACAGCATCCATGATCCGCGAGTACGTCGAGAACGGCCGGTTGGGCCGCCTCCGGACCCTCCGCGAGGAGTACCCCCCGGCCTTCCAGGAGTTGGTGCGCATCCCGGGCCTGGGTCCCAAGCGGGCGGTCGCGTTGCGGGCGGCCCTTGGGGTGGACTCGGTGGAGACCCTTCTCGTCGCCTTGGATTCCCGGGCGGTGCGGGAGTTGCCGGGCTTCGGACCGAAGACGGAGGAGAATCTGCGGCGGGCCATCGACCGGCTCGGATGGTCCGGCAAGGAGCGGCGGACCCCGATCCTCGTGGCCATGAGCGAAGCCCAGCGCCTGGTGGTGGACCTGAGCCGGCTACCCGGGGTGGACCGGGCCGCCTACTGCGGCAGCCTGCGGAGATTCCGGGACACGGTGGCCGATCTCGACCTCCTGGTGGCTACCTCCGACCCCCCGGCGGTGGTCCGGAGCCTGACCGGCAGGCCGTGGATCAGCGAGATCATCGGCTCGGGCGACACCAAGACCTCGGTGCTGACCCACGCCGGTCTCCAGGTGGACGTGCGCATGGTGCCCGACCACCAGTGGGGAGCGGCCCTCCTCTACTTCACAGGTTCCAAGGAACACAACATCCGGCTCCGGAGGCTGGCCATCGAGCGGGGCTGGGTGCTGAGCGAGTACGCCTTATACGAGTCCGGGACCGAAGCCGTGGTGGCGCAGCGGACCGAGGCGGACATCTACCGGGCGCTGGGAATGGAGTGGGTGCCGCCACCGATCCGGGAGGATCAGGGGGAGATCGAGGAAGCCCTCGGCGGTCGGCTGCCCGACCTGGTGGCGGAGAGCGATCTCCGCGGTGACCTGCACGTTCACTCCGACATGTCGGGGGACGGGCAGGATTCTCTCGAGGCGATGCTGGACAGGGCCGCGGCCAAGGGCCTCGAGTACATCGCCATCACGGACCACGCCGAGAACCTGGCCATAAACGGGGTCGGGCGGGATGAGATGCTGGCCCAGCGCCGCCAAATCGCCCGCCTCCGGACCCGTTACCCGGGGTTACGGATCCTTCACGGAGTGGAACTGAACATCGGACGGGACGGTTCTCTGGACTACGACCATGCCTTCCTCATGGACTACGACTGGTGCGTCGCCTCGGTCCACAGCCACTTCGACCTTCCGCAGGAGGACCAGACTGCGCGGGTGATCTCCGCCATGGCCCACCCGGCGGTCGATGTGGTCGGTCACCTTCAGGGACGGAGGATCGGGCGCCGCCCGCCCATCGATCTTGAGGTGGGGGCGGTGCTGGAAGCGGCCGAGCTGACCGGAACGGCCATCGAGATCAATTCCCACCTGGACCGGCTCGACGCGACCGTCGAGGTGCTACTCCAGGCCAGGGGGAGGGACGTGCGGTTCGTCATCTCCTCCGACTCGCACAACACGGGGGAATTGGATCAGACTGCTTGGGGCGTCCTCCAGGCCCAGCGAGGCCGGGTGAGCCCTGACATGATCGCCAACAGTTGGCCGGTGGATCGCTTCGTCGCCTGGGCCCGGGCGCGACGGTACGGGCACTAGGCCGTTCGTGCGGGCGGGCGCCCGGGCCATGAACTCCTTCACCACCTCCAGCAGCAGATCCGGCGCCTCCAGCATGGCTATGTGGCCGACCCCGACCAATGGCCGGTAGAACCAGTCAGGACGGAGGTCCGCCAACCGTTCCGCCGCGCTGATCGGGACCACCCGGTCGAGCGTGCCGTGGATGAGAAGGGTCGGGGCCCGGACCTGGAGCGCCGTCCGGCGCCAGCGCGAGAAGGGCACGAGGTTGGCCATTACCGAGTGAAAGGCCTCCAGGTAGGCGTGCGGTGGCCAGGGCATGGCGTTCCGCTCGGCGGCAACCCCGGCGTGGAGCCGCCTGACCGTCGCCGACATCCGCCCCGGCCCGCCGGCCAGCACGTCAAGGGAGGCGTCGGTGGTCTGTTCGGGAGTCCCTCGCCGGCGGAGCCGGTTCACGAACCAGAGGTTGGCGCCGGGCACCAGATACATCAGCATGCTGACGATCCAGGCCGGAGGAAGCCCTTCCAGATCGGCTGTCGATCCCGGCGTGTCGATCAGCACCAGGCGGTCCACCAGGTCGGGGCGCTGTCCGGCCAGGAGCATGCTGATCATGGCGCCCATCGAGTTCCCGATCACCAGGGCCGGACCGCCGCCCTGGTACTCGATGAAGTCGGCCATGAGGGCTGCTTGGGCCTTCATCGAGGCGCTCCGCCCTGCCGGCGGGGTGCGGCCGAAGCCGGGCAGTTCGGGCGCCACCACCCGGCCGTATGCGGTGAGCGGTGCTGCGACTTCCACCCAATTGACCGCCGATCCACTCAAGCCGTGGACCAGCAGCACCAACTGCCCCTTCCCGCCGTATTCCATGCCGTGCAGCGGGCCGCGCAGGTCGATCGTGAAGCGTTCCATCCGGTCAGGGTACCCGGCCCCACGGCGGACGGATCAGTAGGCGACGGTCTCCCGGATGGCGGCCATGATGTCGTCGGCGCCGGGACGGTAGGCGTCCTCCAGCGGAGGGCTGAACGGCACCGGCACGTCGAGGCCGCCGATCCGGTGGATGGGCGCATCCAGGTACTCGAAGGCTGCCTGGCCGAGATCTGCCGCGATCTCGGCGCCCACCCCCGCCAGACGGTTGGCGGCGTGGGCCACCACCGCCCGGCCCGTCTTGCGTACCGACGCCGTGACCGTGTCCCGGTCCAGCGGTTTGAGCGTGCGGAGGTCTATTACCTCCACGTCGACCTCGGGCGCCAGGCTGTCGGCTGCGGTCAGCGCCTGGCGCACCATCTCGCCGTAGGTGATGACGGTGACGTGATGACCCTCCCTGGCGATCCGTGCCCGGCCGATCGGGGTGGCGCGGTCCCCCCGCGGAACCGCGCCCCGGAGGCTCCGGTAGAGCGGCTTCGACTCGAAGTAGATGACCGGGTTGTTGTCCCGGATGGCAGCCAGCAGCAGCCCTTTGGCGTCGGCCGGCGTGGCCGGCGCCACCACCTTCAGGCCGGGGGTATGCACGAACCATGCTTCCGGGTTCTGGCTATGGAAGGGGCCGGAGCGGATCCCCCCGTCGGCCGGGGCCCGGATCACCCATGGAACGGCCGCTCCCCACCGGTAGTGGGTGGTGGCGGCGTACTGGACGATGGAATCGAAGCCCGTGGAGATGAAGTCGGCGAACTGAACCTCGATCACGGGGCGGAGCCCCATCAGGCCCATACCGGTGGCGGCCCCGATGAAGGCCAGCTCGGTCATCGGCATGTTCATCACCCTCCGGGCGCCGAACTCGGCTTCCAGGCCCTTGGTGGCCTTGAAGGCGCCGCCGAACTCGCCGCCGATGTCCTCGCCCATGACCAGGACGTCGGGATCACGTCGCATCTCGGTCCGCAACCCGTCCCTGATGGCCTCGATATAGGTCATGGTCCGGTTGCTGTCCATGGCGGTGTCCTCAGGCGGCGTACACGCCGTCGGAGACGGTGGCGGGGTCGGGCCAATCGCTCGACTCGGCGAACTCCACCGCATCGTCCACGATCTCCCGGCACTTCTCGGTGACCCGGGCGAGGTATTCATGGTCGACCAGCCCGCGCGAGGTCAGTTTCTCCTCGTGGAGAATGAGAGGATCGCGGGCCGTCCACTCGTCCAGGAGTTCCTGCGGGACGTATTCGGCGCCGTCGTGGATGGCGTGTCCCAGCATTCGCATGGTCCTTGCCTCGATGAGAGTCGGTCCGCCGCCTTCCCGGGCCTTGTCCACCGCCGCCTCGACGCTCCCGAAAACCTCCTCAGCGTCGTTGCCGTCGACGGTTCGGGATTCCACTCCGTGTGCGGTGGCCCGGACGGCCAGGCTGTCGATGGCCATCTGCTGGCGCAACGGTGTCGAGTAGGCGTACTGGTTGTTCTCGACGATCACCACGAACGGGGCTCGCTGCACGGCCGCCAGGTTGAGCGACTCGTGAAACACGCCGGCGCAGGATGAGCCGTCGCCGGTGAATGTGAGCGCTACACGGGGCTCTGACCGGTAGGAGAACGACATGGCCGCACCCAGCGCCACCGGCATTGATTGGGGAAGGTGGCTGATGAAACCGATGAGGTTGAGAGACAGGTCTCCGCATCCGTGGAGGTTGGCGTCCCGGCCCCGGGATACGCCGGTGGCCCGGGCCAGTTGGTTGGCCATGAGCCGCCTCGGAGTCATTCCCCTCACCAGGTAGCAGCCCAGGTCGCGGTGCATGGGGGCGACCACGTCGTCCGGCTCGAGGGCCATCCCGGCGCCCACGCTTATCGCCTCGTGACCCCGCTGGTTGAAGGTGGTTCCCACGCCCCGGCCCTGCTTCCAGAGGGTCACGAGCTGGTCGTCCATCGTCCGGGTGAGCCGCATCCAGTAATGCAGGTCGATGTTGAGGTCCTCAGGCAGCCGAGTCACGGATTTGATATTAGGAGGCAAGCCGAAAGGGTGTGGACGGGTTGGCCGGCCACACCCTGACCTGGGTCCCCGCCCCGGTTGCGGGCCGACCGGACGTGCTCCGGCATACTTCTGGTGGGTGGGCGGAAGGGCTTGCCGCGGGGATCGGGACCCGCGGAACCGCCGCAGCATGGTCGCGACCGGCTACCCGGCGACCGGACGCAGCCCGGTCCTCTCCGGAGTCTCGATGCTCTCCAGAAACCGGGCCAACTCGGTGGCGAGCGCTCCGGCGCCCGGTGTGGAGCCCGGTTCCGTCGCTGCCGTACCATGCCGAGTCGCCATTCTGAACCCCGCCGAGAGTAGGGGGAGGGAGGCGGCCTCCGCCGATATCCGACCCTGGCCGGCATAGGCGAGGCTGCGCTCGAGCGCTGATCGCAGCAAGCCCTCGGTGTCCGATGGACGGCCTGACTGCTCCTCCGCGATCTGCCCTGCTACGACCCAGCAGGCCTCGAGGAAGTGGCGCAGTGCCCAGGGAGCCCGGTGAGGGCGGAGCCTGTCCAGCACGGCCGCCGGTCCCTCGGCCAGGAGGAGGGACTCCCAGGCCGGGACCCGCCTGGTGAGCTCGCTCGTGACCTGGCCGGCGAAGACGCCAGGGTCGGGCAGGAAGAAGTCGGCTTCGAGCAGGCCATGCAGAGCACGTAATGCGTGGTCGAGGCCGTCGAGCAGGGAGTTCCCGGTCACCCGGGCTGCCGAGGCGATCGCCACCTCCGCCGCCGCCGGCACCATGTAGTGATGGGCGATGGTGTTCCGATAGAACGAGGCGGCCAGGCGCTGGTCGGGTTCGATCCGGTAGGTCGGTGACGTTCCGCCGGACCCGGACGTGGCCCGGTCGATGGTCACGATCCCCCGGCGCGCCAGCCTACCGGCGATCCTCTCGATCCCGGCCTGGTCCAGAGCCACCAGACCTTCGACGATGGGCAACCGCCGGGCGCCGGCATCTCGCACCAGCTCGTCGACCACCTCCCCGAGCCGGACCGGGGACAGCCCGAGCGGTCCGGTGTTCCCCAGGATGGCGGATGCCACCAGCGAGGTCGCGGTGACGGGCGTGGCGCGGTTGATCCTGGAGCAGATCTCGGTTCCCAGCGCCGCGACCATGCCGCGGCGATCGGCTTCGGCGTGGCCGCCGAAGTACTCGGCCATGGACAGCGGCGCGCCCAGGCGGACATGGATGTCGCCGTAGTCCCTGCCCATCATCAGGATGCTCTTGACCATCCATGTGAAGGTCTCCCGCCGTTTGGTCGCCCCGCGCTGCTCCGCGACGTAGGGTTCGATCTCCTCCACGTGGTCGTAGCTGATGGAGACGGGTACCGCTTGGATATCGCCGCACCGGTCGTTCCATAGGGCCTCGGCTGCATAGGTGAGCAGGCCGTAGGTGGGGGGCAAAACCCTGCCGGTCCGGCTACGGGTCCCCTCGATGTACCACTCCACGGGGTGGCCCTGTTCCAGAAGGTGGGCGAGGTAGGCCCGCAGAACCCGCTTGTAGACCGGACGGTCGCCGATCCGGCGGCGGATGAAGAAGGAACCCGAGCGACGTATGATCGGCCCGAGCAGGAAGAAGTTCATGTTGACGCCGGCCGCCGTGTAGTTGGGCGGGCGCCCGTTCCGCCACAGCATATTGTGCAGGACGGCATGGTCGAGCTGGGACTTGTGGGATGGCAGGAAGACCAGTGGATGGTCGGTTTCCAGCTCCGCCAGACGCTCCAGGTCCCTGCGGTCGTAATGGACTTTGCGGTAGTTCCGGCGCCACACCAAGCCGGCCGCCCATCCACCGAACCCGGCTACGAGGGGTGAGGGCTTGGCGCTCATCTCCCGCAGGTACTTCCGGGCGTCCCGCATGACCTGCTGGTCGGTGCGGCCCGTATCTCGCGCGATCTGCTCCAGGTCGGACCGGAAATCGGGATGCGCCAGGGCGTCCAGGCGAGCAGATCGGCGAGTCATCCGGCGGTCCCAGGCGGTATGGCCGGTATGCGGTTTCTCCCGTGTGGTCTGTCTGTGGAATGGCGGCGTGGTATGGCGTAGGCAGTGGTGTTCCTCGCAAGGCCCGCTGACGAAGGCGTACCCCCAGCGGTACGTTGAGGAAGCGGAACGCAGCGACGGGACGCCGATGACCGCCAGAGCACGCCTGGCTGTTTCGCAGACAGACCACTAATCGGCACGGGACGGATCATACGCGGGACCGGTTACCGGCTACCGGCAAGCCCCGCTTCTCGGGACGCCAGCAGTTTCCGGTTGAGCTTGCCGGTGGTGGTCTTGGGCAGGTTGTCCACGTACTCGATGATGCGCGGGTACTTGTAGGCCGCCACCTGGGTCTTGACCTGCATCTGGAGCTCCGAGGTGAGCTCTTCGGCTCCGTCCGGCCCGCCGGCCAGTACCACCAGCGCCTTGACCACCTGCCCGCGGATCGGGTCCGGGGACGGGATGACGGCTACTTCGGCCACCCTCGGGTGCCGCACCAGCGCCTCCTCCACCTCGGCCGGGCCGATCCGGTATCCGGCGCTGGAGATCATGTCGTCGTCACGGCCCAGGAACCTGATGTAGCCCGCATCGTTGATGGTCGCCTGGTCGCCGGTCATTATCCAGCCGTCGCGAAGCCTGGAGTTGGTGGCCTCCGGGTTTCCCCAGTACTCCAGCATCCCGGTCGGGTCGCCGGGCCGCACCGCGATCTCCCCTACACCGCCCACCTCGATGGGGCTGCCGTCCTCACCGAGCACCGCCACCTCCCGGCCCGGATAGGGCAGGCCCATCCAGCCGGGCCTCCCCGGCCACAGTGCCTCGCACCCGCCCACCAGGTGGTTCACCTCTGTCAGGCCGTAGAACTCGTTGATCACCGCCCCCAGCTCCCGGTCACTCCACCTGTGCAGCTCGTCGGCCACCGATTCCCCGCCGCTCGCGATGACCCTCAGATCAAGGTCGAACTTCTTGGCCGGCTCGTGAACCTGAGCCATCATCTTGAGGGTGGTGGGGGTGAGGAAGGCGTGGGTCACGCCGTTACGGGATATCACCTCGAAGGCGCGCTCGGCAGAGAAACGTTGCTCGTCGGCCACCACCGGATGCCCGAACACCAGGGCGGGAAGGAGGATGTCGAGCAGACCTCCCACCCAGGCCCAGTCGGACGGCGTGTAGAACACCGTGGACTCGTCGAATCCGATATTGAAGAAGAGCTTGAAGGTGAGCAGGTAGCCCTCGATGATCCGCTGGGCGTGGAGAGCACCCTTGGGATGACCGGTGCTCCCAGAGGTGTAGAGCAGCATCGCCGGGTCGCTCGACGCGGTGTCGGCCGGCTCGAACCGGGGCGGGAATCCGTCCGCCTCGGCCAGAGAACGCTCGCCCTCGCCCGCCTCGCCGGAGATGATCACGGTCTCGAGGTCCGGCAGCTCGGGTCGCACGAGGCGGATACGGTCGGCGTAGGGCTCGGCCACAACGATCGCCTTCGCTCCCGAGTCCCCGAGAATGTGGCGGTATGAGTCCGGTCCGTAGAGCGCGGACATGGGCAGGACCACCGCGCCGATGGAGTAGACGGCCAGATGGAGGGCGGCCAGCTCGGCCCCCTGCGGCATCACCAGGGAGATGCGGTCCCCACGCTCCAGGCCGAGTGACACCAGGAAGTTGGCGTAGCGCTTGGCGAGGCGGATGAGTTCCCGGTAGGACCAGATGTCGCGGCGACCGTCCATCCGCTCCACGTAGAGAGCGATGCGGCGGCTGTCGGTGGCCCAGCGATCGAAGACCTCGGCGGCGATATTCAGCCGGTCCGGAATATCCCACTCGAAGCCGTCAGCGATCGCCCGGTAGCCGTCGAAGGCAGCGAGGTCGGTATCGAAGATCCGCATCGGCGGTCGATTCTAGGAGCATGACGAGGAGACGGTGACGGGTTTGGGCGGCCACGGGGGAGGTTGGCCGGGTTTCCGTACCTATCATCGGGCCCCGGAAGTTCCGCGCCCGCACGCTAGGCGGCCCGTCTCGGGTCAAAGAACGCGAAAAACCGCCCCACCCGACCCCACCCTGCGGGCCCTCCCCCTCCGCCACCACCTGGGTTCGAGGCGCGTCCCGCCATGCCCCGGACGGGGTGCCTCGAACGATTTGATCCCTGGGCGGTCCGGGATGACGTCAGTCCGGACCGCTGGTAATTACGGTTAGCCAACAATTTATAACAAGGATGTGACAGGTTCAACCCCCTTGTGGGTAGGCCCGACGCCGGGGTCGGAATAGGAGACCGACACCAGTTGTCGGTGTGCCGTTACGGGTCACACAACCGGAGGCACTCGATCCAGGACAAGGAAGTGCTCCGGATGTCGGCGGACCGGCACCGGATTCTGAGGGCGTCGCCGGCGAGTGCGCAGCCGAATCCGTTGTTTGCCACTCGGGGTCCGGCTACGGTCAGGCCGTTCTCGGCGGGGACGGAGGCCAGGATGGGCAGGATCGGATTCATCGGTGTGGGCGTGATGGGTGCGCCCATGGCCCGGAACCTGCTGAGGGCGGGCCACCGGGTTAGCGCCTTCGACACCAGCTCGGCAGCTCTCGCGTCGGTCGTCAGGGACGGCGCCGTGAAGGTGGGCTCCGCCCGGGAAGCGGCCGACGGAGCCGACTACGTGATCACCATGCTCCCCACCGGCCGGCACGTCGCCGAGGCGGTCCTCGGGCCCGAAGGCCTGGCCGAGGCTCTCGATCCTGCCGCGCTCCTCATCGACATGAGCACCGGGTTGCCGGCCGACTTCGATGCCACCGCCGAGAGCCTCGCCGCGTCCGGCAGGCGGATGATCGACGCGCCGGTGGGTAGGACCTCCAAGGATGCCGAGGCGGGAACCCTGCTGGTCATGGCCGGGGGCAGCCGGGAGGAGATCGACCGGGCGTTGCCCATTCTCGACATCCTCGGCGACCCGGTGATCCACTGCGGGCCCCGCGGCGCCGGGATCCGGACCAAGCTGGTCAACAACTACCTGTCCGTGGTGTCCAACGTGGTGGTGGCGGAAGCCCTGACCCTGGCCGAGGGAGAGGGATTGGATCGCGACCTCGTCATCGAGGTGCTGATGGGTACCACGGCGGGTCAGGGGCACCTGGCCACCACCTATCCGGCCAAGGTGCTGGCGGGCGATCTGGAGCCCGGCTTCATGATCGATCTGGCCCACAAGGACCTCGGTCTCGCCACCGGGATGGCCGGCGCGGCGGGCGTGGCCCACGGTACGGGCCTGGCCGCCCTCGAGTGCTACTCGGCCGCCCGGGATCAGGGCATGGGCCGCCTGGACTGGACCGCGATCTACAACCTCCTGCGTAGGTCGGCTGGCTCGTGACGCCGCTGCGGAGGGCCGGTTTGCGGATCGCGGCGCCGGGTATCACCATCACGCCGGTTGCTCGGCTTCCGGGAGGGACGACATGCTCGACAAGAGGGTTGTGAAGCTGGCGCAGGGCGCCAACTACGCGTCGCTGGCGACGGTGATGCCAGACGGATCCTTGCAAGTCCACCTGATGTGGGTGGATGCCGACGATGAGCACATCCTGGTCAACACCGAGACCCACCGGCCCAAGTTCAGGAACATGATGGCCGACCCTCGTGCCACGGTGATGATCCCCGAACGCGGCAACCCCTGGCATTTCGCCGAGGTGCGGGGGAAGGTGGTGGATACAGTCACCGGTACGGAAGCCCGCTCCCACATCGACGCCCTCGCCCACAAGTACATGGGGGTCGACGAGTACCCGAACCCGATCGCCTCGGAGCGGGTAATCGTGAAGATCGCCCCCGAGCGGGTTCTGGTCTACCCACCCGGCTGATCATGAAGGCGGTGCTGTTCGACCTGGATCGGACCCTTATCGACCTCCAGACCTACACCGACTACGGCGCCGCCCTGGAGGATGTCGAGTTCATGATCGGTTCCTGGGACGATCCACCCGCCCCCGCAACCGACTGGGATGCTCCCACGCAGCGCTGCATGTCGATCCTGGTGGCCCTCAGCGGGGATCCCAGGTGGGACAACGTATCCGAGGCGATCGCTTTCCATGAGATGGCCGCGGTAACCGCTTCGCACGCCATGCCCCGCCTCGAGGAGGCTCTGGAACTCGCGCAGGACATCCCGCGGGCCGTAGTGACTCTGGTGGCGGAGGCGCCGGCTCGGGCCGTCCTGGCGAGGCACGGGGTGGACATACCGGTGCTGGTTCCCCGCCGCCCGGACCTGCGACCCAAACCGGCGGCCGATCAGCTTCTCGAAGCCTGCCGCCTGCTCGACGTGGCGCCGTCGGTGACGGTGATGATCGGTGACTCGACCTGGGACGCCGAGGCCGCCGCCGGCGCCGGGTGCGGGTTCGTGGGCGTGGCCGCCACCCGGGACGGCGCAAACCGGTTCGGCAGCGGAGTGATTGCCGCCGGCGACCTCGCGGTTGCCCTGGAGGTGGCCGGGCGAGCGGTCTGATCCGCGGCCGGTGGTCTTCCGGAGTTGTCAGGTCACCGGCGCAGGCGTTGTCCCCGGCGGTAGGTGGCGATTCTCCACAACCACTCGGCCGGTCCGTACCGGAACCGGTCGAGCCAGGCCTCGGACCACCAGAGCTGGGTCACCCAGACCATTCCGATGAACCCACCAGCATCGTTCGGGTGAGGTCTGCCTCAGCGAGCAAGTACCGGAGGACCAGCACGCCCAGCACGGTCTGGGTCAGGTAGTTGGTGAGCGCCATCCGCCCCACGGAGCACAGTCGCCTGCGATGGTCGGTCTCGGGCCGCCGGTTCCACAGGACGATCAGGCCGGTGTAGCCGAGCACGGCCGGTGCGGTCCCGAGCGTGTTCGGAATAGTCCCGACGAATGCTACGTCCGGAGAGAAATCACGGGCTGCCACCCATGCCAGCCCGATCGCCGCGAGCGGTATGCCCACCCCCAGCCCCGTCCGCGCCATGCGCCGGTAGAAGGCAGTAGAGCGCTCACCGGTCAACACCCCGGTGCGGTATAGAGCCAACCCGATCAGCATCATCCCGACCGCCCGCGAGAAGAAGTCCGTCACGATGAACCATGTGGCCGTGGCGCCGACCTCGACGCCGGCCGTCCAGAACCCGCCGAGCCCGCTTGCGTCGCCGGCAAGAGATGCCTGGAACAGGATGGCCGCCACGGGCGACAGCAGGAGAGTCACACCGCCGAGGATCAGCAGGGTCCGCGGTCGACGGTTCCGCAGCGCGATGATGATCGGCGATACCAGGGCGTAGCCGATCAGGATGTCCCCCTCCCACAGCGCAAGATGCAGGAGTCCGATTCCCAGGAGCAGCAGGTTGCGCCACAGGCTCAGCAGCGCCGGGCGGCGGGTCCTAGCGGCGGCCCGTTCGCAGAACAGGGCGATACCCGCGCCGAAGAGCAGCGAGAAGAGACCCATGAACTTCTGGTCGACGAAGACCTCGCCGAAGCCCCCCACCAGCCAGTCCAGCCAGGTATCCGACCCACCGGCCGACAGGTTGAAGTAGGGACCGGGGCCGAGGCCGTAGGAAACGGCGTTCATGACCACGATGCCCAGGAGCGCCACACCCCTGATCAGGTCCAGGTAGGTGTTGCGGGCGCCGGACCCGATCGGTCCGGCCGGACCGGTCTCGTCTGCGGAGCGTGTCACCGGATCAGGCATCTCCGACATCCAGGACGCGGACCTGAATCACGATTCTCGGACCTCGGGCCGCCGGCTCAGATGTAGCCGTGGCGGTCCAGGCTCGCCAACGGCGACTCGCCCTCGCGCATCTCCTCGCGGACCAGCTTCTCGGCGCCCTCGATCTCCTCGGCGCGCTCCAGCACCCGCTCCGCGTCGTCGCGAGGGATGACCAGGATGCCGTCGAACTCGGCCAGGATGACGTCCCCCGGATGAACGGTGACGTCGCCGATGGTCACCGGAACCTGGGAGGCCACCATCTCCCACCGCCCGATGGCGTTGAGCGGCGACAGGTCGCGGTAGAACACCTGGAACCCGATGTCCCGGATCCCTTCTATGTCCCGCAGGTTGCCGTCCAGGATGGCGCCCACGCAGCCGTGCTGCCGGGCCGAGTTGCAACACAGCTCGCCCAGGTGCCCGACGTGGGTGTCCGGAGTGACCGACACCAGCACGCTGTCGGGAGTGAGATCCTCGAACACCTGCAGGTAGGAGGTGATCCGCTCGATGCCGGGTTCGCGCTTCACCCAGGGCTCGATGGGCGCTCCCTGGACGGTATGGGCCAGTCCGGCGATGCGTTGCTCGGGGAAGAGCGGTCGCAGGTAGCTGGGCAGGACCTGCTCGCGTAGTCCCATCCAGTAGAGGGCGTCGCACACCGCCGGCACGTACAGCCTCCGGTAACGAGCGCAGAGCTCGGCAGATGGAATGCTCATGTCAACCCTCCCAGGTAGCGCAGCGCGGCCAGCCCGTAGATCTCCGCCCCGAGGGCCACGCTATCGGCGGACATGTACTCGTTGGGGCTATGGGCGCGGGGCAGCATTCCGGGCCCGAAGGCCGCGACGCAAGGGATACCCGCGGTCAGCTGGAAGTGGGGAGCGTCGGTGGCGCCGGGGAAGGCGTCGAGGCGCGGCTCGTGGCCCAGCACCTCGGCGGTGGCCTTCTGCAGGATCCCAACAACGGGTTCATCGGCGGAGATCTCGGTGGCAGGAACCATCAGTTCCCAGACCAACTCGGCCGCTAGGTCGGGCTGGTCCGTCATGGCGGCGGTGAGGAAGCGGTTGATGTCGCCGATCATCTGCTGCTCCCCCATGCCGGGAAGGGTGCGGATGTCACAGGCGAACTCGGCATTGCCCGGATAGACGCCGTAGAACACGCCGGCCTCGGCCATGACGCCGACATTGACCGTCGGGCCGGTGGGGCACAGCGGATGGGGCTCGTAGGTCAGGTAGCTCTCCAGGTCCCGGTCCATCCGATCGATCAGCCGGGCCATCTGGACGGTGGCGTTGATCCCTTCGATGCGGTCCGAGATGGAGGAGTGCATCTGGGTGCCCGTGATCTTCACCTTGAATAGGGCCGCGCCCCTCGACACGAGGTGGATCGACTCCCATTCCCGCTCGATCCCGCTCGGTTCCCCGATGATGGCCACGTCGGCGTCCAGCAGGCCGTTGTCCGCCATCCACTTGGAGCCGAGCAGCGAGCCCGCCTCCTCGTCCGCGGTGAATACGGCTACCAGGTCCCCGGCGAGCGGTCCCACAGACCGGATGGCGCCCAGCGCGTAGACCATTCCGGCCACGGCCGCCTTCATGTCACCCGATCCGAGCCCGATCAGGTTGCCGTCCTCCAGGACCGGATCCCACGGGTCGGTTCTCCACGCCTCGAGGTCTCCGGCCGGTTTGGTGTCCAGGTGTCCGGAGAGCATCAGCTTGGGACCGCCGCCCGACCCGGGCATTCGGACGATGAGGTTGGGCCGTTCGGGAGTCGCTCCCACCCGTTCCACGCCGGTCACCCCCAACTCGGCCAGCTGGGAGGTGACCAGATCGGCCACGGCCCGCTCGTCGCCGGGCGGGTTGGGGGACGGTGTCCGGATCAGCTCCCGGGCGAATTCGAGAACCTCGTCCTCGCGCTCCCGAATGTAAGAGCGGAGGCGGTCCTCGGTACTGGTCCCGGTCATGCGCGCACCAGCGTCCTCTCCCTGCATGCCAATGCCAGCCGGCGGATGCCCTCGGTGATCTGGTCCCCGTCGGCGGCCAGCGAGATGCGGACGTAGCCCTCACCGCCCGGCCCGAACACGGATCCCGGCGCCACGCTGACCCCGTGGCGGTCGAGCAGATCGAGGGCGAACTGCAGCATCGACCGTCCGTGCGTGTCGACCCTGACCAGCGTGTAGAGGGTGCCCGCGGGCGCCACCAGTTCGAGCCCGGCCTCGGTGGCGGTGCGGATCGCCACGGCGCGGCGTCTCCGGTAGGCATCCAGCATGGCCCGGATCGGTTCCCGAGGTCCCAGCAGGGCCGCCTCGGCCGCCTTCTGCGAGATGGTGCTCGGACACGACAGCTGGGGCTCCTGCAGCTTTCGCAACAGGTCCGCCACCGCGGGCGGCGCCACCGCGTAGCCGACCCGCCAGCCGGTCATCGCGTAGACCTTCGAGAAGCTGTAGACCGTGATCACCCGTTCCGCCTCGTCGTAACAGGCGGCCGCGGTGTGGCGGGCTGCCTCGTCCAGCACCAGCTCGTCGTAGACCTCGTCCGACAGCAACCACAGGTCGTGGCGGTTGCACAGCTCGACGAGTTCCTGCATGAGGACGGCGGGGAACACCGCACCGGTGGGGTTGGACGGCGTGTTGACGAAGAGCATGGTGGTCCGGTCCGAGATCAGGGCCTCGAGCCGTTCCGGATCGGGCAGGAAGCCATCCGAGGCGTCCAGGTGATAGAACACGGGTGTTCCTCCCAGCAGGCGCACCATGCCGTCCATGTTGGGGAACCCTGGCGTGGGCAGGAGCACTTCGTCGCCGGGGTTGAGCAGCGCGAAGTAGGTGGAGAAGAGTGCGTTCATCCCGCCGGGAGTGACCACGATCCGGTCCGGATGGGCGGCGAACCCGTCCACCTCTTCCACCTTGGCCGCCAGCAGCTCCCGCAGGCCGGCCAGCCCGCCGTTGGGCCCGTATCCGGTCCAGCCATTGCGGGCCGCCGAGGCGGCGCCGGCCACGATGTGCTCGGGAGTGGGGAAGCTGGGCTCACCCACCTCGAGGCGGATGGTGCCGGGGCGGGCCGCGGCCCGGTCGAACAGGACCCGGATCTCGGACCGGGCCAGCGAGACGGCCTGGTCGGCCAGGCCCCTCACCGGGCGCCGGCCTCCCGCTGCCGGGCCTTCTCCTCCAGGTCGGGGCGCTGGCCCGCATCGAAGTAACGAAGCGCCCAGTCGGCCCCCTGCCAGGTGGTCAGCTTGCCGTCACGGGGCACCAGCCGCACCAGGTAACGATCCCAGTCCCACGACGCCTTTAGTTGCTCCGGTCCCGAAGGCCCGGTGTAGCGGGCTGCCATCTCGTCGGCAACCGGAACCCACTTCGAACCCTCGCCCTTGGCCGGACCCTCGACGATCTCGGCGGTGCACTGGGCCAGCACCTTGCGGATGCGTGGATGGGCGAGCTCCTCGATACAGACGGCGCATTGCGGGTTGCGCGCCAGGTCATGCACCCACCCGGAGCGCTTCCGGCCCACCACGTAGAAGGCCTCGCCGTCCCACTGGTACCAGAGCGGCACCACCATCGGCCAGCCGTCCTCCTTGACGAAAGCCAGCTTGAGCAACCACGTGCTGTCCGGGCTTGCGAGGAACTCCTCGATGTGGCTCCGAGGCATCCCGCCGGCGTCGGAGCCCTCCTCGTAGTAGGTGTCCTGCCTGAACTCGCTCATGGGCGCATTTCCTTCCCGGTGACCGGCCGGATCCCATCGTCAGGAGGACCGGTTGCTTCGTTCGCCTCTGTCCCGCAGAATGCTACCGAACCGGGCGGCCCTGCCCGGGATGTCCAGTTGCTGAGGAGCGCCATGACCACCACCCCCCTGATCGAGGAGATGCCGGGACTCGGTGTCACCGTTGAGCGCGACGTGGCAGCCACTATGAGGGACGGGACCGTGCTGCGCGCCGATGTCTACCGTCCCGAGACCCGGTCAGACTTGCCGGTGCTGCTCACGCGCTCCATCTACGACAAGCGATCAGGCGTTCCCACCTTCGGTAGCGCTCACCCGGCCTGGTTCGCCGCCCAGGGGTATGTGGTGGTGGTTCAGGACTGCCGGGGCCGGTACGCGTCCGAAGGCGACTTCTATCCGTACTTCCATGAGATGCACGACGGCTACGACTCGGTCGAGTGGGCGGCCCGTCTGGCCGGATCCGACGGCCGGGTCGGGATGATGGGATTCTCCTATGTCGGGGCCACCCAGCTCCTGGCGGCGGTGATGGCGCCACCCTCCCTTGCCTCCATCACGCCGGCCTTCACCGCCTCGCAGTACTACGACGGCTGGACCTACAACGGCGGGGCCTTGGCGCTGGCCTTCATCGGCTACTGGGCAACGCTCCTCGGGCTGGAGACGGCGCAGCGGGCCGGCGACCTCGAAGGCCACATCGGCCTGGCCGCCGCCCTGGGCGCGGCCCCCAACTGGTACCACAGCCTTCCCGTGGCCGGCTACCCGCCGCTCCAGTCCCCCCATGTGCCCTACTTCAACGACTGGGCGGAGCATTGCTCCTACGACGACTACTGGAGACGGTGGAGCATCGACGAGGACTACAGCCGGATCAGGGTTCCCGCCCTGCACGTGGCCGGCTGGTACGACGTGTTCCTCACCGGCACGGTCAAGAACTTCGTGGGCCTCTCCGGTTCCGGTTACGACGACCGGACGCGTGACCGCCAGAAGCTGGTCGTCGGACCCTGGGCGCACATGCCCTGGACACCGGTTAGCCGGCTCGGTTCGGACGGTCCTTCAACGATGGAGATCGACTCCTGGTTGGTCAGGTGGTTCGACCAGACCTTGAAGGGCAAGGAAACGGGGGTCATGGACAGCCGGGTGACCGCCTTCACGCTGGACGGGGGGTGGCGGGACTTCGCCTCATGGCCGCCCGCCGAAGCGGTCGTGGAGGACTGGTTCGTCCACTCCGACGGATGTGCCAACTCCAAGTTCGGGGACGGCAGGCTCGACCGCACCGCACCCGGTGACGAGCCGCCCGACATCTTCGTCTACGAGCCGGGAGTGCCCGTTCCGTCCATGGGGGGTCACTCGTGCTGCTTCGACAGCATCACCCCGATGGGTCCGGCCGACCAGCACCAGGCGGAGGTGTCCCGGATGGTGCTGGTGTACACGTCCGATCCCCTGACCGAGGACATCGAGCTGGTCGGGGATGTGGTGGTGACCCTGTACGCCGCCACGACGGTCGTAGACACCGACTTCACCGCCCGGCTCTGCGTGGTGGACGAGGCCGGCTGCTCGGTCAACCTTCAGGAGGGGATCCTCCGGGCGCGCTACCGTCACTCGCTGTCGGATCCCGAACTGCTCACCCCCGGCAGGGTGTACGAGTTCAAGATCGAACTGGGTCCGGTTGGCGCCCGGGTGGGCGCCGGGTCGCGCCTCCGGCTCGACATCTCCAGCTCCGATTTCCCCCAATGGGACCGGAACCTGAACACGGGCGCCCAGCCGCTGACCGACGGACCCCTCGACTCGACCCCCGCCACCCAGACGGTGCTCCACAACCGCACCTATCCCACCCGGGTGGCCGTACCGGTATTGAGAGGCTGAGTTCAGGTGGACGGCGCCCGACGGTGCCGTACGAGCAACTCGACCGGGGGAGGAAAGGGGGTTGACACGCGATGCCGATCGACGTATAACAGTCGTAGGCGCGTAGTACAGATGCACGATTAGGTGAAGGAGACATCGGAATGGGCGAGACACATGTGCCGGTCTTGATCCGGAACCCCGCCGAGCCGCAGCGGACCTGGGAGGGCCTCTTCCTGGTCGATACCGGCGCCAGCGACTGTCTCGTGCCGAGGCAGTACTTGGAGGGTATCGGCCTGAAGCCCAAAGGGGAGCGGGTCTACGAACTGGCCGACGGCAGCCAGGTGACCGTCGACATCACCGGTGGGGAGTTGGAGTTCATGGGAGAGTTCGTCCCCAGCCTCATAGCGTTCGGAGAGGACGGAACCGAGCCGCTGCTGGGGGTCATCGCCTTGCAGGCCGCAGGGGTCGAGGTAGACCTGCGGACCGAATCACTCAGGAAAGGCCGCCGCTTCCGGCTCTGAGATCCCGGCCACCCGGAGCCTCGTGACCATTCGGACTGATCTAGCATCGGGCACGTAGTGGGCGGCAACAGTGTCTTGTTGCAGGAGGGGCAATTCTGGTTGCGGGACGTTCAACACCGAGAGGATCCGGCGCACCACGCACGCATGCGCGGTGTGCCATGCGTTTGACGGAGACGCGGCTCGGCGGGTGGTCCCTGCTGGTCGGGACCACGGCAGTAGCTGTGGGCTATGCGCTCTCGCCGGGCCGCGGCGCGGTGGACACGGTGCCCAGCAACAGCCTCAACGACCTCACGCTGGCGATGGCGCGCAACAAGGAGCTTTCCTACACCGTGCCTGTTCTGATACTCCTCGGCGGCCTGCTCATGCTTCACGGGATCCTGACCCTGCGGCGGTATGCGGGCCCGGTGCCGCGACTCGGCCTGCTCGGGATGACCATCGGCCTCGTCCTTCAGATGGTGATGCGGGGCCTCGACTACATGATCACCGGCATGGGGGTCGCGGCGCTGGAGAGAAGCGCGGAGCGGGAGGAGTGGCTCGGATCGGCCCTCGAGATGCAGCGGATGGTGTACGGGTTGCAATTCACGTCCATCGTTGTCGGCCTCGCCGGGGCGGCGATCCTGGCGGCCGGACTTGCCATGCGGCCTCAACCCTTGCGTATGCGTCCGGCTCTGAACGTCATCGTTGCGGTACTGGCCGTGGCTGCGCTGGGGGTCTTCATCGCCGCGTGGCATTCGGACGCCTTGGAGCTGGCCCTGGCACCCGCGTTCGCCGCGATGTCGTTGGGCGGAATCGTGTACATGGGGCTCTTGGGATGGGGATTGGGCATCATCGGGAGACCACCGGGCTGCCAGCCCGGGAACGGAGGTTCCCTAAACCGGGTCCACCCGTACCGGTCAGCCGGTGGCGAGGTTGAGGGCGGTTTGGGCCAGGATCTCGGCCGCTATTGCCGTCTCTTCGATGCCCACCCATTCCTCGTCCGAGTGGGCCTGGTCGATGCTGCCGGGTCCGAACACCACGCAGCTGATACCGGCCGGGGCGAGCGCGGAGGCATCCGTGCCGAACGTGACGCCGATCGGATCGGCCTCCCGGCCCGTGGCCTCCTCCCGGGCCTGTTTCAAGGCCTGGACCACCGGGTCGGTAGCGGGGGTGTCGAGGGGAGCGGTCATCAGGAAGGGATCGCGGCGCTCCAGCGGAACATCGAGACGGGCCAGCAGGCTGTCGAACTCCTCTAGCAACGCCTCGTGGTTCTCGCCGGGGATCACGCGCCGGTCGAGGCCGATCACGCACTCCGCCGGCACCACGTTGAAACCGGAGCCGCCGCGGATGGTGGTGACGGCGAGCGTGGCCGGCCCGGCCAGGGGGTGCCCCGCCGGGTCGAGGGATGTCAGGTAGTCGGTCTGGAGGATGTCCAGAACCCGTCCCATCGCGTAGATGGCGTTGCGTCCCAGATGGGGCTTGGAGGAATGCGCCGGAATGCCGGTGGTGGCGATGTCGAAGCGCAGCACGCCCTTGTGGGCGGTGGCGATCTCGAGGCTCGTGGGCTCGCCGAGCACCGCCATGTCGACTTCGGGATGGGCGGCCGCCAGTTCCTGCGCCCCGGTCCCGCCGACCTCCTCGTCGATGCCCCCGACCAGCATGACGGTGGCCCTCTCGGCCGCGTCCACCGACCCCAGCAACCGGAGGGCCTCGACCATCGCCACCAGCGACCCCTTGGTGTCGCAGGCTCCACGCCCGTACACGTTTCCGCCGGTCGAGAGGGCATTTGCGGTGGCCTTGCCGGACAGGCCCACCGTGTCGAGGTGGGCGTGGAACATGACCACCGGCGCGCCTTCGCGTCCCGGCAAGGTGGCGATGACGTTGTCCCGGCCTCCGGGATGGACCGGTTCCCGCACGGGATCGAAGCCCCAATCCCTGAGGTCGGAGAAGAGCAGGCTCGCCATGTCGGCCTCGCCGGCGCCCCCGTCGATGGTGGGGTTGACGGAGTGGGTGCTGACGTAGCGGACCAGCAATCGCTCGACCCTGGTGCGGTCTGCCTGGCCTTGGAACTCGGACGGCACGGGAGCAACGATACCGAATCGGGCCCGTCCACCTACAATTCCGGCAACAGTCCTGGCTCGCGACGGGGAGGCCGGCAAGTGTGCACCACCGGGTTCTTCAGGCTCGGACCTGACGACTACCTGCTGTTCAAGAACAAGGACTTCGGCAGGGAGAGCTTCGACGACCGCCTGGTCCTCGAACCGGACGTGTTCGGCGTTGAAGGCATCACCACCTGGGCGGGAACCGACCCTGACCTGGACCGTTTCTCGGGCTTCTCGATAGGCGCCAATTCCTCGGGCCTCCTGGTGTGCGACTCCAACGTCCGCACCCTCGACGATCATGCCAACTACGACGACCTGGTCGAGATCGCCCTGCGGGAGGGCACGGATGTCCTTTCGGGCGTGGCCGCGGTGGAGCGGGCGGTGGCCGCCCGCCCCTACCTGTGGGGGAACCTGGTGTTGATCGATCGCCACGGCCAGGCTGCCATCGAGGTACGGAGCCGGCGAACGGCGGTGCTGTGGCCGGACCGGCCCACCGCCCGATCCAACCACCACACCGAGCTCGGAGTCCACCCCGAGAACGACGACCGGCTGACCACGCTCGACCGGATCGCCTCCGCGCAGGAACGCCTCGACCGGGCCACCTTGCTGGAGGACATCCTCGAACTGCTCCGCAGCCACGACCAGGGCGACACGGGTGTCTGCAACCACCAGGGCTACAGCACCGTCTACAGCTACGTCCTCCGCCACCGGGCCGGATCGACCACGCTGCTGGTCAGCCGGGGGAGGCCTTGCGAAGCGTCCGCGCTGATGGAACTGGAGCTTCCCATCGGGCCGGCCTGGTCACCGGACGCCGCAGACGACTTCCTGGCCGCCTACCCATCCGATCGGGTGCCGGTCGCCTGACCACGGATGCCCAAGTCTCACAAGTCCCAGAGGGGCAGGTTGGACACTGCTTCCTTCAAATCCCTCCGGCGCTCGTCCACGTCGGGCAGGGCGCCGGCCACCCGGTTCCAGAACTCGGGCGGGTGGCCCTTGACTTCGAGATGGGCCAGTTCGTGCACCACCACGTAGTCGATGAGCCTCGGCTCCAGCATGATGACCCGCCAGTTGAACCGTAAGGTGCCATCGCGGGCGCAGCTGGCCCAGCGGCTCTTCTGATCGCGGATCAGGACCCTCGACTTCGGGCCGTGGCCGAGGAGCGGCCACCATGCGTCGACCGTGGCTGGGATACGTTCCCACGCCCGGGCGTTGTACCAGGCAACAAAGGCATGGCCGACGCTCAGGAGCCGGGAGTCGTCGTCTTGGTCCGGAGGCACGGTCACCGTGAACCGGTTCCCTTCGAAGTCCACCACCGGCCCGGGCAGCTCTCCGGTCTCGTAGGAGAGCGTCACGGCTCGGCCCAGATAGGGCATGATCTGGCCCTCTCTCAGGCCGGGCCGGTTGGCCCCTTGGAGGTCAGCCAGGTGGCCGAGAATCCAGGGCGCCTTGGCCCTGACCAACCGCTCGAGCTCGGCGGCCGGTGCTGCTCTGGGGGCGTACACCCGCACGCCGGTGGGTGTCACCGCTAAGTCGATCGTCCTCGTCCGGCGGTCGCTCCTGCGTACCTCGAACTCGATGGTGGTATCTCCGTGGGTGATGGAGCTGCGTTCGCGCGCCAACTCGATCTCCTTTCGCTTCCCGATGGCCGGCTCCGAAGTCCGGCTCGAACTGATGGTCGGGGTCGGGTAGTCCGATCCCCCCCTTTCATCTATCGCGAAAGCGCGGGCTTTTCCAGACCCTTGCCGGTTAGTGGCCAGTGGCTTGTAGTGGCCGGTGGCCAGTTTGTGACCTGGAGTAATCAAGTTCCTTGTGGCCCTTGAGCCTGGTGGGTTGTACCTATCGTCCCTGGGTTACAACATTCAGTGGTCACTGACTACTGACTACTGACCACTGACCACTGACCACTGACCACTAGGCCGGAGGCCGGACCCGGCCCTCGGAGAGCAAGCGGCGGAAGGCCTCGACCGTTCCAGCGATTCCCTCCGCCATCGGGCGCTGGGGAATGTCGATGACCCGCTCAAGGCCGGCGCCGTCGATGATCGAGGGGAGCGGGAAGGGCGCATCGTCGTACGTTGTCTCGATTCCGGGAGCGGTGGCGTCGATCGCCGCCGCTACCTCCGAGATATGAGCCACCGGGCCGCCCACATTGTGGACCAGGGCCCGGCCGGCCTCGAGACGGGCGGCGGCGATGAAGATGCGGGCCATGTCCTGGGCGTGCTGGTAGGTAACCGTTCCGCCGTGGGTGATGTGGGCGGAGCGGCCGGCCGCGGCGGACAGCATCGCCATCGTGGCCGCGGAAGTGAGACCCTGATCACGTCCCAGGCCGTAGATGACGGAGGGCCGCAGGCCCACCGAGCCGACTCCCCAGTCGGTGCTGTAGATCCGGGCGGTCCATTCGTTGGCCTGCTTGTAGGCCCCGTAGAGCGTGGCCGGGGCGGCGGGGGAGTCGTCGCGGACCACGCCGCCCTCGTACATCTCGGCGGGGCCGAACACGCCGATCGAGCTGGCATAGGTGACGCCGCGAACCCTGCCGTCGGATCGGCGGGCTGCTTCCAGGACGTTGAGAGTTCCGGTGACGTTGACCCGTGAGCCATTGATCGGATCGGCCGCGCAGAACGGGACCTGGAGGGCGGCGAGGTGGACCACATGGGTGATCCGGTTGTCCGTGATCACCGCCTCGACCGCTTCACTGTTGCGGATGTCCCCCTGGCGGAACCGGACGGCGGAGAGTTCGTCCTCATCCAGCAGGAGCCGCAGGCGATGGGGGGTGTCGCTTATGTCGAACGTGACTACCGGAGCTCCTTCCCTGACCAGTTCATGAACCGCCCAAGCGCCGATACAACCGGCTGATCCAGTAACCAGAAACCGTTCCATTTTCAGCCTTCTCCAATCCGATCCGAACTTTGTAGTACGCCCTAGCGAGCAACAGGATAAGATATCGAGTTAGCGTCCGTGGCGCGAGCGAAGGAGGACATCGCTTATGGGCAACTCTTGGATGGATCCGGACCTGGCTCCGGAGGTGACCGAGCTCACCGAGCAGTACATGGCCCGCAAGATCGGGCGGCGCCAGTTCATGAAGCGTATGGGCGTTGCCGGCGTGGGTGTAGCGGCCGCGGCATCGATACTGGCGGCCTGTGGCGACGACGAACCCGAAACTGTGGCCACCACCGCAGCTACGACCGCCACCACCGCAGCCACGTCGTCGGATGACGGCGCCGCCACCACCCAGGCGGCTGCCGAACCGGCGGAGACCACCGCAACGACAGAAGCGGCGATGATGGGTCCGGTGTCAGGCGGCACGTTGCGAGAGGGATACAACCGGGACGTGTCCAAGCACGATCCGGCGACCACCAACTGGTACGACCCGGCGTTCTTCGCAATCTACGAGGCGATCCTGTCGAACGATCCGAGCGGCGCCACCGTGCCCCAGTTCGCATCGGGATACTCCGCCTCGGACGACGGTCTCGAGTACCGGTTCACCATTCCGGAGGGCAAGCTCTCGCACTCCGGCGGGACCATCAACGCCGAGATGGTGGCCGAGTTCTACCGGTCCATCCAGACCTACAGCTTCATCGCCGGACTGGCGGCGCCGGTCGACACCTACGAGGCGGACGGCAACGAGGTCGTCATGAAGATGAAGAACCCCTGGGTGGGCGCCCTCGGACCGCACAAGACCGGGTACTGGCGCATCGTCAACATCAACACCTGGAAGGAACACTCGATCACGGCCGATGGCGAGCTCAACGCCGCCTCCACCTACGGCACCGAGCTGGCGGACGGCACCGGTCCCTTTACCCACGAGGAATGGGTACCGGGGAGCCACGTGCTGGTCAGGCGCTGGGACGACTATCCGGGCTCCGAGACCCCGTTCTTCGACAACAAGGGCCCGGCCTACCTGGATGCCATCCGATGGACGGTCATCACCGAGGCCGGCCAGCGGGCGACCCAGCTCGAGAACGGCGACATCGACACCCTGATCAACCCGGCCCACCAGGACATCGGGCGCCTCGAGTCCAACTCGGACCTGACGGTGATCCGGCACCCCGAGTGGTCGGGCTATCACCTGGCGATGAACCGTGACTATCCCGAGTACTTCGGTGACCGGCTGACCCGCCAGGGCCTGTCCCACGCGCTGGATCGGGAGGGCATGGTCCAAGCGATCCTGTTCGGCAACGGCGCCGCTACCTACGGCCCGTTCCCCACCACCGACCGGAACTACGAGTCGGCGGTCGAGCAGTACAACCAGTTCGATCTCGATCTGGCCAACCAGAAACTGGACCGGGCCGGATGGACGATGGGCAGCGGCGGTATCCGGGAGCGCGACGGGGTCAGGTTCGAGTTCCGCTATCTCGTGGAGGACGAGACGGTGCAGAAGTCGGTCGCCGAGGCGGTCCAGGCCCAGTTCGCCAATGTCGGCGTCAGGGCCAACCTCGACGTGGTCGACCGAGCGCTTGCCTTCGAGCAGCAGAGCGGCCCGGGTCGGGATTCGGTCGAGATGTCGCTCTTCTTCTGGCTGTGGCCGATCCCGCTGGACGTGCTGATCCTCTTCGGTGGGTCCCAGTTCATCCCGGTGCCGAACTTCTCGCACGCCGTGGAGCCGCGGGTGGATGACGCCATCGCCAGCTGGCAGACCTCGGCCACCGAGGCGCAGGCGCAGGCGGCGGCCTCCCAGTTCCAGCTGGCCTGGGCCGAGGAGCTTCCGTACATCCCGCTGATGAATCAGAACGCCACCTTCGTACACAACAACAAGGTGCATGGATGGCAGCCCTTCGTGTGGAACCTGTACCCGTACTACAACGACACCTGGATCGAGGCCTAGGGCTCTGGACGAGCCTTGCAGGTATTCGGATCGAGAAAGGGCCGCGCTCCGGCGCGGCCCTTTGGTGTAGGGGGGTTCGGCTTTGAGGCGGCTGGCAGCCCGCTCCGGCTACATGCTGCTGATCGTGGCCGTCTCGTCGGTGGCCGTCTTCTACGCTATCCGGCTCTCGGGAGGCGACGCGGTGGCCGCCGTCATCCAGCCGGGCTCGGCCTCGCTGGAGGCACGCGAGCAACTCCGGGAACTCTGGGGACTGAACCTTCCCATCCACGAGCAGTACTTCGCCTACATGGGACGGTTGCTTCGGGGGGATCTGGGCAACTCCCTGACCAACAGCTCGCCCATATCGGACATGCTGATCATCCACGGTCGGCACAGCCTGATTCTGGGGGCGGCCGCCCTGCTGATCGTCTTCGGCCTGGGCATCCCGCTGGGGATCCTGGCCTCGCTGCGTCGCAACGGCGTGGTGGATGCGTCGATCATGACCTTCTCGGTGGGCGGCATGGCGATCCCCAACTTCTGGCTGGCGCTGCTGGCCGTCTGGCTGTTCGCCTCCACTCTCCACTGGCTGCCCTCGGCCGGCTGCTGTGGTCCCAAGCAGCTGGTGATGCCCGCATTCGTGCTGGCCGCAGAGGGACTGGCTCTCACCGTCCGCATGACCCGTTCGGCCATGCTGGAGAACCTGGACCGCGATTTCGTCCGGACGCTCCGATCGGGCGGATTGTCCGAGATGCGGGTTGTCGGGCGCCATGTGCTGCGAAACGCCATGGTGCCCCTGGTGTCTCTGGCGGGCCTGAGGATCGGGCAGATCGTGGGGTATGCGCTGGTCGTGGAGACCATATTCGGTTGGCCCGGCCTGGGGCAGGTGCTGGTCAATGCTGTCTTGAGGCGCGATTATCCGGTGGCCCAGTTCTTCTCGCTGGTGCTCGTAACCCTGGTGATCGTGGGCAACTGGGCGGCGGATCTGGGCTACCAGTTCGCCAACCCGCGCCTGCGCACCGCCCGATCTTGAACGTATGATGCGAGGAGGGTTCCGAAAAATGAATCTTGCGGGGTTCACACGAGGACGAAATACCACGTCGGAGTCTTGCAGACTTCTGTGCGAACCCCTTTGTACGGACTTGTTCAACACCCTCCTGCCGACCCACCGAGGAATGGACGATGGCTGACCGGACCCCGACCCATCTGGAAGCCTGGAACCTGCAGCTCGCCGAGTTCGAGGAGAGCAGCCGGGTGGGCCCGGCGCGTGCCGCCCTCGGTCGCATGCGGCGTAACAAGCTCCTCCTGCTGGGAACCGCGCTGGGGCTGATCGTGCTGGGGGCCGGCGTCCTCGGCCCGATCATCTCGGGCGCCGATCCGGCCTTCCAGAGCTTTGCGAGCACCCTCCTTCCACCCGGCAGCGAGGGATACCTGCTCGGTACCGACCACCTGGGTCGGGACCTCGCGGTCCGGGTGTTCATAGGCATCCGGGTGAGCCTGATGGTGGCGGCCGGAGTCACCGTCCTCTCGCTGGTCCTCGGCCTGGTGCTGGGCATGTTCGGGGGGTTCCTCGGTGGTTGGGCGGATCGAACCATCAGGGGAGCGGTCGATTTCGTCTGGGGCTTCCCGCTGATCCTGGTGGCGGTGCTCTTTGCAGGGGGTCTGGGAGAAGGACTATTCCCGGTGATCCTGGCGGTAGGGCTGGTCAACACCGCCGCCATCGCCAGGGTGGTGCGCGGCGAGGTCCTCTCGCTGACCGAGCGCGAGTTCGTAGAGGCGGCCCGGGCCGGTGGTCTGTCGACTCCCCGGATCATGTGGCGCCACCTCTTCCCGAACATCCTGGCGCCGGCCCTGGTGCTGGCGTCCTACTACGTGGCGGTGGCCATCATCGCCGAGGCGGCGCTGTCGTTCATCGGTCTGGGCGCCCAGCCGCCCACCCCCAGCCTCGGGGGGATGGTGTCCGACGGGCGCAACTATCTCCAGCAGAACCATTGGGGTGCGACCATTCCCGGGATCACCATCGTGTTGCTGGTGCTGGCCGTGTCGCTGATCGGCGACGGTTTGCGGGACGTGTTCGATCCCAGGCTCAGGCACGAGGCCAAAGGGGTTGACGAGGGATGAAACGGGTACTGGCCCGCACCATATACATGGTGGTCGTCCTGGCGCTGTCCTCGGTTGCCGTGTTCTACGCCATCCGGCTGTCGGGTGGCGACGCGGTGGCGGCCCGGGTACCGGCGTCGGCTTCGGCCGAGGAACGGGAGGCGGTCCGGGAGCAACTCGGCCTCAACGACCCGTTCCACGAGCAGTACTTCGACTACATGGGCCGGTTGTTCACCGGCGATCTGGGCAACTCCCTCACCAACAACGCCGACATCGGCAAGCTGCTCACCGACCACGGCCGCAACAGCCTCATCCTTGGCGTGGCCGCCTTCGTGCTCGTGTTCGGGGTGGGCATACCCCTGGGCATGCTGGCGTCGCTGCGCAGGAACTCGTGGTGGGACGGCGGGATCATGACCTTCTCGGTGGCCGGGATGGCCGTTCCCAACTTCTGGCTGGCCCTGCTGGCGGTGTGGTTATTCGCGTCCGTGCTCGGATGGCTCCCCTCCGCCGGCTGCTGCGGTCCCAAGCAGCTGGTGCTGCCGGCGGTGGTACTGGCGATGGAAGGTATGGCGCTGACCGTCAGGATGACCCGTTCGGCCATGCTGGAGAACCTCAACCAGGACTTCGTCCGGACCCTCCGGTCGGGCGGCCTCTCGGAGTCGAAGGTCATCGGTCGCCACGTCTTCCGCAACGCGCTCGTGCCGATAGTGTCTCTGGCGGGCCTGAGGATCGGGCAGATCGTGGGCTACGCGCTGGTCGTGGAGACCATATTCGGTTGGCCCGGCCTGGGGCAGGTGCTGGTCAATGCTGTTTTGAGGCGCGATTATCCGGTGGCGCAGTTCTTCTCGCTGGTGCTGATCACCATCGTCCTGCTGTCCAACTGGCTGGCCGATGTCGGGTACACGGTCGTCAACCCCCGCCTGCGGAGAACTTGAGGTGACAACCATGACCGATCACGGTGGCCAGGCATCCGGTGGTGACCGGTCGGCAACCGCCCCGTTGCTCTCGATCGACGGGCTTCGCACCATGGTCAGTTCCAGGAGGGAGTCGTTCGACGTGGTGCGGGGCCTGTCGCTCGACATCTACCCCAACGAGGTGCTCTGCCTGGTGGGGGAGAGCGGCTGCGGCAAGAGCATCACCGCCCTGTCGATCATGCGCCTGCTACCCACCCCGCCGGTGCGGGTCCGGGAAGGCGAGATACGTTTTCGCGGCGAGGATCTGCTGAGCCTGAGCGGCAAGCGTATGCGTAGCATCCGGGCCGATTCCATCTCGATGATCTTCCAGGATCCGCTCACCTCCCTGGACCCGGTGTTCACGGTGGGGGACGTGATCGTCGAGGTGATCAGGGCCCATCGGGACATGAGCAAGGAGGAAGCGCGCAGCCTGGCCGGTGACGCCCTTGCCAAGGTGGGCCTGCCCGATCCGATCTCCCAACTCGACTCGTACCCTCACCAGCTCTCGGGAGGTATGCGGCAGCGGGTGATGATCGCCATGGCCTTGGTGCTGGATCCCGACATCCTGATCGCCGACGAGCCGACCACCGCGCTCGATGTGACCGTCCAGGCCCAGATCCTCGACCAGCTCGTCAAGGAGCAGCGGGAACGCCACATGGCCATGCTCCTGATCACCCACGACCTGGCGGTGGTGGCCGCGGTTGCCGACCGGGTGGCGGTCATGTACGCGGGTGAGATCGTGGAGCAGGCTCCGGTGGACGAATTGTTCGAGGATCCGCGCCATCCTTACACCCAGGGCCTGCTCCGGGCATTGCCGAAGGTGAGCACCACGCGCCGGCGCCTGGATCCGATCCCGGGCCTGGTGCCGTCTCTCCAGATGATGCCGCCCGGGTGTGCATTCGCCCCGCGCTGTCCCCATGCCCTGGATCGGTGCTGGACCGAGCAGCCGGAGCTGGCCGCCGACCGGGACGGTCGTGTCTTCCGGTGCTTCAACCCGCAGCCGTTCGCCGGTTGATGCCGGCGGCGCCGGTCCCCGTCGCCATCCGGCTTCCTGACGGGCTGGTTCTCCGGGGCCACGAGTGGCCGGTGGACGGACCGGCGGTCGTGTTCCTGCACGACCACGGCGACGACCTCGACGCCTGGGGTCCTATCACTGCAGGCGTGGCTTCCCACGGGTTCCGCGTGATCAGTGTGGAACTGAGAGGCCACGGCCTCTCGGACGGCGATGCCGATCCCGGCCTGCTGGCACAGGATCTTCCGGCCCTGCTGAGGGAGACGGCCGCTTCGTTCGGCCCCGTGGCGCTGGTCACCTACGGCCGGGTCACCGAAGCCATGCTGTTCGTCAATGAGGATCAGGGAGCGCCGGTCCAGGTGATGATCAGTCCGCTGCCGGAGGCGCCTCGAGAGATCGACTGGCGTACCACCCGCTCCGCCATGCGCCTGGTGGTCAAGGGTGCCCTCAACGATGAAGTCGAGCGCCAGGTCGAATTCATCTACCCGAGGATGAGGGGCCCCAAGCTCCAGGTGAGCGGTGCCAGCGACGCCGCGGGGCCGCCACTGCTGGAGGATCAGCCCCAACTCTTCGAGCACTTGGTGACCTTCCTCCGCCGCTACCTGACCGGCCACCATCTCGCCTGGATCGCCGACCACACCGACCAGATCACCGAAGCCCGGGACCAGCGCCTAGCCGCGGAGGCCGGCACCGACGCGTAGACGCTAGGGGAGTTGCTAGGGACGGATCAGGCGGGACGTGCCAACCAGAATGGAGTCCGGGGCCGGACATGTTCCGATCTATCGGCGATCCAGGTGGCAAGGACTTCGATCTCCCTCGCGACCTCGGCGGGTGATCCGCTCAGGTTGACGGGGCGCACATGCAGCCGCTTCCCGGCATGGCGCACCGTAATCTTCCCGGCCGGCTTGCCGCCGTCCGTCTGGCAATAGATCAGAACCCCTTCGGGTAGGTCGAGGGCGGTGGTGTAAGCGAGCAGTTGGTAGTAGTCGGCGCTCCGGGCGACAGCATCAGAGGTCAGCTTGTACTTGATGTCGCCCACGTAGGTGACGGAGCCGGAGCCAGGGTGGTGGAACCGGAGGTCGGGCCTGATCCGCACCGCTTTCTCGATGTCCAGGTAGTCATCCGTTTGGTCTTCCACGGTCAGGCGACCATGCAATGCATGGCGGAGGCGCTCGGTCACGAACCTCTCGAAGAGATCGTTCATGTTCACCATAAAAGAGGCAGCCGTCGTCCCGCCCCGCCGGTCGACGAGGGTCAGGTTGTCGAGTAGCAACCGGGCCAGACCGAGAGCAGGCCGGTAGTGATCGTTCAAACGGGTGTAATGGATGCGCTGGAGGTCGTCTCCTGAGACCGGCGTGTCTGACACCTCCTCCATTGCCACCAGCTCGCGCATCAGCCGCCGTCGGTCCGATGGTGGGACCCCTGCGACCCGCAACGAGAGGCGGATTGCCGCTCTCAAGCCCCGGTTCTCGAGAACATCGGAGGTGAACTCGCCGTACCGGCAGGCCACGGGCATGGGCAACCTGGCCCGTGACAGTTGCCTGCCGAAGTCGATGCGGCCCCGGATCGCCTTCAGGTCCTCGTTCCGGTTCCGGTATGACCGGTAGAGCCCTCGGGCGAGCGTCGTCTCGAGGGTCCGGGCATAGAACGACACCAGGGATAGGAGCAGGTCGGGGTTGATCTCATAGTCAAAGTCCTCCTTGCGCCATGCCTGCTCCGGTAGCCCGACTTCGAGCAGCAGGAACAGGTTCTCAGGGCGGATCTTGGGACGGATCAGGATCCGCATGTCGTCCACCACGAGCGTGCCCACGTACTCGCGGGCCGTCACGGACCAGATTTCCGGATCGGGATGGGGAGTTACGGACAGGTAGCGACCGGCTTCCGAGTCCAGCCGCCGCGCCCGACGGTCCGAGAGGGCGACATCAACAGTGTCGTACTCGAAGAACCGCAAATCGACCATTGTCCTGCGCGCCCGTACTAACCCGCCGATCCGACCCCACCAGACTGGGTAGCGGCCTCAGTCTGTGCAGCCTCCTCAGCACCACTCGGCTTCTTGGCCTTGTGAGCGTTATACGCCGTGGTCGCTTTATCCAGCATGTCGTCAAGGGTTGACTGCGGAATCGAACCGGAGAGAATCGCATCCCACGAGACCTTCTGCCCGACCTTGGGCTGGGTAAGGAAATAGAACAGGCTCTTGGGATACCCGTTCGCTTCTAGCCACGCCTGCTTGGTTGCCTTCGGTACGTTGCCGCCGACCTCGGGTTCCGCGGGGTCGTCGCGGCCCGACCGGGACAGGTATCGCTTGAGCACCGGCCCGAGGCGGAAGCTGTTGATCTGGGTGTCGTTGCCGAAGAACTGGTCCTCGATGAAGGGCTCGATGTTGAACCGCCAGATCCTGCTCAGGGTGGGGTCGTTCTCGCCCGGCTCGGTCCCGTAGCCCTGCTTCATGAAGTGGCTGGCGCCCAGCTGGAGGTCCGCGCCCAAGGCTTCGGTCAACTCGTGGTTGACCATGGCGACCAGCCCTCCCACCCACGAAGGCTGGCCCTCACGCTCCAACCACCGGTCGAGCAATCCTTCCGTCGGACCACGGTCGGGGAAGAACGGCACGAAGTGAAATCGGCGTCGTAGCGCGGCATCGACCAGCGCGATCGACCGGTCGGCGGTGTTCATGGTGCCGATGAACCACAAGGACTCCGGCAGCTCGAACTCTCCTTCGGGCCGGTACAGAGTCGAGATCGACTTGTCGCGATACTCGAACAGGAACAGCAACTCGCCCAGCACCTTCGGCAGGTTGGCACGGTTGATCTCATCGATCACCATCACATGCCGGCGCTGAGGATGCTGCGCGGCTCGCTCGGCCATGCGCGCCAGCGGTCCCGGGGTCAGCCGGTAGACGATCTGTCCTTCCGGCCCTTCCTCCGGCCGGTAGCCTTCGAAGAAGTCCTCGTAGGACGTAGACGGGTGAAACTGCACCAGGGCTCGATCCTCAACTCTCGGCGCCACTGCTGCGGCCAACCTCTGAGCCAGGAACGTCTTGCCGGTCCCGGGAGGCCCGTAAAGGATCACCTGCCCCTTATCACGGAGCAACTCCACGATGTCATCAAGGAAACTGGGCTCCACCAGCAGGTCCGCGGCGGCCCCCTCAACGGCCTCGCCCAGATCGGCTGGCCGGGGTGGGTCATCAATATGGGGTGGGTCATCAATATGGGGAGGGTCACCAGGAGATTCCACACCAACGGAGTGCCTTATCAGGGCATCAAGGAGTGGCCGAGCTTCTGTCGCCACCGCCACCACTTCGGCCTTCAGATCGAGAGCGGCCAGTTCTTCGGGCTCGTACCAGCGGCCGTAGATGAAGCTCCCGCCATCACCATAGAAGCCCACATCCTTGCCTTGGGAGGCACCCCTGGTGGCCATCAGAGTTAGCCCCTCCACCTCATGGGCGCCGATAACGTCCCGCGCCTCGTCATACCAACCGCGTCGTACCTGGCTAGCTGAACCCGGAACGACCCCGATGGCCGCTCCCCGATGGTTCACCCATAGCCGTAAAGCGGGTTCCGACCCCTCGGGCCGCCAGGTGACCCAGAGATCCGATCGTGGCCTGCCGCTCTTCCAGTTCATTGGCGGCTTCGCCACTTGGCAAGAGTCGCCCACCGCCCCAGACACATCATCAACCAGAGATTCACCCAGGTATCGGGCAATGCCGACCAGCGCGAGAGCGTTGTCGCGGAGGGACTCGGGTGGTGTCGCCTCTGGGTCCATGCCGTAGGCGCAGCGGTCGACGAGGACAGGATCGAGGAACACCGGTCGTGTCTCTACCCACCAACTGCTAACCCTGGCGAAACGCCACCAGTCGTCGTCCAACTCAGCCACGAGGTCGACGAATTCGAGGTAGCGCTCCGTCGGAGAACCCGAGAACTTGATCCCCGCCGATGCCGCTAGGAATTTCCGGTCATTAGGCCAGAAGATCGGCCACTTTCGGGGTTGCTCCAGCGCCCAGAAATAAGAGAGCACGAAGGCCGCGGACAACGGAGCAGGATGCGCACCTACCTTGATACGGTTTACGTGGTCGACCAGCGCGTCCATTTTCTGGGCGGCCGACTGGCTATCCGCAGGCGCGGTCAGGCCACTGGCGAGCAGGCGGGTCACCGAGGCGGGATCGTCGGTGTTCTTGACGAGGGAGTTGATGAACATGGCGCCGATTTGACCTTTGAACCCGACATCATTCGCCCGGGCCCAGGCGTCTTGCTCGGTCTTGAACTGGTCCAGCTCGCCGGAGGAGGCGAGTCGATCGCGGATCTCGAGGGCCTCGGCCCCGGCGGTCCAGAGGTCCGGTAGCCAATCCTTGAAGTGGCCTGTATCGATATCCGCTTGGGCCCGGCGCACGTGGGCCTCGTACCACTGTTTGCGGAACTCGACCTCCTGCGGGCTGCTGCCCGATGCGCTTGCCATCTGCCCTCCTTGCCGTGTCCTATGTTTCACGAGTGACGGCGATTGTATGTAGGAGGTGTGACACGCCCACCGGAAGTGCGCGAAGGCCCGGCAAACAAAGGAGGTATGCAGCGCCCTAGAGAGATTCGAAAACGCACATCCGGCACGGTGCCGGGAACGCCCCGCCGGCTCGGGTGCCTTGTAACGTATAGCGAGGTCGGAGGACGGCGGGACACGGAGGTTCGACACTATGGCGGTAGTAGACGCCCATCTGCATCTTTTCAAGCCGGCTAGCGAGCAGTACCCGCGCGACGTCTTCGAGGCGATGACCCCGGTCGAGCGGGAGGAAGCGGCGGAGGAGTTCCTGGCAGCCATGGACAGTGCCGGAGTGGACCATGCCGTGATCGTTCCGCTGTCCGTCCACGACCACTACCTGGCGGAGATCCTGGTCGAGTTCCCCGGCAAGTTCGCCGGGGTGGGTGTCTACGACGCCGATGCGGAGGACGGCGCCGGCCAGGTAACCCGGCGGGCGGAACAGGTCGGCATCCAGGGGCTTCGCTTCTACGGCTTCGGCGGCGAGGAAGGCCAGGCGCCCGACTCGCTGGCCGTGTTCCCGGCCTTGGAGGCGATGCGCGACCTCGACATGAAGGTGTGGTTCTACGGCGACCCCGTCCAGGTCGGCCTTCTCGACGGGGTGATGGAGGCGCTACCGGGTCTCAAGGTGGTCCTCAACCATCTGGGCTTCTGTCCCGACATCTGGATGGAGATCGCCATCGACGAGGACCGGCGCCCCCGCTTCGATATCCCGCTTCCCCCGGATTCCATCGGCCTGATCGAGCAGATGGCCGCCAAGCATCCGGATGACCTCTACGTCCACCTGTCGGGCCAGTACGCCTTCACCCAGACCCCCTATCCGTACCCCGACCTCCAGGAGGTGGTGGACCGGGTCTATGCCGCTTTCGGCGCCGGCCGGATGCTCAACGCCTCCGACTGGCCCTGGATCAAGGAGAACCCCGGCTACTCGGAGGTTCTGTCGCTGGTGGACCATTACCTGCCCGGCATCCCGCCCGATGACCGGACTGCCATCCGGGGCGGCACCGCCCTGTCGCTGTTCGACTTCTAGCGGGGACCGGTGGGTACTCGTGGATTGCACGCCGGGTTACGCGTTAGCCACGGCCTCCAAGGGTAGGAGTGCGGTCGACCAATCCCAGGGCCCGTCCTAAGAAGGTGGCCATCTGGCTCTTGGTGGTATTCGCGCCGGGACAGTAGTGGGGCGGTAGGACCCCGCAGCCTCGCGTGATGCCCGCGGCGGCGACGGCGTCGATTGCCTCCGCATGGGTGCTCCCGGCGGTGTCGACGAAGCCGCTCGGGCGACCTGTGCCGAGATCGAAGGCCCGCTTGAGGAAGGACGCCATCTGGCCCCGGGTCACCAGGTCGTAGGGGCAGAAGCGGGCGGGCCTTGTGTCGCACCCTTGGGTGACCTCCAGTTCGGCCAGACGTTCGACGTAGGGCACCCACCACCGGTCCGGGGGCGCGTCGGCGAACCGGGACTCCGTGACGGGACCGGGATCGGCTCCGTCCAGGGCCCTCACCAGCCAAACAGCCATCATCCAGCGTTTGATGGGCTGGCGCGGGCAGAATAGATCGGGCCCGCACTCGGTGCCGTCGACGATGCCCTCGTTCCGGAGGGCGTCGATAGCCGCCCGGTGAGTGCCTTCCGGGACATCGTCGAAGCCCGGTTCGTCGACGCCGATGTGGCCCAGTTCGGGATCCCTGCAGCCGCCGGGGCCTCCTGAGGAGAGCTTTCTGGAGGTGCTGAACATCGGGTTGAAGCCGGAGCCCGGGTCGGTGGTGGTGAGGTACCGCTCGATCCCGTCCGCGATGGCCACCGCCTCGACCTTCTGTACCTCCGGGTCGGCGAGCAGCCGGGCTTCGGCCGGTGTCGAGAGGTAGGCGGCTTCCGTGAGGACCGTCGCGATGCCGGGCGTGTACTGGAGGATCCCGTACAGGTCGTCCTGGACCTCGACGCGGAGCACGGAGGAGGCCCCCTGGAATGCGGTCTTGCGCCACGGGACGTCGTATGCGGCGAGCGCCTGCTGGACCTCCTCGAAGAGGATGCCCGCCAGCCGCCTGGAGTCGGCGCTCTCGATCTGGTGGTACATCTCGGTCCCGGGGAGGTCGGAGCGGGCGGTAGCCCCACCGTTGTGATGGAGTGAAACGAACACGTCGGGCCGCAGCGCTCGGGCGATCTCGGCCCGCACCACGATCGGGATGCGGACGTCGGTGGTCCGGGTCATGATCGCGTTGAAACCCCGGTCGCGCAGCTCCTCGATGAGCAACTCCGAGACGGCCAGGTTGAGGGCTTTCTCGGTCAGCCTGTTGCTGCCCACCGCCCCGGTTTCCGAGCCTCCGTGGCCGGGGTCGATCACCACCTCCACATGGGAGATGTAGGTGCCTCCGGTGACCACCCCTTCGTTCCAGCAGGTGGTCGTGACCACGTATCCGTCATCCGTGATCTCCCGCACCGGGAGCACCAGTCCGTCGTCGCTGATCACCACACCGTCGCCGGGAGGGCCCGGGGGGTAGTACTGGGCGCCGGCGGACGCGGCGACGGTAAAGACGAGGAGAGATGCGGCCAGGATGGCCAGACTCCGCCGGCGAGAAACTGCCCCCGTCATCCCGGAATACTCGAGAACCGGAGCGGGTTGTTTACCGGCCTTCGGCCACCAGTTCGGGGTTGTAGGGCTCGATCATGATGCACTCGCCCGGGCATTCCTCGGCGGACTCGATCACATCCTCGATCAGGCTGTCAGGCACTCGCGCCACCCCGCGGGCGCCCTCGGGGCCGTGACCTTCCCCGTCCTCGTCGTCGAATACCAGGCTCGAGCCGAAGTGCCTGGCTTCCTCCTTCACGACCCAAAGACCGTCATCACGACCTTCGAAGACGTCGGGAGCTATCTCCTCGCAGATGCCATCCCCGGTGCACAAGTCCTGGTCGATCCACACCATCATCTTGTAGTCGGCCATTGCGTTTGACTCCTTCGGCTCTCGCAGAGCAATTATGGCCATTGGCGGGCCCGATACGCAATCGGGCGCGCCCGGCCCCCTGATGTGGCCGGCTGATTTCAAGGGTACCAGCGCAGGGGCCGGACGGGGACGCCTTCTTCGCCGGTGTCGCCAGGATCTATGGCCCCGGTCGGCTCGTCTACGCTGGCCGCACGCCCGACGACCCCGACAGGATGTGCCATGGCCCAGCCGGATCCGATGCGACCCGGAACGATAGGCAGTCCGGTCCATCCCCTCAACCTGAAGGTGGCGTGATTGGTCACCGCCCGTAGGCGCGCGGTGCTGGCCCGGATTCCCGGCCTATCCGTCGGTCTGGTCATGTTCGGCGCCGGCATCGGACTCAACATCCGAGCCAACCTCGGCTTGTCTCCATGGGACGCCTTCCATCAGGGCGTCGCCTTCCGGACCCCGCTCTCTGTGGGACTGGTGACCATCGTGGTCAGCATGGTCGTCCTGCTGGGATGGATTCCCCTGCGGCAGCGTCCCGGCTTTGGCACCCTCCTGAACGCCACCTTGGTGGGAGTCATCATCGACGTCACGCTGTTCGTGGTCGGAGAGACGGAGCTCATCTGGTTGCGAGTGATGTACCTGATCGGCGGTATCGGCATGGTGGCGGTCGGATCGGGCTTGTACATAGGGTCGCGTCTCGGCCCCGGCCCCAGGGACGGGATCATGACCGGCCTGGCTGCCCGGGGCATGTCCATCCGGTTGGCCCGGACCCTCATCGAGGGGACGGTGCTGGTCGCCGGATGGTTGCTGGGCGGGGCGGTCGGCATCGGCACCGTGATCTATACCCTGACCATCGGACCGCTCCTGCAGATCTCCCTCCGGTGGGCGGACAAGGGACCGCTGTGAGCGGTACCGGGCGCAGGCCGGCGCCGCACGAGGAGGGGCTTTCCGGCGCCGTCCCCGGGATCGACCGGGATCGGGTCACCGCGTGGATGGCGAGGAACGTCGAGAGCGCCGTCCCGCCGTTCCGGTTCGAGCCCATCCCGGGCGGTAACTCCAACCTGACCTACCGGGTCAGGGGAGCGGACGGCGCCGAGTTTGCCCTGAGAAGGCCCCCGCTGGGGCATGCTCTGGCGACAGCTCATGATGTGGCCCGCGAGTTCCGGATCATTTCATCCCTTGGCGGGACGGGCGTACCGGTCCCCCCGGCTCTCGGCCTGTGCAGCGAGCCGGCTGTCAACGGCGCCCCGTTCTACGTGATGGGCTTCGTCGCCGGCCTGGTGCCGCACGACCGCGCTGCGGGTTCCTCCATCCCGCCGGCCGGCCGGAAAAATCTCGGCGAGGATGCCGTTTCGGTGCTGGCCGCCCTCCACTCCCTGGACCCCGATCGCATCGGGTTGGGCGACCTCGGTCGCCGGGAGGGGTACGTGCAGCGCCAGCTACGCACATGGTCTCGCCAGTGGGAGGCCTCCAAGCAGCGGGACCTACCGGCCATGGACCGGGTCCGTACGCTGCTGGAGGACCGCATCCCCGTCCAGCAACGAGCCGGTGTCGTGCACGGTGACTATCGATTCGGCAACCTGATCGTCAAGGACGGGAAGATCGAGGCGGTGGTCGACTGGGAGCTCTGCACCCTGGGCGATCCGCTGGCCGATCTCGGGTACCTGGCCAACGACTGGATCGATCCCGGCCGGCCGGAGCTCTGGCGCTCGTCGGTGGTCCAGGACGGTGGATTCCCGTCCCTGCAGGAGATGGCGGCCCGTTACGCGGCCCTCACCGGGGCGGACGTGTCGGGGCTTCCTTACTACCGGGCGATGCAGGCCTGGCGCCTGGCCGCAATCCTGGAAGGGGTCTACGCCCGCTACCGGCACGGTGTCATGGAGAACATATCCGGCGTGGACCTCCCTTCCCTGGCCGGTTCGGTGGAGCGGTTGGCCGGTTTCGCCCTCGAGTCTCTGGAAGGCGGCGCCGGCCCTTCTCCCTGAGACGGTCGCCGGTCCGTGTTCGCCTCGACCCGGCTTGCCGGCACTTCCAACTACGCTGGCCGTCGTGCGCTTCCGGTTGTTCGGGTTTCCCGTCCACATCCACTTCACCTTCTTGCTCGTCCTGGTGATCCTGTTCGACACCGGCCTCGGCGTGGTCGCCACGGCCCTCTGGGTGCTCGCCATATTGCTCTCCGTGGTACTGCACGAGCTGGGCCACGCGGCGACGGTGCGGCGCCTCGGCGGCCATGTGGAGGGCATCACCATCTACGCGCTGGGTGGCGCCACCTACTGGAGGGAGCTGGATATCCCTCTCGGGGGCTGGAGGTTGTTCACGATTGCCGCATCGGGCTCGGGGGTGGGCCTCTTCGCGGGCCTCGGCCTGTTCTGGTATGCCCGCCTGGGCGGCCTGGGCCGGTTCGGTGAGCTGGCGATCGAGAGTCCTTGGCGTATCCATCTGGCCGCCGCCGACCGCTACGGGGAGTATCTGGTGTTCTTCGTGGGGGCCTTCATCTGGGTGTCCGTGGTCTGGGGGCTGGTCAACTGGCTACCCATCGGCGGGCTGGATGGGTCGAAGATGCTGCGCGCCGTGCTGATCAGGATGCTTGGTCCGAGGGGCGATCTCCATTCCCGGATCATCGGCATGGTCGTTGGCGCGGCCGCGGCCGTCTGGGCCTGGCAGCGAGGTCTGGTGCTGGCCGCTGTTCTGGCGGTGGTGTTCGCCGGGGCGGACCTGGTGGCGTACCGGCGTCCCATCATCCGCCCGCCCTCGCCCTGACCGTTACTCCTTCCCGAGGATACGGCCCACCAGCCTGAGCGGATCCGGACGCCTGATGGCGCCCCGTCCGACTCCTATCCCTCCGGCAAGACCCGCAATGAGCAGGCACGTTGTGGCCGGGTGGTGTTCCGTTCGAATACTGATGTATAGCATGTCTAGATGTGCTACACGATGCTGTGATTGATCACAATCAGACCAAGCATCTCAGTCCAGAGTGAGAAAAATTTCAGAGCGACAGAGATTTTCTACCCTTGTTTGACGACACATACCCGATCGTGGCTCCGATATGCTACCACCAGTAGCGATAGCTATCCCGCATCGGAGCAGACCAAGCCATGAATCACCCGGTAGAGAAGATGCTATTCATCGTATCCATAGCTGGGGTGCTGGCTGCGGTGCTAATAATGACGGTACCCGTCCGGACAACGCAGCGATCGGAGCCTCCGCCGACTTCCGTACCTCCTCCGGCCGGCGGGCAGGAACCCGGCGCCGCATCCCCGGACTGGGTGAAGCCTCCGGATTCGATCTCGACCGATGCCGGGACGGACGGTCAGGATCAAGGCGGCGCGGCAGCTCACGACCACAGTCACGAGACCGGGGCGTATCACAGTCACGCCGCAGAGCCGGTGGGCCTGACGGCCACCACCCTCCGGTACCCGCCCGACCGGGACGCCGAGGCGCCCGATCCGTCCGGTCCGCCCCTCGAGGAGGCCGGGCGGTGCCCTCCGATCGAAGACCTATGGATCGCGGACGGCTATGCGGTCGAGGACCCGTGCACGCTGGCGGAGGTTCGCCGGTCGGTGCACCTGGCGTACACGGGCACGGACGAGCAGCGCCGTGGGGCGATCAGGAACGGGCCCCTGCTCGATGAGGTTTTCGACGCGCTGGACGACTTCGGCCGAACCCATGATGCCGCCCTGTACCACCCGGAGCAGCGCGGCAGGTCGGGCGTGATATTCGAGGAGATCGTGTGGCGCGGCGGTCCGGACGCCGACCGGGGGGTGATAGCGGTCCGCTACCGCCTTGACCATCCCGACTTCTCGCCCACCAACCCGATTCTGGACACCCTCGTCCAGGTGGACGGGGAATGGAAGGTCTCGTACAGGAGGTCCTACTGCGTGAAGGTGCTGGTGATCATGGAGCACGTGGGAAGCGATGTCCGCTGTCCCCGCGACCCGAACCCCGAGGTCAACGAGGACGAGGCGCCCGAGTCGACGGGTAGGTACTGATGGCCTGGATACGCAGGCGCATCCGGGGCCTTCCGGCGCAGGCCAGGCTGACGCCTGCCGCGGCGGGCTGGCTCCTGCTGATCGGGTTGCTCGCCGCAGCCGCCCTGTGGGCCTCGGAGCCGGGCGCGGCCCATCCAACCGAGACTTCATGGCGGGCCGGTCGGACCGTGGCGACCTGGGATTGGGAGCAGCACTGGAACTACTGGAGGAAGCTGAAGTGCCAGCAGACCAACGTCGAGACAGGTACCGGCGAGATCTCATGCGTGAAGTGGAAGGCCACGGGAAACTTGTGGAGAGCCTGCGGCCCCAGGATCAGCCCGCCGCAGCCGGGTATCAACAGTTGCGGTATCGGACGGGGCGGGCACGCCCCGCACGGGGACGGCATCACGGTCAAGTACCAGTATTTGAGCCGGCACGAGGACCGGCGCGGGCCCACGCGCTACGTATGTGCGGGTGACAGGAGCCTGCCGGCCGACACCAGCCCCGGCAACTGCGGGACCTGGGTGAGGGTGAACCATGCGCACTGTGCGAATGATCCGAGCGCCCATCCGCCCGACTGCCCGACTACGGCCGGCGACCGGGCGACCACGACCGGCGATCGGGCGACCACTCGTGTTTCCGTTACCGACACGACGAGGGGGACCAGAACGACCGGGGTCACCAGTACGACGAGGGATACCAGAACGACGAGGCACACCGGGACGACGAGGGATACCCGTACGACGAGGGATACCCGTACGACGAGGGACACCAGCACGACCAGAGGGACCACCGATCCGACCACGTCCATCACGACGTGGCGAACCACCACGACGAGCAAGCCTCCGCCCCCTGCGTGCACGAAGGCGGGCGCCGTGACCTCGTTCCATAGCACCATCGACGGCATCGCAAGCCCGTCCCTGGGCTTCCAGCCGGCGCGTTACGGCTACGTTAGGGTGCCGGTCAGGGCCTACTACCGGGGGGATCCGTCCCGGACCTATACCGCACGGATCGATGGCGAGTCGGTGTCGATCCGGGTGTGGGTAAGCCGGATGTCATGGGTGATGACCGGCCTGGGAACGCCGGAAGGAATGGAACTCGGCGTCAGGACCTTCCACCGCCACGCAACGGACTATCCCGACGCCGGCTCGTTGAAGAGCGCGGCCGAGGTCCGGTTCGGCGGCGCCGAGGCCGTCTACCTCAGGTCCTCCTCACGGGCTGGTCACCGGAGCGGGTATCCGGTGACTCTGACCGTGGTCTGGAGCGGCGAGTGCCAGGAGTCCGGCACCTCAGGCTGGACCAGCCTCGGAACCCGACGCCAGGATGCCGGCTTCTCCTACCGGGTGCTCGCCATCCGGAGCCGCCCCAGCTAGCCGGCGGCCAGTGGCTATCGTCGATTGCCATGAGCGACGTGGTGGAGCGGGCCAGGGCCTGGATCCTGGGCGACCCCGATCACCGCACCAGGGGCGAGTTGAGCGCCCTGCTCGGCTCCGGGGACCGGGCCGAGTTGGCGGATCGGATGGACGGGACGCTCGCCTTCGGCACCGCCGGGCTCCGCGGGGTCGTGGAAGCCGGCTCCAACCGGATGAACCGGGCCACGGTGATCAGGACCACGCGAGGGCTGGCCGACTTCCTGCTGGCTCGCCACAGGGGAGCGCCGGCCGCTCCGGTGGTGGTGGGCCGTGATGCCCGGCTCTCCAGTTCGGTCTTCATGCGGGATACGGTGGGCGTGTTGAGCGCTGCGGGTCTGCGGGTCAGGTTCTGGGAGGAGGAGGTCCCGACTCCACTGGTGGCATATGCGGTCCGGGTGCTGGGGGCCTGCGCCGGGGTGATGATCACGGCCAGCCACAACCCTCCCCGGGACAACGGCTACAAGGTTTATGACGCCAACGGCGCCCAGATCATCCCCCCGGTCGACGCAGCCATCGCCGCAGCCATCGACCGGGTCGGCGCGGCGGCCGATGTTCCTCTGACGGATGCGCCGCTCCGGGAAGCCGGGGAGCGTGTGGCCCCCGTTTCACCGGAAGTCTGGTACGGGTACCGGGAGGAGCTGGCCCGGCTGCGGTCGCCTGCGACGGTCGATCCGGGCCTGCGGATCGTCTACACGCCGATGCACGGGGTGGGTTGGCGATACATGAGCGAGCTACTGACCGAGGCCGGTTACCGGGATGTCCACCCGGTTGACGAGCAGGCCGGACCGGACGGGCATTTCCCTACGCTGCCGTTCCCCAATCCCGAGGAACCGGGTGCCATGGATCTGGCACTGGACCTGGCCCGCAGGGTCGAGGCCGATCTGGTGCTGGCCAACGATCCTGACGCCGACCGGCTGGGAGTGGCGGTGCCCGGCGCCGGGGGATGGGTCAGCCTCACCGGTAACCAGGTGGGCGTGCTGTTGACCGATTACATACTCTCGCGCCGCCCGGATGGCGGCACGCGGCCACTCGTCACTAGCACCATCGTCAGCTCGCCCATGGCCCGACATGTTGCGGCTGCCCGAGATGCCCGCTTCGAGACCACGCTCACCGGCTTCAAGTGGATCATGAACGCAGCGCTCGATATCGAGGCCGCGGGCGAGGCTGCCCTGGTCTTCGGATTCGAGGAAGCCCTGGGACATGCAGTGGGGGGCTTGGCGTACGACAAGGACGGCCTGTCGGCCGCCCTGTACATGGCCGACCTGGCATCCGAGTGCCGGAAGGAGGGCGAAACGGTGCTCGATAGGCTGCAGGCACTGTATCGCCGGTTCGGGTTGTGGGTCTCGGTCCAGCGCAGCATCAGAAGGCCCGGATCGGCCGGAGCGAGCGAGATCGCCGACGCCATGCGACGGCTGGCCGCGGATCCCCCGGGCCGCCTGGCAGGAGTGGCGGTGCTGGGGATGACCGACTACCGGGAAGGCGCCGATCGGAGGCCCCGGTGGCTCGGAGCAGCGTCGCTGATCGAACTCCGGCTCCAGGATCGGACCCGGGTGCTCGTCCGGCCCAGTGGCACCGAACCCAAGCTTAAGATATACGTGGATTCCACCCGCCCGGTCGCCGGCACCGATGAGCCGTCCGTAATCCAACGCGACCTGGAGGTGCATGCCGGAGCGGTGGCGTCCGACCTGGCCGAACACATCGGCCTGTAGAAGAAACGCCGACACCTCCCGGGAGGAAAGAGATGACCGTGGTAACCGAGCTTTTCCGGAGTCCGAGGACCCAGCTCCGGATCGGCGGCGAATGGACGGAGGGGGATGGCGAGCTAGACGTCATCGATCCCGCCACCGAACAGGTACTTGCCGCCGTTTCGACCGCGGGAGTCGAAGAGGCGCGCCAAGCGGTGGACGCGGCCGCCGAGGCCGCGCCCGGATGGGCGGCCACTGCTCCGCGCACGCGTTCGGACATCCTTCGCCGGGCCTACGACCTGATGCTCGAGCGGGAGGAGCAGCTGGCGGAGCTGATCATCCTCGAAAACGGTAAAGCCTATGGCGACGCGATCGGGGAGGTTCGATACGGCGCCGAGTTCTTCCGGTGGTTTTCGGAGGAGGCGGTCCGCATCATGGGCGAGATCCGTACCGCGCCGCGCGGCGACAAGCGGATCGTCGTGCTGCCCGAGCCGGTCGGGATCTCCCTCATGGTCACCCCGTGGAACTTCCCGTCGGCGATGGCAACCCGCAAGATCGCCCCGGCCTTGGCGGCCGGATGCACGACCATCCTCAAGCCCGCCTCCGACACCCCGCTCTCGGCCCTGGCGGTGGCGGACATCCTGGCGGAGGCAGGCGCCCCTCCGGGAACCGTCAACGTGGTGATGGCGCGGGGCTCCTCCGGCGTTGTGGACGTCATGCTCGACGACCCGAGGGTGAGGAAGCTGTCCTTCACAGGCTCCACCGAGGTCGGCCGGATCCTGATGGAAAAGGCCGGGCGCCGCATCCTCCGGACCAGCATGGAGCTGGGTGGCAATGCGCCCTTCGTGGTTTTCGACGACGCCGACATCGAGTCAGCCGTCCAGGGAGCCGTGCTGGCCAAGATGCGCGTCGCCGGGGAGACCTGCGTGGCTGCCAACCGCTTCTACGTCCAGTCGGGTGTGGCTCAGCAGTTCACCGACCGACTGACCGAAGCGATGTCGGCCCTCCGCATGGGGCCGGGCATCGACAGGTCCAACGACGTGGGCCCGATGATCAACTCCTCGGCCGTGGAGAAGATCGACAGTCTGGTGTCGGGCGCGGTCGACGATCGGGCCACGGTACGTACCGGAGGGGCGGCGCCGGACGGTCCCGGCTACTTCTACCAGCCCACCGTGCTGTCGGAGGTCGCGCCCGACGCGGCGATCCTCGGCCATGAGATCTTCGGTCCTGTCGCTCCGGTGGTGTCCTTCGACTCCGAGGAGGAGGCCATCGAGGCTGCCAACAACACCATCCATGGTCTGATCTCCTACGTGTACACCGGGGACATGAACCGGGCGTTCCGGGTGGGCGAGGCGATCGAGTCGGGAATGGTGGCGCTCAACCGGGGCATCATCTCGGACGAGGCTGCGCCCTTCGGCGGCGTGAAGGAGTCGGGCGTGGGCCGCGAGGGCAGCCACCACGGCATGGAGGAATTCCTGGAGCTCAAGTACCTGGCCTGGTAGCGGTAGACCCGGCGTCCCCACCGCCCGCGTCCCTGAGCAGCCCGCGCTCGCCGGGGCGACAAGTCATGGGAAGGTTCGGCAACTATTTGATGGTGGCCGGTCTGTGTTGCGGTCGGCGTGCTCTGGACCGCCATCGACGCCTCTGGCTGCGTCCTGCCTCCTCAACGTACCCTGCGGGTACGCCTTCGTCAGCAAGTCCTTGCCATAGACGCCGCTGCCGATGCCATATCCCACCGCCGCGCCACAGACCAACCACGGGGACCCGCGCTGCCAAACGACTGCGCACAGCGTGAATACGCCCTATTCTCGGGGCGAATCGTTTCTGATAGCCGGGGACCGGCCGACCACGGTCACGCTCCCTGCAGGTGGGAGGTGCGGTGTCCGCCGAGAGGGCGACCGACCGGGTTTCGCTGACAGAGTCAGCAGGGGCATGCTCGTCCCATTCCGGGTCCGAGTCGGTCGGGCAGCACGTGGCGCTCGACGTGGTGATGGCCAGAGCGGCCGGGGAGAATTTTCCGGTTGCGCTCCGCCTGCTCCCGCGACGCCTGCGCGATCACCTGGAAGCCATCTACGGTTACGCTCGGCTCGTGGACAACCTGGGAGACGAGTTCCCGGGAGACCGGACGGCGGCGCTGGACTGGGCCGACTCGGAACTGGACGCCCTCTTCTCGGGTTCTCCGCGGCACCCGGTGTTCCGCCGGTTGGCGCCCATGATCCAACTTTTCAGCGTGCCTCGCCTCCCGTTCGATGAGTTGCTGGCGGCCAACCGCCAGGACCAGCACAAGACCCGCTACGAAACCCGCGAAGAGCTGATGGACTACTGCGCCCTGTCCGCCAACCCCGTGGGGCATATGGTGCTGGCGGTCTTCGATGCCGCCACCCCGGAGCGGATCGCGGCATCGAACGCGGTGTGCAGCGGTCTCCAGATACTGGAGCACCTCCAGGACGTGGCCGAGGATGCGCGGGCGGGGCGCGTCTACCTCCCCGCCGAGGACATGGCGAGGTTCGGCTGCGCGGTCGAGGACCTTTCGGCGTCCGAGGCCGGAACCGGTCTCCGGGAACTGGTCGCCTACGAGTCGGGATTCGCCCGTGAACTGGTCGAGGCGGGCATTCCGCTGGTCCGGTCCCTGAACGGGTACGCCCGCCTGGCGATATCCGGCTTCGTGGCCGGCGGGTTGGCGGGACTGGACGCCATCGAGAAGGCCGGCTTCGAGGTACTGGGCGGCGTGCGCAGCGCCGGGCGCCCAGGCCTCCTCCGCCGCTTCATCCCGGTTTACCTGGGCCGACGCCGCCGGGCGGACCGCGCGAGAGCAAGCCCGTGACCCCCGAGACCGCCTACGACGGATGCGAGCGGATTACCTGGGAGGCGGCTCGCAACTTCGCCTACGGCATCCGGCTCCTCCCCCCGCCCAAACGCCGAGCGATGGCTGCGCTCTATGCCATGGCCCGGCGTATCGACGACGTCGGGGACGGGACCTGGCCCGGTGACCGCAAACTCGAGGAGTTGGACAGGCTCCACACCGTGATTGAGAAGCTTCGCGCGGGAGACGTGGAGGACCGTAACGACCCTGTGCTGGTGGCCCTGGCCGACGCCACGGCGCGTTACCCGATCCCGGTAGCCGCCCTGCACGAGATCGTCGAGGGTTGCGAGATGGACGTAAGGGGCGCGGAGTACGTCACGATGGAGGACACGGTCCGTTACTGCCGGCTGGTGGCAGGGTCGGTGGGACGCCTCTCGCTCGGTGTGTTCGGAACCCGGGGCGGTCGGCGGCGTCCGGCGGGGGAGAGCGAGGCCTCCCGGATGGCCGATGATCTGGGCGTGGCCTTCCAGCTGACCAACATGTTGCGGGACATCGCTGAGGATCTCCGGATGGGGCGCATCTACCTCCCGGAGCAGGTACGGGATCGCTTCGGAATCGCGCCGGGCAGCTGGACCCCGCCGGAGCAGGTCGGCGCCATGGTGGAATATGTGGCGGGTCAGGCCGCCGTCTGGTTCGACAGCGGCCTGGCGCTGCTGGCGCATCTCGATCACCGCAGCCGGTCCTGCACCGCCGCGATGGCGGGAATCTACCGGCGGCTGCTTCGGCGAATGCGTGCCCAGCCCACCCTCCCCCTGACCGAGCGTGTCAGCCTCCCGGCCTGGGAGAAGGGCCTGGTAGCGGTGCGTAGCATCGCCGGTCTCCAGCCGTGAACAGCCGCCGCCCCCGAGTGGTGGTGGTGGGGGGTGGCCTGGCAGGCCTTGCCGCCGGTCTGGAAGCGGCCGACCGCGGAGCGTCGGTCACCCTGCTCGAGCGGCGGCCCCGTCTCGGCGGAGCCACCTGGTCCTTCAGGCGGAAGGGGATCTGGTACGACAACGGCCAGCACGTGTTCCTCCGTTGTTGCACCGCCTACGTGGCGTTCCTGCAGAGGATCGGCTCGATCGGTGATGTGACCATCCAGAAGAGGCTGAACATTCCCGTGCTACGACCCGGCGGGAGGATGGGAACGATCCGGCGTACCTTCGGCCCGGCCCCTCTCCATCTGGCGCCATCGCTGCTGGCCTACCCTCACATCGGCTTGAAGGCCAGGTTGAAGGTCCTGGCGGCCGGAAGAGCCCTGCGAAGGCTCGACCCGGAGGATCCGACTCTCGACAAGGTGTCTTTCGGCGACTGGTTGGCGGCCCGCGGTCAGCCGGCCGAGGCCGTCGAGCGGTTCTGGGATCTGGTCGTGCTCCCGACCGTGAACGTTCATGCCGGGGATGCATCCCTGAAGCTCGCTGCCAAGGTGTTCGTGACCGGGCTTCTGACCGACGCCGCGTCCGCGGACATCGGCTGGGCGTCGGTGCCGCTCTCGGCGCTCCACGGGGACGCCGGCCGGCGCGCCCTGGAAGCACGGGGAGCCGAGGTGGTGACCCGGGCGCCGGTGTCGGCTGTTCGAACGGGTTCCGGGGGACGCTTGGAGGTAACTACCAACGACCGGGGCATCGAGGCCGATTCGGTGGTCGTGGCCGTTCCGCACGATGCGGTCGGATCGATGCTTCCGTCCGGCGCCGTACCCTTCCAGGATCGCCTGGATCGGCTAGGGGTCTCGCCGATCGTGAACGTACATCTGGTCTATGACCGTCCCATCACCGACCTCCCGATGTTCGCTGCGGTCGGGAGCGACATCCAGTACGTGTTCGACCGGACAGGAGCCGCCGGCCTCGACGACGGCCGCCAGTGCCTGGCGATCTCGCTGTCGGCGGCCGATTCCCATCTCGGCACGAGCGCGCCCGAACTGGTGAAGCACTTCGTCGCGGAGATGGAGCGCCTGCTTCCCGCCGCAGCAGGGGCGGTCGTGACCGAGTCGATGGTCACCAGGGAGCCGAGGGCGACCTTCCGGGGCGGGCCGGGCACCCATCCGCTCCGGGCCGGTGCCGGGTGTGGTGACCCCAGGGTCTTCCTGGCCGGCGCCTGGACCGACACCGGGTGGCCCGCGACGATGGAGGGAGCGGTGCGCAGCGGGGTTGAAGCTGGTCGCCGCGCGGCGAGCGTCGCCAACGGGGACGGGGGCCCCGAACGCGAGACGGTACCGGCGGACGGTGAGGGCGCCAGGACATGAGACGGGCGACGCCGGACTTGCTGGAGCGGACCGGGGCCATGGTCCAGCCTGCGCTGATCGAAGCCGTGGGCCGGCTGCCCGCCGGCCTGGCTCTCCCGGTTCGCTACCACTTCGGATGGATCGATCAGGCCGGGTCTCCGGTTCCTAACCCTCGCCACGGCAAGGGCATCCGGCCGGCACTCGCTCTCCTGTCTGCCGAAGCGGTGGGGGCAGCGGCGGAAGTCGCTCTCCCGGGGGCCGTGGCGGTGGAGATCGTCCACAACTTCTCGCTCGTTCACGACGACATCATCGACAACGATCCCGAGCGCCGCCATCGGGCGACGGTCTGGAAGACCTTCGGCGCCGGGGACGCCATCATCGCCGGCGATGCCATGATGCTGCTCGGGCTCGAGTTGCTGCTGGACCGGCCCTCGCCGCAGCGGGTGGCGGCAGCCGCCGACCTGGTGAGGGCTACCGCGTCGATGATCGCCGGGCAGCACATGGACATGTCGTTCGACCGGTCCGGAGACGTGGATGTGGACCTGTCCTGGGAGATGGTCTCGCTCAAGACAGGCGCCCTGCTGGCCCATTCCTCTGCGGTGGGCGCCATCCTGGCCGGCGCTCCCGAACGGACGGTCCGCCGGCTCCGGACCTTCGGACTCGAACTGGGCCGGGGATTCCAGGCCATCGACGATCTGCTCGGGATCTGGGGAGATCCGTCGGTGACGGGCAAGCCGGCCGGTAACGACCTCAGGGAGCGCAAGAAGTCGATCCCGGTGGCGGTGGCCCTGGCTTCGGGCTCCGAGGCCGGAGAGCGGCTCGCCGACCTGTATGCCGGGGAGCACCTGGATGATGACGGGATCGAGGCGGCCGCCGCCCTCGTCGAGGAAGCGGGCGGCCGGGAAGCGACCGCCACCGCGGCCCGCGACTGCATGCGGCGTGCGGCCGATGCCCTGGGCGGGGCGGATATCGACACCCGGGTAGCCGGGGAGTTGGTCGATCTGGCCGCGTTCGTGGTCGAGCGGGACTTTTAGTCGTGGTCGGTCTGCGTTGCGGCGGCGTGATCTGGACCGCCATCGACGTCTCTGGCTGTGTCCTGCCTCCTCAACGTACCCTGCGGGTACGCCTTCGTCAGCAGTCCTTGCCATAGACGCCGCTGGCGGCGCCATATCCCACCGCCGCGCCACAGACCGACCACGGTGTTCTGCGTTGGGGGTGGCGTGGTGTGGACCGCCATATCCCACCGCCGCGCCACAGACCGACCACGGTGTTCTGCGTTGGGGGTGGCGTGGTGTGGACCGCCATATCCCACCGCCGCCACCCAGATCGACCACGGGGACCCGCGATAGCAAACGAACGCGCATAGCGTGAACACGCCCTGGCCGCCTGCTCCCGTGGCGTCCTGACGGGAGGGGACACCGGTCGATCCGTATCGCGATTCGGGCGATTTTCCCGGTCCGATGTACTATGAGTCAGGCTACCCTAACTTCAAAGATCAGGTAGCTTTTAGCCGGATGGTCAACCGCTCGTAGCATGGCCCCTTCAGGAGCCCGTATGCCGTATCTGCAGGCAATCGACATCGCCAAACGCTTCAATGGCACGGCCGCGCTGGCCGGTGTGGACCTGGCAGTCGAGCGGGGCGAGTCGCTGGCGCTGCTCGGGCCGAGCGGCTGCGGGAAGACCACGCTGCTGCGCGTCCTGGCCGGTCTGGAGGTTCCCGACCGGGGTGACATCACGCTCGAGGACACGACCCTGACGGGTCCCGCTCACTTCGTCCCTCCCGAGCAGAGGCGTATCGGGATGGTCTTCCAGGATTGGGCCCTGTTCCCCCACATGACGGTGGCCAGGAACGTCGCGTTCGGGTTGGGCAAGGCGGGAATCGACCGCAGCCGGGTCTCCGAGACGCTGGATCTGGTCGGCCTGTCGCACCTCGCGGACCGCTACCCGGACGAATTGTCGGGAGGTCAGGCGCAGCGAGTGGCTGTTGCCCGGGCTCTGGCCCCCCGTCCCCGGGTGTTGCTCTTCGACGAGCCGTTCTCGAACCTCGATACCGACCTGCGCACCAGGATTCGGGCGGATGTGGCGGCCCTGATGCGCGAAGTGGGGATGACCTCGATCTTCGTCACCCACGACCAGGAGGAGTCGTTCGTGGTGGGCGACCGGGTGGCGGTGATGCGGGAGGGTCGGATCGTGCAGGTCGGCCGGCCGGCCGAGGTGTACCAGTACCCCGCTTCAGCGTGGGTGGCGGCCTTCGTCGGTGAAGCCAACCTGCTGACCGGGGTGGCGACCAACGGGCACGCATCCACCGCGGTCGGGGAGGTTCCACTGGCCGGGCCGGTGAAGGGACCGTGCCGGGTTGTCATCCGTCCCGAGCACCTGGCCGTGGGCCGGGGGAACCAGGGCGTGGTCTCCTCGGTCGAGTTCTACGGGCACGACACCTCCTACGAGCTTGCTCTCAACGGGACCAGACTGCTGGCCCGGGTGATCGCGGCACCCGACTTCGCGCCCGGCGACCGGGTATCCGTGTCCTACAACGGTCCCGGAGTAGCGGCCTTCGCGGCCGGCACCCCATCCTGACGGGGTGACCCGGACCGACTTCGTGGTCCTCGGCGCCGGCCCCGCCGGGTTGGGCGCCGCCTACCGTCTCTCCTACCTGGGTTTCAGGGTCATCGTCCTCGAACGCCAGGCCGTGGTCGGGGGGTTGGCGGGTTCGTTCGAGTTTGCCGGCCAGCGGGTCGACTACGGGAGTCACCGACTCCACGCAGCGACCCCGGCTCCGATTCTTCGGCTCCTCCGCGCCCGTCTCGGTGATGAGCTCCAGCAGCGAGGTCGCCGCGGACGGATACGTATCCGGGACCGGTGGCTCGCGTTCCCTCCGGGCCCGGCGGCCATCGCCCGGTCCCTGCCGCCGGGCTTCCTGGTGCGCGCCGGCCTGAGCGCCGCGGTCGCAACCGTCCGGCCCCGCCGGGACCGGAACTTCGCCGAGTACGTGACCACCGGGCTGGGGCGGGTTATGGGGGAGGCGTTCTACTTCCCCTATGCGCGCAAGATTTGGGGTGTGGAGCCGGACGGGTTGAGTGGTGAGCAGGCCAGGCGCCGGATCAGCGCCGACACACCCTGGAAGCTGGCCCGGCGGGTGAGCGCGAGGAAGCAGGGGGGAAGGTTCTTCTACTACCCGGCCGGAGGGTTCGGCCGGATCCCTGAAGTACTTGCAGAGGCTGCGGTGGAGGAAGGGGCCGACATCCGTCTCTCCACGGAGGTGGCGGGTATCCGGTTCGGCGATTCCTCCGTGACGGTCGCCACGTCCGGCGGGGACCGGATCAAGGCGGGGCAGGTCTGGTCGACCATTCCCTTGACCAGCCTCGCGGAACTGGTGGAAACCGTTGCCGGCGACCCGACCCCCGGCGTGGCCGGCATCGAGTACCGGGCGATGCTGCTGGTCTATCTCGCCGTGCCCTCGGGCAGGTACACGCCGTTCGACGCCCACTACTTCCCCGACCGCGACATCGCCATGACCAGGGTGTCGGAGCCGAAGAACTACCGGGACGGGCCGGACCCCCCGGACCGGACGGTCCTGTGTGCGGAGATTCCCTGCTCGCCGAGCGACGACATGTGGAGCCGGACGGACCACGAGCTGGGAGCCATGGTGGGGGACGCGCTGGCCCGGTGCGGGCTGGAGCATCCCCGTCCGGTCGAAGTGGCTGTTCGCCGTCTCCGGTTCGCATATCCGGTGTACCGGATCGGGTACGAGGAATCACTGACCCCCCTGATCGCCTGGGCCGATCGCCGAAGAAACCTGGTCACCTTCGGCAGGCAGGGGTTGTTCGCCCACGACAACACCCACCACACGCTGGCGATGGCGCTGGCCGCCGCCGATGCGGTCGGACGGGACGGTCGCCTCGACCACGTGAGTTGGGAGGCGGCCCGCCGGTCGTTCGACCGGCACGTGGTGGAGGATTGAGCCCGAGTAGGCCGGGAGAACCGGCCGGCCGGCTCAGGATCCGGCAGGAGCCACATCGGCAGGCGGGCGTGCGGGGGAGGGGCCATTCAACTCGCGGTACACGGCCGGGACTACGTTGCGGAGGTACCGGCCCAGCCTGACGAATGAGGTCCCGGTGGTGCGGAACCGGTAGCTGATCGGGACCTCGTGGTAGCGGTATCCCTTGGCGATCAGGTCCAGGGTGATCACCTGGGCGTAGTTGAAGTCATGGATGATCTCGGCATCGGCCGCCGCCGCCGGGGAGAAGGCCCGGTACCCGCTCTGACCGTCGGTGATCCCGGTGCGTGCCACGTAGGCCAGGATCCGGGTCAGTACCAGGTTCCCGAGGCGGCGGTGGGGCAACATGTGTTCGATATCGCCGGCGAAGCGGGATCCGACCACGTAGTCCGCCCTGCCCTGGAGGATCGGCTCGACCAGCCGCCTGAGTTCCTCCGGTGCGTACTCGGCGTCCGCGTCGCAGAAGACCACCGCCGCGGGCCCGTGTGCCAGGGACCGGATCAGGCCCGTACGGACCGCCGCACCCAACCCGCGATTCTCCGCCGTGGAGACGACCTCGGCCCCTGCCTCCCGGGCCAGGCGAGCGGTTGCGTCGGTCGAGCCGTCGTCGATGACCAGCGCGAGTACGCGGCGGCCTGACGACCGATCGGGGATCCGGCGGATCACGCCGGCGACACTCTCTTCCTCGTTGTAGGCGGGCAGGAACAGGACGATGGGACCGTCTGTGGTCCCGGCGGTAGCTGGCGGAGGGTCGGGCGCCGGACGGGGCAACCGGAAGCGGCCGGGAAGACCGGGCGAGGGGAGGAAGAGGGCGGGCACACCGACCCCGATCGAGTAAGCGGTCTTGAGAGCGTGGGTGGCCAGCGCCGCGGCGAGGGCTACCCCCGGGTCGTGGCCGAGGAATGCGTAGGCGGCGACCGCCCCGGCCTCGTACGTGCCGAATCCCCCCGGCGCGACGGCCAGTACCTGGGCGGCCACCGAGACCGCGGTCACCAGCACGGCGTCCCCGAGAGGCAGTTCGATGCCGGCCGAGCGCGCCACCACCAGCACCAGGCCGGATTCGGCTATCCAGGCGAGCACCGTACCCGCGAGCTCCAGCACGCCCGGCCGCCGCACGCGATTGTCGCCTCGGAGTCTCCATGTCCATACCAGGCCCAGGAGCCCGGCGGCGCCCACTACGACCACGACGGCATCTGCGAGCGGGGAACCGAACAGCGATATGTTGCGAGCGCCGAGAATCCATGCCAGTCCGATCACCGCCAGCAGGTCGGCGGCGCGGAGGGTCACAGTCGAGGCCGAGGCCTCGGGCATCGGGATCCCGGCCCGCCTGACCACCGAGACCACCCGCAGCGGCTCTCCCATCCGGAACGGGAGGACGTGGTTGCCGAGCAGTGCGGTGTGGATGCCGGCCCAGGCATGGCCCGTTGTGAGGTCCGGCAACACCCGCTTCCAGACCAGGGACCTGATCAGGAAGGCCCCGGCGAAGGCCGCCAGCCCGAGCACGGACAGTAGAGGACGCTCGTACAGCTCCCTGGCGGCGCGAACCAACGCCGGGTAATCGACCATGCGAGCGATTACCAGCGCCGAGCCGGCGGTCACCCCCACCATCAGCGCGGCCCCGGCGGCCCAGACCTGCCCGGGCCTCGTGAGCCGGACCCGGCGGGCCAGGCGTTGGAGCGGCAACCGGAGATCGCTCATGTCTCGAATCCTATGGGAACCGGGCCCGGTGGGGTCTCACCGGATCGGCCGGACCGGCCCGTGCCACAATCCGATGTTGTCACCAGCCGGCCGCTCCCCGACGGGTGGTCCAGAACCTGGATGGGATACCGGTACACGTCGCTGAGCAGGGCGGGCTGAAGAACCTCGTCCGGCGGTCCGAGGGCGCGCATGCGGCCGCTGGCCAGTATCCCTATCCGGTCTGCATAGCCGGTGGCCAGGTTGAGGTCGTGGAGGACCGCCATGACCGCAACCCCCCGGCGAGCCCGCTCGCGGAGCAGGCCCATCACGCGGTGCTGGTGCCGTATGTCGAGGTAAGCAGTGGGCTCGTCGAGCAAGAGCACGGGCGTTTCCTGGGCCAGAGTCCTCGCGATCATGACAAGCACCTGCTCTCCGACGGACAGGGTGGGAAACGAGACGTCGGCGAGGGCGGTGGTTTCGGTATCCGACAGAGCCTTCTCCACCACCTCGGAGTCGTCCCGGCCCGAGGTGCTCTTCCGTTGCGAGCGGGCGTAGCGGCCGAACTCCACCACCTGCCGCACCGAGAACGCGAACTCGATTCTGGTTCTCTGCGGCAGGACAGCCCTGATCAGCGCCAGTTCGAGCGGCTTGTAGTCCGCGATCGGGCGTCCCCTCACCAGCACCTCGCCCCGTGAGGTCGCCGCGTCTCCGGCCAGCACTCTCATGAGGGTGGACTTGCCGGCGCCATTGGGCCCGACCAGCACATCCAGCGATCCGGCCTCCAGGTCCAGGTCTATCCGGTCCAGGATGGTGCGCCGGCCCGCTTCGTAGCCTATTCCTCGGGCCACCACCGGCGTCATCGCCAGCCTCCCTGGGCGCGGCGGGTGCGGTTGAGCAGCCAGAGAAAGAAGGGTCCGCCCGCTAGAGCGGTGAGGATGCCGAGGGGTATCTCGGCCGGAGCGGCCGCCGTCCGGGCTGCGAGGTCGGCCGCCAGGAGCAGGACCATTCCGGCCAGCATCGAACCCGGGAGCAGGGCGCGGTTGTCCGGGCCGATGATCATCCGGACCGTGTGCGGCGCCAGCAGTCCCACGAAGCCGATCACCCCGGCGGCGGCGACCGTCGCCCCGGTGAGCAACGCGGCAGCGGTCAGAACCTCGGCGCGCAACCGTTCCACATCCACTCCCGTGTGGCGGGCTTCCTCGTCGCCCAGGAGAAGGACGTTCAGTCGGCGGCTGCGGGCGGCGAGTAATGCTGCTGCCGGCAGTACGAACAGCAGGGTCATCCAAACAGTCTCCCAGGTGGCGCCGCCCAGAGAACCCAGACTCCAGAATGAGAAGGAGCGCATGCGGCCCCGTTCGGCGACGTTGACGAGCAGGCCCACGACCGAGGCGGCGATGGCGTTGATGGCCACTCCAGCGAGGATCAGCGTGACCACCTCGACACGGGTGCCCCGGCGGGAGATGCGGTAGGCCAGGAGGGTGAAGAGCAGGGCGGTGACCGAGGCGGCAAACGGCGTGGCCGGACCTCCGAGGATGGCGGCTCCCGGCACTGCGACCGCCGCGGCCCCTACAGCCGCTCCCCAGGACATGCCTACCACCTGCGACTCGGCCAGCGGGTTACGGAACACGGCTTGCAGGCCCACGCCGGCCGCGGCCAGCGCGCCGGCTGCCACCAAGCCGAGCCCGAGACGCGGCAGCCGGATCGACCAGAACACCGACTCGTGGATGGCCGATGCGCCCGGTCCGATGTCGAGTCCCAGCTGTCCGGCGAGCAGGGAGAACACCGTCGCGGGAGGGATGGCCACTGCCCCCATGCCGGCGCCGGCAACCACCAGTGCGGCCACCGCCACCGACAGGACGGCGAACGTGTACCGCCGGCGGACGACCGTGCGGCTCACGGCTAGCGGTCCCCGTAGAGGCTCGCGATCAGGCTCTCCAGCACCTTTCCCACTCGAGGTGTGAGCCCGAGGAACGCCAGGTCGTCGAATGCCAGCACCCGCCGGTGCTGCCCCGCAGCCGTCTGGGCCACTCCCGGGATGTCGAGGAGACCGTCGATGCCCCCCACCGATTCCAGCCCGTCCACGGTCAGGATCAACCAGTCCGGGTTGGCTGCCGCCAGGCCTTCGGCGGTCAACGGTGTGAAGTCGGCCAATCCCGCCTCGGCGCCGGCGTCGATACCTCCGGCGGCCCTCACCAGGCTCTCGGAGGGCGTGTCCCGGCCGGCCAGGAAGAGGATGTCGGGACCGCGGGCGTAGATGAAGCCAATCCTGGGCGGTGCGGCTCCGGCGGGGACCAGCGCCCTGGCAGCCGCCACCTGGGCCTCTATCTGCGCGGCCAGTTCGGCTGCGCGCTCGGCGATTCCCAGAACCTCGCCCACCATCAGCACCTTGCGTACCGCGCCCTCGAGGGTGGTCTCATCGGGAAGGATCACGACCGGCACGCCCGCGTTCCTCACCTGAGCGAGGGCCTCCGGCGGTCCGGCCTCCTCGTTGCCTATCACCACGGTAGGCCCGAGCGACAGTATGCCCTCGGCGTTGAGGGTCCGCTGGTATCCGATCTTCGGAAGGTCGAGGGTCTCGGAGGGGAAAGTGGCGCTGAGGTCGTTGCCGACCACCGCGTCTCCCAGGCCCAGTGCGTACACCACCTCGTTTATGTCGCCGTTGAGGGTGACGATCCGGCTGGTGTCGGAGATCGAGACCTCCACCCCGTCGGCACCGACATAGGTCCACGACACTTGGGCGACGGTGACTTCCGGCGCCGTCTCGGAATCCGGCGGTGTGGCCGACCGCGTCGAAGGCGGCGCCGGACTTGTCGTCGGCCCGGAAGTGGGCACCGCTGCGGTAGCGGTCCCGGTCGTCGCGGTTGTCGAAGGGGGCGCCGGGGGTGCTGGGTTGCAGGAGGTAAGCAGCAGCGCCGCTACCAGCACCCCCCGGCGGGCCTTGGCTAGCCGGCCGGGCAACTGACCCGGGCCGAAGCCATGAAACCGCAGAATCTCTCGCGGGATATCTTCCAGTTGCCGTCGATCCGCTGGGCGTCCCCGGCGAGGTCGGAGTAGGCGACGCTCCCGCTGAAGAGGATGTCGTAGGTGACCTGGGCCTGGTCACCATCGATGACCACCGAAACGGGCTCGAGGGAGATCCCGCCCATGGCCTCGGCTGCCGCCTGGTATTCGGTGTTGGTGTCGCGCAGGCTCTCCGCGTCCTCGAGGAACGGGACCTTGTTGTCGAACGGGACCGTGCTGTCGAACACCGTCCGGTATGCGAGCACGATGGCGTCGACGTCGGCATCCTCTCCCGGGACGATTCCGGCCGGCTCGGCGGGAACGAAGAGATCGTCCGGGTTCAGCGTGCCTATTTCGTGGGGGTCGATGCCGAGGCTCGCATAGACCGAGGGGAGTGCCCCCATCACCAAACCGGCCGTTCCGGATTGCGGGTCACCGAGCGACAGGTCGAGCCGGGAGGCTACAGCCGTCGCAACCTCGGGGCTTGCGGCCGCCACCAGCGGTTCGATCACCCGGTAGAAGGCCCAGCCCTCTGCCTGGGAGATGCGGGCCGAGTCAGCGTCGCCGTTCGCCAGCGCGGAATCCATCTTGTTGGCGTAGCGGATCGTCGCCTGCAGGTAGGTGATGGTGATCTGGCGGATGATCTCCTCCGACGCGGCGCGGGCGGCCGCCTCGTCGCCAGCCGCCAGGGCTTCCACACCCCTGGTGAAGGCGGCCGCCAGCGCGTCGTTGACCGCGGTTCCGGTGCCGAAGTTGCCGCCGCGCTTGTCCGCAGTGGCATACGGGCCGCAGTCGGGAGCATCACCGTGGTAGAACGCCCATCCCTCGTCCCAGACATGGGGTGCTCCGGAAGCCGTATCGAAATCGCCGCCGACCGCCCTATCCAACGCGTCCACCAACTCATGGATGGCCCAAGCGATCATGATCTGGTTCTGGATGCCTTTCTGGATACCCTGGCGGCGTACGAGGTCCGATTCCCCGGCGAACGGCCCGGTCCCTTCGATTGCCGCCATCACGAACGTGTCCAGCCAGGTCGGGTCGCCGTAGTAGGCCACGTAGTCATCCCAGATCGGCTCCTGGCGCTCGCTACGGGCGAATCCTGCGATGGTGCGTATCGAGCCGTCGCCCTTCACCGAGTTCCCGCCGACCTCGTAGATCTCCAAGACAGCGTCGTAATCGATCGGAGCGTCCTTGGGTAGCAAACCGTTGATGTCGCAGACGTCTAGTACCGCCCTGGCGTGCGAGGCCACGTCCGACACCGGCCGGTAGCCTCCCATCGCGCCGGAAACGCCGCTGCCCACCACCGATGCCGATCCCGACGCGGACCCGGTCGCGGACCCGGTGCCAGTTGCCGAGCCGGAGGCTGAAGCGGAGCCTGTACCGGTACCCGACGCGGACCCGGTGCCCGTTGCCGAGCCGGAGGCTGAAGCGGAGCCTGTACCGGTACCCGACGCGGACCCGGTGCCCGTTGCCGAGGCGCTGGCGGATCCGGTGCCTGAAGCAGACCCCGTGCCTGACGCCGATACGCTGACCGACCCGCCCGAATCATCGATCTGGCGGACCTCGCCACCGTCGTCAGTCCCGCACGCCGTTACCACCAACATCAGTGCCGCCAGCAGAACGACCGGTCTCTTCCGTGGGTTCATCGGTGTTGCTCCTTCCCCGCCGGACTCGCAGCCGGAGTGGATACTCCGAACGAGAGGGCTAAAGCTGCCCTGAGTCGTCATCTTAGGGCAACCTAACTGAGATGTTTTCCGACTACCTGTCCCTATCGCGCCGGCGGCCGGGAAACTCGACCAGCGAGAAGCCTCCTGGTGCGGGGTCAGGTCGTACCGGGAGCGTCCCGTTCAGGTGAAGAGGCCATCGCCGAGAAAGCGGCCCTCGTCGGGTACTCCCGGCAGTGCGAAGAAGAAACCGCCGCCTTCCGGCATGATGTACTCCTCGAGCGGCTCTCCGGTCAGACGATCCTGGACGGCCAGGAACCCCTTACTCATACTCCGCTGGTACGAGACGAACGCCAGGCCCATGTCGAGCCGGCCTGCGGCATCGAAGCCGCGGGTGTACGAGAAGCCACGCCGGAATATCAGGTTGTCCTCGGACTCGGGTGTCCTTGGATTGGCCAGCCGGATGTGGGCGTCGAGAGGAGTCCTGTCCCCGGTCGGGTCGTCGAACACCGGCGTGTCGGTCTCGTTCTCCATACCCAGCGGCGCGCCCGACTCCTTGTGGCGACCGATGATCGCCTCCTGCTCGGCCAGCGGGGTGCGGTCCCAGAACTCCACGAACATCCGGATCACCCGCACGGCCTGGTACGTTCCGTCGACCGTCCATTCCGGCTGGTCATCACCGGGCTGGATCCACACATGGCGGTCCATCAAACTGACATCGGTGGCGTCCAGGTTGGCCGTTCCGTCCTTGAAACCCAGCAGGTTGCGGGGCGCGCCCGCGCCTGCCTGGCGAGCGCCGGCGCCGCGCGTGTAGCCCTCGATCAGCCAATGCAGGACTAGGTCTCGGCGGCGGCGCCGCATCAGCTGGCGGAGCGCGAACTGGAGGGTGTCGGGGTGGTCGGCGTCGATGTTCAGTAACAGGTCACCATGGGTCCGGGCCGGGTCGAGCCGGTCGTTGGCTAGGAACGGCATCCTGACCAGCTCGGTCGGTGTCTTGGCCGACAGCCCGTAGCGCTCATCGAAGAGCGAAGCGCCGACGCTCACGACCACGCTCAGGTTGTCGGCCGTGGGCGTGGCGCCGAGGATGCCCGAGTCGGTGGGCGGGAAGGCATCGTCGCGGATGAGAGGCGGGCGCCCAGACATCAGTCCCTGTATCTCATCGGTGAGCTCGATGAAGGTATCCCGCAGGGAGTCGCGATCGGGCGACAGCACCTTGAAGGAAGCCATCATGCCCAGCGTGGGTACCACCGGCGGGGCGATCCCGGTCTGGCGGGACCCGTAGAACTCGACGAAACTCGGCGCGGCGTCCGGAACCGGATCCGCGGATGCCGTGTCCTGATCGCCGGCGGCACACGCTGTGAGCAGGGCAGGGGCGCCGATCAGGGTTGCCCCGCCAACTGCTCCGGTCTTGAGAAAGTCGCGGCGGGAAAGACAGCTGCCCTCGGGGGGGTCGGGCCGGTTCCGTTCCTTCACCGCGCTCCTGCTAGCTCAGTCCCAGCGCCCCGGCCGTAAGGGAGATGTTCTCGGACAGCCCGGCCAATTGCGCCTTCAGCAGGTCCACGGTGTCCTGGGTGACGGTCACTTCCGGGCATAGCGGGGACGGGAAGGGATCGTTCTCCTGGCAATAGAGCACCCAACCGTCGCCATCCCTGAGGCCCGACAGCGTGCCGTTCAGTTCCAGGAAGCCGGCGTTGATGTCGTTTAGCAGGTCCGGATCCGCCTGCTGCAGGGCGGGCGTGAGCAACTCGATCACACTCTGCGCCCCTTCGACGTTGGCGTTGAAGTCCCAGAGGTCTGTCTTCGAGTAACGGTCCTCCTCGCCGGTGATCTTCCCCTCGGAGACCTCCTCGATCAGCTCGGCAGCCCCCACCGCTACCGCGGCCGGCGGCAACTCCAGCGCCGCCATACCCTCCTTGAGGGTCTGCAGGTCGGCTTCCAACTGATCGGCGAATGGAGCCGCCCCGTCGGTGGTTCCGAGCTCGAACAGGATGTACTCGATGCGGTGCCACCCGGTGAACTCGGGGTCGTCCGGACCTTCGAAGTCATCCACCCGGCTGTCCACCGCCCCGTCGATCTCCTCGATGAGCCCGGCGATCGGTTCGATCCGTTCCCACTCGACCCGGGCGGGTGCGTAAGCGGCCTGAGCCGCATCGAGATCACCGGCACGGATAGCGTCCGCGAACACCGCATTTCCGGCGATCATCGCATCTATCTGTTCCACCACGTAGGCCTTGTAGCCGTCTACCGCTTCCTGGACCAAGGGGTTGTCGGTTCCACCCTCGAACTCCTCGAGGGACAATCCGGTGGCCGATGCCGAGCCTGTCCCTGATGCCGACACCGACACCGAGCCTTCGCCCTCGTCGAGGGTACGAACCTCGGCTCCGTCGTCCTCGGCGCATGCCGCGGCGAACAGTGCCAGCATCGCCACCGGCGCGATGATGAATCGCATACGTCTACGCATGATTGTTGGCCACCCTTTCGATCGGTTCCTCGTGCAAATTGTTCGGGTTCCGTACCCGATCGGCGTCCCGCACCGGCAGCGAAGCCATGCGCGGCCGGCGGCGTGCGCCGGACCAGGCCGTCCCTGTGCCGACACCGTCAAGTCGGCCCACCGGACCAATCTAGTTAGGGTACCCGAATACATACAATCTGGCATACTTTACAACATCCGTGCGGAACCGTTAAGCTCCACCGGCGTGAAGGCACTCGTCACCGGCTCGTCCGGATTCATCGGCTCGAACCTCGTCAGGCGTCTCGCATCCCGCGGAGACGAGGTGGTCGGCATTGATCGCCGCCGCGTCCGGGGCCCAGCCGGCCTGCAAGTCACCATGGACCTAGCCGATCGCCGCAACCTGGCCGAGCTCGCTCGATGGGCCCGTTGGGCCGACGTGGTCTTCCATCTCGCAGCTCGACCCGGGATCCGGAGCGACTCCCCGCGCGTCGACCGGCTCCGGCACCGGGATATCATCATGACCACCGATCACCTGATGGCCGTCGTCGCCGAGCGGACCCATGTGATCCTCGCCTCGTCCTCCTCCGTGTACGGGGACGCGGCCCGCAGGAACGGCTCCCACCGGGCCAGCCGGGAGACCGACCCCACCCGGCCGATCAGCCGCTACGGGCACTTCAAGGCATCCATGGAACGGCTGGCACTGCAGTACCGCCGGCCCGGTGACGGCTTGGCCATCGCCCGGCCTTTCACGGTTATCGGAGAGGGTCAGCGTCCGGACATGGCGCTGTCGATCTGGATGGAGGCAGTGCGCCGCGGCGAACCCGTGGAGGTGTTCGGCGGTCTGGACCGCGCCCGCGACGTGACGGATGTCAGCAAGGTGGTGGAGGCATTGATGGCCATGGCCGACCGGAGATTCTGCGGAACGGTCAACCTGGGCGCGGGTAGGCCGCGCCTGCTCGACGAGATGGTCAAGGCGGTCTTCTCGGCGATGGGTCGGGAGGCCCCGGTGAGGGTGGTGAGGGCGGATCCCCAGGAAGTGAGGGTCACCTGCGCAGACCCGACCAGGGCACGGGTGGACCTGGGCGTCGACCTCACTACCGATCTTGAGAGAGTCACGATCCGTCAGGCCGGCGCACGGTTGGTCGCAGCATGAGAAGCAAGGCGACCAGGAGATCCCGTCTGATGCGATGGACTGTCCCGGTGGTCCTGGCGGCACTGGCCATGGTGGCCGCATCCTGTGGCGGCTCCGATGATGTGATAACCGTCTACTCGGGCCGCACCTCCAACCTGATCGGGCCGCTGCTCGAGGACTTCGCCGAGACATCAGGTATCGATATAGAGGTTCGCTACGGCCAGTCCGCCGACCTCGCCCTGCTCATCGACGAGGAGGGCGATCGTACTCCGGCGGACGTGTTCATCTCCCAGAGCCCCGGCGCCATCGGGTTCCTGGCCGGTGAGGGAAGGCTCCGGCCGATCGGCGACGAGGTCCTGTTCCTCGTCTCGGAGGAGTTCCGCAACGCCGGCGGTCTGTGGGTCGGGATGTCCGGCCGGGTGCGGGTGATCGTCTACAACCGCGACCTGGTCGACCCGTCCGAGCTACCCGGTTCCGTGTTCGAGCTCACCGGGGAGCGGTTCCGCAACCGGGTAGCGGTAGCGCCTCCCAATGGCTCGTTCCAGGACTTCGTCACCGCCATGCGCGAGACCCATGGCGACGAGACGACCCTGGCCTGGCTGGAGGGATTGGTGGCCAACGGCGCCCGCACCTATCCGAACAACACGTCGATAGTCCAGGCCGTGGGCCGCGGTGACGTGCCGATGGGCCTGGTCAATCACTACTACAACTTCCGTGCCCAGGCGGAGGACCCCGGCGTGGCCTCGGAGAACTACTACTTTCCGGACCGCGACATAGGATCACTGCTCATAGTCACGGCGATCGGCGTGCTCTCCACCACCGATGTCCCCGACCTGGCCGACCAACTGGTGGAGTTCATGCTGAGCGAACCGGCTCAGCGCTTCTACAGCGAGAAGACGTTCGAATATCCTCTCGCTGCCGGTGTCGGGCCTTCCTCGGGACTCCCTTCGCTCGATAGCATCGGCGCGGCCACCTACGATTTCGATCAGTTGGGCGGCGGGCTCGAGAGGACCAAGGAACTGATCGATGAAAGCGGGATCGAGCAATCCTGAGGTAGGGGCTACCACCGTATCCCGCCGTACACGACCCCATCCGGCCTTCGCGGTCATCGTGGTGGTGCTGGGTTTCCTCTTTCTCTTCCCGGCCGGATACCTGGCCTGGGGGAGCCTGAGGCTCGGAGCGGACTTCTGGGAAATACTGGCAAGCGCCCGGACGCTGCGGCCGCTGGGTAACTCGCTCCTGATCGCGGCGTCGGCCGCCACCTCCTGCATGGTGCTCGGCACCATCCTGGCCCTGATGGTCGCCCGCACCGATCTGGCCGGACGAAGGTTGTGGCGGGTGTTGCTACCCCTGCCTCTGGTGATCCCTTCCTTCGTGGGTGCGACCGCCCTGCTATCGGCATTCGGACCGGGCGGGCTCGTGCCCTTCGTGCCCAGGATCGAAGGATTCTGGGGTGCGCTGATCGTTCTCACACTGCTCAGCTATCCCTACGTATACCTACCGGTGCTGGCCCGTCTCTCCACCACGCTTCCGACGGTCGAGGAGGCGGCCCGGCTGCTGGGCAGCCGCCCCTGGCGGACCATGGTCAGGGTGGTCCTTCCCAACATCCGGGACACGGTGGCGGCCGGGACCATGCTGGTGTTCCTCTACGGGCTGAGCGACTTCGGCGCCGTGGCGATGATGCGCTACGACACCATCACCCGCGCCATCTTCTCGTCCCGGCTCTTCGACCGGGCGACCTCGCTCACCCTCGGGCTGGTCCTGGCCGTGATGGCTCTCATCGTGGCCACGGCGGAGCGGGCTGTGACGCCGGACCGCCGGCCCGGCAAGGGAATCGGGGGCCGGCAGGTGCGGTACCGGCTGGGCCGCGCCGCCGGCCCCGCCGTGGCGCTGGCGGCCGGAGTGGTCGGGGTGGCCCTGGTGGCCCCTCTGGCAGTGTTCCTACTCTGGGTGATCCGGGGCTCGACCACGGTCGGGGTCGGCTTCTCGGGTCTCGGCGACGGGCTCGGGTTCCTCGTACAACCCGCCCTCAACTCGGCGGTGGCGTCGGTCGTGGCCGGCGTGGCCGCGGTGGCGTTGACGCTGCCCGTCGCCTATGCCACGGCCAGGCACCGGAACCGGATCTCGGGGGCGGCGGCCGCATCCGTTACCTCTGTGTTCGCGCTACCGGGACTGGTCGTGGCCCTGGCGGTGGTGTTCTGGGCGATCCGGGCGCCCGGTCCGTTAGCGGCGCTCTATCAGACCTTCCCCCTGCTGGTCCTGGCGTACGTGCTCCACTTCGGGGCCCAGTCGATGAAGGCCTCGCAGGCCGCCATCGCCGACGTGCCACGACGCTTCGATGAAGCCGCCCGTACGCTGGGAGTGACCGGACGCCGGCGTTTTCTCGCCATCGACCTCCCCCTGGTCATGCCTGGCCTCGTGACAGGTGGGGGTCTGGTGCTGCTGTCGACGCTCAAAGAGTTACCCGCCACGCTGCTTCTCGCCCCGATCGGGTTCGAGACCCTGGCCACCAGGATGTGGAGCGCCGCCGAGGATGGGTTCTTCGCCGAGGTCGGGATCACGTCACTGGTGCTCATCCTCCTTTCGGGCGTCCTCACCTGGGTGTTCGTGCTACGCCGTGAGCTGAGGATGTGACGCTGGGTATCAAGGGGAGCGCCATCCTGGTGGGGCTCGGCATCTTCCTCGTAACCCTGGCCGGTATTCCGGCCCGCGCCACCTACGGCGCCCAGACCTCGGCGGATGAGCCCCAGTATCTGCTGACCGCCCTGTCGATCGCGGAGGACGGAGATCTGGACATCGCCAACCAGCGTTACTCGGGCGCGTACCGGGACTTCCACGAGGTGCTGCTGCCCGTGCAGACCTTGTTGCAGCCTGACGGGTCACGGATCAGCCCGCACGGCCCGCTACTGCCCATGTACCTGGCCTTCCCGATGAGGATCGGCGGATGGGTGGGAGCGAAGGTTGCGCTGGCGGCACTGGCCGGCATCCTGGCAGGCCTGCTGTTCTGGGTCGCGGTAGCGCGATTCGGGGTCCGGCCCCGGGTGGCGGCCGGGGTTACGGTCGTGCTGGCGCTCTCTCCGCCGCTTGCCCTCTACGCCACCCAGGTGTACCCGGAGATCGCCGCAGCCCTGATGGTGACGGTGGCTATCGCCGCCTTTTCGGGGCGCCCGGGCCGGGCCACGACCGCCGGGCTGGCGGCGTCGGTCATCGCCCTGCCCTGGCTGGCTGTCAAGTACATCCCCGTAGCGGCGGTGCTGGCGGTGGCTGGGGCATGGAAGTTACGCCGCCGGCCGCGGCACATGGCGGGATTGCTGCTGGCTCTGGCCGGCGCGGGTGCCGCCTATCTTGCCTTCAACCAGGCCGTTTACGGGGGTTGGACCCCTTACGCGGCAGGCGACTTCTTCGTCGGGGGAGAGCTCACCGCACTCGGGCCGTCACCCGACTATGCAAGCCGCTCCCAGCGCCTGCTCGGCCTGTGGGTGGACCGCGGGTTCGGGCTGGCGGCCTGGCAACCTGCATACCTGATGGCGGTGCCGGCCGTCGCTTGGGCAGCCAGGCGGGGTGCTCCGCATCGTCACCTGTTGCTGGGTGTGCCGCTGGTCGGGTGGCTGGTGGCCGCCTTCCTGGCACAGACGATGCACGGATGGTGGTGGCCCGGCCGCCAGGTGGTGGCAGTACTGCCCGCCCTGATCCTGCTTCTCATGATGTGGATCGACCGAGCGGCGCCGCGGTCCAGCCTCCCGTTCCTGCTGATCGGTGTCACCGGCGTCCTGGCGTTTCTCGTGCTGGTGATCGAAGCGACCACCGGGCGGGTGACCCTGATCGTGGACTTCATGTTGACCACCAACCCCCTTTACCGGGGCTGGAGCATGGTTCTCCCCGACTACCTGGTCCCGACCGACCTGACGTGGGTGTTGCACGGAGTCTGGACGATCGGCTTCGCGGCTCTGCTGGTCGCAGGATGGCTGACCGGCGGCAGGGATCGCGGGACGATCCTCGTGGCCGGTGGCGGGTAGGCGGCGTCCGGCGCCTACGCTCCTGGCTGTGGGTACAATTGCCGGGATGCCGGACAGTGCGCTCCTGACCACCAGCCGTCCCAGACGTGTCTACCTAGCAGAGCCGAACGGGTACTGCGCCGGGGTGTACATGGCCGTCAAGGCACTTGTTTGGATGGTCCAGATATTCGACGCCCCGGTCTACTGCTACCACGAGATCGTCCATAACCGATTCGTCGTGGAGTGCTTCGAACGCGCCGGGGTGGTGTTCGTCGATTCGATCGACCAGGTGCCGGAAGGCGCTCCCGTGATGCTGTCGGCCCATGGCTCCGCCCCCGACGTGGTGCAGGACGGGGAAGAGCGGGCCGGGATCGTCATCGACGCAGTCTGCCCGCTGGTGGCGAAGGTTCATCATGAGGTCAAGCGGCGGGCGGCGAAGGGGTTCGACATCATCTTCGTGGGCCACGAAGGTCACGATGAGGCGGTGGGCACCATGGCCCGGGCGCCTTCGAACATCACTCTGGTCGAACCGGAGACGGGGCTGGCAGGCTTCAGTCCCAGAGATCCCGGCAAGGTGGCGCTGTTCGCCCAGACCACCCTCGGGATGCACGAGTGGGAGGCGATCAGGGCCGAGGCCTCGGGGCGCTACGAGAGCCTGGAGACCTCTCGCAAGAGCGATCTCTGCTACGCCACCACCAACCGCCAGGATGCGGTGCTCGAGATGAGCTCCGAGTGTGACCTGATCCTGGTGGTTGGTTCCGACAACTCCTCGAACACCAATGCCCTGGTCCGGACCGCCCGAATGCGCAGCGCCGCCGCCTACCGGATCGATTCTGCGGATGCGATCCGAACCGAATGGTTGGACGCTGCGGACGTGGTCGGGCTGACGGCGGGCGCATCGGCTCCCGACCACCTTGTCCGGGAGGTTCTCGATCGCCTTGATCCGACCGAAGGGTGGAGCCTGTTCCGGGTTACCGAGGAGGATGAGTACTTCCCTCTGCCGCCCGGGCTGAGGTCCTTGCTGAATTCGTTGGTGTCGACGGTCCGGATCGGGTTCGCCGCTCCCTCGAACGGTAAGGGCCCGCTCGACTACGACCGCCGGGTCACGGCCACCGACGCCCTCGCCAAGCTGGAGTCCTTCCCATCCGGTCAGCCGGCCCTACCAGCGGCTGGACTCCTCGGCGTACACATGGTCGGGCAACCTGTAGCTGATTCCGGCCTCGTCGAAGACTGATACCTGGAGGAGTGAGGTGAAGGCGGTGAAGTTGTTCTGCTTGGCCAACGGCTTCAGGTACCGGGCTGCGAAGCGCTGGTAGCGCCGCTGCATGCGGAACCAGGGGAGCACCCCCACCAGCGGGGTCGCCGGATAATGCAGCTGGTCGGATAACTCCCTGCCGATCAGGGCGCGCGATACACGAAATACGTACTTGGCGAAGTTCTGCCGGACCTCCGGTTCGGTCATGTCCACTAGCAGCGGACCTGCATGGATCAACGAGTTTGCCATCGCAATCGACTCGAAGTCGGGGTCGGGCTCACACATGCCCCCGATCTTGAAGATCCTCAGTGCCTCTTCCTCGTCGGTGTACAGGATCGACTCGGGGATACCCATCAGGTAACCCGTATACCGCCATACGGCCATGAAGCCCGCCCGCTCCTCCTCGGTGTAGACGGCGCCGAGGTTCTTCATGTGCTTGAGCAAGCGGGCTGAGAAGGCCACGATGGCAAAGCCGACGTGGGCGGCGCTGATCGGCGTGCCCCAGGCATCCTCGTCCCACTCATCCGATTCCGCCAGCAGGCGCCTGATCCGGGCATGCACGATCCGGATCCGAACGGACAGCTTCCAACCGTCACCGGCTCTCTCCAGACCGCCGGGCATGAAGATCTCGACCATGTGGCGGTTGTTCTGCTTCAAGCGGCGGACCCCCTGATCCCGGAGCCGCCCGGTTATGAAGAAGGACTTGCTGATGTTGGTCGAGAACCCCTCGACAAGGGTGCCGGCGAGCATTGATGCGAGCACCACCGGCGAGTTCCTGTGGAACATCCGGACACCTAGGCGGAAGTCCGACTGGTTCACCCAGTCGGGAGGCGTGTCCATCGGATCGAAGAACTCCCGGACGAACGACGGCCCCCGGCGCAGGACCTCCTCATTGCGGCGCATGCCGGCCGTAATCAGGAGGTTCGCCTCCTCGACAGGCAACGCGTCGATTTGCGCGATGAAGGCGTCGGCCTCGGGGTCCCCCACCACGGTATGGGCGACGTAGCTGCGTGCCAGTTGCGCATCGACAAGGCGGGCTTCGGCGTAGCCGGCCGCGTAGTCACTCGGTATTCTCACCCGGCGCAGCCTCCTCAAGGGCGTCTTCCGGATGCTCCTCCGCCTCGACGCGAAGGTCGGGGAGCCAGTCGAGCCAGGGCGGCATGTACCAGTTGCGCTTGCCGAGTACCTCCATGCTGGCCGGTACCAGGACCGAACGGACCAGCGTGGCGTCCAGTAGCACGGCCACCGCCAGACCGAAGCCCATGAGCTGGTTGATGATGGTCCGTCCCGTGGCGAAGGCGCCGAACACGACCACCATGATGAGGGCGGCGCCGGTGATGATCCCGGCGGTGGAGCGGAGCCCGTAGGCCACCGCCTCGGTGTTGTCGCCCGTCTCGTCGTAGCGCTCCCGTATCCGGCTGAGCAGGAAGACGTGGTAGTCCATGGAGAGCCCGAACAGGACGGCGAACAGGAACAGCGGTATCCAGGCGTCGATCACGTCGGCCCGCTGGAACCCGAACAGGTCGATCGCGACGCCCTTCTGGAAGACCAGCACCAGCAGCCCGTAGGTGGCGCCCACGGAGAGCAGGTTCATGATGATGGCCTTCAGCGGGATCACCAGCGACCGGAAGACCATCATCAGGATGACGAAGCTGAGGCCGAGTACCAGGGCGAAGACGATCGGCGTGTAGACCCTCACTATCCCGAAGAAGTCGGCTACCTCCGCGGTCAGGCCGCCCACGTAGACCTGGGCGGGGGTCCCTTCGAACGCGGCGGGGACGATCTCTCCGCGGAGGACCGACATCAGATCGGCGGCTTCCGGGCTGCTCGGTTGGCCCGGGTAGGGGAGGGACAGGAGCGTCAGATCCCCGGCGTCGTTGACCTCCCGGGCCGGCGGTACGGGGAAGCGCGGGTCGGCGATCAGAGCGCCCTGTAACTTCCCGATCGCGGCCGCTACGGAGGGGTCGTTGGTGTCGCCCTCCACGACTATCTCGGCAGGGCTGAGTATGCCGGCGGGAGTGACACTCCCCACGGAGAACTTCTCCTCGAGGAGGAGGAAGGCTTCCTTTGTCTGCGCGCCGTCAGGGAAGGTGTTGACGTCGTTGAGTCCCGTCCGCATGTCCAGGTAGAAGTAGGACAGGGCGAGCATCGGGATCGCGACAAGGAGGATGCTGATCACGGGTCGGCGCATCACGAGCCGGGTGACGTTCTCCCAGAAGCCTTCCTGGGAGGTGTCCGGGCTCTTGAGCGAGAACCTGGCCAGGAAACGAATCGGGAGCAGGTCCACTCTCGGACCGAGCAACGCCAGGACGGCCGGTAGCAGCGTCACGGTCGCCAGCATGGCGAAGATCACCACCAGGATCGCCCCCAGCGCCAGGGACTGGTAGAAGGAGGCGGGCGTGATCAGCAGACCGACCAGGGCCAGCACCACGGTGGCGCCGCTGAAGATCACCGTCCGGCCGGCAGTCGCGGTGGCGCGCCCCACCGCTTCACGCGTCGGCAGCCCGCGCGCCAACTCCTCCTTGAAGCGGGAGACGACCAGGAGCGAGTAATCGATGCCGACGGCCAGGCCGATCATCACCACCATCAAAGTGACGAAGAAGACCAGCTGGAACTGCTGGCCTATGACAGCAACGGCTGCCAGGGCGAGGACGATGGCCACCACGGCCAGGCCCAGCGGGAGCAGGGTCGCCACCACCGCGCCGAGGAGCACCAGCAGGATGACGAGCGCCACCGGGACTCCGAACCGCTCGCCCCTCTCCAGGTCGTGGAGCGCCAACTCGTTGGACTCGTAGGCGACGCTGGCGTCGCCCCCGATCAGCACCCGGAAGCCGTCCACCCCGTTGGCCTCTTCGACGATGTGGATCATGTCACCGACGTCCACGGTGGCGTTCTGCGCGGTGCCGGTCATGGCGAAGGCCATGATGGTGGTCTGCCGGTCACGGGACACCAGCACCGGATTGTTGGAAACGTAGAAGTGGTCCTGCAGGGTCACCACGTCCGGTCCCAGGGCCGTGATCTCGGCGGCGAGCGACTCGACCCTCGTACGGAAGGCGGCGTCGTCCACGGTCACGGAGGATGACTCGACCACGACCAACTCGGCCAGTTGCCTGGGGCCTCGCAACCTGTCCTCGAGGAGGGCGGCGGCCTGTTCCGATTCGTACCGGCCGGACAGGCGGAACTCGGTGGTGGTGGCGCTGTCCAGCAGCCGGTCGACCAGGCCGAGGGAGACCAGCACCAGCACGGCCCATATACCGATGGTGACCACTGGCCGGCGCGTCGCGAAACGGGCGAGGGGTCCGAGCATCGGGTCATCTCCTTCTTGTACCGCCGGTCACGGGAGACATTCCCGGCACGATCCTGACCGATGGTCCCCGAAGTCGAACGGGGATATTCGAGAACGCCCGCACCTTGCATCCTAGCGAGACTTCAGGTCAACGACCGGCGTGCGGGTCGGTGGCTCCGATCGGGTCGGGTCGGGTGTTATCCGGTGTTGCGCATACCCGCCGCGATGCCGTTGATGGTCAGGAGCAGCCCGCGCCGGTATCTCTCGTGGTCGCCCGAACGGGATCGTTTCAGTAACTCTACCTGCAGCACGTTCAACGGATCCAGGTAGGGGTCACGCACCGCCAGGGCGCGCCGCAACAGCGGGCGATCGGCCAGCAGGTCGGCCCCCGTCACCTGCCGGAGGGACGAAACTGTGAGGGCGTACTCGGCGGCGATCATCTCCAGCATGGGCCGGCGCTCGACCGGTACCAGGTTGTCCACGTAGTGGCGGGCGATCGAAAGATCGGTCTTGGCCACGGTCATCTCGACATTGGATACGAAGGTGCGGAAGAAGGGCCATTCCCGGTACATCCGGGCCAGGTCGCTACCCAGTCCCGCCTTGGAGGCGGCGGCGAAGCCGCTTCCCACGCCGTACCAGCCGGGGACGATCTGGCGTGACTGGGTCCAGCCGAACACCCACGGAATGGCCCGGAGGTGGGTGACACCCAACGTCTGGCGCCGCTTCGCAGGGCGGGATCCGATGTTGAGCAGGCCCAATTCCTCCACCGGTGTCGACGTGGTGAAGTACTCGACCATGCCCGGATCGTCGATGAACCGCCGGTAGGTGTCGTAGGCAGCGGAGGATATGAGGTTCATGATCTCGTGCCATCGTCGGACGTCCTCTACGGCATGGTGCGGGGCGCGGTGGGCCAGGGACGCCTCCACCAGCGCCGACAGGGCCAGTTCGAGGTTCCGGTGCGCGAGCTCGGCCAGGCCGTACTTGTCGGCGATCACCTCGCCCTGCTCGGTGAGCTTGATGACGCCGTCCAGCGTTCCGTACGGCTGGCTGAGGATGGCGGCGTGGGTGGGGCCGCCGCCCCGCCCGACGGACCCTCCCCGCCCGTGGAAGACGTCGATCCGTATCCCGGAGCGGCGGGAGATGTCGCGGATGACCAGCAAGGCCTTGTGGATCTCCCATTGCGAGGTGGTGATCCCCCCGTCTTTGTTGGAATCCGAGTACCCGACCATGACTTCCTGGATTCCGCCGCGCAGATCGAGGAGCCGGCGGTAGGCGGGCACCGCCAGCAGTTCCTCCAGGGTGGGGCCGAGCAGCCGGAGGTCGTCGATGGTTTCGAAAAGCGGGACGAAGCCGAGGCGCGCCACCCCCCGGACCGGATCGACCAGACCCACTTCGCGGGCCAGCATCATCGGGGCCAGTATGTCGTCCACTCCCCGGGCCATCGAGATGATGTAGGAGTCGATCACCTGATCGCCGTGCTCATCCAGCAGATCCCTCAGCAGGCCGAAGAGCTGCAGCGTCTCGTCATCACCGGCGCCGGTTCCCGGCGGGGCCACCGGCCGGGTACCGGAGAGCTCACCGACCACGAACGCGGTCCTGCCCTTCCGGTCCAGGTCGCCGTAGCCGGCACCGAGGTAGGACGTGAGGGAGGCTATCGCCCGGTGGTGGTGATCGGTGTGCTGGCGGATGTCGAGCGCGGCCAGATGGAAACCGATCGTGGCCACCAGCAGCCGGGTCCTCGCCAGCCGGCCACCGGCCTGGAGGGTGCCTCGATTCTCGCGCAGGGAGGACTCGAGCACGGCCAGGTCGTCAAGGAGTTCCCGCGGAGAGCGGTAGGCGCGGAGCCTGCCGTCTCGTGTCTCCAGGAGGCGCTGGTGGACGATTGCCAGACCCTGGCGGTAGGGCTCGCGGTCCTTGGTGCCCTCCAGCACATCCCGGTAGGCCGCCCGGTGCCGGTCGATGAATGCCGCGAGTCCGTCCGAGATCTCGATGATGCGGGTATTCGCGCTCAACTCGCCGGCCAGACCCTCCACCTCGGAGATGAGAATCTCGAGGGCGGCCTGCCGCTGCCGTTCCACTACGGTCCCGGTCATTTCCGGCGTGACGTTGGGGTTCCCGTCCCGGTCGCCGCCGACCCATGAACCGAACCGGATCGGGCTGCTGTCGGAGCTCAGCTCGCCCCCGATCAGATGTACGGCGGCGGCGATGTTGTCCAGCAGGCCGGGCAGGGCCTCGCGGATGGTCCGTTCGAGGTAGTGGCGGACGAAGCGGGCCTCGTCGATCGGGTTCGGCCGCTGGTCGCGAAGCTCGTCGGTCTGCCAGATCGCCTCGATGAGTTCCTCCACCCGGCGGTCGATACGCGCCCGATCCGCCTTGGAGGTTCTCGGGTTGCTCCTGGTGGCGGTGGCATCGGCGATCTCGCTCAGCTTCTCGAGGACGGTTCGGCGGGTGGCCTCGGTCGGATGGGCGGTGAAGACGGGCTTCAGCACCGTCCGGTGGACCAGCGAGACCACATCGGTGGGCGGTATGCCCGACTCGACCAGCGCGAAGAGGCTCTCCTCGAAGCCGGGTTCGGCTGTCTGCCCCTCGGCGCTGAGTTCCTCCACCCGGTGGTCCTCGACCCGATGGACCTGCTCGGTCGCGTTGGCGAGATGGAAGTAGACGGTGAAGGCCTTAGCCAGCTGCAGGGCGTGTTCGAGGTCCATCTCTCGAAGCAGTTCGGCGAGTTCGTGGGAGACCTCGACATGCGCCGACCGCAGCCGGCGGGAAAGGGTCCGGACGCGCTCGACCGAGTCGAGTAATCCCTGGCCGTGCTGGCGGACCAGCGTCTCGCCCAGCTGGCGGCCGAGGCGCCTGACGTCGGCTCGCAGATCGGCGTCAGCCGGCTCGGGCGAACTCGTTCGGTGAGACGGTCCAGGCATGTCCCCGGTGGGTCCTGCTTTCGGTTTCATGTGCTGCGACTCGTAGAAGCCGGTTCGTTCGCCATTCTCGCAGTACCGCGAGCCGGTTCGCCGTTCTGGTTGTCAGAGACGAATGGAGGGCGCCGGTAAACCGGCGCCCTCCAGACTGTGTTCGGTTGTAGAACGGATCGGACTAGGCCGCGGCCAGCGCCTCTGCGATCCAGGCGTCCACCTGGTCCTGGTTGGCGGCGATCCACTCGGTGACGAGGGTGCCGACATCCTCTCCGGCATCCTGCCTGACGATCTGCAGCGACACGTCGACGACGTTGAGCTTGACGATCTCCAGCAGCTTGGCGGCAGCCGGGTGGTTGGCCAGCATGTCATGGCGTGCCGAAGCGATCACATCAGCGGCCACCCAACCGATCTCGCAGACTCCGTCGTCCGCCGCACTCGGGCAGGAATCGGCACCGATGGCCGCAGTACCGGGCCTCTGGTCCCATTCCTCGCCGCCTGGACGGCCGAGCGGGTTGGAGTCGTCGATCGGGCTCTCGACGCCGACCCACACGACATTGTCGCCGGGACGCAGCGCCGTGATGTACGAGCTCGGGGTCCATGTGTAGGCCACCATCGGCTCGCCGGCGTCAGCCTTGGCCGTGGCCTCGGCGAACATGGCGTCGTAGCCTGCCAGCACCTGCTCGATATTCGCCCAGCCTGAGTGGGCGATCTGGCTCTGGATGATGTCGTCACAGGTCCAGCTCTCCGGACATCCGTAGATGTCGGCGATGCCGTTGCCGGGGTTGACGTCCTGCGCGTCGTAGGCAGCGATGGCGTCCGGGTTGTTGTTCAGATCGTCGAGGGTATTGATCCCGTACTCCTCGGCGAACGACTTGGTAATCAGGTATCCCTGCAAGCCACCCGCGATCATCAACTCACCGACCCGGCGCACGTGCTCACCGACCAGGGAGCCGTCCGGCAACTCGGCCGCGAGCCAGCTGTTGTGGCCCGGATACCAGCTGTTGACCCAGAAGTCGGCCTCACCCTGGGCCATCGCCAGGTATGCCAGCGACGGGCCCAACTCGAGATCGGCGGGATCGGAGACCTCGTAGCCAAGCATCTGCATCATCTGGCGCATCAACTCAGCCTGGAAGTAGCCCGTCGACCAGTTGGCCCTGGCCATCGTCAGGCTGACACCCTCACCGGGAGGCCTCATGGCCTCTGCTTCCATCCGGGCCGCTTCCTCGGCAGCCCGAGCCTCAGCCTCTGCCTCCATGGCTTCGGCCTCTTCAAGCATGGCTTGGGCCTCTTCCATCATGGCCTCGGCTTCGGCCTGGGCTTGCGCGGCCATGGCCTGTTCCTCCTCCGACATGGACTCGGCCTCTGAGGCTTGGGCTGCGGCGTCCGCCGCCATGGCTGCGGCGTCGTCCATCATGGCCTGAGCCTCGGCTATCGCGGCTTCAGCCTCTGCCTTGGCAGCTTCGTCGATCACAACCTGCGTCACCGTCACCGGGGGTGCGGTGGTGGCAGGTGCGTCGTCAGTGTCATCGCCACAGGCAGCTGCCACGAGAGCGAGAACAGCCAAGACCGAGGTGATTCTGATACTGAGTTTCATCATGCTCCTTTCTGGTTCGTTTCGAGTTCGGTTAGGCGGGAGTCCCTGCTCCCGCGTGAGTGGAAGGTTCACATAGAGGCTCCGGCTGCGACCTTGGTTGTGGCATCGGCCTCTGTCTCTACATCCTGCGGGTTTCCGTAGACCTTTGCGCGTCGGAACTCCTTCAAGACGCTCATGGTAGATGCTAGGACTATCAGCCCACCTAGCATGGTGAGAAATGCCCCGATTCCGGTCAAGAACTGGGGATCGCCGGATCGTACGTGAGTGAAAATCCACGCGAAGGCGATGGATGCAGCGCCTAGACCGAGGCCGGCCGTAGCGGCGTTCCACCTCCATCTGCGTTGCTCGCTTCCGCCGAAGACGCCGGCTCCGGGAAGTCCGGTCAGGAGAGCCAGAAAGCCCGCTACGAGAGCCCAGAGGCCGAGTTGGGAACCGCCCGTGGATATGCCATCCGTGGTGCTGGGCTTGCGGGCTATTGCCGTCTCGACCAAGAGGTCGGCCGCATAGACAGCGTTGTTGGCCGGGTCCTCCTCCGACAAGCGTTTCAGTTCCTCGATTCTCAGAACCCTGGCCTCTGCTTCCGCGAGAGCCTCAGGGGTGAGTGCCCGGTCCGGGCGGCTATCGGCGCTCCAAGCAGAGAACATGCCCAGGACAAGTACGAGAACGGCGATCCCGAGACCGATGAGTCGTCCCCAAGCTATCCCGGTGGGGAGCGGATGGAGGGGGGAGTGGTCTGCCGCTCTGAGCCACAGGACGGTCCCGATCAGGGCGATCAGCCCTCCCGCGATGGCGAGGTAAATGCCTGCTCCGAGGGCGGGGTCGACCGCATCCGGCGCGACCCTGGCCTCTCTCACCGACTGTCCCAAGAAGTGCGCGCAAGTGACGATAAGGAGGCAGATGCCCGCTATCGCGGCGCCGTCGGCAGCGAGCCAGCGGGGAGCGCGTCCGGGTCGCGCCCAGGCTCCGATCACGGCGAGTATGACGAATGCGCCCAGGCCCAGTACCACGATGCCGAACCACGACCCGCCGGTCGGGTCCAAGCCGCCGAAGGACTGGCCGCTGAGCTGACCCTCGAGAGACGCGTCCGACCATCGGCCGAAAGCACTCATCTTGCCGGCGTCGATGGACCAGGGAAGAAAAGTGCTCAGGACGGCCACGGCTGCGCCGATCAACGAGAGCCCCATCGCGAGACGCTCCCTCGGTGATATCGGTGCGAACACTTCGATCTCGTCGTGTTTCACCACGGCCGACTCTTCGGCATCGGGGATGAGAACCTCGGGGTCGCGCCGGTGCTTCCAGGCCAGGTGGATCCGCTTCAGGAAGTGCGTGGATTCGGTGCCTTCTCGCTGTGACATCCGGTCGAGCACCACAGCCACCAGGAAGAAGGCCAGGCCTGCTGACGCGGCGAGGGCGGCGTTCTGGTTGTTGATCGCCCGGAACAGGAGTCGTCCCAGACCTGCCGCTCCCATGATGGCGGCGATACCGAGCATGGAGATTGCCAGCAGCAAAGTCTGGTTGATGCCGGTCATGATGGCCGGTCGGGCCAGGGGAATCTGAACGTCGAACAGGACCCGGAGCTCCGAGGCTCCGTAGGCGCGAGAGGCCTCTACCACATCAGCGGGCACCTGCCGGATCCCGAGGTTGGTGAGCCGGATCAGCGGCGGGAGGGCGAACACCATGGTCACCATCGTGGCCGACACCTCGCCCAGATCGAAGAACCAGATGAACGGCAGCATGTAGACGAACGAGTGCACCACCTGCATGGCGTCGAGGATCGGTCGGGTCACCTGCCAGATACTGTCCACCCGTCCGCAGGCGATGCCGACCGGGATTCCTATCGCTACGCACAGGATCACTGCGACTCCGATGAAGCCGATGGTGGCGGCAGTTTCCTTCCAGTATCCGTCACCCAGGAGTCCGCAGATCGTCAGGGCAACGGCTACGAAGGCGGCCACCTTCGCGTTACGGGTCAGCCAGGCGATCAGCGCCATCGCCACAACGATCCACACCCACGAGATCTCGACGAGGAAGTCCCGTACGAGGTTCCGGATCATTGTGTCGAAGGGCCAGCGAATAATGTCGAGCAGCGTCGGTAGGTTGACTGCGACCCAGTCGATAGCCTGTTCGATCCAGTCCCCGAACGGGATCCGCCACTCATCGAGAATGGCGTTGTCCCAGATGTTTATCCGAGCAGGCGCTCCATCCTGCTGGGCGAGGATGGATGGAGCTAGGTTCTGGGCGCTCAAAGGTACGTCTCCCGCTCGAAGCCGTCGATGAGTTGTTCCACCCGTCCCATCTCCTCCATGATGTGACGCGGATCCAGGTTGCCTACCAACCTGCCGTCGTCGTCCACCACCGCGATCGGCAGCCCGCGCCCCGCTGAGGCGTACACATCGTTGAGGGTCGTCTGTGGCGTTGTGGTGTCGAAGTCATCCCTGAGAGCAACCGACATGTCCACCGAGCCCATGCTCGCCACCCTCACGCAGTCGCCTATGGTCAGGAGTCCTGTGGGGTGACCCCGGCTGTCGCATGCGAAGGCGCCACTGCGGTCACCGATATGGTCCAACGCGTCTGCGAGGGACATGTCGGGGTTGATGGGTTTGGGTTCCAGCATGACTTCCCGGCATTCGATCACACGTCCCTGATCGACATCCTGGACGAACTCGGCGACATATGCGGTGGCGGGTTCGGTGAGGATCTCTTCGGGGGTTCCGATCTGGACCACGGCGCCGTCTCGCATGATGCATACCCGGTCACCGATTCGCAGCGCCTCGTTGAGGTCGTGGGTGATGAACAGGATGGTCTTGCGGAGTTCGTTCTGGATGTCGAGCATCTCATCTTGCATCTGGCGGCGGATGAGGGGGTCGAGGGCGGAGAAGGCCTCGTCCATCAGCAGGATGTCGGGATCCGAGGCCAGTGCCCTGGCCAATCCCACGCGCTGCTGCATTCCACCGGAGAGCTCGCGCGGAACGTAGCGGGCGTAGGGTTCGAGACCCACCAACGACAGTGCCCTCAGCGCGGCCGCGTCCCTATCCTCCTTGTTGACTCCCTGGACCTTCAGGCCGTAGCCGACGTTGTCGATCACGTTCCGATGCGGGAACAGGGCGAAATGCTGGAACACCATTCCCATTTTCTCGCGGCGGAAGGTCTGGAGTTGGGTCCCGTCGAGTGCCTGTACGTCGGTTCCGTCGACCCACACCTGGCCTGCAGTGGCCTCAAATAGCTTGTTGACGGTGCGTAGTGCGGTGGATTTGCCGGATCCGGAGAGGCCCATGACCACGAAAATCTCGCCCTGTGAGACCGAGAAGTTGACATCTCTGATGCCGATGACATGGCCGGACTGCCGGAGTATCTCGTCCTTGCTCACTCCGGCCCGGGCGAGATCGAACGCCCGGCCGTGGGGTTGGGGACCGAAGATCTTGTAGATACCTTCGAGGCGAATAAGTTCGCTACCGGCCTCCGCCAACGCCGCTCCCTTCCGCGCTCTTCACCGCGCCCCCAAGCCTATGGTTCACCCGGTTACGACACCATGGCCCATGACCCTAGTGTGGGATGGTTCGCCATGCCCGATGAACTCCGTCCTGCGTCTCACGATACGGAACAGTTCCGCATCGTAGCACACAGATGGGTAGGATCTCTTGGGTAGAATTCACGTTCGGCAGGTCACCTTTTGACGGAGATTGCATGAGTCCCACCGGTAGGTTTCCCTCCGATCTCGAGATCGCCCAGGCCGCTCCGGTCACGCCGATTGCCGAGGTCGCCGAGTCGATCGGGATCCGCCCCGATGAGCTGATTCCCTACGGTGCAACCAAGGCGAAGGTCCACCTCGACATACTGAAGCGGGTCGGCGCCCGCACACCCGGCAAGTACATCGACGTCACCGCGGTCACGCCCACCCCACTCGGGGAGGGCAAGACCACCACCACGATCGGTCTGGTCCAGGGACTGGGCCTCCTCGGGAAGAAGGCCGTCGCCGCTATCCGGCAGCCTTCGATGGGACCTACTTTCGGGATCAAGGGTGGGGCGGCCGGCGGTGGCTACAGCCAGGTCATCCCGATGGACGAGTTCAACCTGCACCTGACCGGCGATATGCATGCGATCAGCGTGGCCCACAACCTGGCGGCCGCGGCCATGGACGCCCGCTGGTACCACGAGGGGCGGATGAGCGACGCGCAACTCGAGGCGATCGGGCTGGAGCGGCTCGATATCGACATGTTCCGCGCCCAGTGGCGCCGGGTGGTCGACGTCAACGATCGGGCACTGCGCAACGTGGTGGTGGGCCTCGGCGGCCGGATCGACGGCCGGCCCCGCGAGACGGGCTACGACATCACCGTGGCCTCCGAGTTGATGGCGATCCTGGCGCTCACCGACGGACATGACTACGCCTCGGCGCTCCGCGACCTCCGGGCGCGCTGCGGGCGGATCGTGGTCGGAGCGGACACCGGCGGCGCCACCATCTCCCTCGACGACCTCGGCGTGGGCGGCGCGGTGACCGTCCTGATGAAGGACACGCTGCATCCCACGCTCATGCAGACGCTCGAAGGCCAGGCCGCCTTCGTCCACGCCGGTCCGTTCGCCAACATCGCCCACGGAAACTCGTCCATCCTGGCCGACCGCGTCGCTCTCCAACTCGGGGAGTACGTGGTGACCGAGTCGGGCTTCGGGGCCGACATGGGCATGGAGAAGTTCTTCAACATCAAGTGCCGGGCCTCCGGGTTGAAGCCCGATGCCGTTGTCTTGGTGGCCACGGTCCGGGCGCTAAAGACCCACGGCGGCGGTCCTCGCGTAGTGGCGGGCCGGCCGCTCGCGCCCGCCTACACGGAGGAGAACCTGCCCCTGCTGGAGGCCGGTCTCGTCAACCTGGTGGCGCACATCGAGAACGCCCGCCGCTTCGGGATCGAGGTGGTGGTGGCGGTCAACACCTTCCCGACCGACACGGAGAACGAGCGCCGGGTGGTCAGGCGGGCGGCCCGGGAGGCCGGAGCGCTCTCGGCGGTTACGTCGAGCCACTGGGCGGATGGCGGGCGCGGAGCGCTCGAGCTGGCCGAAGCCGTGGTGGACGCCTGCAAACGGCCGGCGGACTTCCGTTTCCTATACCCGTCGGACCGGTCGATCAAGGAGAAGATCGAGACCGTCTGCCGGGAAATCTACGGCGCGGCCGGGGTCGACTATTCCGCCGCTGCGGCGCGCCAGATCGCCGACTTCGAGCAGGCCGGGATGGGGAACCTGCCGATCTGCATGGCCAAGACGCCGCTCTCGATCTCGCACGACTCCTCCCTGAAGGGGCGGCCGCGCGGGTTCACCGTGCCGGTTCGCGAGGTCAGGGCCTCGGTCGGCGCCGGATTCCTGGTGGTGCTCCTGGGTGAGATCCGCACCATGCCGGGACTGGGGGCCAGGCCGGCGTACATGAATGTGGACATCGATGAAGACGGCAAGATCATCGGCCTGTTCTGACCTCCCGGCTGCGGCAGTGGCCGAGCCGGTCGTATCGATCCGCTACCTGGTCATAGATTGTCTCGATCTGGATCGATCGGCCGCCTTCTGGGGTCCGTTGCTCGGCCTGGCGCCCGGGCGGCGGCTCGACAACTACCTGTTCATGGGGCTGGTACTGCCCGGGTGCGAGCTGGTCCTCCAGCAAGTGGGCCGTATTACGGCCGGCAAGAGCCCCGTCCACTTCGATATCGCGGGCTCGAACGAGGAGGATTTCGACATGATCCTCGCCCGTACGTTGCGACTCGGTGGCAGAATCGTGGATACGGTGACGGAAGCCGAGTACGCCTTGACGGTGATGGCCGATCCCGACGGCAACGAGTTCTGCGTGAACAGAGTCCCGTCACAGTTGACCGTCAGCGGTACGTCGGCGAGGCATGCCGTTGGTGGAATGTGAGGAAAGGAGGTGATGGAATGCCGAAGGTGACCCTTCCCCGATTGACCACCCCGTACGTGCGGCGCGGCGGCGAGTTGGTCCCTGCGACATGGGATGAGGCGCTCGACCGGGCGGCGGCCGGGCTCGGTGCCCGTGCCGGCCACGCCAGTGCGCTGTTCTCGTGCTCCAAGGCGACCAACGAGACGAACTTCCTGGCTCAGAAGTTCGCGCGGCTGGCTCTGGGGTCGAACAACATCGATTCGTGTAACCGCACCTGACACGCTCCCTCGGTCGCCGGTCTGGCGGCAGTGTTCGGAGTAGGAGGCGGGACCTGTTCCTACGAGGAGATCGAGACCACGGATGTGATCCTGCTCTGGGGTTCCAACGCCCGGGAGGCGCATCCGATCTTCTTCCATCACCTGATGAAGGGTGTCCGCAACGGCGCCAGGCTGTACGCGGTCGACCCGCGCCGTACCACCTCGGCCATGTGGGCCGACGTATGGTTGGGGCTGGAGGTGGGTTCGGACATCGCGCTGGCCAACACCATGGCGCGGGAGATAATCGTGTCCGGCCTGCAGCATGAGGGCTTCATCAATCATTCCACGGAGGGTTACGACGCCTATTCCGAGTCGGTAGAGCCCTGGACGTTGCAGCGGGGCGCCGAGGTCACCGGTCTACCGCCGGAAGTGATCCGCCGCATGGCCCACGACTACGCCACCGCGGATCAGGCCCAGATCTGCTGGACGCTGGGCATCACCGAGCACCACAACGCCACCGACAACGTCCTGGCACTCATAAACCTGGCCCTACTGACCGGCCATGTGGGTCGCTACGGGTCGGGTTTGGTTCCGATCCGCGGCCAGAACAACGTCCAGGGCGGCGGTGACATGGGCGCGTTGCCCAACAAGCTGCCGGGCTTCCAGGATGTTGTGGATCCGGTGGCCAGAGGCAAGTTCGAGGCCCTCTGGGGCCACTCGGTGCCTGACCGCCCCGGCAAGCACCTTTCGCTGATGCTGGAGGCGATGGAGCACGGGGAGATAACCGCCCTGTACGTGATAGGGGAGAACCCGGCCCAGTCGGAGGCCCGTTCCGACCATGCCCGCGATATCCTGCGCGGGCTGGAGTTCATGGTGGTGCAGGACATCTTCATGACCAGGACCGCCGAGTTGGCCGACGTGGTGTTCCCGGCGGCAGCGGGATGGGCCGAGACGGACGGCACTGTGACCTCTTCCGAGCGGCGGGTGCAGCGGGTCCGCAAGGCCCTCGACCCTCCGGGAGAGGCCCGGGACGACCAGCACATCCTCTCGGCCCTCGCCGAACGGATGGGCCGGGGTTGGGGATATCCCACCGCCGAGGAGGTATGGGACGAACTGCGCGCGCTGTCGCCCTTGCACGCCGGGATGTCCTACCGGCGACTTGCCGAGGCAGGCGGCCTTCAGTGGCCGTGTCTCGACGAGGACCATCCCGGCACCCTGTTCCTCCACGGTGACCTCTGGGACGATCCGCTGCCCCGTGACCCGGCCCCCTTCTTCGCGACGCCATGGGCCCCGCCGGTGGACGAGTTGAGCGAGGACTACCCGATCAGGCTCACGACGGGTCGCCGGCTCGACTCCTACAACACCGGGGTGCAGTCCGGGGGCTACTCATCTCCGCTGCGGACCGCGGTCGCCATCGAGGTGGCGCCCGCCGACGGGGCGGCCCTCGGCGTGGCCGAGGGGGAGGTGGTCAGCGTCATCTCGCGTAGGGGGTCCGTCGAGGCGCCCGTGCTGTTCGATCGGGAGCTCCGTCCCGGCCTGGCCTTCATGGCCGTCCACGATCCCGACGAGGTGGACGTGAACCTCCTCACCATCGACGCGTGGGATCCCAAGTCGGGAACCGCCGAGTTCAAGGCCACCGCGGTCCGAATCGAGCCATTGCAGGAGGATGTTCGGAAACTGACCGGGGTTCGTCCCGTGGCAAACTATCCGGCATGAGGACTGTCGGCCATCACGCCGCCCCCCTGGTAAGAAGCTTCCCGGCAACCTCCTAGGAGAACCCCATCGACCTGCGACTCATGTCCGCCGAGGCTACCGCCGCGGAGCGGTCGGCCGTGGATGCGTTGTTAGGGCCTCCCTCCCGGTCCGGCGAGGGGGAACCCTCGCCACCCGCCGACCGGCGCGTGGCGTTCGGCGGCTACCGCCGCTCGGTCGAAAGCCGCCACATGTTGCTGCCGGCGCTCCACGCGGTGAACGACACGGTCGGATGGGTCAGCGCCGGGGCGCTGAACTACATCTGCGAGCGGCTGCTGGTTCCCCCTGCGGAGGCGTACGGAGTGGCCGGCTTCTACGCGTTGCTCTCGTTGGAGGAGCGGCCGGCCCGGGTGGCTCACGTGTGTGACGACGTGGCCTGCCGGACCGAGGGCGGCACCGGGATCCTGGCGGACCTGGAAGGGCGCCCCGACGTGCACCCCAGCCCGTGCCTGGGCCAGTGCGACCAGGCCCCGGCGGTCTTCTTCCAGCTGGCCGGTGAGGAGGACGCCGTGCTGGTCGGAGCCACCTCCGCCCGGGTCGTGGGGGTACTGGCGGGCGGGCCGGTTCGGGACTTCCCCCCCGTCGCGCCGCAGGTAGGCGATCCGTCGCTGCGCCTGCTGAAGCGCATCGGCGCGGTCGATCCGACCTCCCTCGAGGCCTACCGGGGCAGCGGCGGTTACCAGGCCCTGGCCCGAGCCGTCGAGCTGGGGCCGGATCGGGTCATTGTCGAGATCAAGGCGTCCGGCCTGCGGGGACGGGGGGGCGCCGCCTTCCCGATGGGGATCAAGTGGGAGGCCGTGGCCCGGTCACCCGACATGCCGCGCTACCTGATCTGCAACGCGGACGAGTCGGAGCCGGGCACTTTCAAGGACCGAGCGATCATGGAGGGCGATCCCTTCGCGGTGATCGAGTCGATGACCATCGCCGGCCTGGCCGTCGGGGCCGAGCGCGGATACCTGTACATACGCGCCGAGTATCCCCTGGCCCAGTCCCGTCTCCAGAATGCCATCGACCTTGCCCGGGCGGAGGGTCTGCTCGGCGAGGACGTGGCCGGTTCGGGCCGCTCGTTCGAGATCGAGATCCGGCGGGGTGGGGGCGCCTACATCTGCGGTGAGGAGACCGCTCTGATGAACTCGATCGAGGGCAAGCGGGGGGAGCCGCGCAACAAGCCTCCGTTCCCGACCCAGGTGGGTCTGTTCGGGCGCCCCACGGTGATCAACAACGTGGAGACACTGATCAACGTGCTCGACATAGTGCTCGAGGGCGGAGCCGCATTCGCGGAGATCGGGACCGGGGCGTCGACCGGGCCGAAGCTGTTCTGCCTGGCGGGTGCCGTGGCTCGGCCCGGCGTGTACGAGGTGGAGTTCGGCAGGACGTTGGGAGAGTTGATCGACCTGGCCGGGGGCGTGACCGGAAGCGGTCGGATGGGGGCGGTGATGCTCGGAGGCGCGGCCGGCCTGTTCGTGGGCGAGGACCATCTAGACATGCCGTTGACCTTCGAGGATGCCCGGGCCCGCAATGCCACCCTCGGCTCCGGCGTGGTCCTGGTGTTCGACGACCGGACCGACTTCCGGGACACAAGCAGGCGGATCGCTCAGTTCTTCCGGGACGAGTCCTGTGGCCAGTGTGTACCCTGCCGTGTCGGTACCGTCCGCCAGGAAGAGTTGCTGGCTCGTCACCTTGGCGGCGAATCGCTGGATCGCGATCTGTTCGAGGAGGTAGCCCGGGTGATGGTGGATGCTTCGATCTGCGGGCTGGGGCACACTGCGTCTACCGCGATCCGGTCGGTCATCGATCTGGGCCTGCTGGAGCGATCCCGTGGCTGAAGTCACGCTGGCCATCGACGGGACCACCGTCACGGTTCCGGGCGGATCGACCATCCTCGACGCCTGCCGGGTCCTGGACAACGACCAGCCCACCCTCTGCTACCTGGACAACCTGACCCCGGTCAACGTCTGCCGGGTATGCGTGGTGGAGGTGGAGGGCAACCGCACACTGGTTCCATCATGCAGCCGCCCGGTCGAGGAGGGTATGGAGGTGGACACCGACAGCGACCGGGTGCGCCACTCCCGCAAGATGGTCTACGAGTTCCTGGCCTCCTCGGTTGATATGGGCCTGGTGGACGAGGAGACCGTGGCTTGGATGGACCGCTACGGCTGCGATCCCGACCGCTACGGTCCGCCGGCGGATCCGTCTGACGACCGCGACCGGCGCAAGGCGGGCCATCACCTGGTGGGGCTCGGGACCGCGGCCGAGACCGTTCACCAGCCGGTCAAGGTGGACAACGAGCTCTACGTGCGGGACTATTCCCGGTGCATCCTCTGCTACAAGTGCGTGGAGGCCTGCGGGGAGGACGCCCAGAACACCTTCGCCATCGCGGTGGCCGGCCGCGGCTTCGACGCCCGCATCTCCACCGAGTTCGACACCGGGCTGACCGACTCGGCCTGCGTCTTCTGCGGGAACTGCATAGGCGTGTGCCCCACCGGCGCCCTCATGTTCCGCAGCGAATACGAGCTGCGCCTGGCAGGCATGTGGGAGGAGGATGGCCAGACCGTTACCCGCACCATCTGTTCCTACTGCGGGGTCGGCTGCAACCTGGACCTCCACGTCCAGGACAACCGGATAGTGAAGGTCACTTCGCCGATGGACCACTCGGTCACCTCCGGACACCTCTGTATCAAGGGGCGGTTCGGATACGAGTACGTACAGGAGGTCGGCGACCTAGCCGTCACGCCCATTGACGAGATTCTCCGGAGAGCCAGGATTGACAACCGAGGGCGGCGCCGGCGCCCCGGGCCTCGCGCCTAAGGGGTTCATAGGGACGGGCCGGGCGGCGGCCCTCTTCTGTGCCGTGATCATGGTGACCCACGGCTTCGGCAATGGTCTGGTTCCCGCCCTCCTGCCGCGCATCGGGGAGAGCTTCGGGTCCGGCTACGGCGCCCTGGGCCTGGCCGTCTCATCGGGACTCCTCGCCTACGGTCTGGGCGCCGCCGTAGGGGTCCGGGTCGTGGACGTGTTCCCGCTACGGGGAATCATCCTGGCCGCGCTGTCAGTCTGCGTGGTCGGATTCCTAGTGGCGGTGTGGTCCACATCGCCGCTGGTGCTCGCCGGGTCGGTGGTCCTCATAAGCCTGCTGGCGCCGATCAGCTGGTCGGCGTCGGTACGCCTGATCGCGCGGGTGGTGGAGCCTTCCTCCCTCGGGCGGGTCACCGTGGTGGCGAGCTCGGGCGCCGGGGTGGGGGGCGGTATCAACGGCGCGTTCGCGTTCTTTCTCGCCCGTCCGGACGAATGGAGGCTGGCCTTCGTGGTCGCAACCGCCGTATCGGCGGTAACAGCGCTGGCCATCCTGCTTTCGCTCCCCGGCACTCCTGCCTCGCGGCCCCGCCTGGCCAGGACAACCGTGCGGCAAAGGGACTGGAGGGCTACCTGGGCGGTCCGGACCGGTCGGGTGGTGATCCTGCTAAGCGTCGCGGCCGGCGTCGGCGCCTTCACGTTCGTCAGTTACATGTCTGCCACGGCGGTGGACGAGTTCGGGGTGTCGCCGGCCGGGGTGGCTGTGCTCTGGTGGATCGCATCGTCGGTCGGGCTGACGGCGGCCGTAGTCATGGGCGCCTGGTCGGATCGGGTATCGCCGGTGCTGGTGATAGGAGTGATCTCTCTCGCTTACTCCTCCGGCCTCCTCGTACTCGTGTTGACATGGTCGTATGCCGGCCTGATGGTGGCGGCCCTGGGCTTCGGGTTCTTCAACTACCCGATATGGGGGCTGCTGGGCCACCTGGCCGGCCAAGGTATGGAACCGCGGCTGGCGGTGCGGGCCTTCTCGGGAGGCCTGACGGCGGCGGCCTGGTGCGCCGTGTCGGGGATCGCCCTGGCCGGCTGGTGGATCGAGCGGACAGGTAGCTTTCGCATCCCGGTCATCGTGCTGGCCGTTCTGAGCAGTCTGGTCACCGGGTGGCTGGTGACCGAGTACGCTCGCCGGCGAGTCGGGGCAGTTTTCCAGCATCCGCCCTCCATCGGAGTGGAGGGTCCGGAGCGGGCCGCCGGCGCAGGTACCGAGAACGCCCGATGACCGAGCCGCTCCCCTTTGTTCCGACGCCCCGGAATCGCCTTTCCCCGTATCTCGACTCTGCCCGGAAGTCAGGGATGTCCGGCGTCACGGTCTACAACCACATGGTGATGCCGGGGATCTACGAGGGGATGCTGGAGGAGTACCGGGCCCTGGTGGAGGACGTGACCCTCTGGGACGTGGCGGTGGAGCGGCAGGTTGAGATCCGGGGGCCGGACGCCTTCGCTCTCGCCCAGTACCTGTGCACCCGTGACGTCTCAAAGGTGGCGGGAGGGCAGTGCCGGTACACGTTCCTATGCAACTACGAGGGCGGGATACTCAACGATCCGGTGCTGCTCCGGCTGGACGAGGACCGCTACTGGCTCTCCCTCGCGGACCGGGACATCCTGCTCTGGGCGCAGGCCATCGCCGCCGAGAGGGGTCTGGACGTGGTGGTGCGGGAGCCGGACGTGTCGCCCATCCAGGTCCAGGGTCCAAAGTCGAAGCCGTTGATCGGCGACGTGTTCGGAGAAGGAATCGCCGGCCTGCCCTACTACCGGTGCGCCTGGACGGTCCTCGAAGGGCTTGAACTGCTGGTTTCCCGGACCGGCTGGTCGGGCGAGTTCGGCTACGAGGTGTTCCTCACCGACGCGACCCGGGGATCGTGGCTGTGGGACCGGTTGTTCGAGGCCGGCCGGCCCTACAACATCAAACCGGCCGCCCCCAACCAGGTACGCCGGATCGAGGGGGGCATCCTCTCGTACGGCACCGACATGGACGATTCGGTCAACCCCTACGAGTTGGGCTTCGGCCGTCTCGTCGATCTGGATGCCGATGGGGATTTCGTGGGACGCTCCGCCCTGGCCGTGGTGGCCGAGCGCGGTCCGGAGCGGCTGATGACCGGCGTCCGGATCGGCGGCCCTCCACAGCTCGGCAATCCCACCCACTATCCGGTGTTCGCCGGCGGTGCCCGGGTGGGGAGGCTGACGTCGGTGGCCTATTCCCCCCGGTTCGGCGCCAACCTCGGCTTCGTGCTGGTGGAGGCGGCGTACGCCCGGACGGGAATCGAGTTGGAGGTGATGATCGAGGGGGACCGGTTTCCGGCCGCCACCGAACCCTTCCCGTTCGTCGAGCGGATCACCGGGCCGGACTCCTAGAGACCAGGACCAAGTGCTAGTTTGCTGCGAGTGAGTGCTCACCAGCACTTCGGAGGTGCGACCTGACACGCCGGGCCGTGCATCCGGCCGGTTAGGGAGAACGCCTCGACCACTAGCCTTCTTCCCGGCGGAAGCCGTAACCTCAAGGACGCCATGCTCTCCCAGATGATCCGCGCCGGTCGCCTCGATCGGCCCTTCTACGAGTCGCTGCTCTTCGACAACTACGCAACCGGCAACGCGGTGGTGATCGTCATCATTGCGGGGCTGCTTCCGCAGGTATGGTTGTTCTCTCCGGTCGGTGCGGCCTTCGCCATCCTCGGCAGCATCCTCCGGGCCGGCCTGGTGACCGCCGCGGTGTGGGCGGCAGCGGTATACATCTTCAAGCGCCACGGAAACCCCCGAGCCACCTTCAGGATGGTCGGCTTCGCGAACGTCGCCTTCTTCCCTTTGCTCCTGGCCGGTCGGCCGGGCCTCCTGGGATTGGTCGCGCTGTTCATCACCGCCTTGTGGTTCTTCCTCGCGCTCCGCACCGTGGTCGGCGCCCAGTTCGATCTCGATCATCCGGAGAACAGCTTCGTAGCAGCCACCGGCCTGCTCGGCTGGTACCTCTCGATCATTCTCTTCTGAGTGGTCTGTCTGCGAAATAGCCAGGTGTGGTCTGGCGGTCATCGGCGTCCCGTCGCTGCGTTCCGCTTCCTCAACGTGCCGCTGCGGGCACGCCTTCGTCAGCGGGCCTTGCGAGGAACACCGCTGCCGACGCCATACCGCACCGCCATTCCACAGACAGACCACTAGACCATTAGGAGGGTGCTCCGCTCGGATGCCGACCTACCGTCTCGATCTCTCCTATGACGGGTCAGGGTTCCACGGTTACGCCCGGCAACCCACCGTGCGCACCGTTCAGGGTGATCTGGAGGCCGTCCTGGCCCGCGTTCTCGAGCCGGTCGACACGGTGGTGGCCGGGCGCACCGATGCCGGCGTCCACGCCCGCCATCAGGTGGTGTCCTTCTCCACCGGCAAGCCGGTCGATCCCGACCGCCTGGCTCGATCGCTCACCAAACTCCTGGGCCCCGAGATCGTGGTCTACGCCGCGGCGCGAGCGCCCGATGATTTCTCGGCCCGGTTTTCCGCCACCCGCCGCACCTACCGGTACCGGGTTCTCAACCGTCCGTATCCCGACCCGCTCCGCCGCGCAACCACGTGGCACGTCAGGGAGACGCTCGACCTGGCGGCGATGAAACGGGCGGTGGGTTTCCTGGTCGGTGAGCACGACTTCGCTTCCTTCTGCCGCCGCCGGGAAGGCGCTTCGACCGTTCGCACCGTGCTCTCGGCCGGATGGTCCGCCCGACCCGACGACATCCTCGAGCTGGAGATCGCGGGAACGGCGTTCTGCCACCAGATGGTCCGGTCCATCGTCGCCTTCTCGGTGGAGGTGGGCAGGGGACGGATCGAACCCGACACCACCCCCCAGATCCTCCATGCCATGGACAGGAACAAGGCCAGGGGCGCTGCTCCGCCGCACGGCCTCGTTCTCTGGCACGTGGAGTATTAGGCGGTCTGTCCACGGAACAGCTTGCCATCCCCAGACACACCACAGTGGTACCAGGCCGGCGGCTGGCAACCGGCGCCGGGTCTCGCTACAATCCGCCAGCCCGCCGGTGAGCACAGGTAGGCGCCGAGGCTGCCGGTCCCCTTCCAGTACCCCGATCTGCAATCGAGCGACGATGGTGAAGCGACAAACCACCTACACCCCCAAGCCCGACCACATCAGTCGGCGCTGGCTCCTGGTCGACGCCGCCGAGATACCGCTCGGCCGCCTCGCTTCGCGTCTCGCGCCGATACTGGCCGGCAAGCACAAGCCCACCTACGCCCCCCACATGGACGGCGGCGACTTTGTGGTGGTCGTCAATGCCGAGAAGGTGGTGGTCACGTCCACCAACAGCCAGGACAAGATCTACTACCGGCACTCCGGCTACCCGGGCGGCCTCAAGGAGGAATCGTTCGAGAGCCTGATCGAGCGCAGGCCCGAGGCGGTCATCGAGCGGGCAGTCCGAGGTATGCTCCCCAAGACCAAACTGGGTCGCCGGATGATCCGCAAACTCAAGGTCTACGCGGGTCCGGACCATCCTCACCAGGCCCAGTCTCCCGAGGTTCTTGACCTCGCCATAAGGAAGGTGAGTTTCTGATGGCCCGAGCCGTTGTAGCCCAAGCCACCGGGCGTCGAAAGGAGTCGGTTGCCCAGGTGCGCATGTACAACGGTACCGGCGTGTTCACCCTCAACGGGCGGTCTCTGGAGCGTTACTTCCCCACCATGGCTCGCCGGATGCGGGTAGTGGAACCGCTGCGGGTCGCCAACGCGGAGGGCCGCTACGACATCGTGGCCAAGCTGCACGGAGGTGGCGTGAACGGGCAGGCCGATGCCCTCCGGCTCGGTATCGCCCGCAGCCTGGCCGCCATGGATCCGAGCCTCCGCCACGACCTCAAGCGCGCCGGGCTGCTCAGGAGGGATGCCCGGGTCGTGGAGCGCAAGAAGTACGGTCTCCGTAAGGCTCGGCGGGCGCCGCAGTACACCAAGCGGTAGGAGGGTGCGGAAAAACGGATCCTGCGGGGTTCGCCCGCCGACCAGCGACCTGTCGGCAGTTCCCCCGGCCATCCACGCCGCACTCGATCTTGCCCGCTGATCCTTCACCTCCCCGCCGGCTCTTCGGCACGGACGGCGTGAGGGGGGTAGCCAACTCGGACCTGGATGTTGACCTCGTGATGGGCCTGGCCCGCGCCGCCGGCGACCTGGCGGGAGGTGGGACCGTGGTGGTGGGACGTGACACCCGCCGCTCCGGTCCGATGCTTGTCGCCGCTCTCCAGGCCGGATTCCATTCGGTCGGCGTTGACACCCTCGACGCCGGCGTGATTCCTGTGGGCGGGGTTTCCGCTCTCGTGACCGAGTGCGGCGCCGATCTGGGAGCGATGGTCTCGGCCTCGCACAATCCGGCGCCGGACAACGGGATCAAGTTTCTCGACGCCGACGGTTCCAAGCTCGACGACGAGCGGGAGGCGGGTATCGAGGCTCGGCTGGCCCGGGGCGCTCCATGGCGTCGCCCCACCGGCGCCGGGGTCGGCGCCGGTCGTGCCCTTGCGGACGCGACGGACCGGTACCTGGCCGGTGTCCGTTCCCATGCGCCCGAGTCGCTGGCGGGGCTGAGGCTCGCCCTTGATTGCGCGCATGGAGCGGCCCATCGGGCCGCTCCCGAGCTGTTCGGGTCGCTCGGCGCCGACGTGGCGACCTTCTTCGCCGACCCCGACGGCATGAACATCAACCACGGCTGCGGCGCCACCTCGCCAGAGCGTCTGGCATCCGAGACCGGGGCGGCCGGCCGGATCGGGTTCTGCTTCGACGGCGACGCCGACCGCCTCATCGCTGTCGACGAGGATGGCAGCGTCGTCAACGGGGACGTGATCATGGCCATCATCGCTCTCCACCTCAAGAGCCGGGGGGAGTTGGCCGGCAACAAGGTGGTCACCACGGTGATGTCCAACCTGGGGTTCCGCAGGTCCATGCAGGAGGCGGGGGTCGATCTGCTGGAGACACAGGTCGGCGATCGCTACGTCCTGGCGGCGATGCGTGAGCACGGCGCGGTACTGGGCGGGGAGCAGTCCGGCCATGTCATCCAACTCGACCGGGGGACGACCGGCGACGGCCTTCTCACCGCCCTCCGGCTTCTGGAGGTGGTGGTCAGGGAGCGGTGCCGGCTCGCTGACCTGCGGCGGGACGCGATGACCCAATACCCCCAGGTGCTGGTCAACCTGGCGGTCCGGTCCCGCGACCTGGACGGCGCGCGCGGCGTCGGCGAAGCGGTTGCCGCGGCCGAGGCCGAACTCGGAGACGACGGACGGGTCCTGGTCCGGGCTTCGGGAACCGAGCCCCTGGTCCGGGTGATGGTGGAGGCTGCCACGGCGGAGACCGCCGACTCGATCGCCCATCGGCTGGCCGGAGTGGTCAGGCGGGAGCTCGGCCGGGCATAGCCGGTGGATCGAGCCCCCATGGTCCTGCGGTACGGAGGATCGGGGCTAACCTGGATCCGACAACCGATCGCGGACAACCGTATCTTCAAGCGCCCGGCCCCGGCCGTCGACCCGAGAGATCGGGCTCGCCAACCCCGGGGTGACGAGGAAGAGGGATTATCGAGCATTCGGCGGATGCCCTCTCGGCCCTTCCACGGTCGTGACGGTTCGGAGGAAAAGCCACGGGCAACCGTGGTGACAGAGACCGGACCGGGGTGGAAGCGTGTGACCGGCACCTAGCCGGCACAGCGCCGCGCGGCGAGTACGACCGCCCGTGTCCTGACCGGGCAACGGGCAGACGTTTCTCCCAGCAACCCTTGCGGGTCCGTCATCGGTCCGCAGACAGACCGGAGGTTGGGAGGCGAAGATGTGCGGCATCGTCGGATATGTGGGTCCCCGCCAGGCGCAGGACATCCTGATGCACGGCCTGGCCCGGCTCGAGTACCGGGGATACGACTCCGCCGGGTTGGCCGTGGCCAGCCGGGGGAAAGTAGGCATTACCAAGGCGGAGGGGAAACTCGCCCGGCTCATCGGACGGGTGGATCGGTCTCCCCTTACCGGCAATGCCGGCATAGGCCACACCCGGTGGGCGACCCACGGGGTGCCGTCGGATCGCAACGCCCACCCCCATTGCGACGAGACCGGCGAATTCGCGATCGTCCACAACGGGATCGTGGAGAACTTCCAGGTCCTCCGGGACCGCCTCGAGGCGGGCGGGGTTGCCTTCCGCTCCGACACGGACTCCGAGGTCCTGGCCCACCTGGTCGCCCTCGCCTATGACGGAGACCTGACCGAGGCGGTCCGCCGGGCCATCCGCCAGGCGGAAGGCGCCTACGCGCTCGTGGCGATGACCTCCCGGCAGCCGGATCGCATCGTGGCGGCCAGGATGATCAGCCCGCTGGTGGTGGGCCTCGGCGAGGGGGAGAATTTCCTGGCATCCGACATCCCGGCGGTACTCGAGCACACCCGGGAGTTCCTGCTGGTGGAGGACGGCGAGATCGCCACCGTCACCAGCGAGGGCGCCACCCTCGAGACCATCGCCGGCAGCCCTGTCCGGAAGCAGCCCTTCACTGCGGAGTGGGAGACCGACTCGGTGAGGAAGGGAGGGTTCGATCATTTCATGCTCAAGGAGATCCATGAGCAACCCGACGTGATCGCCCGGACCCTGGGGGCGCGGATCCGGCCCGGCGGGGACGGGGGTGAGCAGGTGGCGCTGGAGGGTCTGGAGTGGTCGGATCGAGATCCGGCGGCGGTCGACCGGATCTGGATCACCGCCTGCGGCACCGCCTACCACGCCGGCCTGGTGGGCCGGGTCCTGTTCGAACAGCTGGCCGGCATCCCGGGCGAGGTCGCCTTCGCCCACGAGCTTCGCTACGGCAGGCCGCTCTTCCGCGACGGATCGCTGACTCTGGCGATCAGCCAATCGGGCGAGACCGCCGACACGGTGGCCGCCGCCCGGCTGGCCCGCCACCACGGGTCGCGCCTGCTGGCCCTGACCAACGTGGTCGGATCGAGCCTGGCCCGGGAGGCGGACGATGTCCTGTACACATGGGCCGGTCCCGAGATCTCGGTTGCCTCGACCAAGGCGTACGTGGCGATGCTGGTGGGGGAGAGCCTGCTAGCCCTGGCGCTCGGCCGCCGGCGTGGCCTTCTCTCCCGGACGGAGGAGCGCGACCTGGTGGCCGAGTTGCGGACGCTACCGGATAAGGCGACCTGCGTGCTGGAGGACATCGACCGGGTTGCTCGCCTGGCGGACGTACTGGCCGGATCCACCGATGCCTACTTCATCGGCCGGGGCCTCGACCTCGCCTCGGCCATGGAGGGCGCTCTCAAGCTGAAGGAGATCTCCTACATCCATGCCGAGGCGATGCCGGCCGGCGAGCTCAAGCACGGGACCCTGGCCCTGATCTCGGAGGGCACCCCGGTGGTGGCCGTGGTCACCCAGGAGGACGTGCACAGCAAGGCCATGCTCGGCCTCCAGGAGGTCAAGGCCCGGCGCGGGCTGGTCATCGCCGTCGCCTACGAGGACGATGAGGAGATCGGAACGGTTGCCGACCATGTGCTGAGGATCCCTCGTGTCGCCGACATCTTCTCTCCGATCCTGGCCGCCATACCCCTCCAGTTGCTCGCCTACTTCGTGGCCCGCCGCCTGGGCAGGGACATCGACCAGCCGCGGAACCTGGCGAAAAGCGTGACGGTCGAGTAGCGCTCCGGGCGGTGCCCCCGGACCCTTCGCCTCCTAGTCTTGGGGTCATGCGGATAGTCGGGTTGGGCACTGACTTGGTCGACATCGAACGGGTCGAACGGGTCCTCGCTCGCTATCCACGCTTCGCGCAGCGGTGCTTCACGCCGCACGAGCAGGCATATGCCGAGCGGTTCTCCAATCCGGCCCGCCGCTACGCAGCGCGGTTCGCCGGCAAGGAAGCGGTGATGAAGGCGCTCGGCACCGGATACCGGAAGGTGCGCTGGCGCGATGTCGAGATCACCGGAGGAGGCAAGCCGGAAGTCAACCTGACCGGCACCGGCGCCGCCCGAGCCGCTTCGCTGGATGTCACCCGGGTGGAGATAACCATCACCCACACCGATCGCCAGGCCCTCGTGTTCGCCATCGCATTGGGGGATGCCGGGTAAAGGCGCTACCAGGCGTCGGCGCCGGCTATCAGCCTCCGGGCCAGCTCGGCGACCTGTTCATCCTCCAGATTGGCGAAGGCCAGCCGCAGGTAATGGTCCTGGCCGGGGCCGAACATCTCGCCCGCCAGCGACAGGATGCCGAGGCGGTAGAACAGCCGTCTCGCCACCTCCTTGCTTCCCATTCCCTCGAACGGATGGCGAACGTACGCGAAGTAGCCACCGGCCGAGACCACCGAATAAGGGCTGCCCTCCATGGCCGCTACGAAGCTCTCGACCCGACGGTTCAGCATGTGGCGATTGGACTCCACCCACGGTCCCAGGTGCGCCAGCCCGTGCCGGGCGGCCTCCTGGCCGATCCGGTTGGGGCAGATCGTGAGGCAGTCGGCCGCCTTGTCCACCTGGTGGAGCATCCCGGCGGAGGCCGCCATCCCGCCTACCCGGAAGCCCGGGATCGAGTACACCTTCGAGAAGCTCTGGATGTGGATGACGTTCCGGTCCCAGCCGGGATCTTCGAACAGGCAATGCGCGGGCTCGGTGGTGGTCCGGAAGTCCCGGTAGGTCTCGTCAAGGATCAGGTAAAGTCCCCGGTCGGTCGCCAGGCGGGCGAAGGCGGAGATGAGTTCGGGGGGATACACCGCCCCGGTCGGGTTGTTGGGCGTGACCAGGACGATGGCCCGGGTGCGGTCCCCGATCAAGGACTCGGCCATCTCCACCGACGGAAGCATCCCGTCCGAGCAGGCCAGGTAGTCCGGCTTCACGCCGCTGATGCTCAGCCACATGTCGTGGTTGAAGTAGTACGGAACGGGCAGGATGACCCGGTCGCCGGGCTCGCACACAACCGCCACTGTCAGGCAGAAGGCCTGGTTGGCGCCGGCCGTGACCGCCACCTGGTCGGGTCCCACCGTTCCCCGGTAGGTGGCCGAGAGGTCGGACGCCAGGGCCCTCCGCAGTGCCGGGTCGCCCAGGACGGGTCCGTATCTCGAGACGGCGACAGCATCCAGCCGGGACAGGTGCTCCGTCAGGAGAGTGGGCGGTGGATAGCCGGGGACGGCTTGAGATACGTCGAGCAACGGGTAGCCGTGGTCGTAGCCGCCATCGGCCACCCAGGCCCGCACCTCGCTCACCGGGGATGTCACGGTCGCCCTGACCCGGCGGCTCAAGTTCGGCGGAGATCGGTCCATGCGGCGTCCTCGCTGTCGTCTGCTCAGCCTCGGCGCCAACCATAGGCGCGATTCTCGCCGGCTCGCCGTCCGTTCCGGCAGCCGAGGCTCGCGGTCAACCGAGGGCATCCGGAGCGGCCGGACGGGTCGAAGGATCGTCATGGGCGGAGAGCTTGACCGGGTTCCCGGCGATCTCCAGTCTCGTCCCGTCGGGGAGATCGACCCCGACGATCATGTTCCGGGCCCGCACGGCCGGGTCGGCCATCACATCGGCGATGTCGTTGATCGGGCCACACGGAACACCGGCCCGTTCCAGCCGTTCCAGCCAGACGTCGGCCTGCTCGCTCTCCAGCGCGGCCCCCATCTCCTCGCCCAGCTCATCGGCATGGCGGGCCCGGGCGTCGTTGTCGAGGAACCGGGGATCGTCGGCCCACTCCGGCCGGCCCAGCGTCGCGCACAGCTTTCGGAAGAGGGCGTCGTTGCCGGCTGCGATCACGATCGGGCGGTCGGCGGTCAGGAAGGTGCCGAATGGGGTGATCGATGGATGGCGGGCCCCCAGCGGGCCGGGTACCTCCCCGGTGGCCGAATGCCGGGCGATGGCGTTCTCCAGGATGGCCACCTGGCAGTCGAGCATGGAGATGTCGACCATCTGGCCCCGGCCGGTCCGTCTCCGGTCGTGAAGGGCGCTGAGAATGCCGGCCACCGCGAACAACCCGGCCGTGATGTCGCCCACCGATGTTCCCACCCGCACCGGCGGACTCCCTTCGACGCCGGTCAGGCTCATGAGACCCCCCATGCCCTGTACCACCATGTCATAGGCGGGACGTTCCCGGTAGGGGCCGCTATGACCGAACCCGCTGACCGCCGCGTACACCAACTCGGGCCAGCGCGCCGACAGCTCATCCCATCCATAGCCGAGCCGTTCCAGGGCTCCCGGCCGGTAGTTCTCGACCAGCACATCGGCGCCGTCCAGCAGCGCCTCGAACCGCAACCGGTGAGCAGCATCCTTGAGGTCGAGCATCACGGCCGTCTTGCCCCGGTTGAGGGATTCGTAATAGACGCTCCGACCACTCACGAAGGGCCCGAACCCGCGAGCGTCGTCACCACCGCCCGGCGGCTCCACCTTGATGACGCGGGCGCCGAGGTCCGCCAGCACCATCGTGGCGTAAGGGCCGGCCAGCACCCGGCTCAGATCGACGACCGTGATGTCGGAGAGAGGACCGCTCATGGTCGTGGGTCCCAGGGGTTGAAGGTGTGGACAGCGAGGTCTCGGAAGTCGGCCACGTTCCGGGTGGCGATCGTCAGGTTGTTGGCGCGGGCTGCTCCGGCGATGAGCGCGTCGCCGAGGTCGAGGGTATGTCCCGAGCGGCGTGCTTGTGCTCGGAATCGAGCGGACCACTCCGCGCCGATCCTGTCGAGGGTCAGGATGCGGTCCTCGTATATGGAAACGATGCTCGAGACCATCGCCGTGAGGCGGGCCTGCCGCCGTCCGGCCGGGAGTAACCGCAGGCCGTATTCCAGCTCATGTATGACGATCGAAGACAGCCACAAGTCGTCATGATCGGTCAGAAACTCGATCACGTACGGCGAAGGGCCATCTCTTGTCAGTTCCGACACCACGTTGGTGTCCAAGAGGAAGCCGTTCAATCCGGCGCCTGTTCGCTGAAAGGAATCTCCCTTGCGGATCGTCTGTCCCTAGGAATTTCGAGGTTCAGGCCGCGCGGTACATTCTCTATCAACCACTTCCCCAGGGGTTGGCGAGGTGGCGCCTTCTCGTACCATGTCGCCGCGGGAACCACGACATAGGACCGGCGGACACCTATGCGTTGCGGTCCCTCAGCTTCTGCGAGGCGCAGTATCTCGGAGAGGCGCCCCTTGGCCTCGGCCACGGTCCAGATCCGCGTTGCCCCCGAATCGATCATTGTCCGGTCCTCCTAGGGATGAACTAGTCCATTATAGACCACTTTATGTGACAACACGAGCGCGAGGCCGATCGAGTCGCTTTGGGTTGCTGCTTCTTTTAGATGGGCTTGCGAGCCAGGAAACAGTACAGGGGTGTGAAGATCCAGGTCCTTCCGCCTGCGACGTAGGCGTCGGCGGTTTGATCCAGCAGCCTGACGACCTCCTTGGTTCCCATCGGGAGCACCCGCAGCACCTCGGCGACGCCGGCCATCCCGATGTAGGCCTTGCGGCTCAGCGATCCGAGACGGGTGTCCATGGGCTGGTAGCAGGGCTTCGCCGGGCCGGTCCCGTCTACGGCCCGGTTTCTCCCCTCGATTACCTGGAACCCCGCCGTCTCGAGGGCACGGTCCACCTCATCCGTCGTCGCGATGTCCTTGAGCGCGATGCCGTGCATCAAGCCTTGCTTTATGGCCCGGTGCCCGCTGTCGTCGGGATCGAACCTGTCTGTCAGACACATTTCCTAGCCCCAGAAGAGCGAGCCGGGTTTCAGCACCCGGTAGATCTCGGCGAACGCTCCCGCCTTGTCGGGCGCATGGCATGTCGACTCGATCGCGTAGGCCCTGTCGTACGTGCCGTCGGCGATGGCTCCATGTCCATGAAGCTGGTAGCGAGGTAGTCGACCATGTGGTCGAGTCCCGCCTCGGCGTTCAACGATCTCGCCCTTGGCCAGCTGGACTTCGCTGTAGTTGACCCCTAAGACCCTGACACCGGCCTCACGGACGACAAGACGCATCGGGCCGTCGATGCCGCACCCGACATCGACCACCCTCATGCCCTCGCTCAACTCCAGCTTGGAGATCATCAGCCGCTGGTGCCGGGTCTTGGAATCCTCCAGGCTCTCCCGGGGCGAGAGCGGAGCGAAGTGCAGCGACCCGCCCCAGCCGAAGATCATCAACTCGTTGCAAAGGTCGTAGTACTCCCGGACGGTTTCGGCATGCTGGTAACCCTGAGCGTCCGCATCGTCCGCCGATGCTCGGTCAGTCCATCCATCGAAGCTCCGCACACGACGGGTGATGTCCGAGCCGCGATACGTGGACCTCAGTCCCTTCAGGTATGATAACGCCGACGAATCGTCGAAGATGTCATCGAGTAGGGCAACCCGGTGGAGTACCGCAGGTGCGATGATCAGCCAACCTTCCGATACTTCCGCGGAACGTCTTCTCTCGTTCCTCAACGAAGTCCTCAAAGTCTTCCGGGGTGAAGGGATATCTCATCAGGATACTGAAGGCTCGGTGAGAGATAAAGTGGGATCGCAGTATCTTGACTACCTTCTCTTCTCCATTTGCCGCTATAAGCTCCGGTAGATAGACATTTGGGAGCCGGTCCTTGATTACCTCACGGTTGGTTACCCGAGTAAGTGGTGTGCGGTTTACGATTGTATCGATGGATGTCTTCCGTCCAAAGTCACTACCCAGACTCTTCGGCACGATGTGATGGTCATCCATGTCCCCATGCTGGGGAACATTACCGGACACCCAATCACGAGCGCCGTTGAGTACTAACAGATTGAACATCCCATTGTAGACGGAGGTACCTCGCCTAGTTTCGCGTCTGAGATCAAGGTTTTGAACACTGCCTTCGAACTCGGCGACGAGCCCAGGCTCAGCCCTATCGTCCCCGAACCATGTCTTCATATCCGTATAGTCACGGGCGCTTGTTGATTCAACAGCGCCTGAGTAGCGGTTCATGAACACGCTGGCCCAGTACCAGAACTGAATCTTGCCTTGAGCGTCAAGCCTTTGGTCGGGAGGAAGCCGTTGAGCTTCGGCCTGCAAGGTCGCGAATGCTGGCAGTATCGATGCATATGGTAGGTACTGATTTGAAATCACACCGAACTCCCTGGGGTGACGGAGCAGATCAATTGCGCGAACTAAAGCATCGACTGCTTCGTACCAAAGACTCGTGAACTCTGATGTGTCACTGACGAGCACGTCTGGGCGAAGCGTACCATCCTCACCGCGCACCTGCCTTGGACTACCAGGTATTAGATGATATAGATATTTGGGCGAGCAATACGCCTGCCGGAGTATTGACATCACCTGAAGCACATATACGTTGATCCGCCTCGCTTTGACAAAATCTAGACGAGGAGCAGCATCTCTCCAAAGATCTTGTCTGAGCCGTATTCCCTTTGGTCTCAAGAGAGCATTCAGCAAGTCAAACACGTCTAATCGTCGCCCACGACTGTTGATCTGTGTGAAAATGTCACAGACCTTGTCGATCTCTAAATCGCGGTCGAGTTCGATATAGGAAATCTGATACTGCTCAGTGATAGCCTTCAGTTGTTCGCCAAACTTCTTCGCACGATCAGCATGGTGCATGGCGACGTCGGATTCATGCTCCTCAAGTGTCTCTGCTGCCATGAGCCAGTGCTTCTCATAATCCTGTACCCAGTTAGGTAAGTCCCAGCCACCCGTCCCGATCACCGAGAGAGGGAACAAATGGGTCTCGAATTGTTTTTGGCGATCCTTTAGAATGTTTAGTCCTCGCCGAGTCCAATCGTATATGAAGGCTTCTTCGTAGACCTCGTCAATAAAGCAGTCTACTTTAATAAAGTATAGGAACCGGTTACGACGTTTGGGCGCTGCCTCGTCGGGCGCCACAAACGCGTAATACATCGCCGTAAGACGCTGCTGACCGTCTAAGACGATGTCTGTTCTTCCCTTGTCACTGCTAACGCCATAGATCGGCTCGCATGAGAGAGCCTCGAAGTTCTCCTCTTTGCCCTTCCAAAGGAGTAGGCTACCAATGTAGTAGTCTCTAAATATAGAGCGCATGAGTTCGTTGATATCCGAAGGCTCCCACTCGAAAGCCCGCTGGAAGTCGGGAATCACGTACCGGCCTTCACGCAAACGAGTGAGCATGTTGGTGAGACTGACGTGGTCAGGCTTCTGTGAGTTTCTCATGCCGGATTAGTACCTCTAGCTTCTAACCGCGGCAACTCGCCACCTCCGGTCCGGGTATCGTTGTAGGGCGGTCATGATGCGACTCGTTACGTTCTTCAGAAGCCTTGGTAGCTGAGCCGCTGGCGTTCCACCAGCAACTGAGGATCGTCAGGATCCTTGAGGCTCCACTCATCTAGGGCCTCGCCGACCCGCGAACGAAAATATCTCTCGCTGTGGTATTCACTTTGGCTATTCATGATACGCGCCAGGCGCACATAATTGAGAACAATCGCTCGATAGATAAGGCCCACCAGCCAGCGCCGTCTGCTCAGAGATCCCGTAAGGTACGCGTCCGAGTTGGGAAGTCCACCATCAACTGACAAGCCGTCGCGTGCTGCTCTCAAATAGCTCTCTGCCCGCCTTGCCTCTCGTTCCGCTCGGCCAATATGGGTATATTGCAGGTCCTTCGCCTTTAAACTGCAGGCGTATCCTGCTGCATACAAGAGACTGACAGAGTGGGGAATCAACGCTAGCCCCTTCTCAGCTGCTTCCGCTGCGGAAGTCCACTCTTTCTGGCGTGTTTCCAGTGTCCACCAATGCCAATACATATCCTCGTTAGCTGAGTTCAGGTTGGCGGCCTGTGTAAACGCATTTCGTGCGTCCGTGTATCGGACCGGCCGCCACGACTTATACAGCCATCCTAACTTCCCGTATAGATCAGCGTAGTGGGGGAACCTCTTGATGCCATTGATCAAGGTGTCGTGCGCTGCCTCAAAGTTCTCGTGCTTGGCATACTTGTCCGCTCTACGAATGAAGCGACTCAGTAGTTCTCTAGATTCCCTGGTCGCCTGAGATTTCCCGCTCAGAGCACGCACCATGCCCTTCATTCGCCGTGCTGCGTCTCCATCTCCGTAGACTTCAATCACCAGGCGCCGCGTATTGGTATTGAGGATGAAGCGTGGCAGATTGCGTACTACATGTGGCTCAGGGACGAGGAATAAGCCCTGTAGTTCTTGAATGGCTTCATGGCAGGCGTCCTCTGAGAGTTCTGTGATGAGTGAGATGTCTTCGAGTGAGACATATCCACCGAATAGAGCACAAGCTAGTAAAACGTTCTGTGCTGGTAGCGTCAACAACTCATACTCGCGCCCTAAAGCATACCTGCGAGCAGCTTCACCTTTGTATTTCTTCCAGAGGGTAATCGCCTGTCCTGGAGTCTCGCCCACTCGGCACAGTCTTAGAAGGTCTTCCATGAACAGGGGGCTGCCGTCGCAAGTGTTCACGATTCTGCGACCTAGCTTCTTGGTGAACTGGTGAGTAGATAGTCCATACATGTCCAGCCGAGTGCTGATGAATTCAAGCCCATCTTCCTCGGAGAGTCCTCTCACCTGGGTGAAGGATGATCCGAATAGTGCCGGGATACGCCGTGAAGTCAGCAGCAATCGTGATCTAGTAGCACGGATGTTTTGAACGAAAAAGCTAACTGTCTCATCCTGTTGGGTCAACGTATCAACATCATCCAGAATCACTAGAGATGGACACTCAGTAAGATACTCAAGGCATTCGCTCCTTTTATCGGTAAGTGGCAGAGCTAGAACATAATCAGGCGCAGCACAAGCTCTTAGGATCCAGTCTATAGCGGACTCTAATCCTGCAAACTCAGGAGACTCGAGGGGGACCGTCTGACCCCCCAAGAACCGCCGTGCTTTAGCGCTGGCCCAGATAACAGCTTCGAGCTGAAGATGGAGCGGAGGTTCGTCACGTATCTGTGTTGCGAACTCGTAAGCTATAGCGGTCTTGCCTTTTCCGCCGTCACCGGCGAGAAGCCACAGATAATAGTCTGACATCGTAGGGTCTCTGAGCCATCGATGAAGTTCCTTAAGTTCTTCACGTCTACCTACGAATGTCGATACGATCGATTCACGTGATGGAAGAGTACTATCATCAGGTAGAGACCGGCTATTGGCGGAAAATATACCGTCTCGTAGTTGTTCGAGTTCCTGAGCTGTATCAGGATCTATGTACTGGAGGACATAGCGGGCGGAGTTCAACATGTCATAAGCATTAGCAGGACTAATAGGTTCCTCGGACGGATGGCCAAGGACTGGGTCGCGAAGACTCTTGATGTACTTACATCTACTGAGGATGGACGAGCGTGTCGCCTTGTAAGTGGCTCATCGCGTTTCAGTGGGGAGTGATGGTGGTGAGTAGGTTCCAGTTGGGTTTCCCGGCGTAGAGGAGTGCTCTGATTCGGTAGTTCGCGAAGTTGCGGAACCCGAAGGCTGTTCGCTTGATGCGTTTGATGAGGTTGTTGAGGGCTTCGGTGGGTCCGTTGGTCACTTTGGATATGTGCCAGTTGGCGATCTGGGGGGTCCAGCGGGCGATGGTTCGGCCCAGTTTGTTGATCTCGGGTGGGCAGGATTCGTGTTGGAGGTCGTCGGCGAGTTGGAGGGTGTATCGGAGGGCGGTTGGGATGCTGTCGATTTGGTAGATGCCCCGTACGGTCTCTTTGGCGTGCCAGGCTGTGCGGACTTCTCCGTGGGGGTCGCCGGCGTCCAAGAGACCCCGCAGCCGGATGCGGCCCCGGTCGCTGATCCGTTCCGAGGCGGAGGTGAGTAGCCGCCGTATCCGATACAGGGGGTCGTGTTTTCGGCCTCGGTGCCCGAGGGTTTCGTTCTGAACTCGGCGGCGTACTTCGTCGAGTCGCTGGTTAGCGAGCCGTATCACATGGAACGGGTCTGCGACCTGCGCGGCGTTGGGCAGCACCCTGTCATACGCGGTCCGATACGGGCCGGACATGTCCAGCACGGCCCAGCGGATCCCGTCTCGCCACTCCACCGGTTGTGACCGGAACCACCGGGCGGCGCTTTCAGCTGTCCTACCAGCCACGATGTCGATCAGCTGGCGGCCTCCGACATCGACCACAGAGGTGCACCACACCTTGGTCCGCCAGCGGCCCTGACGCCAGAACAGGGTCTCGTCCACCCCCACAGCCTCAACTTGGCCGACCCGAGAGGTGTCGGCCTCCAACAGGGCTTCGCCCCAACGGGCAACCTCGTTGTTCACCGTATGCCATCCACAACCCAGTTCTGTAGCGACCTCATCGACCGGGCGACCCAGCTTCCCGACCTGGACGGTCACCCACCGAGCCGCCCTCGATGTCAACAATGCCCGCTCCGGACCAATCCCCGGATCCTGTTCCACGAACGACCCAACCGCGCACCCAGGATTCGGGCACGCCCAGCGCCGTTTCCGCCACCGCAACCGAACAGGCCGCCCGAACGCCGGCAGGTCCACCAACACCACCGTCCGATACCCCTTCGACCACAACCGGCTGCCACAGTCATCACAGGTCGGGCGGGGTCGCCGGGAGCGGATCACTACCTCCAACGGTTCGTCCCCGCCTCCGTCGCCGATCCCGACCAGATCAACCTCCCCAAGGCCGACCAGCAGCTCGCACATGCGCGTAGGATCAGCTTCCACAGGGGTCCTCCTGCCTCGGATGTGTTTTCTCAACAGCCGATTATGGAGGACCCCTCCTCACTTCTGGCGGATTCCGACCCCCCTGGAAGATCCCCTACTCCCCACCCATTCGCGAAGAGCCTTGTAAGTGCGGTCGGGCGTTTCCGAGATGTCGGGAAACAGGATGGTGAAGTAGCGCTCAAACAGATTGTAGAAATGGTTGACGCTGAGATAATCGAATTCATCCACAAGCGGGTTGTCTAGCTCACCTGTCTGGCGCCGTAATTCGGCATTGGCGGACACTTCAGGCCACTCCTTTTTTAGCGGAGCTGTTAGCTTGGCCAACCAGTCGTCCGGATAGCGATGCTTGAAGATAGATCGTATATGGCGAACGACCGTATTTCGATATAATCGATATATACCATCGAAGCAAATTGTATTTAGTGAGTTGAGTGTTGTCATTGTGCGGTTGTGTCGTAATCCGGCATGTGCCTCTCTGACTGGTGTCGCTGTGACGTGCGATGTGGTCGGTCAAAGCCGGATGGAATCTTAACCGACAACGAGGACGCGCCAACTTGCACGACTACGGACTCCACGAGTCAAGGATCTGAGTTGTCACATGTGAGTCGCTGGGCCGACGGCGATGGTTGTGGAGGCACGCCCATTCGATTGTGGTTCTGAGCCTTGGTTCGTTCGGGACGGGGGCCCTCAACAGAGGCGTGGATTGTGGTTGGCGCTCGGAGGCGAATGGGCACCGGGTTTCGGCGCTCGTTCCCCCAACAGCGTGAACACCCACGGCTAGGTGCCCGGCGTCACTACTGAAGTGTCCGGAGGGGTGCAACTGGCGGCCAATCATTCTCCTGTGATACCGCGCGACAGGCCGTTGTGTACCCTCCTGCCTGGAAGCCAGACATCGGTCAGGGCAGCGAGGAACATGCCCCGCCATGGCCGGTATAAGCGAAGCACCAGGAGAGCCCGGTACCCGGGGTGGGACTCGAACCCACACGCCCTTTACGGACAGCGGATTTTAAGTCCGCCACGTCTACCGATTCCGTCACCCGGGCCTGCGACCCATTGTCGCACCATCCGGCCGGCGCCGCCGCCGACCTCCGGCCTCACAGCTCAGCGGGGCTCGACCCAGTGCGGGTTCCTGGCGGCCCGGCCCTCGGCGTCGGTCACGCAGGGAACCGGGCAGTCGAGCGGCTCCACCCAGGGAGAAACCAGTTCACCCACGGGATTGGCGTTGCCGGCTCGCGTGTCCGCGTAGTGGGCATGGAGGCACTTGACCCCGCTGGTGGCGCCGGCCACTCCACCCCGGGGCTGTGGTTCGGCACCCTCCGGAAGCAGGGCGTCGCGCTGGGCGGTGTAGCGGGCATGCGCCGCTTCCAGGGCGGCCCCGAATGTGGGGACCCGGTCCGCTCGCCGGTCCAGCGCCTTGACCCCGCCGCCGCTCTCGATGCGGCTGATCCGCCGTACCGCGAGGGGGCAGGTCAGCCAGTACAGGGTCGGGAAGGGCGTGCCGTCCTCCAGTACCGGGGGCACCCGGACGACGACGGGGAGGTCGAGATGGCAACGGGAAAGGGTGGTGATCTCCGCCCGCGAGGGCCGGCCGATCTGTGCCGCTACGACCTGGCGCTCATCCATCGCTCATGTCGTGGCCGGTGACGAAGTCCCACAGCGCCTCCCAGAATCCGCCGGACTCCGGAACCACCTCGTTCGATCCGCCGCCCTGGGGCACTGCTTCCTGGGGTTCATCGGCCACGATGACGACGTAGCTGGTTTCTCCGGGATTTACGTAGCCGAAGTCGGCTCGGGCGATGCGCTCGATCTCGGTCGGGGAGTGCAGCAACTCCACCTCCCGTTCCAGCCGGGCGTTCTCCTCCCGGATCTCCGCCAGATGCAGGCGAAGATCCTCGGCCTCTCCGTTGAGCGCCACCAGCTGGCGTACCGGGAACACGTCCACCGCAGCAACCAGCACCAGCCCCAGCATTATCAGCGGAAGAAGGATGCTGCGGCGCTGGCGGGCTTCCACCGTCAGCCGCCTCCGTAGAGCGACAGGCCCGGGTAGCGGGCCTGGCTCCCCAGCCGCTCCTCGATCCGGAGCAGTTCGTTGTACTTGGCGGTCCGCTCCGACCTGGCCGGTGCTCCGGTCTTGATCTGTCCGGCATTGGTTGCCACGGCCAGATGGGCGATGAAGGTGTCCTCGGTCTCGCCGGACCGGTGCGAGACCACCCGTCCGTAGCCGGCGCCCCGAGCTATCTCCATGGTGTGAAGGGTTTCGGAAAGCGACCCGATCTGGTTGACCTTGACGAGAACGGCGTTCGCCACGCCCTGGTCGATGCCGCGGCGCAGGATCAGGCGGTTGGTGACGAAGATGTCGTCCCCGACCAGCTGGCAACGGCCTCCCAACCGCTCGGTCAGCAGGGCCCAGCCCTCCCAGTCGTCTTCCGACATGCCGTCCTCGATGGACAGGATCGGGAAGGTGTCGACCAGTTCCTCGTAGAATTCGACCATGCCGCCTGCCCCCAGGGAGCTGCCCTCGAGTTGGTAGGCACCGTCGCGATGGAATTCGGTGGCGGCCACGTCGAGAGCCAGGCCGATCTCCTCGCCCGGTCGGTACCCGGCCCGCTCGATGGCGGCCATCAGCAACTCCAGGGCCTCTCGGCTGCCGGAGAGCTCCGGTGCGAACCCGCCCTCGTCGCCCACGTTGGTGCTCAAGCCCCGGGCGGACAGGACCTTCTTGAGGGTCTGGTAGACCTCCACGCCGGCTCGGAGAGCGGCGGAGAACGACGGCAGGCCGGCCGGAACCACCATGAACTCCTGGACGTCCAACGGGTTGGCGGCGTGGGCGCCCCCGTTTAGCACGTTGAGCATGGGAACGGGCAGGTCCTGGGCGGAGGGCCCGCCCAGGTAGCGGAACAGGGGCATCCCCAGCTGGGTTGCGGCGGCGTGGGCGCCGGCGAGGGACACCGCGAGGATGGCGTTGGCGCCCATCCGGCCCTTGTTGCTGGTGGCGTCGAGATCGATCATGATCTGGTCGATGAGCGGCTGCTCGGTGGCGTCGTGTCCGATTACCGCAGGCCCCAGGATGTCATTGACGTGCGATACGGCCCGGGTCACGCCCTTCCCGGCGTAGCCGGCGCCCCCGTCCCGGAGTTCGACCGCCTCGAGGGTCCCGGTCGAGGCGCCGGAGGGCACGGCGGCTCTTCCCACGGCACCGCCGCTGAGGCCTACCTCGGCCTCCACGGTCGGGTTACCGCGGGAATCAAGAATCTGCCTAGCGCGGACCGTAGAGATGGTGGTGGCCACCGGTGCTCCCTTGAGACTGGCTCGTTAACTTATCACGATGAGCCGCCAATTCCGGGCATCCCCTACTCACGCAGGCTCCGCAATCGATGACAAGAAGAACCTATAGCCATCAATCTTCTCAGATGGTTACAGCCGGTTCATGTCGAACAAGGGCCATACCATACGAACATATGTACGGTTACCACTCGATCCAGGCACCCGATGGCTAGGCGCGTTCCTCCCGCTTGGCTTGTTCCCATAGGGCGTCCAGGCGGTCGATGTCGGCGGCTGCGAGGTCGTCGAGTTCTTCCATGCGGCGGAAACGGCTCTCGAACCGGTTGACGGCCTTGCGCAGGGCGAGTTCGGGCGCCACGCCGAGGTGGCGGGCCAGGTTGGCCACCGCGAACAGCACGTCACCCAGCTCGTGGTCCGCATGCGCAGGGTCGGCTTCCTCGCCCTGGTCGATCACCTCGACCAGCTCTTCGATCTCCTCCTCCACATCGGCCACCACCGAGCGGGCGTCCGGCCAGTCGAATCCCACCCGGGCGCCTCTTTTCTGGAGCTTCACAGCCCGGTCCAGTCCGGGGAGAGCGCCCGGCACGCCGTCCATGAGCGATTCCCGGTGCTTCTCGCCCGCTTTGATCTCCACCCAGTTAGCGATCACCTCCTCGGTGTCCCGGACCTCCAGGGTGCCGAACACATGGGGATGGCGGCGCACCAGCTTTCGCCGGAGGGTCTCGGCCACGTCTTCGATGTCGAACGCTCCCGTCTCCGAGGCCAGGTTGGAGTGGAATATCACCTGCAGGAGGACATCGCCCAGCTCATCCTCCACATCGTGGTAGGCCACGTAGTCGGTCTCATCCCCGCCAGGGGCTCCGGGAGGGAGCCCGGCGATCGCCTCCAGCAGCTCGAAGGTCTCCTCCATCGCGTACGGAGTGAGAGAGTCGTGGGTCTGGCGCTGATCCCAAGGACACTCCTTCCTCAGCCGCCGCATCGCCCGGACGGCCCCGACCAGGCCGGTTTCGGGAGGATCGAGGAACAGGCTGGTACGCGAACCTGCCGCATCGGCGGGTACCTCCCCGATCGGATAGGTACGGATCAGGGCCGCCTCGGTGCCGAGGTCGGTCAGCACGGTCACCGGGGTGCCTTCGGGGAGGGTGCGCCCGAGCCTGCCCAGCGCATCGTCGAGCACCGGTCCGGTGTCGACCTGGAACACCACCGTGGGCAGGTGGAGCATCAGGGGATCCGGCAGGTCCCGGCCGTCCAGCACCGTGAAACCACGGTCGGTGGGGTCCAGGTCGAGGGCGGCGAACACCTCGTCGAGGAACGAGGGGGCGTGTCTCACCTCGACCGGCCTGCCCGTGGCACGGCACCGCTTCCTCAACTCGGTCACGGTACGTTCCCCGTAGAGGGGGCTGCCGGGCGTCGCGTAGATGACGGGGCCCGCATCGGCCACCGTCAGGACCCGCGACACGATGGCTTCGTACACCTCGTCGAACGTCTCTCCGGCGTCATAGAGGTCGTCACAGGTGGTCACCTGCCTGCTCCGCGCCAGCTGGGCGGCGGCGGGGTGCTGCCCGGTACGGAGGATCACATGGTGATCGGGATCGAGCAACGCCTCCCGGACCTCGGCAGGCGTACCGGAGAGATCTCCGGGCCCGAGGCCGGCGATGATCAGGACTTCGCTCAGGATTCCGGCGGGATGATGTTGGGGCTCGGCTCGGTGCTCCATGTCCCGTACTCGGGCTCCACGGTGACCTCCGCCTCGACCAGGACGAGGGTCAGCCAATCCACCCACTGCCGGTTACCTTCCGATAACCGCAGATCCTCGGCCAACCCGTCCCGGACATCCTCGAATGCGGGAACGATCCGTTCGTTCACCAGGATCACGTGCCAACCGAAGGTGGTCTGGACCGGTCCGAATGGTACGCCCACCTCCGCTTCGAGCGTCGCGGCGGCGAACTCCTCCACGTAGGTGGCGGGGGAGGAGCACCCCAGATCGCCCCCGTTGGGGCCGCTCGGGCCGGTTGACAGCTCCATCGCCAGTGCCGCGAAGTCTTCCCCGGCCGCGGCGCGGTCATAGACGGCGACGCCCTCCTCCTCGGTCTCGACGAGGATGTGGGCGGCGCAGACCTGGCTGAGCTCGTTGAGGGACCCCTCGTAGATCGCCATCAGTTCCTCCTCGTCCGGCGGGCCGGCGCCGGCAAGGAGTTCGGCCGTCACCTGGTCCGCGGTGACTTCCTGGGCTGCGATGAGGCGGAGAGAGGTCTCGGTCAGGCCGTAGGTCTCGTAAATCTGCTCGGGAGTCAGGCCGGTCTGCATGAGCAGTTCCCCGAGCTTGGCGTCGATCAGCTGCACGGTCCTGACCACGCCGAACTGTTCCTCGGCCTCCGCTGACATCACCCGGTCGGCCACCACCAGCATCAGCGAGTTGGCGAAGCGGGTGACGTCGACCGTGTCGCCTGTGTCCGGGATCAAGGCGGTCACCTCGTCGAAGGTGATGGGTTCGCCGTCCACCGTGGCCACTTCGTCGGTGCTCCCGCACGCAACGAGAAGAGCCACTGCCAACGACGCGAGCGCGAGGAGGACCGGACGGACCCGGCTTTTCCGGCGTTCGGTGATGGGGCTATGCAACCTTGTCTCCTTCCTGCGGGCGCTATCCGGTGCCGGCGCCCATGGAGTTCGGGTAGCGATGGTAGCCCTGATGCCAGGAAGGCTACGTACGGCGGCCGACCGGGCCCACATCATCGCAGTGCCTAGGGCTCGGGGACCTCACCGCCATCGGCGGGCGGGGGCCACATTCTGGCCAGAAAGGCCAGCAGGAATGGGACCGCGTCCACGTACCCGGGTACGGGTAGGAAGAGCTTCCCCTCGGTGGCGTTCAGGATGGCCTCCGGCGCCAGGCGCTCGAGGCGGATCTCCTGCGATTGGCTGAGACGAATCGGCCCCAGGCGGATCTCCTTGCGGAACTGGACGATCTGGTCGATCTCCACCCTGATGGCCTCTACCCGCAGCCGGGCCATGTCGAGCAGGCGCTCCGCCTCATCGGGAAGAGGGCCGTAGCGGTCCCGCCATTCCAGCGCCACATCGGCCACACCCGCCTGGGAGACGGCCATCGCCAGGGTGCGGTATGCCTCGAGCCGGGCCTGCTGGTCGGATACGTAGTCGTCCGGCAGGTGAGCGTCCACCGGCAGATCGATCCGGACTTCCTTGATGGTCTCGCGGGCGGGTTCGGTGCCCATCCGCTCGGCGACCGCCTCGGAGACCAGTTCCACGTACATGTCGAAGCCCACCGCCGCGATATGCCCCGACTGAACCTCTCCGAGGATCGAGCCTGCTCCCCGGATCTCCAGGTCCCGCAATGCGAGCTGGAGCCCGGATCCGAGGTCGCTGGCCTCGCCCACCGCTTCCAGGCGGCGGTAGGCGGTCTCGGACAGCGTGGTCTCGGGGTGGAACAGGTAGGCGTAGGCGCGCCGTCCCGACCGTCCCACCCGGCCTCGAAGCTGGTGGAGTTGGGCGAGGCCCAGTTGGTCGGCTCGCTCCACGATCAGGGTGTTGACCTGGGGCAGGTCGAGCCCCGACTCGATGATGGTGGTGGCGACCAGCACGTCATAGCGGTGATCCCAGAAGTCGAGCATCATCTGTTCGAGGATCCCCTCGTTCATCCGGCCGTGGGCCACCCCGTAGCGGGCATCCGGCACCAGCTCCCGGAGCCGGGCCACGGCGTGTTCGATCGAGCGAACCCGGTTGTGGACGTAGAAGACCTGCCCGTCGCGGAGCATCTCCCGGCGGATGGCCGCTGACACCACCCTCGCGTCGTAGGGGCCCACGAAGGTGAGGATCGGATGCCGATCCTCGGGTGGGGTGCGGATGTGGCTCACCTCCCTGATCCCGGTGAGGGCCATCTCCAAGGTGCGGGGAATTGGCGTGGCGGTCAGCGTGACCACGTCCACGGCTGTCTTCATGGCTCTGATGCGGTCCTTGGCCTTGACGCCGAAGCGATGCTCCTCGTCCACGACCAGCAGGCCCAGCTTGCGGAACCTCACCCGGTCGGACAGCAATCCGTGAGTTCCGATCACGATGTCCACCTGGCCGCTCTCGAGGCCGTTGATCACCCTGCGTGCCTGGGCCGGGGTGAGGAAGCGGCTCAGCATCTCGACCCGGAGGGGGTAGGCGGCGAAGCGCTCCGAGAAGGTCTGGAAATGCTGCTGGACGAGGAGGGTCGTGGGACATAGCATGGCCACCTGGTATCCGTCCGCAACCGTCTTGAAGGCAGCTCGCAGCGCTACCTCGGTCTTGCCGAAGCCCACATCGCCGAAGATGAGACGGTCCATGGGGAGCGGTGACTCCATGTCCCGCTTCACGTCCTCGATCGCGGCCAGCTGGTCGGCGGTCTCCTCGAAGGGGAAGGCGGCCTCTATCTCGCGCTGCCAAGGGGTGTCGGCGGCGAAGGCGTGGCCCTGGGCTACTGCCCGGGCGCGGTGGACCGCCACCACATGCTCGGCCAGGACCGAGGCTTCACGGCGCACCTTGTTCCGGGTGGCCGCCCAATCGCGACCTCCCATCCGGCTGAGACGGGGGGATTCACCCCCTGTGTATTTTTGAACAGCGGTCAGCTGGTCGGTGGGCACGTACAGACGGTCATCCTTGGCATAGACGATCAGGAGGTAGTCCCGTTCCACCCCGGCGATGGTGCGGCTGATCAGCCCGTCGAAGCGTCCGATTCCGTGGTGGCGATGGACCACGTAGTCGCCTGACTCCAGGTCTTCGTATCCGGAGGTCGTCCGGCGGCGGGTGACGGGGCGGCGGTGGGCTCGGCGGCGACCCAGTATCTCCCGCTCGCCGAGCACGACCAGCTTCAGGGAGGGAAGCACGACTCCGGTGTGGATACCCTCGGCGAGGATTCCGGAACGGACCGGCTTCGTCACTCCTTCGATCACCGGCAGGTCCAGGCCGTTCTCCCTCAGAACCTCCGCCACCCGGTTGGCAGCCGGGGCGCCGTCCATGGCCAGGACCACATCCGTACCCGCGATCCGCAGACGCTGCAGCGCGGACGTGACCGACTCTCGATCACCGGGCTGCCCCTCCCAGGGTCCCACCGTGATGCCGCGGTCAGCGGGGGAAGCCGCCAGCGGAGGGCATTCCAGCACGCTTCCGGGGAGGGCGCTGTCGAGATCGAGGAACAGCGCCGGCCGGTCGGCGTCTATCGGGAAGCTCTCTCCCCAGGTCCCGGCGAGCACCTCGGCCAGGTCCTGTTCCTCCTCGGCCAGGTCCGTGGCCCGTGCCCTGGTCCGGACCGGGTCGAGAAGGACGGTGGTGGCCGACGGCGGGATCTCATCCAGGAAGCAGCGGGGCGGGGCCAACCACGGGAGCCAGGACTCCATCCCGGCGAACCGGATCCCCTGCGCGAACCGATCCCAGATCGAGGCCGCCCAGGGGAGGCGGTGGTAGAGGTCCCGGGCTGCCTCCCGGACCTCTGCGTCCGGCCGTAGCTCGCGGGCCGGATAGGCCCGAAGCTCATCCGCCGAATCGGTGGAGCGCTGGGACCCGACCGAGAACACCCGGATATCGTCGACCTCGTCGCCCCAGAAGTCGAGGCGGACGGGAAGTTCGGCCTGCGCCGGGAAGACGTCGAGGATGCCGCCGCGCACGGCGAACTCCCCCCTCGCCTCGACCCGATCAGTGCGGGTGTAGCCGTAGGCGTCGAGGCGGTCGACCAGATTCTCGAACGCTACCGCGGTCCCCGAGCTCACCACCACCGGTTCGGTGGAGCACCCGCTGACCCGCTGGATGACGGACCGCACCGAAGCGACCACCACCAGGCCACGAGGACCGGCGTCCAGGCGGTCACGGACCTCCGACCGCAAGGCCATGGTGGACAGGTTGGGGGAGACGTGCTCGAAGGGCAGGGTCTCCCAGGACGGGAACAGGAGGACGTCGTCCGTGAACAGCCGGAGATCGGAGGCGAGGGTCTCGGCCTCGGGATCGGACGGGACCACCACCACGACCGGCCCCCGGGCCGATCGGGCCAGACCGCCGACGGTGATTGCCCGGGCTGCCACCGGCACCACCAGCCGGTCGGGAGGACGGGGTAGGCGGTCGCGGCGCCAGCGATCCAGGAAAGGGGCGAGGGGTGCGCGCACGACCGACCATCGTACCCGGCTCGCCGATGAGTGGTCAGTGGTCAATGGAAACTACCAACTACCAACTACGAACTGAGTTCAGGCGTCGGTGAGGCCGGCCTTCCGGAACGAGTCGAGTGCTCCGGCGAAGGTCTCGCGGGCGGATCGATACTCCAATCCCAGCTCCCGGACGGCCCGCGAACCGTCGTACCTGGCGCCGTGGCGCATCAGATGCACGGTTTCCCGGCAGATGGGAACAGATCGAACCTGCCGCCCGATGAGGTCGGCCACCGGGCCCAGCGGAGCGAGCAGGGGCCTGGGCAGGAACCTGATCGGGTAGTTGCGACCGGTCAGTTCGCAGAGCAGGTCACGCAACTGGCGGAGGGTGATGGTGAATCCGCTCAACACGTAGCGGCGGCCGGCGACCCCGTACTGCTCGGCGGCGATATGGCCCCGGGCGCAATCCTCGGTATCGACGATCGAGATAGGGGTGTCCACCAGGTATCGGAAACGACCGTTCACCGCTTGGAGCAGCAGGTCGCCGGTGCCGGTTGTCCGGCCGGCGCCCTGGACGGAGGCGGGGTTCACCACCACCACCTCCATGTCTCCTGCCTCGGCGAGCGCCACCAACTCTCCCTGGTGCTTGGATCGCGCATAGTGGCTGGTGTAGCGACCGGTGTGTTGGGTGGACTCGTTCCCCACCGTTCCCGGCCTCTCTCCCAGGGCCACCACCGAAGACGTGTGGATCAGGCGCCGGACCCCGGCCCGGCGGGCAGCCGTGACCACGTTGCGGGTTCCCTCGACGTTGATGCGGTACAGGGCAGCCGGATCAGCAGGGCAGAAGGACACCAGCCCGGCGATGTCGTACACCACTTCGCACCCCGACATGGCCCGGTCCAGGGAATCGGGGTCTTCGATATCGCCGGTGGACGGTACGGCGCCCAGGCCCGCCAGAACGGATGCCGCCTTCTCCGAGCGTGCCAGGCCCCGTACCTCCCGTCCCGCTGCCACCAGCCGCCGGATTACCGGCTGTCCCACCACGCCGGTGCCGCCGGTGACCAGTACGGTCACGGATCCGTGGTTCGGCCGGCCTGGCGGACCGCTTGCCAGAACTTGACGGCATAGTCCCAGCCCGACAACATCGTCACCGCGCCGGCCAACCACATCCAGTACTCGTCGAAGTAGAGCGGTCCCCACGGGTCCGGGAACCGCATCATTGCGAAGCCGAGCGCGAAGAACTGGACGGCGGCCTTGGTCTTGCCGGCCACCGAAGCCGGAACCAGGGTCCCGTCGATGGCGACCACGCTCCGGATCGCCATCACCACGAATTCGCGGGTCATGATGATGACCGTGACCCATACCGATGCCCGGTCCACCGAGACAAGGGCGATCAGCACGCCGCTCACCAGGATCTTGTCGGCGGTGGTGTCCAGGAAGGCGCCGAATGTGGAGCTGATGCCCTGGCGCCGGGCGATGTAGCCGTCCAAGAAGTCGCTGAGACCGGCGCAGATGACCAGCACAGTCGCGATGCCGAAGAGGTACCGGCCGGCTGTGTGCTCGGTGGCCAGCACGAGGCCGATGATGGCCGGAACGCACATGACCCGGAAGAGCGCCAGCAGGTCAGGGATCGAAATAGGACTACCTCCCCGCGGCAACCCTACACCGCGCGCCGGACTCCTAGGAGACCCAGTCCAGCGAACGTTCCAAGGCCTTGTGCCACCCGGCGTACAGCATCTCCCGTTCCGCGGCCGTCATGCCGGGCGACCACCGGTTCGCTTCCCGCCATCGGGCGCGCAGATCGTCGAGATCACGCCAGAACCCCTCGGCCAGGCCGGCCCCGTAGGCGGCGCCGAGGGCGGTGGTCTCGTCCGTTCCGGTCCGCACCACCGGAACGTCGAGGATGTCGGCCTGGAACTGCATCAGCAGGCTGTTCGCCACCATGCCGCCGTCGACCCGGAGTTCCCTGAGCGTCACGCCCGAGTCGGTCTGCATCGCCTCCAGCACCTCCCGCGTCTGGTACGCCACCGCCTCCAGGGCGGCGCGGGCTATGTGGGACCGGGTGGAGTAGCGGGTCAGGCCGGTGATCACCCCCCGGGCGTCCGAGCGCCAGTGCGGCGCGAACAGGCCCGAGAAGGCGGGTACGAAGTACACGTCACCGTTGTCCTCCACCGAGGCGGCCAGGGTCTCTATCTCGCCGGCGGTCGAGATCACGCCGAGGTTGTCGCGCAGCCACTGCACCACCGCTCCGGCGATGGCGACGGAGCCCTCCAGCGCGTAGACGGGTGCTTCGCCGGCGATCTGGTACCCCATCGTGGTGAGCAGGCCGTGGGTCGAGGGGACCATCTCGCCGCCGGTGTTCATCAGCAGGAAACAGCCGGTCCCGTAGGTGTTCTTGGCCTCGCCCGGGAGAAAGCAGGTCTGTCCGAACAGGGCGGCGTGCTGGTCGCCGAGGATGGCCGAGATGGGAACCCCTTCAAGGACCCCGGTGCCACGCCCCACCCTTCCGACGGAAGGAACGATCTCGGCCATCATGGAGCGGGGGATCCTCATGGCGGCGAGCAGTTCGTCGCTCCAGGCCAGGGTGTCGAGGTCCATCAGCATGGTGCGGGAGGCGTTGGAGACGTCGGTGACATGCCGGCCGCCCCCGGTACCGCCGGTGAGGTTCCAGAGCAGCCAGGAGTCGACGGTCCCCATCACGGCCAGCCCGGCGGCGGCCTGCTCCGCCAGCCCTTCCACGTGATCGAGCAGCCAGGCGGTCTTGGGACCGCTGAAGTAGGGGGCCAGCGGGAGGCCTGTCACCGGCCGGAAGCGATCCATGCCGTGACCATCCTCCAGTTCACGGCAGAGCCGGGACGTCCTGGTGTCCTGCCAGACGATGGCGTTGGCCAGGGGCGCGCCCGTGGAGCGGTCCCAGACCACCGTGGTCTCACGCTGGTTGGTGATCCCCACCGCCACCAGATCCCGGGCGGTCAGGCCTGCCTGCGAGAGGGCCCGGGTGACGACGCTCTCCACCGAGGCGAGGATCACTGCCGGGTCGTGCTCCACCCAGCCGGGCCGGGGGTAGATCTGCTCGAACTCCTCCTGCGCCGATGCCACTACCGCCCCGTCGTGATCGACGACCATGAAGCGGGTGCTAGTGGTTCCCTGGTCGATTGCCCCGATCAGGCGCGGCATGTGACTACCTCCTTGCCCCGGTGAGAACGGTGGGGATCGCCGGTACGAGCATCCGGGTCAAGGCCGCCTGCCGCCGGCGAGTTCCATGGCTCTTTCGGGGTCGGTCATGAATCTCTCCACCACATCGGCGGCGTCGTCCACCAGGTGGTCGACCTCCTCCCGTTCTGCCGCCGAGAACCGGCTCAGAACGTAGTCGGCCGGATCCATCCGGCCGGGCGGGCGCCCGATGCCGAGCTTGAGGCGCCAGAAATCGGTGGTTCCGAGCGATCCGGCTATCGAACGCACCCCGTTGTGGCCGCCGTGGCCATGGCCTGATCGGAGCCTGAGCCGGCCGAAGGGCAGATCGATGTCGTCATGGATTACCAGCAGATCCTCCGGCGCCACCTTGTAGTAGCCGATCAGCCCCCGGACCGGTGGACCTGAGACGTTCATGGAGACGGTCGGGACGGCCAGCAGCGCAGGATCGGGGCCGATGCGGACCTGGGCCACCCGGCACCGGACCCGGCGCGGTCCCCGCCCCAGGCGGGTCCCCGAGCGCTTCACCAGGGCGGCGATCACCTCGGCCCCGGCATTGTGGCGCGTGCCCCGGTAGGCGGGTTCGGGGTTGTGGAGCCCCACGATCGCCGGCATGCTGGCCCTCTCGGTTGGGACCTTGTAGGTCAGGCGTCCTGTTCTGGTTCGGTCTCTGCCCCGTCGCCGTCGCCGACCAGCGCGAGAACCTCGTCCTCCTCGACTTCTTCCTCGGCGAGGGCGATGGCCGGCAGGCTGACCACCAGGATCGGTTGGTCCGGGTCGTCGAGGTACTCGACCCCGCTCGGAGCGGGAAGGTCCGACAAGCGAAGGGTGTCGCCGACTCCCAGCCCGGAGATGTCCGCCTGGATCGACTCCGGGATGGCGGTCACCAGCGCCCGCACGGTCACCGTGTTGGCGATCGTCTCGAGGATGCCGCCTCCTTCCCGGATCGCGGCCGGATCTCCGACCAACTCGATGGCCACCACCGCTTCGACCTCATCAGTGAGGGATATCTTGAGGAAGTCCAGGTGGATGATGTCTCCCCGTGTGGGATGGCGCTGGAGTTGGCGGGCCAGGGAGGTGTGGGTCTCCTCCCCGATCTGGAGGTTGATCACCGCGTTGAGACCGGCATCCGTGGTCAATGCCGAGCGGAGGTCGCGGGCGCTCACCGCGATCGAGAGGGACTCCGAACCCTGGCCGTAGAGCGTGGCGGGCACCATGCCGCGACGCCGCAACCTTCGGGACCTTCTCGTACCGGTTTGGCGGCCGGTCTCGGCGCGCAGGATGACGTTCGACATGGCAACTCCTCAGAAACACGGATGGGGGCGGGCGACCGCCGGACCGGGCCTGCCATGAATCAAGCGCCCCGGAGGGCGCGGCAGGCCGGTTAAGGATAGCGGAGGTGGTCTGTCTGTGGAACGGCCTAGCTGTTTCGCAGACAGACCACGCTCGCCCGTCATCAAGGGCTCGCCGGATGTGACCGGACGTAGGCGCTGATCTCATCCTGGAGGGCCGCTTTACGGTCCTCCGGCAGGAAGGAGGCCTCGACCGAGTTCCTCGCCAGCCGGACCATGTCCGCCCGGGTCAAGTCGAGGGCTTCGGCGATCGCGAGGTAGTTATCGCCCACGTAGCCGCCGAAGTAGGCCGGGTCGTCCGAGTTCACTGTCACCAGCACCCCCGCGTCCATGAACCGTTTGAGGGGGTGCAGTCCGAGGTCGGGAAACACCTGGAGCCGCTGGTTCGATAGGGGGCACATGGTCAGGGGCACCCGCTCGCGTGCGAGCCGCTCCACCAGCTCCGGATCGTCCCAGGCCCTGACCCCGTGGTCGATGCGCCGAGCGCCGAGGACGTCGAGGGCCGAGCGGATGTATCCGGCCGGTCCCTCCTCGCCGGCGTGGGCGACCGGGGTGAGCCCGGCCTCGACCGCCATGCGGTAGGGCTCGGCGAACAGTTCCGGCGGGTTGCCCATCTCGCCCGAGTCGAGGCCCACGCCCTGGACGTGCTCGAGGTGCGGCCGGGCCGCCTTCAGAGTCTCGACGGCGGCCTCGGCGGGCAGGTGCCGTAGGAAGCACAGGATCAGCGTGGAGGTGATGTCGGGTGCGGCCTCTTCCCGGGCCCTTACGAAGCCCCGGATCACCGTGCCGATGTCAACGCCCCGTTCGGTATGGGTCTGGGGGTCGAAGAAGACTTCGGCGTGGCGTACCCCGTCGTCCGCCGCCCGGGCCAGGTAGGCGGACATCAGATCGGCGAAGTCGTCCTCCGTCCGGAGCACCGCGGCGGCCCGGTAGTAGATGTCGAGGAAGGACTGCAGGTCGGCGAACGCGTAAGCGGCCTCGACCTCCTCGATCGAGCCGTACGGCAACTCCACCCCGTTGCGTCGGGCCAGGTCGAACATCATCCGCGCCTCGAGGGTGCCTTCGATATGGATGTGCAGCTCCGACTTCGGCAGGCCCCGCACGAACCTCTCCATATCCTTCACTCCCCTCCCACCATATGAGGAGAGGGCGCCGGACGGCGCCCTCTCCGTAGTCGTTGGATGGTCGATCATCGATTAGAGGTAAGCGCTGATCCAGTCTTGGAGGAAGTAGACCAGGCATGCCGCTGAGACGATCCACATCAGGACGTGGACCTGGGCGGCCTTGCCCTTCACGATCTTGATCAGGGTATGCGTCAGGAACCCTGCCGCGATGCCCACCGTGATCGAATAGGTCAACGGCATCAGGATCACCGCCAGCAACGCCGGTAGTCCCTCTTCCAGATCGGTGAAGTCGATCTTCTTCAAGAGCCCCACCATCAGGAACCCGATCAGGATCAGAACCGGAGCCGTGGCCTGGCTGGGTACCAGCAGTGCCAGGGGCGACAGGATGATGGCGATCAGGAACAGCACGCCGGTAACCACCGACGTCAGGCCGGTCCTTCCTCCCTCGGCCACGCCTGCCGAACTCTCGATGTAGCTGGTGTTGGAGCTCACCCCGCACAGTCCACCGAGGGCTGCGCCCAGTGAGTCCACCAGGAGCAGCTCGCGGAGCTTGGGAATCCGACCTTCCTTGTCGGTCAGCCCGGCTTGCTCGGAGACGGCGGTGGCCGTCCCCATCGTGTCGAAGAAGTCGGTCAGCATGAAGGTGAAGATCGTGAGAATGGCCGCTAGTGCGCCCATTTCAGCGAACACGTTCCCCATGTCGACGGCGCCGATGGTCGAGAAGCTGACGCTGGCCGAAAGGCTGTCGGGCAGGTCGATCACGTCCAGGATCAACGCCACGATGGTGGTGAGGATGATCGTGATGATCATCGCGCCCTTCACCTTACGGGCCATCAGCACCAAGGCGATCAGCACCCCGACCAGGGTGGTACCCGCGGCATACGAGTTCGGGAACACGAACTCCACGATGGCGCCACCGCTCCGCACCAGGCCCCCGTTGACCAGGCCGATGAAGAGGATGAACAGGCCGATGCCCACCCCGATGGAATACTTCAGGCTGTCGGGGATCGCCTCCATCACCGCCTCCCGCAGGCCGAGCACGACCAGGATGGTGACAAGGATGCCCTCCCACAGGATCACGCCCATAGCGCCTTCCGCGGTGAGCCCGTCCGTCAGTACCAAGCCGAACGCTACAGCCGCGTTGATTCCCAACCCGGCCGCCAGAGCGATCGGATGGTTGGCGATCACCCCCATGGCGATGGATAGCACCCCCGCCACCAGGGCCGTCCCGGCGGCGACCGCGACCGGATCAAGGCCGGTGGCGCCGAGGATGTCGGCGTTGACGAACAGGATGTAGGCCATTACCAGGAAAGTGGTGACTCCTGCACGGACCTCAGTGCTTACTGATGATCCGCGTTCGGAGACCTTGAAGTAACTGTCAAGTCCCGTTTGGGCCATTGCTCCTCCCTTCAGAGTCAGGTGGGGGCTCCACCTGACATCGTTTCCAGGTTAGTGCAAGCACCCCCAACGCGCCGGGAAAAACCGGCGATCCGGGCTGGGCGCGGAGTGTCCGAAGGGAAAGGAGGCTGGAGGAGGCCTCCGGCTATGGAGGCCCTGCGAAGTTCGGTTCGGGTTAGAGGGCGTCGCCCGTTTCCTGATCGAAGAAGTGCAGCTTGGTGGTGTCGACGACCAGCTCTGCGGATTGTCCGACTCGGGGAGCATGGTCGGGGTTGACCCGGGCGGTGAATTTGGTCTCGTCGCCCAACGCACCGGCATCCGTGCCCTCCTCGGCCAGCAGCGCCTCGATATCGGCGGTTATCACCGGCCGGACCGGCACCGCGAAGTGGACGTAGGCCTCGGAGCCGAGTTGCTCCACGAGGGAAGCGGCCACGGTCATGGAGCTCCCGCCGGCGCCGGCCGCCGACCTGATCTCGAAGGCCTCCGGCCGCACGCCGACCACGATCTCGCGTCCGGACCGTTGCGCCAACCCGTCGGGGAGGGCGGCGGAGTCCACGGCCAGGCTGTGGCCGCCGAAGTCGAGCGTGGTGGAGGTCCCGTCGGCGCCCACCGTCGCGTAGACGAAGTTCATGGCGGGCGAGCCGATGAAGCCGGCCACGAACAGGTTGCGGGGGTGGTCATAGAGTTCCCGCGGCGCCGCTATCTGCTGGAGATTGGACTCGGTGTCCGAGATCGCCTTCAGGACCGCTACCCGGTCTCCCATGGTCATCGCCTCCACCTGGTCGTGGGTGACGTAGAGGGTGGTGGTGCCGAGCCGGGAGTGCAGGAGGCCCAGCTCAGAGCGCATCTGGACCCGCAACTTGGCGTCGAGATTGGACAGGGGCTCGTCCATCAGGAAGGCGGCCGGCTCCCGCACGATGGCCCGGCCCATGGCCACCCGCTGCCGCTGGCCGCCGGACAGGGCCTTTGGCTTGCGGTCCAGGTAGTCGGTGATCTCCAGGATGCGGGCCGCCTCGCCGACCCGTTCCTCGATCTCCTTCTTGGGGGTCTTTCTCAGCTTCAGGCCGAAGGCCATGTTGTCCCGCACCGTCATGTGCGGGTAAAGGGCGTAGTTCTGGAAGACCATGGCGATGTCGCGGTCCTTGGGGGCCACGTCGTTGACCACCCGGTCCCCGATCATGATTTTGCCCTCGGTTATGTCCTCGAGGCCGGCCACCATCCGCAGCAGAGTGGACTTGCCGCATCCGGACGGTCCCACGAGCACCACGAACTCGCCGTCGGCTATGTCGATCGACACGTCCGAAATGGCCCTTGTCTCACCACCGTAGATCTTGCCGACCGCATCGAATGTGATTCCCGCCATCTTCCCGTCCTCCTTGGGGCCTCCGACCATACCATTACGTGGGTAAGCATGGCCGTGTCGAACGGGGTCAAGCCCGGGCCCTTGTCCTCCTCAGCAACGGCTCGGCCAGCGCCAGGATCCGGTCGGCGGCGCCCAGCACCCTTCCCGCCGTGCCCGGTGTCTCCGAATCCACGAGGTTGCCCATGACCCGCAGGGTGATGCGGGCAATGGCCTGGGTGCCGACCGCTACCCGCAATCCCGCATTGAGGATGGCGGGATGGCCTATCAGCAGGGAGAACCGCCGGCCGGTGCGCAGGAACGCGTCGAAGCGTTCGCTCACCACCCGGTCGTACCGCTCGGGCGCCGTGGCAGGGTCCTCGACGAACAGGTCGGCGGCGATGATGCCTGATTCCAGCCCGTAGTCGATGCCCTCGCCGTTCATCGGGTTGACGAGTCCGGCCGCGTCACCCACCACGACCCAGCCCGGACCGTGCCGCCGGACCGAGCTCATGGGAAGGCGCCAGGCCCGCGGGCGCTCCAGGTAGGGCCCGAGTTCCCAGGAGTCCCGCACCTGGGCGTGGTAGGAATCGAGAAGCGAGTTCAGGTTGAGGCGGCTGAAGTGCTTCATCGTGGACAGGGATCCGGCGCCGATGTTGACGGTCCCGTCCCCGGCCGGGAAGATCCAGCCGTAACCGGGCACCGCGTTGCCCTCGGGGTCACGCATGGTCAGGCAGGCTTCGATGTAGCGCTCGGCGTGACGGGGAGATGCCGCATAGCTGCGGATCGCCACCCCGTAGGGCTCTTCGGCCACCCGGGTGGCGCCCAGCAGGCGGGCGGCCGCGCCGGGCGCCCCGGTGGCGGCCACCACCATTCCCGCCCCCCAGCGGCGGCCGCCGGCTTCGACCCCCACCACACGGGTCCCCTCGAAGACCGGTAGGGCTTCGGTATCCCAGATCACGCGCGCGCCGGCCTCGGTGGCGGCGTCCACCAAGGCGGCGTCCAGCTTGCGACGGGGCCAGACCGCCCCGTGAGCCGGGAAGCGGCTGGTCCCGGGCCAGCGCAGCGTCCGTTCGGTGCTCCCGGCGATCATCCGAAGGCCTTCGATGAGATGGGAGGCGCCGAGGTCGATGCCCAGTTCGCCGAGGGCGCCTACGGCGCGCGGGGTGAGTCCATCGCCGCAGGCCTTGTCACGGCCGTAGGGTGCCCGGTCGAATACCACCGTGCCGACGCCTTGGCGAGCGGCCCGGATGGCGGTGGCGGCGCCCGCGGGTCCGGCGCCGATGACGACTAGATCCACGGCATTCATGCCGGTGGAGGCTACCGGCGCCCTGCTACCGCACCCGGACGGCCCGAGCGGCCCCTACTGCATGCCGGAGAGAGGGGAGTTGCCGCGCAGGTATCAGCTGGCGTTCACCTGTATCTCGGTGGCTTTCACTGACAACCACACCTCCGATCCGGGCGCCAGGTTCAGGCCCGTCTGGGCGTCAGGGGTGATCTCTGCGGTGACCGGCAGCGGATGACCGGTCTGGACGCGGACCCGATCGGCGTGGTGGTCGATACGCTCGATCCTGGTAGGCCATGAGTTGCGCGGGCTCCCTCCCGGCCGATCGAGATGGATGGAGATGGCGCGGGGATGGATGGTGGCGATCACCTGGCCCGATGCCGCTTCGGGGACCACCAGCTGGTGTTTCCCGACGGTCAGGACCCGTCCCGAGGCGGTCCCCACCACCAGGTTGACCCCTGCCAAGTCGGCCGCGTAGGGACTGGCGGGACGGAGCCGGACCTGGTCGGCGCTGCCCTCCTGCGCCACCGAGCCGTTCTCGAGCACGATCAGCCGGTCGGCCAGAAGGAAGGCTTCGGTGGGGTCGTGGGTGATCAGCAGGCTCGGTCCCGGGAATCCGGCCAGGTGGTCCTGGAGCAGCCGGCGCAGTCCGGCCCTTGAACTGACGTCGAGGGCGGAGAACGGCTCGTCCAGCAACAGCATGGAGGGCTCGGTTATCAATGCCCGGGCCAGAGCGACGCGCTGCCGCTGGCCTCCCGACAAGCGACCCGGCCGGTGGTCGGACAGCTGATCGAGGCCCACCGCCTCCAGCCATCCGGCGGCGCGCCGGCGGGCCTCCCGGCGGGGAACGCTGCGGGAGCGAAGCCCGAACGCCACGTTCTCCAGCGCGTTCAGATGGGGGAACAGCACGCCGTCCTGGAACATCACACCGATCCGGCGCTCCGCCGGTCCTACGAGGGTCCCGGTGGCCGGGTCGTCGAGAACCCGATCATCGAGCCGGATGTAGCCCCGGTCGAGCGGCACCAGACCGGCCAGCGCTCCCACCGCTGTCGTCTTGCCCGCTCCGTTCGGGCCGAGCAGGGCCACCGTCTGCCCGGGATCGATGCCCAGAGCCATGTCCAGATGGAAGCCGGACCGCTCCACAGTCAGGCGTGAGTCCAAGCCGGATCTCATCCGCTTCGCCACCAGTGGTCCCTGAGAGCGACGATCACGGCCAGCGAGACGACCACCATCACGAGACTGAGGGCCAGTGCGGTGTCCCGGTCGCTCTCGAGGGCGACGAATACCGCCAGGGGCAGCGTCTGCGTGCGTCCCTGGAGGTTGCCGGCGAAGGTCAGGGTCGCCCCGAACTCACCGAGCGCCCGCGCCCAGGTCAGGGCCGTGCCGGCCACGACCGACGGGGCGATCATGGGGATCGTCACCCGGCGGAGCACGGTCCACCGTCCGGCTCCGAGCGTCTCGGCCGCCCGCTCGAAGCGGTGGTCCAGGCTGCGGAGCGCACCCTCCACGGTGAGCACCATCAAGGGCATCGCCACGAACGCCCCCGCCAGGATCACCCCGCCGGTCGAGAACGGCAGGACGATCCCGGTGGTCTCGTACAGGGGAGATCCCACCAGGCCGCGCCGCCCCAGGGCGAACAGCAGGGCTGCCCCTCCCACCACGGGCGGCAGAACCATCGGGAGCAGGACGAGACCCCGGAGGAGGGATCGCCCCGGAAACTCGTAGCGGCACAGTATCCAGGCCACGGGAACGCCTAGGAACAGGGAGATGATCGCCGCGCTGGCCGAGGAGATGGCCGACAGCCTTAGGGCTTCCAGGGCCATGTCGGAGCCGAGAAGGGTTGCCAGCCGGCTCCACGGGGCGCGGCCGAGAAGGCCCAGCACCGGCAGGGCGAACAGAGCCAGCCCGATGGCGGCCGGGATGGCGATGAACGCGGGTGGCCGGCGCCGCCGGCGAGCCGGCCTGGACCGGCTCCCGCTCCGGCGGGAGGTCCCGATGCTGTCCTGTTGGTCTTCTGTCATCAAACCTTATTGCTCATGTTCTCGATACACCTGGGCTCCGGTGGTTGTCCGGGCACCGTCAGGGGAGTTGGAACCCGTGCCGGCCCAGGAGCGCACGCCCCTCGTCCGACAGCACGTAGGCGACGAAGGCCGTCGCGGCTTCCGGGTGGGACGTGGCGGACATTATCGCGATCGGGTAGTCCGTAGTGACGTTGTAATCCTCCGGGATGGCGATGGCGACCACGCCGTTCTCCCCCCGGACATCGGTGGCGTAGACGATGCCGGTATCGAGTTCCCCTTGCTCGACCTTGGTGAGCAGGGCGCGCACGTTGGGCTCCTCGGTATCGGGTCGGGCCGTAACCCCGGCCTTCAGGAGAATCTGGCGGGTGAATCGACCGCATGGAACCGTCTCGGCGCACAGTCCCACCAGCAACTCCGGCCGCGCCAGGTCGTCCAGGCCGGTCACCCCTCCCGGGTTCCCAACGGGAACGGCAATGGCCATGGTGTTGCGAGCGAAGACGCGAGCGCTGCCGCTGACGAGGCCGGCGGCGCGTGCTTCTTCCATGATGGCCATGTTCGCCGGAGCGAAGGCGTCCACCGGCGCCCTAGCCAGGATCTGCTCCCGCAGTAGAGAGCTACCTCCCAGGTTGAGGACCACGTCGATGCCGGGATGGGCTTCCTCGAAGGCAGCTTCGATGTCCCGGAAGGCGTCAGTTAGGGAGGACGCCGCCGCCACCAGCAGCTCGACCCGGCCGGAACCCCGGGTGCCCGCTCCCGCGCAGGAGACGAGGAGCAGGATGGCCAAGGATCCGGCAATGAGCCGTCGGGTCATTGGGGTGGAAGCCTTCCGGGTCGGGGGCCGGCGGAGCCTATTCGGGGGATCGGGGAAGGGTAACGTGACCGGGATGGTACGGACGGCGGGCCACGATCATGACGCCGGAGGAGACCCGGCTCTCCTCGCCGCCAAGGCTTCGCTCCGTGAGATGGTGTGGGACCGTCTCTCGGCCGGAGGGGTCGCCCGGTTTCCAGGTGCTCGGAACCGGATCTCCAACTTCGTCGGAGCGGAGGCCGCCGCCGAGCGACTGCGCGGCACCAGGGCGTGGCGGGAAGCGGGCACGCTGAAGTCCAACCCCGACTCGCCCCAGTGGCCGGTCCGCCAGCGGGCGCTGGAGGACGGGAAGCTGGTCTTCATGGCGGTGCCCCGGCTGGCCGAGCCGGAGCCGTTCTTCTGTCTGGATCCCGATCGCCTGACCGACTCTCCCAGGGCGGCCTCATCCATCAAGGGTGCCTCCCGCTCGGCCCGCACCGTCGCGATCGAGGACATGGAGCCGGTCGACCTGGTGATCACGGGTTGCGTGGCTGTCGACCCGGCCGGAGCCCGGCTCGGGAAGGGCGGCGGCTTCAGCGACCTCGAGTACGCCCTGGCTTGGGAGGCGGGCCTCATCGGACCGGACACCGTGGTGGGCACCACCGTCCATGAGCTCCAGGTGCTGGAGACGGATCGGATACCGATGGCGGACCATGACCTCCGTCTCGACCTGATCGTCACCCCCGATCGGGTGATCTTCTGTGAGGGGTTACATCCTGAACCCGGGCTGCGGTGGGAGGAACTGACCGAGGAGAAGATAGCGGCCATCCCCTTGCTGTCGGCGCTTCGCTCGGCCGGCGCCAACCGCCCCTGAGAGAGGAGGGATCCCTCGTGCCTCAGGGATCCGGTCCTCCCTGGCGGGCCGCGTCGGGGTCGACCACGCTCTTGGCCGTAGCTCTGCTCGGGTGCTTTCTCCTCGGAGCCTGCGCCGGCGCCGCACCTGTCGGTGCTCCGACCTCCTCGACGAGTAGCAGGCCGCTCGCAACGACTGTGCCGGCCACGCCGTCCTCGGAGGCGGGGACCATTGCCGAGCCGCCCGCGACGGAGGCACCGGAAGCGGTGATAACGGCCGAGCCGCCCGCGACGGCCTCCTCTACGGATCCGGTCGAGCCCTCCACGACGATCCCGGCCGATCCGGTAGCTGTCGAGGCGGTCTTCATGAGGGCCCTTCCCCACGACCCCCGGGCCTTCACCCAGGGTCTAGTCCTGCGGGACGGGGTTTTCTACGAGAGCACCGGGCTCTACGGCGAGTCGACTGTGCGGATCGTGGATGCCGGTACCGGGCGCGTGATCCGCTCCAGGAGCCTCGGCCAGGAGTTCTTCGGAGAGGGCCTCGAGCTGGTGGGGGACCGCCTCATCCAACTGACCTGGAAGGAGGAGACGGCCTTCATTTGGGATGCGGAGACACTCGCCCCGCTGGGCACCTTCTCCTACGCGGGCGAAGGGTGGGGGTTGTGCGCCCAGGAGGACCGGCTGGTCATGAGCGACGGATCGTCGCGGCTGACCTTCCGGGACCTGACGACCTTCGAGCCCGTCGGCGGGGTGGAGGTCCTGAGGGCCGGAGAGCCCGTGGAGAGGATCAACGAACTGGAGTGCGTGGAGGATCTCGTCTACGCCAACGTGTGGCAGACCGAGGAGATCGTGATCATCGACCCCGGCACCGGGAGGGTCGTGGGCCGGCTCGACGCATCGCCGCTACTCGATCGCCTCGGATCGACCGACGGGATCGATGTGCTGAACGGCATTGCCTACGACCCCGCAGACCGGTCCCTCTACCTGACCGGCAAGCTATGGCCGGAGATCTTCCAGGTACGCCTCCCACTGACCACTGACCACTGACCACTGACCACTGACCACTGAACAGACCACTAGACTTCTCCGCACCGTTGATGCATGATGTCGTCATGCGGTTCCCACAATCGAGGTCCTGCGCCCGAGATGGCGCCTTCCGGGGGGTTTGTCCGGCCCGGATGTCCGAAGGAGGTGATGCGTCCCCATGCGCACGTACGAGTTGATGACCATTCACAGGCCCGAACTGCCCGAGGCCGATGCCAGGCGTGAGTCACAGGTTCTCAAGAACTTTCTCCACGGCGCCGACGCCGCTGTCATCGAGATCGATTTCTGGGGCAAGCGGCGGCTCGCCTACGAGATCGACAAGGCCCGGGAGGGCTACTACACGGTCATCACGTTCGACGGGGAGTCCCACCATGTCGCCGCCTTGGACCGGGCGCTTTCCCTTTCCGACGCCGTGATGCGACACAAGATCATCCGGCCCGGTGCACGTCCCGGTCGACGTAAGACGACCGAGGGGTCATCGGATCGGCCCGGCCGGAACGCTGCGGACGCACCCGGCGCATCAGGGGAAAGTGTCACAGGGTCTTGATGTAATGGGGAACCGAGTGAGCAGCAGACAGATAGGAATGGCATGCCTGACAACACAGTAACCATCGTAGGCAACCTGACTCAGGACCCCGAGATGAGGTTCACGCCCAACGGGGTGGCCATGGTCAAGATCAACATCGCCGTGAACCGCAGGCGCTTCAACCGCGACGCCAACACCTGGGAGGACGGCGAGCCGAGCTTCTTCAACGCCACCTGCTGGCGAGACCTGGCCGAGAACGTCTCCGAGTCGTTGCGCAAGGGCAACCGGGTCATGGTCACCGGCCGGCTCGAGCAGCGCCGCTGGGAGACCCAGGACGGCGACCGGCGCTCCGTGGTCGAGATCCAGGTCGACGAGATCGGCCCCAGCCTCAAGTGGGCCACCGCCACGGTGACCCGCATTCCGAGAGGCGGTGGCTGGAGCGGCGGCGGCCAGCAGGGCAACGTACCCCCCGCCCCCGTGGCCCGGAGCAATCCACCGCCCGACGAAGCCCCCTTCTGATAAGGAGTTACTACTCATGGCGAGACGAATCCCGAACCGCCGCCGCCGGCGGCCCAGAGGCCCCAAGACGATCCGCAAGCGGATCTGTCCCGGTTGCAGGCAGATGAAGTGCGACAACACCAGGGTGCCCTACGTCGACTACAAGGACCTGGACACCCTGGGCCGGTTCATTTCCGAACGCGGCAAGATCCGCTCCCGGCGGGTAACCGGCGCCTGCGCCCAGTACCAGCGGCGGGTGGCGATCGCCATCAAGAACGCTCGCGAGATGGCGTTGCTGCCGTACACGAAGAGCCCTCGATGAGGTTGGTGCTCAAGACCGACGTGACCGGTCTGGGATCCAAGGGCGACATCGTGGAGGTGGCCACCGGCTACGGACGCAACTATCTCCTGCCCCAAGGGCTCGCCGCCAGGGCCACCACCGGCATTATCCGGCAGATACAGGAGGCCGAGCGGGTCCGGCGGGAGGCTCGCCGGCGGGAACTGGATGCGGCGGAGAACATCCGCTTGCTGCTGGTGGAGACCCGGGTGGTCATCGCCGCCCGGGTGAATGACGAGGGTCAGCTGTTCGGGTCGATCGGGATCGCCGAGATCATTGACGCGGTGCAGAGCCTGTCATCGGTGGTACTGGAGCGTGGGATGGTCATGCTGGCTGAACCGATCAAGACCATCGGCTACCACGAGGTGACCATCACTCTGCATCCCGAGGTGCAGTGCGTTCTTACCCTGGATGTGATCCCAGCCCATCGGTGATGTCCCGACGTTCCGTCGAGCGGTTCATGGTCCGGGTCAAAACCTGAAGAACGCCAAAATCTGCGCTGCGGAACCCGGGCCTGCGAGCCTTCGGATGGCCTATGCTGACTGCGGTTGGACCCCGGTCGGACGGCGCGACTACCGGTGATCTTCCGAACCACTTCCCTCTTCCCCCTGTGAACTTCCTGCACGTGGCCGCGTAGCGACGCGGCTTGCCCGCCCCGGGCGTCGAACAACGAGCCCGTGCGGCAAGGAATGTCACACCCGCGCGCCATCCTGGTAGTGACGACTCGAGATAGAGGGAGGGCGCAGTATGGGCCAGGCCATCGTCCCCGCAGGGGCGACACCGTGACGGTGGTCGAGCGGGCCCCGGATCCGGCAGCCTTCACCCGGGCCATGGCTCCGCCCCACAGCGCGGAAGCGGAGGAGTCGGTGCTCGGCGCGGTTCTCCGTTCGCAGGAGGCGGCCGACGAGGTGATCGGACGCCTCAGGGAGGCGGACTTCTACGTACCGGCCCACCGGATGATCTTCGGCGCCATGGTTCGCCTCTATGAAGACAACCAGCCCATCGACACCCTGACGGTGGCCGACCGGCTGACCCGGATCGGTGATCTCGACAAGGTGGGTGGCGTCAGCAGGGTCGCCGTGCTCTGGGACAAGGTCCCGAGTGCCGCCAACGTGGGTTACTACACGGAGGTGGTTGCCGAACATGGCGTCCGGCGCCGGATGCTGGAGGCGACCCGGCGAATCGGTGACCTGGCCATGAACCTGGACATGGAGATCGAGAGAGTCCTGGACGAGTCCGAACAGACCGTGCTGGGGGTGGCGCGGAACCGGGCGGAGGGCGGCCCGGAGCGAATCGGAGACCTGTTGGAGCAGGTTCTGATGAAGCTGGAGGAGGCGGAGAAGATAGGGCAGGACGTAACCGGACTTCCCACCGGCCTGGTAGATCTGGACCGGAAGCTGGGGGGCCTGCAGCCCGGCACGCTGGTGGTGGTGGCGGGCCGTCCCGGTATGGGCAAGAGCGCCCTGGCCATGAACATAGCCAGCCATGTGGCCCTCAATCACGGGCCGGTGGCGTTGTTCAGCCTGGAGATGTCGCCCATGGAGATCGCCTACCGCTGGCTGGGTTCCCACGCCCGGGTCAACTCCATGAAGCTGCGGTCCGGCCTGGATCAGGGCGAGTCGGCCCGGTTATGGCCCCGGCTCGTGGATGCCTCGGCCAGCCTCTACAAGGCGCCGCTGCACGCCGACGAGGGATCGCGCACGGTCACCGACATCCGGGCTAAATGTCGGCGGCTGAAGCGCCAGCGCGGGCTGGAACTGGTGGTGGTGGACTACATGCAGCTAATGCAGGCCCGCACCAGGGAGAATAGGCAGCAGGAGATCGCCGAGATCAGCCTCAACCTCAAGGGGCTGGCCCGGGAACTGGACGTGCCGGTGATAGCGGTCTCGCAGCTCAACCGCGCACTGGAGAGTAGGGGAGACCGGCGCCCGCAGCTCGGGGACCTCCGCGAGTCGGGGGCGATCGAGCAGGACGCCGATGTGGTTCTCATGATCTACCGCGACGAGTACTACAACCCGCAGACCGACCATAAGGGGATGGCCGACATCATCATCGCCAAGCAGAGGGCCGGCCCCACCGGAGTGGTCAAGGCCACCTTTGCCGCTGAGTACACCCGCTTCGACAACCTGCCGCACGGCTACACCAACCAGGGGAGGTGAGCGGTCCGGCTCGGGCGCCGCTCAGATGTGAATCTCGATGCGGTCTCCGTCTTCGAGCGGGAACGCCCTCCCGATACGGCGGTCAGGCCGGCCGGGCCGGATCAGCCGGGCGAACTTGAGGTCGCGGGCGAAGTCCTTGTGGATCAGCGCCGCCACATCCATCACAGTCTGGCCGCGGCGGATCGTGTAGGGCCGATCATCCTTCCGCTCGGTGGCCGCGACCGTGTACACCCGCACGACTCCCAAGGCGTCGAAGAGCCAATCACCCAGATGGGATATCTCGTCGTCCGGTACCGAGGACCTGAGGACGGGGAGGTCGAGGCCGACCAACTCCATCAGCACCTCGACCTCTTCCTCGACCTGCTCGGTCAGGTCGGCCTTGGACGCCACCAGGGCGGTGGGCAGGAGCTTGGCGAACGGATCGTCGGGATCCGGCGGCGTCCCCGCACCTCCTGGCCACTCCCCGGTCAGGTACACCCGGCGCTCCTCCAGCAAGCCCACCAGCTCGTCGGTGGCGGCGACGCAGCCCGGCTCCGACACGTCAACCACCAGTAGCGCCCCGTCCGCGGGTTGCATGGCATTCCCGATCCAGGGCAGAGGGTGCTCCGCGGTGATCGGCGGGAGGTCGATCAGCTGGATCCCGATGTCGTGCACGGGCGCCATCCCGGGCTGGGGGTGCTGGGTGGTGAACGGGTAGGCCCCGACCTGGGCGCCCGATCCGGTGAGGGCGTGGTGGAGCGAGGACTTGCCGCTGTTGGGAGGCCCGAGCAGGACGATCTGGCCGGCCCCCTCCGGCCGGAAGGTGTAGACCGGACCCGCCCGCGCCCCCGCCTTCTTCGGAGCGGCCAGCTCCTCGGTCAACTCCTTGATCTTGGTCTTGATACCGGCCTGAAGGTGTTCGGTTCCCTTGTGTTTCGGGATGGTGCGGAGCATTTCCCGCAGCGCCGCCAGGCGATCCCGTGGCTCGCGGGCCGCCTTGTAGTCGGCTTCGGCCTTCTTGTACTCCGGGCTGACGTTGGTCGGCATTACGGCCCAATGATGGCGCAACTGCGGCGAGACTGCCGATACGGTCCGGGGGTAATCTCGTGAGGCCATGTTCGAAGAACTCGCCGAAGGCGTCTTCCGGCGCCCCTATCCGTTCCTGCGGATCAACATCGGGGTCGTGATCGGGGAGGAGGGTGTCCTGCTGGTCGACACCCGCGAGAGCGAGGAGGCCGCACGCGAGCTGTCCCGAGAACTGCGCACGCTGACGACCAAGCCGGTGAGGTGGGTGGTCAATACCCATTGGCACTGGGATCACGTCTTCGGGAACGCACTCTTCCCAGGTGCGGTCATCTGGGGACACCGGTCGTGCAGACGGAGGCTCCTGGTGGATCCTGCGCCCCACTTCAAGGACGCCCGTCGCTGGATGCCGCGGGATCGGAGAGACGAGATCGAGCGGGTGAGAGTGGTGCCTCCGAAGCAAACCTTCGAGGCGCTGACCTCCATCGACATCGGCGGCAACCGGGTCTCGGCCACGTACCACGGACGGGGCCACACAGATGCCGATGTCGTGGTCCGCTGCGCCGGCGTGACCTTCATGGGGGACTTGGTGGAACAGGGCAAGAGCCCCGAGATGGGCGACTCCTACCCTCTGGAATGGCCCGCCACGCTGGCTGCGGCGCGGCCCGGAGTGGGTCCAACGGTGGTTCCCGGCCATGGTGACCTGCTCTCCGCGACCGACATAGACCATCAGGCAGACCGGCTCGAAAGGGTGGCCGCGTTGTTGCGCCAGGTTCTCTTCGAGGGACGTCCGGCGGAGGAAGCGGTCCGGCGAGGACCTATCCCCGAGCTGCACATGCGGAAAGCGCTGGCCAGGGCCAGATCGGAGGCCGGGATCCCCGCCTAGCGGGCCAACGCCTCGCCGCCCGAGAGCTGGTTCCCAGCCAGACCCCGACGTCGGTCCGAAATTGTCGAGGCTGCGCGATTTCGTGGGTTTTGGGTGCTGTAGCCGGTGTGGGGGTCATCTTACGAGGATGCCGCGGGCTGCGTAGTTGTCGGGGTTCGTGAACCCGTGAGCGACGCGTCGTAGGACTTGTAGGAGGTTGTTGATCCCTTCGATGGGTCCGTTGGTGACCCGTCGGGCGCTGTGGTAGGCCAAGATTTCTTCTCCCCAGGAAATGATCGTGTCCACAACGTCGTGGTATTCGGGGATCTGGCCGCTGTCGTAGAGGTCAGCGAACCGGGCGAGCGCCTGGTTGGCTCCTTGGAGGTCGTCGGCTTCGTAGATGCTGTAGAGCTCTTGGAGAGCATCCCACGCCGTCTTGAGCCGAGGGTAAGCCTCGAACAGTGTCTCCAGATGCTTGCGGTGGGCGTCGGTGAGATGGTCTTCTCTCCGCAGCAGGGTGAAGCGCGCTCGGAACAGGTCCGGCTCGAATGCTGGGGGTGTCTGGTCGGGGTCGCGGCGTTGGAGTTCTCGTCTTACCAGAGTCAAGCCTTCGGTGAACCAGCGAACCACATGGAAGCGATCCAGGACGTGGCGGGCGTCGGGCAGGTATTGGCTAATCGCAGCTTGGTAAGACCGTGAACCGTCTGTGACGACGATCTCCACCCCCTGGCACCAGTCCGGCCCCTGTTCCCTAAAGAACCTGCTCAGAGACCCTTTCGTGCGTCCTGGGATCATCGCCAACACCTGTTTGGTGTCCCCACACGCAACCACGGTCACATACCGGTGACGACGCCGAATCGACGTCTCGTCCACCAACAACACCCGACACGGCCGGACCCGACGCCGCTTCGCGACCCGAGCCGAATGGGCTCTCACCAACGCCATGATTCGATGCCAACCCACCCCATGACGGCGAGCCACCGCCCTAATCGACATCGCCCGGGCGTCCTCCACCAGCCGGCGAGAAAGCCGCCGGGTGAGACTCCCCTGAAACTGGTCATGCTCCTCGAGGTGCCGCTCCCCACAGTTGCCGCACACGAACCGCCGACGCCGCCACACCAGCGTCGTCCGCCGGCCCGACACCCCAAGGTCGCGGACCCGCTTGACCCGCCGATCCCACACCCGACGGCAGCGGAACCCGCAATACGGGCACCGCGACCACTCCCGAGACGACTCCACCTCCACCTCCAGGCGGTCAACCGTATCGACCGCCACACCCAGCACCCGAACACCACCCAACCACAAGCGAACGGACATAACATCAGACATCGAGGCCTCCTGGCATCGGCGAACTGGTACTTCACCGATTTCAGCGAGGCCTCACCCCCAAACCAAGGATTTCAGGCCCCCGCACCCACGTATTCGCGCAGGGCCAAATTGTCACACCCCCTCTATACGTTGCCTATCGCCAAGCACCTACACCAGCCGCAAGCGTCTCACCGATCGGACCGGCCTGGCCCGCAGGGAACATTCGAAGGCTCCAAGGGGGCGAACCCGCCATCACCCGGCCCCAACCCGGGCATGGCCGACCACGCCCCAAGCCAAGGACAGGTGGTGGCGGGGGAGGGCCCGGCGGGCGAGCCCGCCGCCGCGATTTTCGCGACTTCTCGAACCTGAGGCAGAGGACGCCGTATGTCACGCCCTGTTCCTCAGGCTCGGGGCACCGCGTGCGGTGCTGTGTTCCTCAGGTTCAGCCGGAGGCGGTCCGCTTGCCGGGCGGGCCGGACTCGATGGTGATGCCGCCGAACAGGCAGGTTCCGGTGATGGTGAGCGTCGGGCCTGTCCTGGATGAGTTCTCGTTTCGCTGGTCGTTGACTCCGCCGAACACGTTGGTGGTCCGTAGGTCGACCACCCAGTCGTCCGGTACCACGAATACGACTGATCCGAAGACTGCGGAGACGTCGACGGCGGGCGCGCTGATCGCCAACCCGGCATCGACCAGGTCGATCGTGGCGGACCCGAACACGGCGCTGACCGCTCCTCCGGAGAACATCCGGCTCGTGACCCGATGCTCGGTCGTTCCGAACCCGCAGGACACGTTCAGGCTGCTCGTCTCACCGGCATCGGTGGCCCGATCCCGCTTACGGCGCCCGGTCCGGGAGCGGCGACCCGCCAGGATGAACCTGGCGCCCACCCAGACGAGGACGAGCGGCCAGAGCCTCCACACGTCTCCGAAGTCGATCTCCCAGATTCCGAGGGAGTCCAGCAGCAGCACCGCGCCGAGGAGGGTGACCGCCGCCCAGAACCATCGGCCCGAGCGCCGCCGGACCAGGTTGGCGAGTCCGATCACCACCAGGAGGGCAGGCCACCAGTCGCTGAACGTGTAGCTCCAATCGGTGAGGTCCTCGATGAGGAACAACGCTCCGATCACCACCAGCAGCAATCCGGTCACCATCCGGGAGCTTCGATTGCCTTCCATCATGCCTCCTCGCCTCTCCGTCATCACCTACCGGGTCCACCTGCGGGCATTGCCCGCGAGCCCTGATCATGGACCGGCCAGAGCCATGCGGCTCCCACCACGCCCCCGGAGTCTCCGTGCCGGTTCCTTGCCAGGCGGGTGGCGACCCCATCGGAGAATATCCACCTTCCCCACCTTTTTGGGACCTCCTCGTACAGGTGGTCCACATTCGACATGCCCCCACCCAGGACCACGACATCGGGATCGAGGATGTTGACCACCACCGCCAGCGCTCTCGCCAGGCGGGTGGCGTAGCGATCGAATACCCCGGCGGCAATAGCGTCCCCGCCGATGCGATCCATGACCTGCTCCGCCGTCAGCTCCATCCCGCCGGATCGCCGGTACTCACCGGCCACCGCCGGACCGGAGAGGTAGAGTTCGACGCAGTCGGTCCTCCCGCAGTAGCAGGCCCGCTTGCCCATCTCGCCGGGTTGGGGGTTGTGGCCCCATTCCCCGGTGATGCGGTTGGGGCCCGCCTGGGGCATCTCGCCGATCACCACGCCGCCGCCCACGCCTGTTCCCAGGATCACGCCGAAAACGGTTCCGGCCCCGACGCCCGCTCCGGTGACCGCTTCGGCCAATGCGAAGCAGTCGGCGTCGTTGGCCAGCCGCACCGGCCTGCCCAGAGCCGTTTCCAGGTCACGGTCCAGGGGCCGGCCGTTGAGCGCCACCGAGTTGGAGTTGCGTAGCAGTCCGGAGAACGGGGAGATGGCCCCGGGCGTTCCGATCCCGACGGTGCCCTGTCCTCCGGCGCGGGCTTCCACCTCGCGGACCAGCTCCACCACCGCCCGGACAGTGCCCTCGTAGTCTCCGGCCGGTGTGGGAACCCGCTTCCTGGCCAGCACCCGCCCGCTCGGGTCGAGCATGGCGCCCTCGATCTTGGTGCCTCCCAGGTCGATCCCGACCCGGAGCCCGGTCCGGCTCACGTTGGTTCTTCCCTCCTGAACCTGCCGGCGGCCCTCAGGCCCAGATAGCCGAGCATCGCCCCGACCTGGAGCCAGTCACCCCAGCGGACGTAGAGGGTGGGACCTGCCGTCCGGGCGGCGGGGGCGCCGTCGGCGGTCGTGGTCTCGAACAGCCCGGTCAGGCCCTCCACCCGCCCATCGGCGTAGACGAAGGCGGACTTGCCGGTAACCGCGGCGTGAACCAGGTCCACCCCTAGCTCCGCCGCCCTCATCCGGCTGATGGCGATCAGCTGGTCACTGGCCGGCGTCCTTCCGAACGAGGCCTCGTTGGTGGCCAGCACCAGGAAGGCCGCTCCCGCCCTCACCGCCTCCCGCTCGTAGCGGGCGTAGGCCCCCTCGTAGCTGATAACGGAGCCGAATCGAACTCCGTCGAGGTCGAACAACACCTGCTCCCGGCCCCGGATCATGTCTCGCGGCACCCGGTCGAGGGCAGGCACGATCTCGAAGAGGGGGCGCAGGGGCACGTACTCGCCGAACGGCACCGGATGCCGTTTCCGGTAGCTGCCGACCACGGCCCCGCTCGGTCCGAAGACCACGTTGATGTTCTCGAAGTGATCGGGTCCCGCGTCGAGATCGCCCCCCACCAGCAGCGTTGCGTCAAGCCGGACCGCCTCGGCGCCGATGGCCTCCGCCACCGAGGGATCCCGGAGCGGGTCGGCGCTGCCTCCGGTGGAGCTCTCGGGCCAGACCACCAGGTCGGGACCGGGCTCCAGCATGCTGGTCAGTGCCAGGTGACTTTCGTAGATGAGCCGGCGTTCGCCCGGGCACCGCGTCCCCGGACAGGGCGAGTTCCCTTGCACGATCGTTACCGAGCGGGTTTCCCCTTCCGGGATCGCCGGCCAGACGTTCCCTGCCAGCCCCAGCAACACCACGGCTCCGGATGCCGCGGCAAGGACCCTCCAGGAGCAGCGCCGGCGGATCACCAGCACGGACACGGCCGCCACGGCCGCCAGCAGGACTCCCCAGCCGGTGGCTCCGAACCACTGAGCGGAAGGCCGCAGGGGCGTGGCGCCGGCCATCACGCCGATCGATCCCCACGGGAATCCGCCGAAGGGCCACCGCACCCGCAGGAACTCCGCCAGCGCCGCCGCTCCCGCCGTCGCCACTATGAATACCCAGGGGGCGGCATCCCGGTAGCGGAATATCCCGCCGGCGACGATCAGGAAGGCCAGAGCCTGCACCATCGCCAGGGGGTAGTAGGCGATCAGTTCCACCTCGATGAGCCAGGAGAGGATCACAGCGAAGTAGGCCAGCCCGAACAGGTAGCCGCACCACAGGGCGACCGGTCGGGTGCCGGCCGTCGCCACCAGCCAGACGAAGCCCACCAGGCCTAACCAGGCGAGAGAGGTCCACTCGTACGGCGGGTAGCCGAAGGCCGCCATGATGCCGGCCACCAAAGCGCCGATCAGTCGCAGGGTTGTCACCGTCCACGCCACCGGCGGATTGTACGTCGGTCGCATCGCAGTGCTCGGCGGCGTCCCTATTACCCGGAATCGGGCGCGCCCGGCCGTAAGATGATGCCCGATCACGCACCGGATGGCAACGGCGGGGTGGCGCGCCCCAGCCCTCATCCACAGTCGAGAGTCCAAGGAGGGTGCTTCCCGTGACTGCCCTTGACGTGGACCTGCGAACCGACCTCGAAGTGGCGGTTACCGCCGCGCGCGCCGGCGCCCGCGTGGTGCGCAGGTCGTTCGGGCAGGACATCGACCCGGATCTCAAAGGAGTGGTCGATCCGGTGACCGAGGTGGACCGGGCTGCCGAGGCGGCCATCCTGGACGTTTTGGGAAACCTGCGCCCGGAGGACGAGGTGCTGGGCGAGGAAGGGGGCGGTCAGACGGAGGCAGTGGGGCGGCGGTGGATCGTGGATCCGCTTGACGGCACCGTCAACTTCCTGCATGGCCACCCGCACGTGTCGGTATCAGTGGGGCTCTGGGACGGGGACGAGCCGGTAGCGGGCGTGGTAGTCGACGTGCTGCGGGATGAGGTGTTCAGCGCGGTGCGAGGGCAGGGCGCCTATCTAGACGGCCGCCCGATCCGCGTATCTTCCCGTACCAACCTCCAGGAATGTCTGATCGGGACCGGATTCCCGTACGACCGCCACCTGAACGGCCCTGCCTACGCCGCCGCGGCCGGAGAGGTGATGAAGAGTGTGCGGGACATACGCCGGCTCGGGTCGGCCGCTCTGGACTTCGCCTGGGTGGCCTGCGGGCGCTTCGACGGCTTCTGGGAGTTCGGCATCTATCCGTGGGATGTGGCTGCGGGACTGGTGCTGGTCGAGGAGGCGGGCGGGTTGACGGCCGACCTGAACACCAGCCCGGCCACGGTGGACTCCACCCATTTCATCATCGCCGCGCCGGGAATATACGAACCGCTGGTAGACCTGATCCGCTCGGTTGCGCCATCCCATGTTCGGGCCGTTACTTGAAGAGCCGGGCCGGGCCGGCTCACTCCCGGTGACGGTTGGCGATGCCATAGCGGCCTTCTGGGAGGAGTGGCCGCGGCTGCGGGGTCTGCTCGAACAGGAACTGGCCCGGGGCGACTACGGAGACGGCACCGAGCAGTTGACGGACCTCACCGAGGCGATCGATCCGGGACTCGAGTGGGATCTCCTGGCGGGGCTCGAGGCCCGGCACGCGCTCTGCCTGAGCTCCGCCTTGGACCCGGCCCTGCGACCGCTGACCGAGCAGTGGGTCCGGGCTGCGCCGGAGCCCGATGGCGATTGGGAGTACCACCCGGCCCGGATTCCAGTCACGCCGGTAGCGCTCGAGGTTGGAAGCTTCCGTATACACCCGCGCGATGTCCTGGTGGTGATCGAGCCCGATCAGAGCCGCGACGAGCTGAACCTGACGGTCGGCCATCCCGACTTCGGCGGCCTGGACGAGGTTTTGCAGCTCCAGGTGGTGTTCCGCCTCCTGGACGACCTCCTGGGTGAGGACCTGATGGAGAGCTGGGTCGGATCGGTGGACGTGGTTCCCCACCCGCTCACCTGGGGGGTGCCGTTTCTCGATCTGGCGGACGAGGTCGACCGCCATGCCGCCTCGGCGACCGGCCAGACGTGGGAGTTCATCGAGGAGGAGGACGAGGAACTGGGTGACAGCCGGCTCTTCATCAACCGGTCCCTGAAGAGGATCGACCACCTGGACCTGGACTTCGTGGCGACGGTCAGCATCGAGGTGCAGTCGTTCGATCCGGTGCTGGTCAGGGAGGTTGAGAAGGATCTGGCCGGCGTCCTGGGCACCGAAGGCGTCATCTACGCCCATCGAGCCTTCGACGATTTCACCGTGCTCTACGCCTACGTAGGTGAGGGAGCGGCCGACGGTGTCCGGCGGCTGGCCGACCGATGGTCCCCACAGGTCTACGAAGTCATGGTCGAGCCCGATCCGACCTGGGACACCTACGAGGAGATGCGTTAGATGCTCTTCGACTACACGTCCGCCATGTCCCGGTCGGTGGTTGCCGCCGTGGAGGCGGTCATCGCCCGCGGTGAGGGTCTGATCGAGGAGATACTCTCGGTGCGAGGGTCGCGCACCTTCGCCAACACCTTGCGGCCTTTCGAAGAAGTAGCCCGCCTGGGCGCCCTCGCGTACGGCCGGGGACCCTTCCTGGGCCAGGTGGCTGCGGACGAGACTGTCCGCACGGCGGCCCGGGAGGGAGAGGAGCGCCTGGAGAAGTGGGCCCTCGACCTGATCTCGCGGCGCGATCTGTACCGGGCCATCCGTGACTACGCGGGCACTGACGACGCCGCGGCTCTGGCCGGCGAGCCGGCTCGAGCGCTCGATCACGCCTTGCGCGACTTCCGCATGGCGGGTCACGAACTCAGCGAGGAGGGTCGGTCCCGGGTACGAGAACTGCTTACCCGGCTGGTCAGCTGCCAGGTCGCCTTCTCCGCCGCCCTGGCCGAGTACGAGGATCATTTGGATGTCTCCGAGGCGGACCTCGAAGGCATGCCCCATTCGTACGTGGCGCGGCTGGCGCCGGGTGAATCCGAGGGCTCGTACCGCATCACCATGGCATATCCGGATGTGATCCCGTTCATGGAGAACTCTCCGCGCCGCGATCTGAGGCAGGCGCTGGCCCTCAAGTTCGGCAACCGGGCGAGGGAGGAGAACACCCCGCTTCTCGAAGAAGCTCTGGCTATCCGGGCCCGGCTGGCCGCTACCTTCGGCGCCCGCTCGTGGGCGCACCACAGCATGGTGAAGAAGATGGCCCGCCGGCCCGAGGCGGTGACGAGCTTCTACGGTTCGATACTCGACCGCCTGACCGAAGCAGGCCTACGGGAGCGGGCCGCCATGGAGCGGCTGCTCGAGGCCCGGGATGATGTGCTGCCCGTCCAGCCTTGGGACCGCGCCTACTGCCACACCGAGCAGATGAAGCAGGAATACGGGGTGGACCGGCTCGAGGTGGCCGCCTACTTTCCTCTTGACCAGGTGGTCGCCGGGATGTTCGAGATCACCCAGCGGGTGTTCGGGCTCACCTACCAGCAGGTCGATGCGCCGGTCTGGCACGAGGAGGTGCTTGCCTACCGGATCACCGATACGGCCTCGGGCGAGCTGGTGGCCCACTTTTACATGGATTTGCATCCCCGCGACGGCAAGTTCGGGCACGCCGCCGCCTTCCCGCTGGCGCCCGGCGGTATGGATATCGAGGGCGGCTGTCACCGGCCGGTGAGCGCCATGGTGGCGAACCTGACCCGCCCCACTCCCGATACCCCCTCGTTGCTCCTGCACGACGAGGTGGTCACACTGTTCCACGAGTTCGGCCACATCCTCCACATGTCGCTCTCCCGGGCCGAGTTGGCGCGGTTCAGCGGCTCGCGAACCGAATGGGACTTCGTGGAGGCGCCGTCCCAGATCATGGAGAACTGGTGCTGGATCCCCGACGTTCTCGGGACCTTCGCCCGCCACCACGCCACCGGGGAGCCGATCCCGCCGGAGCTCGTGACCCGTCTCACCGATGCCCGGAACCTGAACGTCGCCCTCTTCAACCTCCGCCAGGTGATGCTCGGCCAGATTGACCTGGAGCTGCACACCACCCTCGATCCGGTCGATCTGGAGGGGGTGTTACGGAGCCGGGCCCAGACCGGTCTCCTTCCGCACCACGAAGGAACGTTCATGCTCTCGTCGTTCGGTCATCTCCTGGGTGGGTACGACGCCGGCTACTACGGGTACCTGTGGGCCGAGGTGTTCGGCCAGGACATGTTTAGCCGCTTCGCTGAGGAGGGGGTGCTCTCCACCGAGGTGGGGATGGCCTACCGCCGCAAGGTACTGGAGCCCGGAGGGACCAAGGATGCCATCGACCTGCTGCAGGACTTCCTAGGGCGGGAGCCTCGTAGCGACGCCTTTCTCCGCAAGCTCGGCCTCGAGGGCTGAGCTCCCCGTCCGGAAGCCCAGCCCTCCTCTGGTTCTCAGGCCTCGGTAAGAATGTGGCCGCGGACCCGGGGGAAGTTGACGGGGGCGTGGGCGTTGCAGTAGTCCCGGCGGTTGTAGATGGATATCTTGGTGGAGCACCCATCCCGACGGCACACCCGACCCCTCTTGTAGGAACGGGACGGCCTCACCCGGCCTTGCAGCCGGGAGCCTGCTAGCGCTTCTGACACGATCACTCACTTTCCTCGTACCTGTTATAACGCCCCTACCTGACGCGTTGTTCCGTTTTCTTCCCCGGACCTCGTTCACGCCGTGTTCCATGGATGAGGAATCGGGCTACGCTGGAACCACACCCATCCCACCTCCCACCAGCCACAGGAGCCCACTTGAGAGCAAGCGCCCCCGCCGCCGCCCCCACCGAAGCCTCTGAAGTGCTGTTCGACGTGTCCGGGATGACCTGCGGCTCGTGCGCGGCTCGTATCGAGAAGGTGCTGACCGAACAGGACGGGGTAGAGGAGGCGGCGGTGGACGTCGCCTCGAGCCGTGCCAGGATCAAGCTGGCTGCACCCGCGACGGCTGAAGGGCTGACAGCGGCGGTGGATGAGATCGGCTACGGCCTGATACCCGTCCCCACCGCGGACGGAACCCGGAATGTCGAGCTCGAGGATGCGCGGGAGCGTCGGATCGGGTGGCGGCGTTTCGTGGTGGCGGCATCGCTGGCCCTCCCGACCATCGTCCTGGCCATGACGGGTGTCGATGCCGGCTGGTCGGAGTGGCTGCAGGGCCTTCTGTCCTCCGGAGCGGTTCTCTGGGCCGGACGCACCTTCCATGTGGTGGCCTGGAAACGGCTCCGCCATGGGGCGGCGAGCATGGACACGCTCATCAGTCTCGGCACCCTGACCGCCTGGGGTTACTCGCTGTGGGCCCTTGTCTCCGGCGGCGCACTGTTCTTCGAGACCGGGGCCGCCATCGTGATGTTCGTGCTGCTCGGACGCTACCTGGAGGCACGCGCCAAGGGCCGAGCTAGCCAGGCCGTGTCCCGGCTCCTTGAGCTACGGGGCCACGACGCCCGGGTGCTCCGCAACGGTTCCTGGATCACCGTACCCATCGAAGAGGTAGCGGTGGGAGACCGGGTCGAGGTGGTTCCCGGCGGGCGGGTTCCGGTCGACGGAACGGTGGTGGAGGGCGCCGGCGAGGTGGACGAGTCCATGCTGACCGGCGAGCCCATGCCGGTGGCGCGCCGGCCGGGAGACCGGGTGGTAGGTGGAACGGTCAACCAGACGGGACGCTTGGTGGTCGAGGCCACCGAGGTGGGCGACGACACCGTTCTGGCCGAGGTGGTGCGGATCGTCGAGCAGTCCCGGGCCACCAAGGCGCCGATCCAACGCCTGGCTGATCGGGTGTCGGGTGTCTTCGTTCCTGCGGTGGTGGTCGTTGCGGCGGCCACGCTGGTCGGTTGGCTGGCCGTGACCGGGAACTGGGCCGACGCCCTGCGCAACGGGGTGGCGGTGCTTATCATCGCCTGTCCCTGCGCGCTCGGCCTGGCCACGCCCACGGCCATCGCAGTCGGGGCGGGACGGGGTGCCGAACTCGGTGTGATCTTTCGCTCGGCCGAGGTGTTCGAGCGCATCGAGAAGCTGCAGAGGGTGGCATTCGACAAGACCGGAACGCTGACTACCGGGCAGATGACCCTCGACTCGGTGGAGTCCGACCGGCCCGATTTCCTCACGAGGGTGGCGGGAGTGGAAGCCGGGACCGGGCACCCCCTGGGCCGGGCGGTGGAGGCCGGGGCCCTCCTACGAGGCGTCCAGCCCTCGAAGGCGGGCGACGTCACCGTGATCCCCGGCTCGGGGGCGGAAGGCACTGTCGACGGAACGGTCGTGACGGTGGGTACGCCCGACCTGATGGAGCGTCGCGGAATGGCGGTCGGAGCCCGATGGGCGGAGGAGTTGGACCGTGCCCGTAGCCGGGGCCGGACCGCCTTCCTGGGCGGCTGGGACGGCGCTGTCCACGGGGTGATAACGGTCAGCGACACCCCCAGGCCATCGTCCGCCGCTGCTATCGCGGCCCTGGCCGACCGGGAGTTGACCACAGCCATGCTCACCGGAGACGATCCCGCCGCTGCCCGGGTGGTGGCGGACCGGCTCGGCATCGCAGAGGTTCATGCCCGCCTGTTACCCCAACAGAAAGCTGCGCTCATCGAGTCCTGGCAGGAGGACGGCCAGGCCGTGGCATTCGTCGGGGACGGGGTCAACGATGCTCCGGCGCTGGCGACGGCCTCGGTCGGGATGGGGATCGGCACCGGCAGCGACCTGGCGATCGAGACCGCGGACGTGAGCCTGATGTCCGGTAATCCGGCGCTGGCGGTGACTGCCATCGACCTGGCGCGACGTACCTTGCGCGGCATCCGGCAGAACCTCTGGTGGGCCTTCGCATACAACGTGGCGGCCATCCCTCTGGCCGCCGCCGGACTGCTCGACCCGATGGTCGCCTCCGCCGCCATGGCCCTGTCCAGCGTGTCTGTGGTGGCCAACAGCCTCCGCCTGAGGAACTGGTCCCCCGCATAGCCGGGGGACGTGCCCGGCTTCCGCTTCATCACTCCTCTCGCTACGATTCGTAGCGTGGCGACCGATGTCGAATGGCTTGAGGAGCATTCGCTACGCGATCCGGTGGCGGTGCTGGCATTCGAGGGCTGGAACGACGCCTCCGACGCCGCCTCCCGGGTGCTCTACTACCTCATGGAGCACCACGATGTCACTCCGCTGGCTCGGCTCGATCTTGAGGACTACGTCAACTATCAGGAATCCCGGCCGCTGGTCACGCTGGACGGGTCGGTCCGGGAGATTCGCTGGCCCACGGTCGGTGTCTTCGGTCTAGCCATACCGGATCATTCCCATGACCTGGTCCTGGTTCTCGGGGAGGAACCGCACCTGCGGTGGCGCGAGTTCTGTTCGGAGGTGGCTTCCGTGCTCCGGCAGCTGGGAGTCCGCCAGGCCGTGGCTTTCGGGGCGTTCATCGGCGAGATAGCCCACACCCTTCCGGTACCGATCTTCGGAAGCTCGTCGGATCCCAACTTCGCCCGGCGGCTCGGGCTGCACGCCTCGGCCTACGAGGGACCGACCGGCATCACCGGGGTTATCACTGCGGTTCTCGAGGACGAGGGAATCGAGGCAGCGGGCATCTGGGCCGGCATACCCCACTATCTGGCGGCCAACCCCAGCCCTACCGGGACCCGGGCGCTCCTGTACGCGCTCGGCGACGTGATCGGAAGGCGCTTCGACGTCAAGGAACTCGATGAAGAGGTGGCCGACTACGAGGCGCGGGTGCAGGAGGCGATCTCCGGATCCAGCGAGCTGGTCGGATACGTTCGAGGTCTCGAGGCGGAGAGCGAGAAGCGGGCCATTTCGCTGACCAGCAGCCGCCGGCTGGTGGAGGAGATCGAGCGCTTCCTGCGCAACCCGAACTAGCGGCCCCATCTCCCTCGGCCTTCGTCCGAAAGAACGCGAAAATCGTCCCGGCAAACCGCTGCTCCGCACCGGGCCCTCCCCCGCCACCACCTGTCCTGGTTCGGAGCGTGGTCGCCCATGCCCGGCCGGGGCCGGGTGATACGGCGTTCGCTCCACGAAGCCTGTGTGTTCCCTGCTGGCCGGTTGTTCCGATCGGTCTCGCGTTATCAGCCGGTGTAGGTGCTTGGCGGTAGGTAACGTATAGCGGAGGTGTGACAAGTTTCGACCGTCTGGCATTCCGAGAGGGCGCTGGATGCCGGTCCGGCTTGCGGCCATACGGTCCAGCGACAACAATCGGGGCCAGACCGGAACAAGGATGTGTATTGGGCTCACTGGTCAAGAAGCGCCGCAAGAAAATGAGTAAGCACAAGTACCGCAAGCGGATCAAGGCAAACCGCCACAAGAAGAAGCAATAGATCCGAGTCGGGACGGTGCCAGACGGACGGGGATGCGTGGTTCCCGTCCGGTCTAACGTATGTTCCGAGTCCCTGTCGACCTCATCGGGCGCCGGTGGTGTCCGGCCCCAGCACTATCGCTTTGCCCTCACCGCCCAGAGCGTCCGCGAGGGCGTCCTGCACCGTGGACACCTGGTCTCGCCGCGCCAGGCTGAGGATGGAGGGGCCGGCGCCTGACAGGCAGGCGTACACGGCTCCGGCCTCGATGGCGACCTCCATCAGCCGGGCCGTTTCTGGATAGCTGGCGAGGCGGGGTGTCTCGTGGATCTCATCGCCGCGAGCGTTGTCGAGTATCTCCTCCGAGCCGGTCCGAAGGCCCTCGATCAGCGCGGTGAGCCGTCCTAGCGTGCGGACCGCCACGTCGAGCGGGACGCAGTCCGGTACTACCTTGCGGGAGTCACTCGTACGGATCTCGAAGTCGGGTACGACGAGTACCGGCACCAGGTCTGGTGACAAGGAGTGGTGGACGACCCATCCTTCGGCTACGGACACCAGCCCGCCGTAGACGGCGGCGGCGGCGTTGTCGGGATGCCCTTCCAGGAACTTGACGTACTGGAACAGTTCGTCATGGCTCGGATCCTTGCCGTTGGCGCGCAGTGCGGCCAGGGTGCCGGCGGTGAAGGCGGCCGCGCTCGATCCCAGCCCGCTGCACAGAGGAACATGGTTGGCGATCTCCATCCGGAGCGGCCGGTCGCTTACCGCACGAGCCGCCGCCAGGACGGCATCCTGGTCCTCGTCCCCCAAGTAGGGCTCGGGCCCCACGTGCCGGGTCGACCACGAGCCGGCGATCTCGGCAGTCACCCGGCACCGCAGGTCGAGCGCGATGGCCATGGTGTCGAAGCCGGGTCCGAGGTTGGCCGAGGAAGCCGGGGCGGAGGCGGTGCTCATGTGCCGATGTCGGTTTCGACGAAGATGTTCCGGGCGGCCGGAAGTGCCGTCTGGATGGCCTTCTCGACATCCTCGATGGTCTGGTGGACCTCTTCTCCGGAGAGGCCTTTCACCAGATGGACGTCCAGGTTGACGAGGATGTCCTCAGGACCCATATGCATGGTGAGCAGGCGATCCACGCCGGTGACGTTGGTGTGGGCCAGCACCCGCGCCCGGATGGTGGCCCGGTCCCGCCGTCCGGCCGCTTCTCCGATCAGCAGCCCCTTGATCTCGAAAGCCAGGAAGAAGGCCACAACGGCCAGCAGCACCCCGATCAGGATCGACGCCACGGCATCCCACGTGGGATTGCCGGTGAGATGGGACGCGACCACGCCCACCAGCGCGACGACCAACCCCGTGATGGCGGCGCTGTCCTCGAACAGCACGACTAGGAGAGGCGCGTCCTTGGTGTCTCGCAGGGTGCGCCACAGGGCACGCGAGCCGCGGACACGGTTGAACTCCCGCACCGCTACCACCAGCGGCCCGGCCTCGAAGAGGATCGCTCCCGAGAGCACTGCCACCGAGACGCCGAAACTCTCCACGGCGTGGGGATGGCGGAGGGCGTTGACGCCGTGCTGGATGGAGAACACGGAGCCGCCCACGAACAGCATGACCGCCACCATGAAGCTCCAGAAGTAGACCTCCTTGCCGCGCCCGAACGGATGGCGCGCCCCGCCGGCGCGTTTGGAGACCGTCATGCCCCACAGCAGCATCCCCTGGTTGCCGGAGTCGGCCACCGAATGGATCGCCTCGGCCAGCATCGCCGCCGATCCGGTGATTGTGGCGGCTATGAACTTGGCTACGGCGATGGCCGAGTTGGCGGCCAGAGCGGCGATGACAGCGAGACGGGAGCCTTGGGAAGCCATTCGGGTGCCAGTGTAAGAGGTACGCGTGCCGTCGGGATCGCGACCTGGCTACGGTACCCGGGTCATGGCGGACATTCTCGGGCTGGACGCCCTGCTGGGGCAGATGATGACCGCGCTGGGCCTGGCGATGGTGGTGGGGAACGGCTTCGCCATGTGGAAACACGCCCGCGGTGAGGCTCCCGAGGGCGCCAAGGGCGCCTACCGTCCGGGGCGCGCCCGGTTCCTGCTGGCAGTTGGCCTCGTGATCAGCATCTGGGGTCTGGCCGGGTGGATTACCTGATTCGGATGCCGTCGGACGGGTCCCTCGTATGTGACACCCACCATGGCCCCCGGCTACCATCGCGCCGATCCGGCGGGTGTAGTTCAGTGGTAGAACATCAGCTTCCCAAGCTGAGAACGGGGGTTCGATTCCCCTCACCCGCTCCCCCCTGACGGCATCATTCGTGCCACCGCTCAGGCGACCGGGAGCGGAGCGGTGATCCTTTCGGACCGAGACATCAAGGCGGCCATCGAGTCGGAACGCATCGGGATCGATCCCTACGATCCCGAGAACGTCCAGCCCTCGTCGATTGACCTGCGGGTGGATCGCTTTTTCCGGGTCTTCGAGAACCACCTCTACCCGTACATCGACCCCAAGAAGGCCCAACCCGACCTCACCCAGGAGAGGGCGGTCAGCCCCGACGGCCGCTTCATCCTCCATCCCGGCAGGTTCGTGCTCGGGGCCACTCTCGAGCGGATTCACCTGGCCGACGACATCGTGGCCCGGCTGGAGGGCAAGTCCAGCCTGGGGCGGATCGGCCTGTTGATCCACTCCACCGCCGGATTCGTGGATCCCGGCTTCAACGGTTACCTGACCCTCGAGCTGGCCAACGTGGCCAACCTGCCGATAGCCATCTACCCCGGGATGCTGATCGGGCAGATCAGCTTCTACGAGCTCTCCAGCCCGGCGGACCACCCTTACGGTTCGCTGTGGGCGGGGTCCAAGTACCAGGGCCAGCGTGGCCCGACCGCGTCCCGGGTCCACGAGAACTTCCGTTAACGATACGGATCAGAGCAGGGTCTCCGGCCGGTACCCGGCGGCGTGCGGATGCGCTTCGACCACTTCCGCGACCGCTTTGACGACGGCGTCTACCTGCGAGCCTGCACGCCCGGCCAGGCCGGTGGTGGTAGCCGCATCCCGGATCCGGTCTGCGTCGAGGGGGAAGGCTGCATCGTCGCCGAGCGATGCCCAGAGGTCGTGGTCGTCCCCGGCTCGCCGGGCGGCCGCCGCCCGTAGGGCATGGGACCGGATGACCCGGTGGGCCTGCTCGCGCCCCATCCCGGCCGCGACCGCTGCCAGCAGAACCCGGGTCGTGGAGAGGAACGGCAGTTCGGCGGCCATCTCCTCCTCCACCCGTCCGGGGAATACAGCCATGTCCCGGACCACGTGCAGGGTGGCCTCCAGCAACCCGTCGCCGGCGAAGAAGGAGTCGGGCAGCATCACCCGCCTAACCACGGAGTCGCTGACGTCGCCCTCGTTCCACTGGTGTCCGGACAGCCCGGTGGCCATGGCGAGGTAGCCGCCCAAGACAACGGCCAGCCCGTTGATCCGCTCGCTGGTGCGCATATTCGTCTTGTGGGGCATGGCCGATGATCCCACCTGGCCGGGCTGGAAACCCTCGGATGCCAGGTCGGCGCCGGCCATCAACCGGAGGGTGGTGGCCAGGCTCGACGGCCCCGCCGCCAGCTGCGCCAGCGTGCTCACCACCTCAAGGTCGAGCGATCTCGGATAGATCTGCCCGACGGCCGCCAGGCAATGGGAGAATCCCAGTCCCGCCGCCACCATCGCCTCGAAACGTTCCACCACCTCCTCGGCGCCGCCGAACAGGTTGAGGAGATCCTGCTGCGTCCCCACCGGGCCCTTCAGCCCTCTCAAGGGATAGCCGGCGATCAATGCCTCGAGCCTCCGGTAGGCCGCCAGGGTCTCCTCGGCAGCGCCGGCGATGCGCTTGCCCACCGTGGTGGGCTGGGCCGGGACGTTGTGGCTGCGGCCCACCACGACCATGTCCCGGTATTCGGTCGCCCGGCCCGCCAGGGCGGCCAGCACCGCCACCGTTTTGTCCCGCAGCGATTCGAGGGACCGTCGGATCACCAGCTGTTCGACGTTCTCGGTGACGTCCCGGGAGGTAAGCCCCTTGTGGATGTGCTCGTGGCCGGCCAGCGCGCAGAACTCCTCGATGCGGGCGGCCAGGTCGTGGCGGGTGGTTTCCTCCCGGGTTCGGATGGAGGCCAGGTCAACCTGATGGACGACTGCCCGGTAGTCGTCCACTACCCCGTCGGGCACAGGTACGCCCAGCTCGATCTGGGCTTCGAGGACTGCTACCCAGAGCTCCCGCTCCATGATCACCCGACCCACCGGTGACCAGAGGCGACGGATCTCGCTGCCGGCATAGCGGGAGGCCAGGACATTGGGAATGTCCGACTGTCCGGGGGGATCCGTCGGGATCGGTGCCATGGCCTCGGTTCCGTTCAGTTCTCCGTGTGGGAAGGATCCCACTCCACGCCGGCCAGGCGCGCCAGGGCCAAGATCAGGGACTGCGTGCCCTTCCGCCCCAATCCCTGGGCCTGGAGCGAGACGTAGAGCTCGTGGGCCATGGCCAGACCGGGCGCCGGGAGTTTCATGGAGGCGGCCTCCCGCAGGGCGATTCCCATGTCCTTGACGAAATGATCGACGAAAAAGCCCGGCTCGAAGTCGCCCCCGAGCATCCGGGGACCGTAATTCGACAGCGACCACGATCCGGCCGCCCCGCCACTGACCGACTCCATCACCGTGTCGAGGTCGAGCCCGGCCTGCTGGCCGTAGAGCAAGGCCTCGGACAGCCCGATCATGCCGGTGGCGATCAGGATCTGGTTGACCGCCTTGGTGTGCTGGCCGGCGCCCGGCCCGCCCTGGCGGACGATTGTCTTGCCCATGGTCTCGAACACCGGCCGCACCTGCGCCACGGGGTCCTCGTCACCGCCGATCATGATCGACAGCGTGCCGTTGCGGGCACCGATGTCACCCCCGCTGACCGGCGCGTCGATGGCCGCCACGCCCCGGTCGGCGCACGTGCCGGCGATCTCGATGGCGAGGGTGGGCTCGGAGGTGGTCATGTCCACCAGCACATCGCCTGCCGAAGCGCCCGCCGCCAAGCCGTCCGGGCCGAGGAACACCTCGCGGACATCCTCGGGGAAGCCGACGATGGCGAACGACATGTCCGATGCGGCTGCCACCTCGGCGGGGGTGTCGGCCCAGGTGGCGCCGCGGGCGATGAGGGCTTCGGCCCTGGACCTGGTGCGAGTGGTCACCGTCACCGGATACCCGGCGTCAAGGACGTGCCCGCACATGGAGACGCCCATGACACCGGTCCCGACCCAGCCGATCGCAGGCTTGTCCGTCACGTTCCGCTCCTTTCGATGACCAGCTTGCCCTGGTGATCCCCGGCCTTCATCCGGTTCAATGCCTCCGGCAGGTGCTCGAACGGATAGACGCTGTCCACGAGCACCGGCAGGTCCCCGTTCGCCACCCACTCGGTCACCCGGGCGAAGTCCTCGTGGTCGAACATGGTGGATCCGATTATCTCCAGGTGCCGGAAGAAGAGCGGCGGAACGAAGATCTCCACCTTGGGGCCGCTGGTGGATCCGCAGGTCACCAACCGGCCCCCCGGCGCCAACGACCGCATCGACTGGTTCCAGGTGGCGGGTCCCACGTTCTCGAACACCACGTCGGCCTGCCGTCCCGCGGCCTGCCTGATCTCCTTCGAGAACTCGCCTCCGGAGGCGAACCCGCCCGCCGCGCCGAGCTGCACGGCCCGTTCGATCTTGGCCGGACTCGTAGAGGTGACGTAGACCTCGGCGCCCATCAGCCGGCCGATCAGCATCCCGGCCGAACTGACCCCACCACCGACGCCCACCACCAGCATCAGGTCACCCTCGCGGAGGCGGGCCCGGCGCAGCATCCGGTAGGCGGTGGTGTAGGCCAGCCCGTAGGCCGCCGCCCGATCCCAGGAGAGGTGGGCCGGCTTGGGGACCAGGTTGGCGGCCGGAAGGACGACATACTCGGCCAACGTGCCCCAGGTGTGCTCGCCGAGCACGCCGAGCTTCCCGTCGAAGGGTATGTGACCGGTGGTGGGTGCGTAGCCGAGGCCTGGGTTGACGACCACCTCGGCGCCCGGCGCCCATCCGTCCACGCTGTCTCCCACCGCGTCCACCACGCCGGCCCCGTCCCCGCCGGCCACGTGGGGAAAATGCCTGGGCGCGGGCAGGCCCATCGACATCCACAGATCCAGCCGGTTGAGAGCGGACATCACCAGCCTCACCCTCACCTGCCCCGGCCCGGGGCTAGGCGTGTCCACCTCCGTCAGCGTGTAGGAGGACGGCCCTCGCGTGTCGTTCAGTATCCATGCGCGCATGAAGCCAAGGCTAGACCAGTTCGGCCCCAGGATCGGCGAGTTGGCGGGCGGTTCGATCTATCCGCCGGGGTGGGGTTGTTGGGGGTGGTATTTGTCGAGGAAGTTCTGGTAGGCGCGCTCCTGCTGCTGGTACGGGCTGAGATACTCGACGTTGGTGGGGTGCCGGTATCCGGTCCGGGTCCGGGGTGGGAGGAGCCGTCGGCGGTGGGGTGGTGTGTCAGGGTCGATCCGGTGTCCTCGCCTATGGATGGCGATGTGGTGGTGGTACCAGCAGAGGGTGGCGAGGTTGGTGGCGGTGTTGTCGCCTCCCTTATGTCTTGGAATCACATGGTGGGTCTGGAGGCGGTAGCTGTTGCGGCAGGAGTCGATGACACACTTTCGGTCTCTGGCGAGCACGGCCCTTCGCAGCCGTTTGGGTATCCGGCGCCGGGTCGGTTCGATATCCACTACCTGGCAGTCTGTGATGGTGACGGGTTCGACGCGTCCTTCGCATTCGGCTTCTTCAACAGCCTGGGGCCCTGCTCTTGGCCCGCCGAACACGTCCACACCTTGGGTGTCGTCGGACTGGTCGGCGAGTGATTCGTCTCGGATGAGCATGACAACGGGTTCGCGTCCGGCCGGGTCTCCGGGTGTGAGGTTGCCGTCCAGGTCGTCCTGGGCCATGGTGGTCAAGCCGATGGCCTGCTTCTGGCCCGGTGACAACTCAGCATCCGGATCGGATGGGGTAAGGGGCGGGATCTGGTCGGCGCGCTGGTCCAGTGCTTTGCGTACGATCTGGCCGTCCGTGGCCGTGAGGCGGCCTGACAGGTGCCAAACCGCTCCGTCGTCGGATGCCCTGAGGTTCACGTACTGGCGTTCGAACTCGCTGCGCTCGTCGCCTCGGCTGAGCTTGCGGAACCTGGTGGCCAGCTTCGTGACACCCGCCAGGTCGAGATCGGCCGACCCTGCGACATCGGACGGCGCGGCCCCTGCCTGGATCAGGCGTTGGGTGGAGACCGTCCGATCAAACGGCAGATGCCCTCTCCCGATGAGGTCGATGATGTCGTCGTCCAGCCTTCTGGCCAGATAGGCGAGGTCGCGGGCAACCGTATGCGGTATGTCCAGCCGCGAGGCGGTCCAGTCCACCAGAGAGCGGTATCCGTCGCGGACGATCCCCCGCCGGCGGATCACCGTCTTCAACCATGCGAGCTGCCGTCCGCGGTGGCGGTCGATCTTCCGCTGGGCGTCTTTGAGGTTGTTCTCAGCGACCAGTATGGAATCTGCGTCATGGAAGGCTACTTCGTACATATGTACGATTATAGCGAATGACTAAGACAAAACAGGGCTGATATCTCGAGTAAGTTGCTAAATATCGTCAGGAGCATCGGCGTACTGGCCATAGCCGAGGCTCTTGACATGGGGTTCTTCATGGAGCAGAAGCCGCAGTTGGGTGATCGGCTCGGGATCCCAGCCAAGTGCGGAGCAGACCGCGGAGTCCCAGAGCCGCCGTACTTCGCATTCGCCGTCTCGGTATTGCGGGACTGTCATGTGGTGGGAGCCAATGTCCGCAGTGGCGGAAGACGAATCAGCGGATGCCACACCCAATTCCGCACGTACGACGTTGGCTGTGTTGTCCGCCGGGGAGCGCCTTAACGCATCATCCGCCATGGTCCTCCTGCCATCTCGAACCGATCAAAAAGCACTTCTCATCAGGCGCGCAGCCGCTGCGAGGCCTTGAATCATGATCGGCGAGCGGGAGACTACCAAGCCGGCGTGAAGGTTTGGTGGATGGCTTCTCCCTATGTCCAGCCGAAGTGGTCGATGGGGCCCTCGCCGCGGCCCAGGGTCCATCCGGCGGCGCCGGTGATGGCGCGCGATACCCAGGCTCGGGCGTCGGCGATGGCCACGATCAGGTCGGCGCCGCCGGCCAGGCGAGCCGCTACGGATGCCGAGAGCGCGTCCCCGGTTCCGTGGACGTTCCGGGACCGCACCCGGCGTCCCGGGAGGGCATGGGTCCGGATCCCGTCGGAGAACACGTCCAGCAGGGGCCGGTCGGGGGCCATCCGCCCTCCGGTTACGAGGAAGGGCGTCCGGGTGGTGCGGGCCAGGTACTCCGCCGTTTCCCGCTGGTCGTGTTCGTTTTCGACGGTCCGGCCGGCCAGCAACGCCGCCTCCCGGTGGTTGGGGGTGGCCAGGTCCGCCGCCGGGATCAGGGTCTCCAGGTAGGCGTCGACGGTGGAGCGATCCGCCAGCGGCTCGCCTTCCCGGTCGACCAGAACCGGATCGATCACCAGGTTGGGTAGCCCGGGCGCCTGTTCCGCCACCAGCCGGACCACCTCTGCCCGGCCCAGCAATCCGGTCTTGGTGGCGTCGGGCGGAAGGTCGCGGGCCACCGCTTCCAGTTGCGCAGAGATCACCTCGACCGGTATTTCCCCGGCTCGCTCCACCCCCCGGGTGTTCTGGGCGGTGACGGTGGTTAGGACCGTGGTGGCGAACACGCGGTGCGCCGACAGTGTCTTGAGGTCGGCCTGGATCCCGGCGCCGGCGCCGGAGTCGCTGCCGCCGATCGTCATAACCGTTTTGGGGGTAGTTGTCATGTCCTCCAGCCGATGAAGGTGTCTTGGGCAGTCATGCGCTCGCAGCCGGATCGCTGCACGATTCCGACCCGGTCCGTTTCAACTGTCGTATTCGTGCACCCGCCGGCATCGTAGGCCTGGTAGGTCACGCGACCACGGTTCACCGGGACAGGCTCTCCATCGAGGCCGAGCACGGACGGATCGCTCCACCGTACTTCGATGGGAGGGTCGTCGCACCGGGTGAATAGCTCGGACCACACGACCGGCGATCGAAGATGGTCGCCGTCGCACAGCAGGTGACGCACCACCATGTCCTCCCCGGTGTCGAGACCCTCGATCCTGGCCGGCCAACGGCCCGGGCTCCCGTCGCCGGGGGAACGCGGTCCGATGGTGAGGCGGTAGCGGGCGCCCGGTATCCAAGCGAAGTCCCTGGTGTTCGGATCGAGGGGCGTCGACGGCAAGGACGACTCCGTTCCCGCCAGGATGGCGCCGCCGTCGTCGTAGCCACCCCAGTTAACGGCCAGGTTTCCCGGATGGCGGGGATTCCACTGGATCCCCGTGTGGGCGCCTCCCTCGTGGCGAGTGGGCGACCAGAAGGATGCCTGGAGCGCGAAGAAGGCCAGCCGGCTGACCTCCGGTGGCCTCAGCACCTCCAGGTTCACCGACACCGATGCCAGGGGAACATCGGGAACATCCCACCAGACGTGAAACGAGGAGGCCCCGTTGGCGGATGGCGGCAACCCCCGGTCGCGAACGGGGCCCGTGATCACCGGTTCGAGCCGAACTCGAGGAGCTCCGGCCGAAGGTGCCGGCTCGGGCAGCGTGACAACCCTCTCGGGGTCTATCTCCACGCGCACGAGGGTTCCCCTGGGAGGACCGGTACCCGCGGCCTGCACTACGAGCGAATGACCGGAGCAGTCCACTTCCACACGGCTCTGCCCGGCCACGAAGGTGGTCGCCTCCACCGTTCCGGCCAGGCTCCCGGTCGGACTCAGGGCGGCGCCATCGGGCCGGATGACCACCCGGTGCCGACCGTCCGGAAGATGGGTCGGGATGGCGCCCCACGGGGTGGTGGCGGAACCGGCCTCCACCTCCACATCGGCGAAGTTCTCGAACCCGAGGAAGCGGGCCACGAACTCAGTGGCCGGTCGTCGCCACAGTTCCTCGGGAGTGTCGACCTGACGGATCCGGCCCCGGTGCAGGATCGCCACCCGGTCGGCGATGGCGAAGGCCTCGTCCTGGTCGTGGGTCACGTAGAGCGCGGTGATCCCTATCCGGCGCAGGAGCTGGGACAGCTCGGGCACCAGCCGGGCGCGCAGGGCCCGGTCGAGAGCACCCACCGGCTCGTCGAGCATCAGCAGTTCCGGTTCGGGCGCCAGCGCCCGGGCAAGGGCGACCCGTTGCTGCTCGCCACCCGAGAGCGACTCGATCCCGCGGTCCCCGTACCCGTGGAGGTCGACCCACGCCAGCACCTCGTCCACCCGGTCCCTGATGGCCGGCCGGTCCTTTCCCTGCATCCGGAGGCCGAAGGCGACGTTGTCGGCCACGCTCAGGTGGGGGAACAGCGCGTAGTCCTGGAACATCAATCCCACCCCGCGCCGGTGCACATCGACCCGGGTTATGTCGCGGGATGCCAGTTCGATCGTCCCGGCTCCCGGCCTCTCCAAGCCGGCGATGGCCCGCAGGAGGCTCGACTTTCCCGAGCCTGACGGGCCCAGCACGGCCATCACCTCCCCGGACCGGATCGACAGATCGATCCCGTCCAGAGCGCGGTGCTTGCCGTAGTCCAGCGTGATGTCGAGTATCTCGAGCACTAGAACTCCCCGAGGCCGGCCACCCGGTAGCGGTCGATGGTCATGATTATCACGGTCGTGAGGACCATGAGCACGGTGCTCAAGGCCAGGGCCTGCCCGAGATTGGCGGCCCCGGGCTGGCCGAGCAGGCGGAAGATAGCGGTAGGGATGGTCGGCCGGCCGGGTCGGATGAGGAAGGCGGTAGCTCCGAACTCGCCGAGCGACACCGCCGCCGCGAAACCGGCCCCGACCAGCGCCGCCCGGCTGATGATCGGCAGTTCCACCTCCCGGAAGACTCGCCGGGGTGAGGCTCCGAGAACGGCGGCCGCCTCGCGGAGGCGGGGCTGCACGGATCGGAGCACCGGGGTCACGGTACGGATCACGAATGGCGCCGCGACCACCGCATGGGCCAGCGGTATCAGCCAGATCGAAGTACGGAGGTCCACGGGCCAATCGAAGGCGACCAGGAACCCGAAACCGATCGTGACCGCCGACGTGCCGAGCGGGAGCATCAGGAAGGTGTCGAGCCTGGCGCCCATCCGGCCGGGGCGCCGGGCGATCACGACGGCCGAAGCGAGACCGGCCGCCACGGCGGGGATCACCGCTGCTGCAGCGAACCACAACGAGTTGATGATCGCCTCGGCAGGGTCGACGAACGGGGTGGCGCCCCGGGCCAGGCTCGCGAAATGGTCCACACCCGGCCCGCTGGAAGTAGACAGCGATCTCCACACGAGCGTGCCGATCGGCGCCCCCAGGTAGAGGACCATCGAGGCGACGGTCGTTCCCACCACCAGGTACTGCCCCGGGGTGGCGGGCCGGCGGGCGACAGTGCGGCTCGAACGCAGGGAAAGCCGCCGAGCGTGGCGCCGCTGGAGCCGGGTGTACACCCACAGGGCGGTTGCCACCCCTGCCATCTGGACGAGCGCCAGCGCGGCGGAGGCGGCCAGGTCGAGGTTGATGGTGGCCTCGCGCCACACCGCCACCTCGATGGTCGCGTAGCTGAAGCCGCCCAGGATCAGCACCACCCCGAAGGACGTGAACGTGAACAGGAACACGATGGAGGCGGCCGCCGCGATGGAGGGGAGTAGGAGGGGCAGCGTGACGGTCAGGAAGGCCTGTACCCGGTTGGCGCCCAACGCTCGTGCGGCCTCCTCGAGCCGCGGGTCGAGGAGCTCCCAGAAGCTGCCCACGATGCGCACCACCACCGCGTAGTTGAAGAACACATGGGCGATGAGGATCGCCCACGCCGTCTGGCGGAGGTCCATCCGGAGCGGCCCTCCCGGTCCTAGAAGGGCCAGGTAGGCGGTACCTACGACCACTGTCGGCAAGACGAACGGGACCGTCACCGCCGCCCTTAGCAGCTTTCTCCCGAAAAACGAGTACCTGGACAGGACATAGGCGCCGGGTAGTGCGAACAGCAGGGTGGCGGCAGTGGAAACCGTGGCCTGCCATACCGTGAACCAGGCCGCCCGGCGCAGGGAGCCCTTGGTGGCGATCTCCACGAAGGGAGACAGGTCGAGGCTCCCGTCCAGGGTGAGGCTGCGCAGCACGACCCGCACCAGCGGGTACACGAAGAACAGCCCGAAGAAGACGAGCGGGACGGCGACCAGCCACCGCCCGGCCCCGGACCTCAGGAGGCTACGACCTCGATCCATTCCTCGATCCAGCGGGAGCGGTTGGCGTCGATCTCCTCGGGAGCCACCACCGCCGGCTCGTCGGGTATCTCGGTGTACCGGACGAACTCGTCCGGCAACTCCGCGTTCTTATTGGCGGGGAACACGAACATGTTGAGCGGTATGTCCTCCTGGAAGGTGAGATCGAGCATGAAGTCGACCAGCTGCCGGGCGGCGTTGGGAACCGGCGTCCCGGCCAGGATCCCGGCGAACTCGATCTGGCGGAAGCAACCGGCCGTCACCACGCCCGTGGGCGCCTCGGTGACCGGCGGATCGGCGTATATGACCTCCGCCGGAGGGGACGATGCATACGACACCACGATAGGACGGTCTCCTTCGCCCGATCCGCCGGAGAAGGATCCGTAGTACGCGTCCTCCCATCCCGCCGTGACGAGGACATCGTTGGCCACCAGGTCCGACCAGAAGCTATCCCACGTGTAGTCGCCCTCCTCGCCGAAGGTGGCGATGGTGGCCAGCAGGAACGCCAGGCCGGGGGAAGACGTGCCCGGATGCTCCACCACCAGCAGTCCGGCGTACTTTGGGTCGGTGAGGTCTCTCAGTGTCGAAGGAGGTTCGACGCCTCGCTCCGCCAGGCCGGCTATGTCGTAGTTGAGGCACACATCGCCGAAGTCGATCGGGGTCACCCTGGTATCGAGGTTGAGCGAGTCCGGTACGTCATCCAGCCGGGGAGAAACGTACTCCTCGAACAGGTCCTCGTCGAGGGCGCGGCCCAGGAACGTATTGTCGATGCCGAACATGACGTCGGCCACCGGGTTGTCCTTGGTGAGCACCGCTTGGTTCACCATGGTGCCGGCATCGCCGGCCTCCAAGTGCTCGACGGTATGGCCGGTCTCCGCCTCGAACTGCTCCAGCGTTCCCTCGCTGACGTAGAACGAGTCGTGGGTGACCAGCCGGATGGTCTGCGGCCCCTCGTCATCGGGCGTGTCGTCGGCACACCCGGCCGCGACGAGCATCAGCGCCGCCAGCACGATTCCCAGTCTTTTCATGCGCGCAACCTCCCGGCTAGTGGGATTCGGGAGGGCGGCGAGTCACTTCCTTCGCCGGTATGACCCGGATCAGGTTCAACGGTCGGAGATGCGGATCTCCCTCTCAGCCCCTTCCCGGGCTCCCGTGTGTGAGGTCTACCTTACACCGTGCGGCCGGCTGCGGGGTGCCGGCGCCAGGTAGCCAATGGCCGGAGTGAACCGGACTACTGATCTATCGACATCACTCAGGCTGACCATTGGCTACTAACCACCAACTGCTAACCGTGCGTCGAAGTAGGCGACCAGATCTGCCTTGTAGCGGTCCGGGTAGTCGTCCCATGCGTCGGCATGGCCGCAGAGTCTGACACCACGACTCTCCCGCTGCCGATCCGACGAGCATGTGATGCAGTCAGATCAGTGTGCGGAGCCGCGGGTGAGCCGCCCTTGCGTGCGATTGCTCTCTACGATCGCTGGTCGTGAACGCTCAGCGTCAGACCGTGCTGGTGGGCTTTCTGCAGGGGCAGAACAGCACCACCACTTCACCAAACCCGGTCACCATCAGAGTCTCCGAGGAGACACCGGGGCGGTTCGTGGGGGTGGCCCTTTTGGGTGGTTGTGTGTTTTTTGGGAGTGTCCGAGGCGGGGGTATGCTTATTATGTGAAGGGTGATTCCGGTTGTGTGAAGGGTGACTTCGGGGAGGTTGTGGTGAGGCGGTTGGTGGTGTTGGTTGCGGTGATGCTGGTTGTGGGTGTGGTGGGGTCGGTTGGTGTGTCGTCGGCGCCTGCTGTGGCGCAGGCAACACCCGAATCGGGGTTATGTGACACCGGGGAGACCGGTCAGTTCGGGGATGTTGGGGACTCGGACTATGCGGCTGCCTATATCTTGTGTATGCGCGCGTTGGGTTTGTCGCAGGGCTACGGCGATGGGGTTTACGGACCGGATCGTGAGCTGAACCGCGGGCAGATGGCGTCGTTTCTGATCCGGTTGTGGACCGATCATCTGGGCGGGGAGTGTCCTTCCGGGGTGGTGGTCCCGTTCACCGATATTGAGGGGACGACTCATGAGGCGAATATTGAGTGTTTGTTCGGGTTGGGCATTACCCAGGGGACATCTGCCACGACGTACGGTCCCGGGGATCCGTTGAAGGCGTCGCAGATCTCGCGGTTCTTGTATCGCACGTATCAGAAGGCCGGTGGGGATCAGTGCGCGGGAACGGACGGTTCGGAGTTGGATCGGGCCGCGGAGTGTCTGGTCGGTCTGCGGGTGGCGCCCACGACGGGGGAGGCCACCTCGGCTGCTGCGGTGACCCGTGCCCAGATGGGTGTGTACGTGATCGGGCTCTGGCACAACCTCACAGGCAGGGGCCTACCCCCGACACCGCCACAACGAGGCACCTCAACTCCATCGACGCCCACCACGACCACGAGGCCTACCACCCAGCGCATCGGCTACTCCACCTCCTCCCCCTACCCCGGGATATGGGTGGAGGACGCTGACGGCGCCAACAAACAACAACTACACGACAGTGGAGCCAACATACGGTGGTCGTCCGACGGGACCAGAATCGCCTACGGTGCCAGCGACGGGTTGTGGGTGGCGGACACGGACGGCACCGACAAACAACGCCTCGTCGAAGACGGTTCCTATCACAAGTGGTCACCCGACGGCACCAGGATCGCCTACAAAACCAGCGACGACGAGTTATGGGTGATAGGAGCGGACGGCACCGACAAACAACAGCTCGGCCGAATCGACTCCATCTTCTTCCTCGACAGCTACCACTTCGTGTGGTCACCGAACGGTTCCAGAATCGCCTATCGGACCAACGACCGTTCCTTGTGGGTGGCGGACGCCGACGGGACCAACAAACAACAACTCATGTACCGCAACAAGGGTTACAGGCTGCTGTGGTCACCCGACAGCGCCAAAGTCGCCTATTTCACCAGCGACGGCGAGTTATGGATCGCGGACGCCGACGGGACCAACCAACGGCAACTGGGCGAGAGCGCCTATTCTCCGCGGTGGTCACCCGACGGCACCAGAATCGCCTACACCAGCCGCAGCGATAGGACGTCGGGGCAGGTGATGTGGGTGGCGGACGCCGACGGGACCAACAAACGACAACTCGGCGAACTCTTCAGCGGTACAAGTCTGCGGTGGTCGCCCGACGGCACCAAGATCGCCTACCACAAAACCGGCGGCGCGTTCTGGGTGATGAGCGCAGACGGTACCAACAAACAACAACTCCACGACGATATTCATCACAATATCGCCCCGTGGTGGTCACCTGACAGCACCAAGATCGCCTACGGACAGAACGAGTTATGGATCGCGGACGCCGACGGAACCAACCAACAACAAATCACCGAAAGCGCTAATACTCCGCGGTGGTCACCCGACAGCACCAAGATCGCCTACCAAGCCGGCGATGCGTTATGGGTGGTAGACGCCGACGGAACCAACAAACAACCACTGACCGATCCCACCCAATACTACGTCTCTGTCACTGATCTGCTCTGGTCACCCGACAGCACCAAAATCGCCTACTGGACCGGCTCGTCAGCCCTATGGGTGATTGACGCGGACGGCACCAACCAACGGCAAATCTCAGAAAACAGCCACGCCTACCAGCAGATATGGAGTCCCCAATAACGCTCTGTGGGATCAGGTGTGGGACCGAACGCCTAGAACATAGTGCCTACATGGGTTTTACGCGGACTGTTGCTCCGTCGGTTGTGGGTTCAAGTCCACCCCCGGAGCCGAGCTTCCACTGCTCTTCGCCAGCTTGCCCTTTAGCCCCATCTGCGCCAGGCGGCTCGGCGGTGCTTCCGCTAACGATCAGCCGGAAGTTCTCCTGGGGGTTGGACGCTCCTGTCGGTGAGGAGTTCAACTACCAACCAACAGCCAGGGTCGGATTCCACCGCCGCCCTCCTAGCTGGTGGACGGGAGGAGCGAGAGAACGAGGGTTGCCCTGGTGTAGTCGCCATCGGTTCCCACACCCAGGGCCATCGGACCCAACCATCTCGACAGCATCGAGAGCGGGCCGTGATCCGACCCCATTCCGGAGGAACCCATCCGGTCGATGACCCTCGCAAGGTCGACGTATGCCAGAAGGAGCGGATCGTAGGGGATGTGTTTCACAGTCCGCCGGTACTGATCGGCGCCGGACACGTGGTCTCTCGTACCCTGCTGGACCGCCACCGTGGTCTCCAGCGCATCCGCACCGGTTCCGAAGGCGACAAACCCGCCATGGAGTACGTAGCCCAGCGAGAGCTTCCCGTCTTCCGTTACGGGCGCGGCTCCGCCGGCGCCCGAGTCGAGCTCTTGGATGAACACGCCCGTCAACGAAGAGATTCCATTCGCGACGCCGTCAATCGTCCCTGCCAGAGCGTTCCTGGACAGGGGTCGGTATGACAGAGCGGCTACCCCGTCCACGGAGGAACCTTCGCGGTCCGGTCCGTGGGCCACCAGCACCAGCTGACCGCCTAGATGGTCGAACAGGTCCGCTTCGAGATCGAGCCCGGTTCCGAGATCCACGAATCCGAGGGCGAGGTCCAGGGCATCCGCCAGCGTCGCGCCTTCCTCGAGCCCGCTCGTGTCCTCCGCCGACGGCTGCTCGAACAGGTAGCCGCCCGGTAACAGGCCGGCTATCTCGCACCCGCCCAGGATTTCTCGCCAGCGGTCCATGTCGGGGTCGAACCCGATGGACACGAACCCCAGCGCATCGGCCGGAACGACGGCATCCGTGACACCGGTCGAGGTATCGGTCCACCAGCTGGTCACATCGGGCGTAGCGAGATCGACGACCAGACCTTCACCGGCCCAACTGGCCGAGACCATCAACCACTCGGGCGTATCGAACGGAACTCCCGGGCAGGGGCTGCGACCGGGATCACCCATCCGGCCGGTAAGCCACTCCAAGTCCAGGTACGCCGACGCGAAACGGCCGTCACGCGCGGCGGCCCTCGCCTCCTCGAAGTGCCCTGCCGACGCGAGGGTTTCGGGATGATCGCCTTCAATCCTCTCCAAGACCTCTTCAAGCAGTCCTTCGTCGGTGCCGAAGAGCAGGAAGTCCCCGGCTTGAGCGACAGAAGCGGACGTACTCTGCTCCTGGTGCTGGAGCCAGCTCCGCATGAACTCGGCAGCCGCATCCGTGTCGCTCACCCTCACGGTCGCCGCGAAGGCGATCTCGCCGTTCCCCAGTTCGACCACCGCCGCCGACGCCTCGGTCCCCATCCAGGCGCTCGGTTCCCCGAACAAGGTCGCGATGGCATCGGGCAGGATGTTGTCACCCTCGCCTGCCAACCCGCCGCTCCCTTCGAGTCCATCGAGTTGATCGAACAGGAAGGGAAGACTCCCTGGAGGACTCTCTCCAGGCGCCAGGTTCAGCCATGCGTAGGCGACGGCGTCCTCGGGGTAGTAGGAGGCGGACGCCTCTGCCGGGGTTACGGAGCCAGGACGTTCCGCGGGAAGGATCCGCCAAACCCACACGAACGCGATAGCAGCCGCTACCAGAGCAACTGCGGTCATCTCTTTCCGAGCCACGGTCACCACGGTACCGAAAGATCGCGACAATCAGGCAGCCCCACGGCCCCGGTCGGTGATCGCAGCCTGAGATTGCCGGCTGCGCCATAATCAACCGGAACCGAGCCCCGACCCACTCACGACTCCACCACCGGAGAGCACATGTCAGCCAGTTCATCCCGGCCCGTACTCCGCGTCAGCGGGGAGGGTCGTGCGGCACGGAGCGACCTGTTGCCGACCGAGGAGCCGGTCGAGTTCCGGCTCCAAAGGGTCCCGATCGCGGTCCTGATGCGGACTCCGGGCGATGACGAGGAACTGGCTCGGGGGTTCGCCCTCACCGAGGGCATCATCCTGCACCCCGAGGAGCTTGCCGAGGTACGGGCGTTGCCGGGCCTGGACGGCGCCGGACGCTACGAACTGGTCCTGGCCGAGGGAATCCACGTCGACGAGGAACAGTTCCGCCGCAACCTCTACGCCACCTCGTCGTGCGGCGTGTGCGGTAAGGCCTCCATCGACGCGGTCCGCGTGGCGGCGCCGCCGCTACCGGGCGGCCCGGTCGTTCCCTCCGGACTTCTGCTGGAACTCGTGGATTCGATGCGCGCGGCCCAGGCCGGATTCGACGCCACGGGCGGGCTCCACGCAGCGGCCGCCTTCACCGGCGAGGGCGAGTTCCTGGGCGCCCGCGAGGACGTGGGCCGGCACAACGCCATGGACAAGCTGGTCGGCCATCTGTCGTCCCGCCGGTGGCCGATGGGGGAGCTGGTCGTCACCGTCTCCGGCCGGGTGTCGTTCGAGCTTGTTCAGAAGGCGGCGGTTGCCGGCATCAGCGTCCTGGCCGGGGTGTCGGCGGCCTCCTCCCTGGCGGTAGATCTCGCCGGGGAGCTGGGCCTGACCGTGGCCGGCTTCGTCAGGCCGGGCGGCTTCAACCTCTACACCCATCCCCACCGCATATCACCGTGAGGGTGCTGAGAACCTAAGGGGGATACCTTGTGTCTTCTCAGCACGGCCGTTCCGCGGCTGGGCTTGGATGACCGATGAAGGCAAGCCACCCCGGTTACGATGCCGTGGGTGCGGTTCGTGTTGGACAGCGATCAGAATCGAAGGGCCTTCCGCGAGGCGGGGAGCTTCTTTGTCGAAACCGTAGGCCGGGTTCCGCCGCATTTGCTGGACGATCCGGGGCTGGGGGAGTGGGGTGTTCGTGAGTTGATAGGACACACCTGCCGCGCTCTCCTCACGGTGGAGCACGGTGCGGGCCGTGAGCCCGGTGTCCCGGCTCGACTGGCGAGGCCGGCGGACTACTTCCGCGAGGCGTTGAGGGACAGAAGCATCCATGACGCCATAGCCGGGCGCGCAGGGGACGCCGCAGCCGCGCTGGGCGAAGATCCGTCATCGGCCGTGGCAAGAATCGTGGATGGCGTGTCCTGCCTCGTGGATTCGCTGCCCGACGATCACCCGATCGGTACGCCGTGGGGCGAGATGCGGCTCGCCGACTACCTGCCGACCAGGACCTTCGAGTTGGTGGTCCATACCCTCGATCTCGCCGGGGCGGTGGGCAAGGACAGCCCGGTGCCCGAGTCGGCCTTATCGGTTGCCGTGTGGTTGGCGACCGAGATCGCGGCGCGCTTGGGGCGGGCCGAGGATCTGTTGATGGCCCTAACCGGTCGGGCGCCGCTCCCTCCGAATCTCCTCGGTCTGGGACCGGATTCCTAGCCGTGCTCGGTATCGCCCGCCAGTAGCTGGAGGATGTGCTGGAGCAGCGGCTCGAGGGCGTCCAAACCCTCGGTTACCGCCTTCGGGCTGCCGGGGAGGTTCACCACCAGGCAGGCGCCGACCACTCCCGCAACGCCGCGGGACAGAGCGGCCATGGGTGTGTGGCGCAGGCCTTCCGCCCGGATCAGCTCGGATAGGCCGGCCGCCGGCCGGTCGATCAGGGCGGCGGTGGCCTCGGGGGTGACGTCCCTGGGCCCGAAGCCCGTACCGCCGGTGGTGATGATCAGCCGGCGTCGCGGGGCCAGCCGCGCCAGCAGCTTCTCGATCGTGGCCCGGTCATCCGGGACCAGATGGCGGTCGACCTGGTAACCCATGCCGGAGAGCCGGGCGGCCAGAACATCACCCGACGTGTCGGCCCGGGTCCCATGGGTCACGCCGTCGCTGACGGTTACCGCAGATGCCTTGATGGTGTCCATGGCCCCATGCTACGTGTCCGTCGCGCCCGACACCAGGGCCCGACGGCTCTCTTGGGTGGCTAGCCTTCCGCCCGCGTGTCCTGGATCCTCCTAACCAACGACGACGGCGTGGACAGTCCCGCCCTCCCACCCTTCCGAGCCGCTCTCGCATCGCTGGGGGAGGTGCGCACCGTGGTTCCCGCCGGACAGCGAAGCTGGATCGGGAAGGCCCTGACCCGTTTCGAGCCCATCGAGGTGGTCGAGATGGATCAGGGCGGCGCCACCGTGGTGACCGTGTCGGGCACCCCGGCCGATGCCGTGCAGGTGGCGGCCGGCTACTTCGGATCACCGCCGAGTCTGGTCGTCTCCGGCATCAACATCGGCTACAACCACGGCGCCGGTTACATCATCAGCTCCGGGACAGTGGGAGCGGCCTTCGAGGGATGGGAGTTGGGGATTCCCTCCGTGGCCTTCTCGACCGGGGTGCGGGGAAGCTGGCACACCTGGTATCCCTTGATGCGATCCGCCTCCTCCGCACCGGCCTGGGAGCGCCTGGCGGCGGTCTGCGCCGACATCCTCGGCGACCTGCTCGACGCTGACCTCGCCGCGGACGTTGTCACGGTCAACCTCCCGTGGGAGGCCGACCTCGCCACTCCCCGCCGGGTGGTGCCGCCCGCCCGGGTCACCTACGGGCAGATGCACCAGCCGCTTCCCGACGGGACCTTCACCCACAACTACCGGGAGGACTTCGGAGACGTACCGCTGGATGGCACCGACATCGGTGTGAACCATGCGGGCGAGATCGCCATCACCCCGCTGATGGCCCCGGCTTCGCCCCCGGTCGCGGAGGCGACCAGAGCCCGGCTCGAACGCCTTCAGGCCTGACATCGAGCCGCCGGAACCGGGATCCGGTCTCACCCACCCTGGCGGGTAAGCGCCTCGTACAGAGCAGTCGTGAGGGCGCGGGGGCGGCGGTCGGTGCCCGCATCCATGAAGGTCTGGTTCATGGCGTATCCGAAACCCACCTCTGCCACCGGGTCGGCGTAGCCGATGGCGCCTCCTATACCCTGCATCCCGAACGCCTCGTCGTTGGGTCCGAGCGACAGGCCGCCGCGGACGGATCGGCCGTAGCCGAGGGCGACGCGAGAAGTGCCTCCGAATATGGCATCGATGCCCCGGGCCTGTTCGGCTGTGTGAGCGGCGACCGACTCCTCGGATACGATGCGCACCCCGTCGAGCACGCCGCCGCCGGCCAGCATGGCGTACATGCGGGCCACGCTCCTGGCGTCGCCGACCCCGTTGATGGCCGGTGCCTCCGCCGTCCATAGGTCGGGGTCGTTAGCCAGATCGACCGGGCTCCGCCGCTCGGGGCCGACGAAGAGCGCGGCGCCGGCGGGATTATCAGGCGCCCAGAGGGCCTTCAGAAGCTCGGCGGCCGGGTCGGGATCGCGCAGGAGTCTGGCCACACGCCCGTGTTGCTCGACGGGAAGGCCGATCCAGAGGTCCAGGCCGAGCGGGCGGGCCACCTCGTCCGCGAAGAACGTCCCGAGAGTACGGCCGTCGATCCGTCGTACCAGCTCGCCCACCAGCCAGCCGTAGCTCATCGAGTGGTAGCCGAAGTTGGTGCCCGGTTCCCAGGCCAGGGGTGCTGCGGCGAGCCGGGCCGCGATCTCATCGTTGCGATGCCATCCCGCCGCGTCGTCGGCGCTCACGAGATCCCAATACCCGGGGAAGGAAGGAAGCCCGAGCGTATGGCTGAGGATGTGCCGGACCAGCGCCCGGTCCTTGCCCTGAGCGGCGAACTCGGGCCAGTACGTGGCTATGGGTGCGTCAACGTCCATCAGGCCTCGGTCGGCCAGGATCTGTGCCACCAGGGCCGTCGGCCCTTTGGTCACCGAGAACAGGAAGACGAGCGTGTCATCCGCCCACGGGCGATCCGGCGTCGCCATCCCGGCCCAGATGTTGACCACGCATTCGCCCCCCACGTACGCGCAGAACTCGGCCCCCACCTCGCCCCGGACGGCGAAGTTCTCCTCGAAAGCGTCGAAGACCGGTTCGAAGCCTGCGGCTACGTGCCCGCTGATGTCGGTCACTGCTGGCGTTCTCTCACCCGGCGCAACACTAGGAGGGCGCCGAAACTAGGCGCAAGGTGGTCATGTGACAGCCGGTGCCCACCGGCCGGGCAGGTTGTTTCCGGCCGACTATCAGAATCCGTATTCCCCTGCCCCCTAGTACCCTGGGGAAACGTCCAGAGCGGAGGTGACGGCATCACCGACATGCGACCGATCGAACAGGTCGACTCCGAGGTAGCAGAGCTCATCCGCCGGGATGTGGCCCGCCAGAACACCCACATCCACCTGATCGCGTCGGAGAACTTCGCGTCGCCCGCCGTCATGGAGGCGTGCGGGTCGATCTACACCAACAAGTATGCCGAGGGCTACCCGGGGCGGCGCTACTACGAGGGTTGCGAATGGGTGGATCGCCTTGAGACCCTGGCCATCGAGCGGGCCAGGGCGCTGTTCGGAGCGGAGTACGTCAACGTGCAACCCCACTCCGGCGCCCAGGCCAACATGGGGGTCTACTTCGCTCATCTCGAACCGGGTGACACGGTGCTGGGCCTCAGCCTGGCCGAGGGCGGCCACCTGACCCACGGCTCGCCGGTGAACTTCTCCGGCCGCCTCTACCGGTTTGTGGCCTACGGGGTCGATCGCCGGACCGAGCGGATCGACATGGACGAGGTAAGGGCCAAGGCGCTCGAACACCGTCCCAAGATCGTCCTCGCCGGCTACTCCGCCTACTCCCGCCACCTCGACTACGACGCCTTCCGGTCCATAGCCGACGAGATCGGGGCGCTGCTGATGGTGGACGCGGCCCACTTCATCGGCCTGGTGGCGGGCGGGGCGTCACCCAATCCCGTGCCGATCGCCGACATGGTGACCGCCACCACCCACAAGGCGCTCCGGGGACCTAGGGGCGGCATCATCATGGCCAAGGAGCAGTACGGGGCCGGCCTCAACAAGGGGGTCTTCCCCGACATGCAGGGCGGGCCGATCATCAGCCAGATCGCGGGTAAGGCGGTCTGTTTCGGGGAGGCTTTGACGGAGGCCTATCGGGCCTACGCGCACCAGATCGTGGCCAACGCCTCGGCCATGGCCGGAGGGTTCACCGAGCGGGGAGTACGGGTGGTCTCGGGGGGCACCGACAACCATCTGCTGCTGCTCGACATGCGATCCATCGACGAGGACCTGACCGGCAAGGAGGCGTCGACGCTGCTCGATTCGATCGGGATCACCCTCAACCGGAACGGCATCCCGTTCGATCCGAGGCCGCCCTTCATCACCAGCGGTCTGCGCATAGGTACTCCGGGCATCACGACCTGCGGGATGAAGGAAGCCGAGGCGGCCCGGATCGCCGACCTGATCGACCGCGCTCTCCGGCATCGGACGGACGAGGCGATCGTCAGGGAGGTCCGGAATGACGCGGCGGAACTGGCCGCGGCCTTCCCGCCCTATCCCCCCGACTTCCCCGGCCACGTCTAGTTGATCGTGGTCGGTCTATGTTGCGGTCGGCGTGATCTGGACCGCCACCGACGCCTCTGGCTGCGTCCTGCCTCCTCAACGTACCCTGCGGGTACGCCTTCGTCAGCAGTCCTTGCCATAGACGCCGCTGGCGGCGCCATATCCCACCGCCGCGCCACAGACCGACCACGGGACCCGCGATAACAAACGAGAACGCGCATAGCGTGGACACGCCCTAGCCGTCCAGAGAATCGCGGCCGCAGACGGCGGCTTAATCCTGGTTTCTAAAAGTGCAACTTTAGATTATCATGATAAACTAAAGGGCATGTTTAGACGGTCATTGCTGCTGCCGCCGCCCGGTACGGAGACTTTCTTTCTTTGGGGGCCGCGACAAGTGGGCAAGAGCACGCTGCTCAGGCAGCGGTATCCCGACGGGGTGTGGGTCGATCTACTCAAGGCCGACGAGTACAGACGGTACGCGGCTCGTCCCGAGTTGCTCCGGCAGGAGCTCGAGGCAGCAGGGCCGGATCCTTCCCGGCAAGTAGTCATAGACGAGGTCCAGAAAGTGCCCGCCCTGCTCGACGAGGTCCATTGGCTGATCGAGAACCGTGGGCTGTCATTCGCGCTGTGCGGGTCCAGCGCGCGCAAGGTGCGTCGAGGCGCTGCGAACCTGCTCGGCGGGCGCGCCCTGCGTTACGACCTGCGGGGCCTCATCGCAGCGGAGTTCGGGGAGGCTTTCGACCTCGACCGGGTGCTTAATCACGGCTATCTGCCCCGAATGTACGTGTCCGCCCGGCCCCGGCGCCTACTCGACGCCTACATCGGCGATTACCTTCGCGAGGAGGTCGCAGCCGAGGGACTGGTCCGGAACCTGCCCGCGTTCTCGGACTTCCTGGACGCCGCTGCGCTTAGCGACGGTGACCCCGTCACCTACGCGAACATCGCCCGCGACTGCGGTGTGTCGGCGCCCACGGCCAAGGCGTATTTCGGAATCCTGGAGGACACGTTGCTTGCGCGGTGGCTACCGCGCTGGCGGAGGCGGGTGAAGCGCCGCCTCGCCGGGGCGCCGAAGCTCTACTTCGAGGACGTCGGCGTTGTGAACCGACTAGCCCGCCGGGGCGAACTCGAACGGGGCACGGACCGGTACGGCAAGGCGTTCGAGAACTGGGTCTTCCACGAACTCTCCGCCTTCATCTCCTACCGCGATCTCGACGAGGAACTGGCTTACTGGAGGCTCCCCAGCGGCATTGAGGTCGACTTCGTGATCGGCGACATGCGGCTGGCAATCGAGGCGAAGGCGAGCGCCCGCATCAGCGGCCGCCACCTCAAGAGCCTGCGCGTGTTGGCCGAGGAACACCCCGGTGTCCGCAGGTTCCTGGTCTGCCTCGAACCTCGGGCGCGCCGTACTGACGATGGCATCGATCTCATCCCGGCGGCGGACTTTGCCCGTCGCCTCTGGCAGGGCGACCTCGCTTAGCAGGTCGGGCGCGCCGACTCACCAAGGCTGCTGCCAAGCCTTCGACGTGGCGCTGAATCCGCCCATCCGCACTACGTCTAGCGGCTCTTCGCGACCGGCGACCCGGCCCGGTTGATCCGCGCCTGCTGATTGTGAAGCTGATCACAAGCTTGCTACCATCCGGGCTGATGCCCGAGCCCGTCGGCCAGCACCACTCCCATGCGGAAAATCACGGATCACCTGCGGGTTCCGCCCTCCGAACCGCACATACCGGGGTGACGGCCGCGGTCTCCGACGGCTGGGTTGCGGGTAGTTCCTTCTTCGGCTCGATAATGGCCGGCACCCTGCTGGGCTGGTTGGCCGATCGATGGCTGGACACCGAACCTTGGCTCATCGTGGCCGGCATAGTCCTGGGATCCGTCAACGGGTTCTATCGCATGTGGATGGTCGCCAGGATCCCCACCGGGAAGCAGCCCGTTGCCGGCCGCTGAAACCCCTCCCGCGCACGCTGCCGGCGGTCTGACCCGCCGCGAGGTGGAGGACTATCTGGCGGGCCGCCCGCCCGTCGAGCTCAACCTGGTGCGTTCGCTCCTGCGCCGCGCCGTGCTGGTCGGTCCGCTCGCAGTGGTGGTGGCCGGCCTCATCAGGGGTGTTGACGGCGCCGTAGCCGCCGCCATCGGGGTCGTCCTGGTGGTCGGCTACTACCTGCTGTCCGGGGCTCTGATGTCCTGGTTGGCTAGGGTGTCGCTCGGGGCCTATCATGCCGGTGCCCTCTTCGGGTTCGTGGCGCGGCTCGGCCTTATAGTCGCAACGATGCTGGCGGTGGCGGCCCTCTTCGATGTGGATCGTCCGGCGCTCGGGCTGACCGTGATCGCGACCTACATGGTGTTGCTTTTGTGGGAGGCGGGAGCGCGCGGCAGCCGGCGAACCAGGAGATCCGGCGAAGAGTGGAAGGCCGGGACGGCAAGCGGAAGGAGTGACCGGTCGCATGGGTGATGTGATGGTTCTGGCGATCGACTGTGACCTCGAGGCCGAGGTGATATGCGCGCCCCCCGACGTCAACAGTCTCTTCGAGTTCACCACGCCGCTGTTCTCAATCGGCGGGTTCCACTTCACCCGAACCGTCTTCCTGATCTTCGCCGCCATGGCCATCGTCCTGGGGCTCCTCTACTTCGGCCTGCGCCGCGGGCAACTGGTCCCCTCCAAGTTCGAGCTGTCGATAGAGAGCCTGGTCGGATTCGTCCGGGACGACATCGCCAAGGGCGTGATCGGACCGGTGCACGGGATGCGCTACTTCCCCTACCTACTGTCGGTCTTCTTCTTTCTGCTGGTGGGGAACCTCTTCAAGGTAACTCCGCTGGTGAACTTCCCGATCAGTTCCAGGATGGCCCTTTCCGGCTTCCTCGCCATCCTCACCTGGGTGATCTTCGTGTTCGTGGGCTTCTCCAAGAACGGTTTCAAGCACTACTTCATCGACGCCCTCTGGCCCAAGTCGGTCCCCCTCGCCCTGCGCTGGCTGGTCGGGCTCATCGAGGTGGTCTCGACCTTCGTGCTGCGTCCCGTCACCCTGGCGGTGCGGCTGTTCGCCAACATGGTGGCCGGGCACCTCATGCTGACCCTGCTGCTCGTGTCGGGCCTGCTCTTCGTGGCCGGCGTGGGTGACATCGGCCTCAAGGCGGGTCTCGGAATCGTCTGGTTCGCCTTCGGGCTGGCCATCTGGGTCTTCGAGTTTGTGGTAGCGGTGCTTCAGGCCTACATCTTCACCCTGCTCTCCGCGGTCTACATCCAGACCTCGCTGGAGCCTGCCCACTGACCGATACGGGCCGGAAGGCCTGACAAAAGCGACTGACATAGACAACCAGAAAGGGAGAACGAAGGATGGACGCAGTTCTTGCGCTAGCGCAGGGAGGCCTCTCGCTGGCCCAAGCCGGCCTCACCGGCAACATCAGCGGGAGCCTCAACCTGGTCGGCTACGGCCTGGCGGCCATTGGTCCCGGCATCGGTATCGGCCTCGTGGTCGGCAACGCCATCACCGCGATGGTCCGGCAGCCGGAGATGGAGGGGACGGTCCGCACGACCATGTTCTTGGGCATCGCCTTCACCGAGGCTCTGGCCCTGATCGGCTTCGTGTTGTTCTTCATCGGCTGATGGCGACCTCGAACAGGCGATACATGGCGGCGGCGCCCCTGGTGTTGGCCGCCGAAGAGTCGGGAAGCAGCGGGATCGACCTGCTGCGGCCCGAGATGTCGGAGTTGATAGCGGGTGTCATCGCCTTCGCAATCATCTTCTTCTTCGTGTGGCGATGGGTCGTGCCCACGATGAGCGCCACCCTGGCTCGACGCCAGGAGGAGGAGCGATCCCGCCTCGAGGCGGCCGAGAGCACCAGGGAGGAAGCCGAGCAGCTGGCCTCCCAGTACCGCGAGCAGCTGGCCGGCGCCAAGGACGAAGGAGTTCGTATCGTCGACGAGGCCCGCCAGGCGGCCGAGTCGGTACGTGCCGAGACGATCTCTCGGGCCCAGCAGGAGGCGGACGAGATCGTGGCCAGGGCTCGCGATGAGGCGGACGCCGAGGCCGCTCGCGCCCTCGCGGAAGCGCGGACCACGGTGGCCGGCTTGTCGGTCGACCTGGCCGAGAAGGTGGTCGGCCGCAGTCTCGACCGGGAGGCCCAGATGGGCCTGGTCGAGGACTATCTCGAGGAGTTGGAGTCGAGTAGGTGACCTACCTGCACGCCGCCGTTCCACGGGCAGTCCCCTGATGGCCGACGCACGTGTTCAGGGTTACGCCGCCGCCATTTTCGAGTTGGCGCGCGGTGAGGGCGTCCTCGAGCGGGTCGAGAACGAGCTGTTCCTGGTGGCCCGGGCGCTGGAGGGTTCCGAGGACCTGAGGGAGGCGCTCAGCGATCCTCGGCTGCCGATGGAACGCAAGCAGGGGGTGATCGATGACCTCCTGGCTGCCCGCGCCCACCGCCTGACCGTTTCCTTCGTGAGCTTCGCGGTGGGGCTGGGTCGCGGCGAGGACCTGATGGCGATAGCCGACGAGCTAACGGCCCGCTCGGCAGAGGCCCGCGATCGGGCCGTCGCGGAGGTGCGGAGCGCGGTCCCGCTGGATGATGAGACAGTCGACCGTCTGGCCCGAGCCCTGGCCGAGCGGATCGGCAACCAGGTGGAGGTTCGGGTGGTGGTGGACGAGTCGATCCTCGGTGGTCTGGTGGCCCAGGTGGGCGACACCGTGATCGACGGCTCCGTCCGCACGCGCCTGCAACGGCTGCGTGAGGCGGTGGCCGGATGACCGGGCCCGCCCCCCTACGCAACGGCAACCGAGATTCAGGAGTGGAGTATCGATGGCTCAACTGACCATTAGTCCCGATGACATAACCGCCGCACTCCGAGAGCATGTGGAGAGCTGGTCGCCCAGCCTCGAGCAGGAGACCGTCGGTTACGTGACCTCGGTCGCCGACGGCGTGGCGCGGGTCTCCGGGCTCCCCAACGCGGCTGCTTCAGAGCTGATGGAGTTCCCCGGAGGACTGCTGGGCGTGACCCTCAACCTCGACGAGGAGGACCTCGGCGTGGTGCTGATGGGCGACGCCTCCCATATCGAGGAGGGCGATGCGGTCCGCCAGACCGGGCACGTCCTCTCCGTTCCCGTAGGCGACGGGCTGCTGGGCCGGGTGGTCGGCCCGTTGGGCGAGCCCCTGGACGGCAAGGGGGACATTCCCTGGACCGAGCGCCGCCTGCTGGAGACGCAGGCGCCGTCGGTCGTGCAACGCCAGCCCGTCACCGAGCCCCTCCAGACCGGCATCAAGGCGATCGACTCGATGACGCCGATCGGGCGTGGACAGCGCCAGCTGATCATCGGCGACCGGCAGACCGGCAAGACCGCCATCGTGGTCGACACGATCATCAACCAGAAGCAGTTCCAGGGCACTCCGGACGAGGTGAAGTGCATCTACGTGGCGATCGGCCAGAAGGCATCGACGGTCGCCGAAGTGGTTGCCGCCCTTGAGGAGGCCGGCGCCATGGAGTACACCGTGGTGGTGACGGCAGCGGCTTCGGAGCCGCCGGCACTCCAGATGTACGCGCCCTACGCCGGTTCTGCCATCGGCCAGCACTGGATGTACAACGGCCAGCATGCCCTGGTCATCTTCGACGATCTGTCCAAGCAGGCGGTGGCCTACCGCGAGATCTCTCTCCTCCTGAGGCGCCCGCCGGGACGTGAAGCCTTCCCCGGCGACGTCTTCTACCTGCACAGCCGGTTGCTGGAACGCTGCGCCAAGCTGTCGGATGAGATGGGCGGGGGATCCCTGACCGGCCTGCCGCTGATCGAGACCAAGGCCAACGACGTGTCGGCCTACATCCCGACCAACGTGATCTCGATCACCGACGGCCAGATCTTCCTGGAGACGGACCTGTTCTTCGCGGGTATCCGTCCCGCCATGAACGCCGGCATCTCGGTGTCACGGGTGGGCGGCAACGCCCAGATCAGCGCCATGAAGAAGGTCGCCGGAACCCTGCGGCTCAACCTGGCCCAGTACCGGGAGTTGGAGGCCTTCGCCGAGTTCGGATCCGAGCTCGACGCCGTGTCGCTTGCCCAGCTGGAGCGGGGTCGCCGGGTGGTGGAGGTTCTCAAGCAGCCCCAGTTCGCCCCCGTTCCCGTAGAGGAACAGGTGCTGGCCATCTACGCGGTGACCCAGGGCCTCTTCGACGAAATCCCCGGCGAGGACATCTCGAGAGCCGAGCGAGAGCTACGGGAGTTCGTCCGGGTACGGCACTCCCACCTGCTCGACACCATCAAGCGCACCGGCAAGCTTCCCGAGGCCGGCGCGCTTGAAGAAGCCATCTCGGCCTTCAAGGACTCCTTCGGGGGAGGGGAGTAGCGCCCCGAAATGGCCAGCGCCGAGCTCCGAGCCATCCGCCGGCGGATTCGAAGCGTCGAATCCACCAAGAAGATCACCCGGGCGATGGAGTTGATCGCCGCTTCCCGCATCGTGAAGGCACGGCAGCGGGTCCGGGCTGCTCGCCCCTACGCGGAGAAGATGATCGAGGTCATCCGGAACGTGGCCCGCGCCTCGGGCGATGTGGGCGATCCCCTGCTCGAGCGCCGCGATCTGGCCACGATGGGGGTGCTGGTGGTCACTTCGGATCGTGGACTGGCCGGCGCCTACAACTCCGCGGTGCTGAGGATGGCCGAGCGGTCCATGGTGGATCTCCAGGATCAGGGTGTGGCGATCCGCCTGTACGCGGTCGGGAAGAAGGCGCAGACCTACTTCAGCTTCCGCGGCTACGAGATGGCCGAGAGCTTCCTGGCGGTGACGGACCAGCCCACCTACAGCGATGCCCGCAAGATCGCCCAGGTCCTGACGCAGGACTACCGGTCCGGGGCGGTGGATGCCGTGGACATCTTCTACACCGTCTATCGCTCAGCCCTGTCGTACATTCCCACCCGGGCCGAGCTGTTACCGGTCAGCCCTCCCACCGATGAAGAAGGTCAACCGGATGCCTCGGGGCCGGCGGTCTCCTACGAGTACGAGCCGGATCCGGCCGCCATCCTGGGGCGGTTGCTACCGCTCTACGTGGAGTCGGCCATATACGAACAGCTGCTGGAGAGCTCGGCTTCGGAGCACGCCAGCCGCCAGCGGGCGATGAAGGCGGCCACGGACAACGCCGAGGAGCTCATCAAGGTCTTGACGAGAACGGCCAACCAGGCCCGGCAGGCCGAGATCACTACCGAAATAGCCGAGATCGTGGGCGGCGCGCAAGCGATGTCCGCGAGTTGAAACTGGAGAGAACATGGCAGAAGCTGTCAGCGTAGGGCGGATCACCAAGGTGGCCGGCCCGGTGGTCGACGTGGAGTTCCCGCGGGAAGGCCTCCCGGAAATCCTCCACTCCCTCGAGATCGAGTTCGACGTCGAGGGCGAGCACAAGACCGTGGTGGCCGAGGTGGCGCAGCACCTGGGTCGCAACCGGGTGAGAGCGGTGGCGATGGCGCCGACCGACGGCCTGGTGAGGGGGTCGCCGGTCCGCAACACCGGAGCGCCGATCTCGGTACCGGTCGGAGATCAGACCCTCGGGCACATCTTCAACATGTGGGGCGACTCCCTGGACGCCCCCGACATCGAGTTCTCGGGAGAGCGCTGGCCGATCCACCGGCCCGCCCCGCCCTTCGAGGATGTCGAACCTACCAAGGACGTGTTCGAGACCGGCATCAAGGTGCTCGACCTGATCTGCCCCTACCTCCGGGGCGGCAAGATCGGGCTGTTCGGCGGCGCCGGCGTCGGCAAGACGGTGCTCATCCAGGAGATGATCAACCGGGTGGCCACCCAGCACGACGGCGTGTCGGTGTTCGCCGGCGTGGGGGAGCGCACCCGCGAAGGGAACGATCTCTTCCTGGAGATGTCCGAGACCGGAGTGATCAACCAGGCCGCCCTCGTCTTCGGCCAGATGGACGAGCCCCCGGGAGTCCGGCTCCGGGTGGGCCTGTCGGCACTGACCATGGCCGAGTACTTCCGGGACGTGCAGCGCCAGGACGTGCTGCTGTTCATCGACAACATCTTCCGCTTCACTCAGGCAGGCTCGGAGGTCTCGACGCTGCTGGGCAGGATGCCCTCGGCGGTGGGATACCAGCCCACCCTCGCGGGCGAGATGGGCTTCCTCCAGGAGCGCATCACCTCGCTGAAGGGCCGATCGATCACATCGATGCAGGCGATCTACGTTCCGGCGGACGACATCACCGACCCGGCCCCGCACACCGCCTTCGCCCACCTCGACGCCACCACCGTGCTGAGCCGCCCGCTGACGGCGCTGGGCATCTACCCGGCGGTGGACCCGCTTGACTCGACCAGCCGGGCGCTGGATCCGCAGATCGTGGGCGAGGAGCATTACGGGGTGGCCACCGACGTGCAGCGGGTGCTGCAGCGGTACAAGGACCTCCAGGACATCATCGCCATCCTCGGGGTGGACGAATTGTCCGAAGAGGACAAGCTGATCGTGGCCCGGGCTCGCCGTATCCAGCGGTTCCTGTCCCAGCCCATGTTCGTGGCCGAGCAGTTCACCGGACAGCCCGGTGTCTACACGTCACTCCAGGAGACCATCGACTCCTTCAAGATGCTGCTGGCCGGCGAGCTGGATCATCTGCCCGAGCAGGCCTTCTACATGGTGGGTGGCGCCGAGGAAGCCATGCGCAAGGCCCGCACCATCCAGCAGGAAGCCGCCTAGATGGTCGTAGCCTCGACCTCCATGAGGGTCGACGTGGTCTCACCCGAGGCCGTGTTGTGGTCCGGCGTGGCCGAGTTCGTGGTCGCCAGGACGGTAGACGGGGAGATCGGCATCCTCGCCAACCACGAGCCCCTGATGGCGGCTCTCGCCACCGGAACGGTGAACATCCAGGCCGGCGAGGACCGGATCAGGGCAACGGTAGGCGGCGGTTTCCTACAGATCCTGAACAACGCCGTCAGCCTGCTAGTAGACGAGGCAACCCTCGAAGAGGACTGAAACCCACGGTGGGCTGACTCGGGACGGCCTTTACGGTCGGGGCCGGGCAGCAAGGACAGCCGGTGTTCGGCTCCTCGCCGCGACTCAGGAGCGACTGTCGGAGCAGATCCATCCGACCACTTCCAGCAACTGGCGGTAATCGCGGGCCAGGTTGCGCCGGTAGATGGGTTCGTGGTGTGCGATCCGGTTCCGGAGGAAGTGGAGACGCTGCATTCGATCTGCTACGTCAGCCCGAACCCGCCGTGTGTTAGGTGCTGATGGGTGCAGCGCGAACGCCGCGGTGAGGGCGGGCACCCACAGCGAAGTGTGGTACGGCGGTTCGCAAAGGTATCGCCAGACCCGAATCCGAGTTCAGCGATCACCTTGCCGCGCACCTCGGGGTATTTACCTCTCCTGGTCGCCCGTTGGCGAGCCTTGTTGATGTCAGCTCTGGCTCGATCTGGCGGCTGACCAGGGAACAGTTGTGTTCGCCGATACCAGGTCGTTGGCCATCCTTGAGTCCGGCCGTGCCTTACCAGCTCATCGTCAATCGCATTGCGAAAGAGCACCTCAAGACGGCCGAGGTCCTCGTGTAGGGCACCGCCCGCCAGGGTGTTCCAATCGTACAGGTCGATGGCAGACCCTAGGCTGCCCCCGGTCGCATGGAGGTACGAGGCGAGCCGATCCCGCGTGAGGCGGTTGGCGACCATCTGGTGATTGACGCTTGACATCTGTCCCACAGCGGCGGTACATTAGACGTCGAAGACCCCGGAACCGTCCCTGCCTCGGCAAACGGCCGGGGTTACGCCTTTCCGGGGCCGCCCATCACCGCCGGGGTGAGCGGGTGGAGTACGGGGACGAGTCGTTCCCCAAGCGGATCATCCTCGCCGGGTCAGGAGTGGCGGGCATATGTGGTCACATCGAGGGCGGCATGATCCGCCGGTAGCGGCTCTCGAAAGCCTCCTGGCCGCCTTCCATCACCCGACAGACCTCGGCGCGTACCGTGCTCTCCTGCAGGCCGCCGATCGAGGTTACATGGCTCTGGCCTCCGCCCGACTCCAGCGATATGACCAGTTCGGCGTCTCCATGTACGACGATGTTGGGATTGTGGGTGACGATGATGATCTGGCGTGACTGCTTGGTCTGGCGCAGGCTGGTCACCAGCAGGTCGTAGATCAGCGTGTTGTCCAAGTCGTCCTCAGGCTGGTCAAGGATGATCGGCTCGGTTCCGTACCCCAGGACGAACGCCAGCAAAGCGGCGGTCTGTTGGCCGGGCGACCCCTGTTCCAAGGGTCGCCAGCTAGCCCTCGCATTGTCGCGGAAACTGACCGTTACCATATCTTCCGGGACGTAGAGAGCGATACGATCCAACCGCTCGGGTTCTGTATTCTGGAGCCTGTTCACGAGTAGCTTGTGCCGAATGTTCCAAGAGGGAGGATCACCGGCCAGTACAACCCGCATCTGCTTGACCACGCCATCCAAGCGTCGCCAGTCCCATGTCCTGCTGCCTTCGGGTCTAATCATTCTGACCAGGGCCCCACGGTCTTTTTCGAAGACATCAGTTCCTAGCTGATCCCCCAGATGCTCAATGAGGCTCTCTGTGTCACCGTATCGTCGTACCTCGACCCTGATCGTCTCGGTTGAAGTGTCCTGAGCGAATCGGTACCGCCTATCACCCAGTTCTTGCCGTAGCTTTCGGTAAGAGGCCAATACTGTCGCGGCCTCCTTGTCGAGTGCCTCGGCACGAGCCTCTGCCTCGACCAAGCCGTTGATCTCATCACGGAGACGACTCTCATGCAGGAGCAGTTGCGAGTAGTCGTTCGGATCCGAGATTCCCTCGGCCTCAAGTTCAGCTTTGACCCTCTCGAATTCCCGATAGCTGGCATCCAGACGTTGCCGCCATTGCGTGGCGTCCGGCCCTGATCGGATGGTGTCGATGTCCTGCCGAGCCTTCCTGACAACCGTGGTCAAGTCGGATCGCGCCCCCTCTACAGTCTGAACCAGCGAGACGTGCAGGTGTCTCAATTCCTGATCGTCGTGGTCGCGGTCCTCCATGATGTCTAGGTCGGGAACCAACACTTCCTCGACGCTGTCACTCACGGCATCCAGTTTGGATTCGGATGACTCGAGGATGGCGTCCCAGGTCCCGTGGGAGCGGCGTCGGCGCCGGTACTCGTTGAGTACCTGCGCCTGCCCGCCCTCCTCGAGGACCTTGAGCTTGCGCCGTACGTCGGCGAGTGCCGCGGTGCGGTTGGGCCGCTCGCGAGCTTTTCGTGCTTCCGCCCGCGCTCCCGCGCGGAGGGCGAGGTACCGGTCCCTCAGCTGACTCATGCGTCGCCCGAGATCGGCGCCGTTCACGTCGGGGCTGTCGTCGATGACGCTCAGGAGCGCCTTAGGATTCTGAGCTATCGCGAACAGCTGTTTCTGACTGTAGATGCGTGCTGGAAAGAGCTCCCGGATATCGCCCTCTTCTGGTCGCCGGGCGTCACCCTCGATCACGGAGATTGGTTGCGCCGATCCATCGTTATTCCAGGAAAGGGTGAACCGGGCGCCGTCCTTTCGGTACACAATCTCGATCTTCGTGTCCCGGGTTAGCAGGCCTTCCAGATCGCGCCGTGAGGGCACCCGCATGCGACGGTCGAACACGCTACGCAAGCCACGGTCCTCAGTGCGCTCCACGCTGTCGAGTTCGGAGTCTCTCCGCAGCGTCTTCCGGCAGAAGTCCACCAGCGTCGACTTGCCGGTGCCGCGCCCTCCAATGAGTACGTTGAGCCACGGACTCAAGTCGATCTGAACCGGCGATGGACGACCCATGTGCCTGGCGGCATCGACCGTGACGCTCTCTATAGCCATGGCGGCCTGCTGCTCGTTGGGATCGCGCGCGTCATCTCCGGTGGTGGTCAGCAGGGACCCGGTTCCGTCCAGCAGAGCCAACCGGAGACCATCCAGATCCGGGCGGGTCATCTTCACCCAGGTGAAGCGGCGACCCAGGTCCGCGGCGCGGTGGCTATCCGACGAATGCACTTCCGATACCTGGCGTCCGATCTCGGGAAGGCTGCCGTCAATCCATTTGCGGTCGATTTCCCTGGCAGGGTCTACTTCCACCGCGGCCAGCCGACGGTCTTGAAGCGCCTTGATTCTTGGCAGCCCGGTGTGTCTCGTCAGCAAGCCACGCGGTCCGTTCGCATGCGCTGCCAGCACTATCACGCCGTTGTCACAGCGGTTCAAGACCTGCTGGACGCTGAGCGACGAGCCACTCTCCGGATCGCCCCGGCCGTCTATTGGCACCTCCAACCTGGAGAGTAGATCCTCGATGTGCCGTCCTTCGCGCGCCGGGTCCATCAGAAGCAACAAATGGCAGCCGTCTCCAGTGGTGAGTTCCACGCCGGGGAATAGGACCGGGGCGTTCTCCACCTGTGCTGCTACCCGTTGCAAGGGTTCGATTCCGGTTGCGGTATTGTGGTCGGTCACCGCAACAGCATGGAGACCCGCATCTCGGGCGGCTTCCACCCACCCGATCCAGTCAGGGGAAGACGTAGCGTCATCGGCTCCTGAGTCATGGGACGCCGGCGAGTGGCAATGTAGATCGACACGCCACCAGCGCGATCCGGGCCAATCCCATGAGGCGCTCACCTCCCGCTTCCCTCCTAATCTCGTTGGCGATACGCCCGCGACGTTGGTCTATATACCCTCGGCGGCACGGCATTCTGCTGTTCGGAATGCCCGGAGAGGATCGTACTCGGTGAGGTTTGGCAACAATGACCGCTCCCCAACACTTGCCGGCCAGCGAGCGCCGGACCCACAGGGGTCGAGGTTGATGGTGATTTGTTGTCAGACTGGTTCAATATGGTCAATATGCGGATATTAACAACTTAGACGAGACGAATATAACTAGTGAAATAGATGATGGATAACTAACACGCAGAGGGCGGACCGGATCGAGAGGCCACGTCGCGTATCTAGCAGTTCGCGCAGATGGGCAGAACTGCCGTGCAGACGTTCTATTGTTGTCTCCGTGCTTACGCTTCCCCAGCTCGAGCGGCATCTCTTCGCCGCTGCCGACATCCTGCGGGGCAAGATGGACGCGTCGGAGTTCAAGGAGTACATCTTCGGGGCGTTGTTCCTCAAGAGGGCTAGCGATGTCTTCGAACAGGAGCACGATCAGGTCATACAGGACCAGCTCGCTCGCGGTCGTTCTCGGGAGCAAGCGGAGCAGCGCGCTGACGATCCGGACTTCTACAAGGACGCCTTCTTCGTGCCGTCCGAGGCCCGGTGGTGGTACATCCGCGACGAGCTCCACTACCAGGTGGGGGATGGTCTCAACAGGGCTCTCGCCGGGCTGGAAGAGAGCAATCCGTCGCTGGAGGGAGTGCTGCAGCACATCGACTTCAACCGGAGGGTTGGCAGGACAACTGTCACGGACAAGAAGTGGCGGGACCTGATCCAGCACTTCTCGAAGTACCGGCTCCGCAACGAGGACTTCGAGTTCCCCGACTTGCTCGGCGCTGCATACGAGTACCTGATCCGCGACTTCGCCGACTCGGCCGGCAAGAAGGGCGGCGAGTTCTACACACCCCGCCCCGTTGTCAAGCTGATGGTGCGCCTCGTCGACCCTAAGGAAGGCATGGCTATCTACGACCCGTGCTCGGGCTCGGGTGGCATGCTGATCTACGCCCGCAACCATGTGGCAGACAACGGTGGTGATCCCACCAACCTTGTCTTAGCGGGACAGGAGAACAACGGCACCACGTGGTCGATCTCAAAGATGAACATGCTGCTCCATGGCATCCGCGACGCCGACCTCCTCAACAACGACACGCTTACCAAACCCGAACACACAAGTGGCGGCGAGCTGGAGCGGTTCGACCGGGTGATCACCAACCCGCCCTTCAGCCAGAACTACGACAAGGCCTCGCTCATCCACACCGAGCGGTTCCGCTACGGGTACACGCCCGAGGGCGGTAAGAAGGCCGACCTCATGTTCCTCCAGCACATGCTGGCCGTCCTCAAGAAGGACGGCACAGTCGCCACAGTCATGCCGCACGGTGTGCTGTTCCGGAGCGGTGTGGAGGGGACCATCCGCCAAAGGATCATCGAAGACGACCTACTTGACACCGTCATCGGTCTCGGGCCGAACCTGTTCTACGGCACTGGCATCCCCGCTGCCATCCTGATCCTGCGAGCCAAGGGCTCCAAACCTCCGGAACGGCGAGGGAAGGTGCTGTTCATCAACGCCGACCGGGAATACGGCGAGGGCCGCGCCCAGAACCACCTACGCCCTCGCGACGAGGAGAAGATCACTGCCACCTACCGGAACTTCACCGATGTCGACGGCTTCGCCAAGGTCGTCACCCTCAACGAACTGGCCGACAATGACTTCAACTGCAATATCCGCCGCTACGCCGACAATGCCCCACCGCCTGAACCCCACGACGTCCGCGCCCACCTCCACGGCGGCGTACCGATTGCGGAGATCGGCGACGCTAAAGACCTACTGGAAGCAGTGGGACTTGCTGCCGACGCCCTGTTCGCCGACCGACGTGATGGCTACGCCGACTGGCGGCACACTCCGACGTCCGCCGACGGACGTGAGGTTGCTCACCGGGCCATCAGCCATGCTGTAGCTCAGCGGGCAGCCGCCAGTCCCTGGCCCAAATGGTGGACCGGAACAGTCGAACCCATGCTCCGCCAACTGCCCGAGCTCGGCCTGCGCGTCGGCCTTCGTCAGCAACTCGTGGCGGACTTCACGGCTCGTATGGTTGCTGCTGGTGTCGATCGCTTCGCAGCCGCGGGCCTGGCCGCCACCTGGTGGGAAGACACCTTCCACGAGCTTCAAACCGCCGCCAGCCGAGGCTGGAAAGCGGTCATCGACGCTTGGCTCACCACCACCGAAGCCAGCAAAGACGACAAGAACGCCCCCAACCTGGCCGACCAGACCGTCATCAAGCTCCTCGCCGGACCCCTACTGACCGTACGGACCGACCTCGCTGATGAGCACGCCCGAGTAGACGCCGAGATCAAGGCCTCCCATGACGGCGCGCTCAGCCTGGCAGAGATCAGGAAGCTGAAGTTGGCCCGCTCGAAAGCAAAGAGGAACCTCAAGACTATCGACGCGTCACTGCTTGCCGCAGCCCGCCAGACCCTCGACTCCACGCCACCCGTTGACGCTCGCGACCAAGCCATCAATGTGCTCCGCAGCCGGATCGACAAGCTCGTAGCCGACCACATCGCCACCATTGAACGCAGCACCCTCGCGTGGTACGACAACCTCGCCAATAAGTACGGCACCAACCTCCACGAGCTCGAATCCCAACGAGACTCCGCCGCCTCGCGCCTCAACCAGCACCTCAAGGAGTTGGGATATGGCTGAGTGGGAGTCTCGGCCGATCGAAGAATTGGTCTCACAAGTGTCCAGCGGCGGTACACCCAGAGCCCAAGACCCTCGTTACTACACGGAGTCGGGCATACCTTTTCTCAAGATAGACGACATCACCAAGTCTCGTGGTCGGTTTGTGCATAAGGCCGAACAGTCGATCACCCGCCTCGCCCTTGAGGAAAGTGCGGCGAAGGTATTTCCCGCTGGGACCGTGCTGGTGACCATGTATGGAACGATGGGAGTGACGAAGACATTACGCTCACCGATGGCAACCAATCAAGCGATCGCAGCCCTGGTTCCACCGTTCCGATGTGACCCCGACTACCTCGCTCTCGCGCTCTCGTTCCGGCGTGGTGGTCTCGAACGACTTGCGGCACAGACCACTCAGCCGAATATTTCAGGGACGATTATTCGACGGTTTCAGATCCCCATCCCGCCGTTGGAGGAGCAGCGGCGGATCGCAGAGATCCTCGACACGATCGACGAAACCATCCAAACCACCGAACGCGTCATCGCCAAACAACGAGTGATATTGGCAGGGCTTCAGGAGAGCCTGCTTGAGGTGGATGATGGCGCTACCCGGACGACGGTCGGTGATCTGGTCTCGGGTCACTGGCCCGGAGAGTGGGGTGAAGCAATTCCCTCGGTCGGGTCCCGGGAGGTGATAGTCCTCAGGGCCACGAATCTGGACGACTATGGGGTTGACTACTCAACTGGCGCACGTCGCTTCGTCTCTGGTCTCAAAGTTGCTGAGAAGCGCCTCATGGATGGTGACTTACTTGTCGAGGCAGCCGGCGGTGGGCCAGGTGTTCCCGTAGGTCGAGTCAGGCGATTTAGGCAACCCGCAGACGACATGCCGTACCTCACCTCGAACTTCTTTCGCGCTCTGCGGCCAAAGGCTGGAGTTAGTCCCGACTACTTATTCTGGATGCTTGATCTTGAGTACAGGAAACCATCAATCTGGTCTTGCCAGCAGCAGACCACAGGCATCATCAATCTTCAGGTTAGGGACTATCTTCGTCGGCCCGTGATCTATCACCACAGGTCACAGGGTTCGATTGCTCGGACCCTCAACGCTGCGCTGCGAGCGGTCGAGGTCGAGCGTCAGCAACTGCAGAAGCTACGGGAGACACGCAGTGGACTAGCGGCGGATCTTCTGTCGGGCCGTGTTCGGACGGTGGCGGCGTGAGTCTCGGTCCGGAATGGGAACTGGTCGAAAGGCCGCTGCTGGAGTATCTTGGTTCGCTTGGTTGGAAGACGCTGCACTGGCCGGAGCGACAACCGTCGGACAATGTCGACCGGTCATCGGATCGTGATGTGCTTCTTGAGCAGAGGATCCGTTCGGCGCTCATGAGGATCAACCTTGGCCCGACCGGCGAGCAGTGGCTCGACGAGACTCGGATCAAGGTGGCGGTCGCCGAGTTGGGGTCGATGCCTGCGGGGGCCAAGTTGTTCGAGGCGAACAGACTGTCAACCGATCTATTGCTGGGTGGGACAACGGTTTCGGGGCTTGAGGGGTGGGATGGTGGTCGAGATCAGACCATCGATTACATCGATTGGGATGATTGGTCGAATAACGACTTCCTGGCCATCTCGCAGTTCCCTGTGGCCGCGCCGGGGAAGGCGCCGAACATCCGGCCGGACGTGACGCTGTTCGTAAACGGGATCCCGTTGGTGGTGGTCGAGGCGAAGCCGCCGGGCAAGGGCAGTGGGATAACGGATGCGATCGATCAGCTCCGTCGCTATGCCAATCAGCGCGGTACCGGGGTCCCTGAAGGCGCGGAGCAGTTGTTCTCGACGAACCAGTTCACTGTCGCGACTACCGGTGAACGGGCCGAGGCGGCGACCTTCTCGGCTTTGCCCGAGCACTATCTGGCTTGGAAGGACCCGTACCCGGTCACCATCGGTGAGGTGGCTGCATCCCTGGGTAAGCCCGCCGAGGCGGTTACCCAGCAGGAGTTGCTGACGGCCGGGATGCTGGCGCCTGAGCGGCTGCTGGACATCGTCCGGCATTTCACGCTGTTCGTGGAACTCGGCTCCGGTCGCACTGTGAAGATCGTCGGGCGATACCAGCAGTACCGGGGTGCCCACAAGGCGATGCAGCGGCTGCTCACCGGCGAGACCAAGGCGATGAACGGTGAGGTAGACCGCCGGGGCGGGATCATCTGGCACACCCAGGGGTCGGGTAAGAGCTTGACCATGGTGTTCCTGATCCGGGCGATGCGGAGCCATCCGGACCTGCGGAGGTTCAAGATCGTCTTGGTCACCGACCGCACCAATCTCCAGCGACAACTCGCCGGCGTGGCCGCACTGGTCGGGGAGACCATAAAGGTCGCTCAGGATGGAGACGAGGTCCGAGAGTTGTTGGCACAGCCCGGTCCGGGTGTGGTGATGGCGATGATCCAGAAGTATCGGGATACGTCCCCCGGTGGCAGCATCGGTCTGACCGAGGCGGAGACGTTTGCCACGTTGAACGAGTCGGAGTCGATCCTGGTGATGGTCGATGAGGCGCACCGCTCTCATGCGTCGATTCTGCATGCCAACCTGATGAGCGCTCTGCCCAATGCGGCTCGGATCGGGTTCACGGGTACGCCGATCATCATGGGCAAGCGGAAGAAGACCTTGGAGATCTTCGGTGGCTACGTGGACCGGTACACCCTCACCGAGTCAGAGGCAGATGGGTCGACGGTGCCGATCTTCTACGAGGGTCGAACTACCGATGCGGCTGTCAAGGGCGCTTCGAGGATGGACGAACTGTTCTACCGGTGGTTCTTCGACCTCACGGACGATCAGCGACAGACCCTCCAGCGGAAGTACGCCACGATCGCGAAAGTGCTTGAAGCGCCGGAGTTGATCGCTGCGAAGGCCAGGGACATCTTGCGTCACTACATCGGCACGGTGATGCCCGACGGTTTCAAGGGCATGATCGTTGCGACCAGCCGGGAAGCGTGCCTGCGTTACTACGAGGCCTTGAACATGGCCCGCGATGAGTTGGTGGCCGAACTCGACCAGTACCGATCCCGTCCGACCAACGGCTCTGGCGGATCGTACGACCCCGACGAGTCCTTCATGCACGCCGCCGCGAGCCAGATCGATCTCATCCGCGACCTCGAGTTCGCGCCGGTCATCTCCGGAGACCACAACGACCCGCCGCACTACCTGCCGTGGACCGATAAGTCCCAGCAAAAGGTGCGTATCGACAGGTTCCAACGCCCGTTGGGGCCCGCCGACGAGAAGCACGATCCGCTCGCGCTGCTGATCGTCAAGTCGATGCTGCTGACCGGGTTCGACGCGCCACAAGCTCAGGCCCTCTACCTGGACAGGCTGATCCAGGAGGCCGAGTTGCTCCAGGCCGTCGCCCGAGTCAACCGGACCGCACCGAAGAAGTCTTACGGGTTGGTGGTCGACTACTACGGCGTGTCGGCTCAACTCACCCAGGCCCTTGCCGCCTACTCCAATGCCGACGGCGAGATCGTCGATCCTGATGTGGACGGGGCGCTGCGGCCGCTCACCACCGAGATCGAGAAGCTGGAGCCGCAACGACAACGGGTCAGGCAGATCTTCGTCCAGCGCGGTATCGATCCGGTCCCGAGCCACGACGTGATAGAAGCCTGCGTCCAGCTCCTGGCTGACGAGCGACTCCGGGCCCAGTTCGACGTGGCACTGCGGACCTTCCTTATCACCTTCGACACCGTCCTGCCCAGGCCCGAAGTGTTGCCTTTCGTAGAGGACGTGAACCTGTTCGGCGAGATCCAGATCCGGACGAGGATTCGCTACCGCGACGCACCCGACGGCGACTTCGATCCCTACAAGTATCAGGAGAAGGTCCGGCGCCTGATCGACCAGCACATCACCGTCCTCGACCTCAGCCAGAAGATCAAGCCTCTGAGGATCACCGATCCGGCATTCCACGCGCATGTCAACGAGACGAGCTCGGACCGGGCCAAGGCTTCGGAGATGGAACACGCCTTGCGCCACCACATCCGATCCCATGTCGATGAGGACCCGGTGTATTACCGGAGACTCTCCGAGCGGATCGACGAGATCCTCGACCGCCTCGAAGACCGGTGGGAGCAGATCGCAATCGAGTTCGAAGAGATGATCGAGGAGATCAATGACGGTCGCACCGACGAAGAGGGGACCGGGCTCGACCCGAGTACCGAACTTCCCTTCCACAACCAGATGGCGGAGAAGGTTGCCAGCTCCGCGCCGGATGCCAGTGGTCGTCTGATCGCCCTCACCCGAGGGCTGGTCACACGTGTCCGAGAGATCATCGGGGCGGTCGGCTTCTGGGACAATGCCCACAAGCAGGACGAACTGCGCAAGGAGATCAAGCGAACGCTCGACAACAGCGAGTTGTTCCTGTTCGAGGCCCTCGACGAACTGGCCGTCGAATGCGTGGCACTGGCCAAGGCCAACCAGCACCGCCTGACATGACCGCCACCGCCGCCCTTCTCCACGACCTGCCATCGCTCGTGGTGGGCGACCTGGTGCTGGAAGTCGCGCCGCCCCGCGATCGGAAGACGATCGAGATCGTCGTCGAGCGCGACGCCTCCCTGGTACTCAAGGCGCCCCCCGCGGTGACCATCGACCGAGCCACCCGCTTCGTGACCGATAAGCGCCAATGGGTGTACCGAAAGCTTGCCGAGAAGGACGCTCTGTGCGGCCCCCCGGTAGTGAAGCGCTTCGTAGAGGGCGAAGGATTCGCCTACCTGGGCCGAAGCTACCGGCTCACCCTCACGCCCGAGGGCACCGGAGTCCGCCTCGACCGAGGCCGCTTCCACCTTCCTCGGTCAGAGGTCGACCAAGGCGCCGCCGCCATGCGTAGCTGGTACACGGAGGTCGGCGGCAAGTGGCTCCGAAGGCGCATCCGCCCCTGGGCCGCCCGCCTCGGAGAACAGACCGTCGAGGTACAGGTCCGCGACCTAGGCTTCCGATGGGGCTCAGCCCGCCCCACCGACGGCCCCCAGCGCATCAACGTCCACTGGGCCACCCTCCAACTCCCCCCAACCCTCATCGACTACGTCCTAGTCCACGAACTAGCCCACCTCCACGAACTCAACCACACCCCCAAGTTCTGGTCCACCGTCGACCGCCTCATGCCTACCTACCAGACCCCCAAGACCAACCTCGCGACCGCGGGCAAGAACATCTGGCTCGGCTCTGTAGCGAAGACCGTTCGGCAATAGCTGGGCCCTCCGTCACTAACCAGCGGCATGTCTTCCAAGCCGTTGCTCTGTCAGGCCAGAGGTTCAGACTCCGTCACGTGTCGCCCACTCACGCCCCCCCTCGCTTACGAGGGTCTGAGCGGCCTCGCCGATGTCCGATTCAAGCGCATGCTCAAACTGCTCCCACAGTACATCCTCGACGTCGTGCGGTCCACGACCGAACCACATGTACTCACCTTCTTCGGAGTCGTAGAACAGGCATGCGACATCCGGAGGCTCATAGTGCTGATGGAACCAGTCGATCATGTCTTCGATCGGGACGAACCGGCCTCCGGCGACAGCGAGCGCGAACTCAGTCGGCCACACAAGTTCCTTGTGGTCAAGAGACGGAGACGTGAGCCCGTGCCTGACACGATTGTGGACTTGAGCGAACTTGTCGAGACGATCAGCTTGGGCATCGCTAAGTAGGCCATCGATCACTAGTTCTCGGATGAGACGGCGCGATGACGATAGACGAGGCTGGGGCCTCTCACGGCGGTGGTCCAGCTTCCGAAGAGCCCCTTCCACTGCAGACCCGGTGAGCATGACGGCCGCATCAGGTGACAAGTCAGCAATCCGCCGAGCCTCTTCGATCCGGCGAACGACATCACCGCCGTCAGGAGGAGGCAGAGGTGCTTCGGATTCGAACGTAACCACATCGACTCGCCACCCTTCCTCAGCGGCGACCATCTCACTAAGACGCTTCAATCGGTTGCGGGCTCCGTTTCTCATATCGGCGGACCGGACCTCGATGATTACCCGCTCGGATCCCCGTTGGGCGACAGCGTCTGCTCGGAAGCCCTCGAAAGGATGAGGTAGACGCGCCTCGATGGTGACAACGTATCCCTGATCTTCGTACCGTGCTCGTGCGCGATCAAGAGCACGCAGCGCTGCGGGTTCGTTTCTCATGTAAAACTCAGGCTCCTGTGGGCGCCGGCGACTCTGATAAGCACGAACTCCCTCGGTGGCATCGCCAATGCAGAAAGAAGGCTAGCAGGGGCATTCGTCGTAGGAGGGAGCCGGTGAAGATCGATCTTCCGAGAACATACGTCAACTATTGTCTTGTCATTGTCGTAGATAACCTTCTCAAGGGCGTCCTGGATCGGCTTGATGATGTTGTCGGTGTCCAAATCGGTCTGCCCTCTGAAGAAGAAGTCAATTCGCAAACGGAGGGGCCCGGAAAGTAACTCGACTTTAGGTGGTACAGCGGCTTTGACCTGGCCCTGCCAATGCGGTCTTGACTTTGCGCTATGCGACCTTGGTGTTCCCCACACGACAAAGTCGATCATGGTCTTCTGGAGAGCGTGGCGTCATCAAGTCGCCGATGGACCATGGAGAATGTAGCGAATGCTTCGTAGAGTTCGTCGTCACTGACGCTGCGTGTGATTCTCGGTGCGTGGGCAGGTGGGTTCCGATAGAGTCCCAGGACACCTGTAACAAGATTGGCGAAGCCGGATTGTTCACTACGGTCAGTGTGATCATTGCCCTTGTTAATAGCAAGGAGCGGACCCGATCTGTTTGTCAGAGTTGCCTGTATAAGTGCAGCCCCGTCGCTCGTCAGGCCAGTGAGAACTCGGATCCGGTCGGGAATACTTTTGGCGGCCTCAAGCACGGCGTGGAAGTTGTTCTTGAGCAACAGCTCGTCAGTACAATACCTGAGCACATCATCGTGGGTCTTGCGGCGGCGTAACTCTGTACGGATCGTGTTGACGCGTTTCGCCGCCTCGTCAAGCGTCGTGGCCTTACCGTCTCTACGCCGGTAGACCTGGCCCTTGTCATTTACTCCTAGACCCGCATGGACGAGCACCTCGTTTAGGTTGTCTTGCCGCCATGTCCTCGATGCCGGATCGTTCCGATATCTCGGCGGTGCCATTGTGGCCTTGATGAAGGCCACCACATGATTGCCGCATCTGGTGTTGTTCTGTTTGTCGATGAGAGCATGGAACAAGCGGATCCGCTTAGTATTGGAAGGATCGACATCGGGGATACCGCAGCGAGCCAACATGGAAGCGATCTCGCGACCTGTCAGGCCCCGCTCAGTGTCACCTAGCACCTCGCCAACTCCTTCAACGATGTCGGTAGTGAATGGGGGGATCGGTCTTGGCATCACGAGCATTGTACCGGTCATTCGCGTCTCGACTGGTGAGACGTCGCCTCCAGGCGTGGCGAGGCACCCGACAAATGCTGTGACAAGGTACAGGTCTCGGATGACTTCGGCGTGCGCGGGATGGAGCGTGCGCTCCGTCCCGGCTCGGTCGACGGTTTGAGCGTAGGCCGCGCGTGGTGTTACGGTGCGCGAGTAATGCCAGCCAGCGGCTTTCAGCGTGTATCGGACAGCGGTCGCGCCATGCTGCGAGGAGGTATGGGAATGCTCTCGGAGTACGTATGATCGCGTTCCCGGAGATCAGCGACGAGCGGCGGATGGAGATGCTGGCGCCGCAGCCGGGCCGGGCTCGGGTGGTCATCGACACGGATGCGGCGAACGAGGTTGATGACCAGTTCGCGATCACCTGGGGGCTGCTGTCGCCCGAGCGGCTCGACATCGAGGCGATCGTGGCCGCGCCGTTCTCGCGGGCCTACTTCAGAGAGCCTCTCCTGGCCGCGGCTCGGGCGGATGTCGAGGACTCGACTGCGGGCGAGGTGGACGACATCGCGGCCTGGTTGCACCGCCTGAGGGCCGCCGGTATCGAACCCGAGGACGTCGAGTTCGAGACGACCGCCGAAGGGATGGAACTGTCGTTCGCCGAGATCGGCACCCTCATGGGCCTACTCGGCATGTCTTCGGACGGGATGGCCTTCCGCGGCGCGGACCGGTTCATGGAGTCGCCGGGCGACATCGTGGACAGCGAGGGCGCCCGGCGGATCATCGAAGCCGCCATGGCGGACGACGACCGGCTACTCCATGTTGTGGCGATCGGGGCCCTCACCAACATCGCCGCGGCCTTGCTGATGGAGCCGGAGATCATCAACCGGATGGTGGTGTCGTGGACGTCCGGCTTCCCGACGTTCGTGGGGTTCAGCAATTCGCCCTCGATGAACCTGGTGCAGGACCAGCACGCCTCCCGCCTGCTGTTCGACTCCGGAGTACCGCTCCTGTACCTGCCGGGTTACTACATCGGCGAGCAACTCGTGATGTCGCTGCCGGAGTCGGAGCGGTGGGTCGACGGTCGCGGCGAGATCGGTAGCTACCTCCACTACCTCTACACGCACAACCGCCTCCGTACCCAGCGGCTTGTCGAGCCCTTCCCGGGCCAATCCTGGGTGTGCTGGGACTTCATCAACTTCGCGTGGCTGATCGACCCGACCTGGGTGCCGACCATGTTCTTGCCCACACCGACCCTCGACGAAGACCTCATCTGGCAGCATTACCCCGGCCGGCCGCTGATGAGCGAGGCCACCGACGTAGACAGGGACGCGGTGTTCCGTGACTTCTTCAGCAAGCTGGACCAGCACAGCAAGACGGTGGACAAGCTTCCTCAAGGGGTCGGCTTGGCACCGCCGGATACGGCATGCTGCTAGTCGGTTTGATCCTGGAGGCGGTCTCAGACCCCGATTGGTTCAGCGGTATGCCGAAGTCGAGCTAGCTAGGCCACTACGACCGCGTGGTCGCCTCGATCAGGTCCTGGCAGAGAGCGACGCTCGATTGGGTGATGAAGTCGGGGTCTTCGAGGCCCTGGACCGCGCTTACGACGAGTTGGGTACCAGTCCCCGCGCCTCTACGTAGTGCCGGTCATAGGGAGTTTCCATCTGTCCTCATTCTCCCGCATCCACTCCAGGAGGGCGTCTGCCTCCGCCGGTCCCCGTCCCGGCCCCGTCATGAGATCCAGCAGGGTCTGCGTGACGCGGGTGTATGCAATGCCGTTGTCGTGCTCGGCTCGCTCGAACACTACGGGGTCGAACGGGACGACGAGGAGCACGTTGGCCCCCGTCTCCGCGGGGCGCAGTCCCAGTGTCTCCGCCGCGGTCTCGGGATCTTCTACATACAGCGTCGCCAGGCGCGGCTGGGCGACGGGCGCCAGGCGATACCCGGCGAAGGAGCCGGTGACGGTGTAACGGAACGCCGCTTCGCGCAGCCGGGCAAAGAGTGCCTCCGTCCCCCTCGGCTCCAGCCACGGCGTCAGAATGTTGGAGGACGCGAAGTCGTAGTCCACAGCCCATCTACGGGCCAGGGCTTCCCAGTCCACCGAGACGATGCGTCCTCGCGGGCTCTCCTTGGTGACGATCTCGTCCGGTTCCAGCAGGTTGGATACCCTCGACACCATCGCCGGAGAACTGGCGATCTCGGCTGCCAGTTGCCGGGTTCCGAAGGGAGTCCGGTAGTCCAGCAGGCCCCTGGCCACTCGGGCGGCTCGACCACCCTTGAGCGAACGCAGCGGTCGCTTTTCCCTGAAGGGGTTCTTGTCCGCCCCCTGGGTCTCGATGAACACAGCGGGCCGGTCGACGGTGAACCTGATGTTCCCCGTGGAGTCGGCATAGCTAACCCCTGCTTCGGTCAGTCGTTCCCGGGTCTGGGGACTCAGGTAGGTCGAGATCAGCATGCAGGCGCGGGTTGCGGTGACCTCATTCTCTGGGTAAGACAGCGCCTTCAGATGGGACACCACGCTGCGGACGAGCCTGGGTTCCACCGGATTCGCCTTGACCTCGACGATGACATCCGATGAGAATCCTGCAGGATCACGGATCTCCCAGGCCGCTTCGAACGGGCTGCGCGTTGACCGGAAGAACTCGTGACTCCGGCGGACGCGCTGAGAGAGCCTGCTGTCAGCGCCCCAGGAGTTCATGGAGATCCACCCGGCCGGTGACGCGTGGAACCGGTGCCTAGCTAAGAGCATCGCAGCCATAGACTTTGCCGTGACCGTCCGCGAGGCGGCACGACGCTTGGCCTTGAATACGCGAGGAGGGAGCCAGTGGCGAGGGTGCTGGTGCTCGGCGCCTCCGGCTACGTAGGGAGCCACCTGATCCCCCGCCTGGTGGAGCGGGGGCACGAAGTCCGTGCCGCCGGGCGCCGGCCGGAGGCTCTGGCCGCCCGCGGGTGGGAGGGCGTCGAGACGGTTCGCGCCGACGCTCTCGATCCCGAGTCGCTGTCTCAGGCCTTCGAAGGGGTCGAACTCGTCTACTACCTGATCCACTCGATGGCATCGGGTAAGGATTTCCCGGAACTGGACCGCCGGGCGGCCACCCATGTGCGGGACGCCGCCGCCCGGGCCGGGGTGGGCCGCGTCATCTATCTGGGCGGGTTGCAGCCGCGGGAGGCGGCCTCACCACACCTGGATTCCCGGCGCGAGACCGGAGAGGTGCTGCGGGCGGGTTCCGTTCCGGTGACCGAGATACGGGCCGGGATCGTCGTGGGGGCAGGCTCGGCAGCATTCGAGGTGATCCGCGACCTCGTCTACCACCTGCCCGCGATGGTGACTCCCCGGTGGGTCGACTCCCGGACCCAGCCGATCGCGCTGGATGATCTGATCGAGTACCTCCTCCGCCTTCCGGAGACGGAAGAGTCCGGAAGCCGGATCCACGATGTCGGAGGCCCTGAGGCCTTGCGCTACCGGGACATGCTCACCGGCTTCGCCCGAGTGATCGGCAAGCGGCTCCTGATAGTGCCGGTACCCGTCCTCACCCCTCGCCTCTCCTCCTACTGGCTGAACCTGGTCACCGCCGTACCTTCGAGCGTTGCCAGGCCGCTGATAGACGGCCTGAGGCACGACCTGGTCATAGATCCCGAAGCCGATCTGGCCGATTCGATCCCTCTCCCTCTCCGTACCTATGAGGAGGCCGTGCGGCTGGCCCTGGAGGCTGAGCACGATACCGAGGTGCCGGCCAGATGGACGGAAGGCTCGTTCGCGATGCGGGACTACCGCTCGGACGTCTCCTTCTACAGCCGGGGCGAACGGGTCGAGCGCGCGTGCGAAGCGGACTCGGAGACGGTCTGGGATGTCGTGTCGTCCATTGGGGGGACGAACGGCTGGTATTACGCCAACCCGCTATGGAACCTGCGGGGCATCCTGGATCGCATGGTCGGGGGAGTCGGTAGGCGCCGGGGTCGCCGCCATCCGACCGAGTTGCGGGTGGGCGATACGCTTGACTTCTGGCGGGTGGTGGCGGTCGAGCCGGGTCGGCGCCTGACCCTTCTGGCGGAGATGCGCCTTCCCGGCACCGCGGTCCTCGAGTTCGACGTGTTACCCGAAGCAGGCGGTTCCCGCATAGTCACCTCCGCCCACTTCCACCCCGCGGGTGTTCTGGGCCTCCTCTACTGGTACGCGTTGTGGCCCATCCACAAGCGCATATTCGCCGGCCTGGCCGATGCCCTGGTCAAGCGCTCGCTCAGCCGGATGCCTGCGCAGGCCCGGGTGGCGCCCGGCAGCAGCTAGCCGGACGGCAGCCACGAAGGAACCGGCCGCGATCCGGATCACGATCTTCTCGCCAAGGCGGTCGGTGACAGCGATGTCGTTGGCGGGTGATAAGTTCGCCTCTGTGAGGGACCTGCACCGGGCACACGCTCTGAAACGATCGGGCAAGACGGAGTCGCCAGCGGACCGTTGCTGTCCACCGGAGATGTTGTGGCGTTACTGATCCACGTCGGGTCGCATCCCGACGAGTTGGTGGGCGGGTTGTGCGAGATGCTGGCGTCACCCCCGGCCGACCCCTTCGCTCAGGAGGTGGTGGCGGTACCGACGCGCGGTATCGAGCGCTGGCTCACCCAGCGTGTCGCTTCGGGGCTGGGAGATCGGATACCGGGCGGTGGCGTGTGCGCCAACCTGGAGATGCCATCACCCTTCCGGTTGCTCCGGAGGGTGATGGCGGAGGTTCCGGATCTGGCGGACTCGATCGAGGCGTGGGACGCGACCGCTCTCACCTGCCATGTGGTGGAAGTCCTTGACTCGCACCGCCACGAGCCCTCGATGCGGCTGCTGGATCGGTACATCGCGGCGGGCGCCTCCAACCCGTCCGGGAACAGCCAGCGTCTCCGCGCCGCCCGCAAGATCGCCTGGCTGTTCGGTCGGTACATCCGGTGGCGGCCCGGCATGGTGCGGGACTGGCGGGCCGGTCTCGACAGCAGTCCGGCCGGGAGTCCGTTGCCGGATCACCAGGGATGGCAGCCGTGGCTATGGAGGATGGTCCGCGAACGGATCGGCGCGCCGTGCATCGCGGAGTTACTCCCCGGCGTCCTCCGACCGATCCGGGAGGGTTCGGTGGTTCTGGACCTTCCGGACCGGATCGGCGTGTACGGGTTGACGGCGGCTGATCCTGTCGACCTCGAGGTTTGGGAGGCGCTGGCCGTCCGGAGAGACGTTCACCTCTACGTGTTGCATCCGTCGCCCGCCCTATGGCGCCGGACTTCCGCAAAGCTCGGCAGGTCTCCCGCTCCGGTGGACCGGACCCTCCGCTCAGGCGATCCGACCTCGAAACTTCCACTCCACCCGTTGCTGCGTTCCTGGGCACAGGAGAGCCGGGAGTTCCAGGCCGTTCTCTCCAGACGTCGGGCCACCGTGGTGGAGGACCGCCCTGACGGACCGGTACCCGTCCCCTCGCACCTGCTGGGAATGCTCCAGGATGACATCCGAGGCAACCGGCCGCCCCGTCCGGTGCGGGATCCGGTGGACGGCGACCGTTCGGTCCAGATCCATGCCTGCCACGGTGACCGCCGGCAGGTGGAGGTGCTCCGGGACGCCATCCTGCACCTGCTCTCTTCCGATCCCACGCTGGAACCGCGGGACGTGGTGATCATGACCCCCGACCTGGCAACCTTCGCGCCCCTCATCGAGGCGACCTTCCTGGCGAGCCCCACGGAGGCCGGTGGTGATCCGGCTTCACCCGATGCGGGGTCTCCTGATCGGCGCCGGCCCGATTCGCTACCCGACCTGCGGGTCCGGATCGCCGATCGGGCGCCGGCGGCCACCAACCCTCTGGTCCGGTTCACGGCCACCGTGCTGGCGCTGCCGGGGGCTCGGATGGAGGCCGGTCTGGTCCGGGAGTTGCTGGCGACGGCGGTGGTGCGACGGCTCTTCGAGATCGACGAGGAGACTGCCGACGGGTTGGCGGCGTTGATCGACGACGCCGGCATCAGCTGGGGTATCGACGCCGAGCATAGGGAAGTTTGGCGCGCCGGTCCCTACGAGCATCAGACGTGGCGGCGGGGGATTGACCGGGCTCTGGCGGGGGTCTTCTACGGTGACAGCAGGGCCCGGGTGGTCGGCACGGTGGCGCCTCTGGACGGTGTAGAAGGGCAGGACGCGCTCCTGGTCGGTCTACTAGCGCAGGTCATCGACCGGATAGTGGCCGTCCGGGCGTTGCTGGGCGTCTCCCGTCCCTATTCCGAGTGGGGTCCTGTGATCGCTACCGCGGTGCGTTTGCTGGCCGCCCCGGCATGGGATGAGCAGTGGCAGTGGGGCCAGCTGGAGCGCCTCCTCGAGGAGAGCTTCCCCGCTCATGACCCCGCCGGCGCGGACCCGGAGATCGGACCGTCCGAAGCCCGGCTGGTGATCGATCGGTGGGCCGATGACGGACCGAGCCCGCTGCATTTCCGGACCGGTGACACCACCGTCTGCACTCTCGCTCCCATGCGCTCGGTGCCGTACCGGGTGGTATGCCTGCTGGGTATGGATGACCACCGCTTCCCGCGCGGCAGCCGGGCGGACGGGGATGATCTGCTGGTGGACCATGAGATGGTCGGGGACCCGGACGGGGGCGCCGAGGATCGCCAGCTGCTGCTCGACGCGTTGATGGCCGCGGGTGACCACCTGGTGGTTACCTATTCGGGGCGCGATCAGCGCACCAATTCCGAGTACCCCCCGGCGGTCCCGATCTCCGAGCTTGAGGACGCGCTGGCGGAGATGGTGGGGGAAGCGGGTCTGGAGCGGATCGTGACCCACCATCCGCTCCAGGCGTTCAGCGAGAAGAACTTCGTGGCCGGTGGGTTGGGCGTTTCCGGACCCTGGGGTTTCGACTCGCTCCAGATCCGGGGCGCCGAGGCCGTCAGGCGCCGACCTGATCGGGTCATGGACCGGCGTCCCCTGGTCATCGAGGACGACGATCACGCCGCCATCCGCCTCGGCGATCTGGTCGACTTCCTCAACCATCCCGCCCGCCGGTTCATCCGTGCCCGGCTCGGGTTCAGGATTCCCGAGGTGGGGGAGATAGATGACGACACGGTGGCCACCCGGCTCGGCCCGCTGGAGGAATGGGCGGTGGCCGACCGTATGCTGGCGGGGTTGTTGGAGGGTCATGACCTGGACGATCTGGCGTCCCGGGAGCGAGGCCAGGATTCCGTTCCACCGGGCAGCCTGGGCGATCCGGGGCTCTGGTCGGCCCGCGAGCGAGCCCGCAAACTGCGGGAGGCTGCTCGCCGGATCGGATACGACCCGGCCCGCCACTCCCAGTTCACCGGAACCGTCCAGGCGGGGCGGTATCGCCTGGAAGGCTCGATAATCGCCGACCCGGACGGTTCGCGGATCGATGTGATCACCCCCTCCCGGCTGAAGGGCAAGCACCGGCTGGGCGCCTTCGCCCGGCTGGCGTTCCTGACCGCCCTGGAACCTTCCCGAGCCTGGCAAGCCGTCCTGATCGGCCGCGCCGCGAAGGAGAACACCGAGTGGAAGGTGACGGTTGGCAAGCTCGGCGCCACGCCCGACCAGAGGGCCGAGAAGGCCGCCGCCTTGCTGTCCGGCCTCGTGGAGCTGTACGAGGAGGGTTTGCGGCAGCCGATTCCCCTTCCCGTCGAAACCGCCTACATCTGGCAGCGCAAACTCGGTGGCGGGCGGGCGGTGGCCTGGCGGGAGGCGAGGAAGGTCTGGGAGACCGACTTCTTCAGACCGGAGGGTGACGATCCGGCCTACCGGCTGCTCTTCCCCGACCTGGGCGGGATGGACGCGCTGGTGGCGAGTCCTTTCCCGGAGTACGCCCGGCGTCTCTGGATGCCGATCCTGCCGCTGCTCGCGGAGAAGCACGCATGACCGTTCCCCCGCGCTATGACCCTTCGCTACCCCTCGGTGAGGGCCGCACCATCATCGAGGCCAGCGCCGGAACCGGCAAGACCTTCACCATCGCGGCCGCGGTTACCCGCCTGGTGGCCGCCGACGGTCTGGCCATGGAGGAGATCCTGGTCGTCACCTTCACGCGAGCGGCCACTGCCGAGCTCAAGGATCGGGTGAGACGCCGGATGGTCCGCACCCTCCGGGCCCTCCGGGGGGATCCCGGCCGGGTCGAGGTCGACGATCATATGGCTGTGCTGGTCGGCGCGCCTCCTGCCGACCGGGACAGGTATGCGGAGCGGCTGGACCGGGCGGTGACGCGCTTCGACCGGGCGCAGATATTCACCATCCACGGTTTCTCCCGGCGAATCCTGCTCGAGCTGGGGTTCCGCTCGCGCCTGGCGGGGGAGCTCGAGCCGCATGACCTGGACGAGCTCCTGTTGCGACGGGCTGCCGGAGACCTCATGTTGGATCGCTTCACGGAAGGGTCCGAAGGGGACATCGGGGCGATCCGCGCCACCGACCTCGAAGCGATCGGCAAGGCCCTTGCCTCGACGCCGGATGCCCGGATCGTCCCCGAACCGAACGGTTCCGGTGATGCTCCCCGGATGCGGGCTCGACTGGCCCGGGACATGAGCCAACTCGTGGCCCGGGGACTCCTGGTGGCCGGGTCCGTCACCTTCGACGACATCCTGGTGGAGGCCCGGGATGCCCTCACCGACCCCGACACACGTGATCACGCCCGGTCGCTCCTGCGCCGTCGCTATTCGGTGGCGCTGGTGGACGAGGCCCAGGACACGGACCCGATCCAGTGGGAGGTGATCCGGTCCGTCTTCGACGAGTCCCGGCTGGTGGTGATCGGGGATCCGAAACAGTCGATCTACGCCTTCCGAGGGGCCGACATCGAGTCCTACCTGTCCGCGGTGGACGGAGCGGGCGCCCACTACACGCTCGACACCAACTGGCGCTCCGACGGTCCCCTGATCGAGGCGCTCGATTTCCTGCTGGCCCGCACCACCTTCGGGGACGATCGCATCGGGTACCGTCGGGTTCGGCCGGCTCCTCTTCACGAGCATGCCCGTGTCTCCGGCGCGGGCGCGGCCCTCCGGATCCGCCGTCTCGCCGACGACTTTCCGATGCTCCGCACGCAAAGAGGCTTCTTCCAGGTCGGCGCGGCTCGCTCGGAGGCGGCTGCTGACGCCGCCAACGAGGCGGCCCGGATGCTCATGTCCGGGGCTGAACTGGTGGGCGCCGGCGGCCGTAGAGCCGTAGAGCCAGGGGACATCGCCGTGCTGTGCCGCACCCGCAGCCAGGTCGAGATGGTCCGGGAGGAGCTGCGCACTCGGGGCGTTCCGTCAGTGGCGGCCCGTACCGGCGGTGTCTTCGAGTCGCACGCCGCGGAGGAGTGGCGGCGCTTCCTGATGGCGGTCGAGCGCCCGCAGCGTTTCGACTACGTGCGCATGGCGCTGACCACCTGCCTGGCCGGCCTCGGCCTGGCGGAGGTGGCTGATCTGAGCGACGATCAGCTGCGCGAGCACCAGCAACGCTTCCTCCGGTGGCAGGCCCTGCTGCATGACCGCGGCATACCGGCCATGTTCAAGGACGTGGATCTCACCACCGGTATGACTGCCCAGGTTCTCAGTCGATCCGGCGGGGAACGGATGCTGACCGACCTGTCCCACATCGCCGAGGAGATGCACTCGGTGTGGCGGCGGGGCCGGGTCGGTTCGCTGGTGGTGTGGCTGGAGGCGGCTATCGATGAGGCGGCCAGGAACGCCAGGGCCAACGCCGAGGACCCGGAGGATCGCCAGCGCAGGCTGGAGACCGACGCCGCCGCGGTCCAGGTGCAGACCATTCACGCCGCCAAGGGCCTCGAGTACCCCGTGGTGCTGGCGCCGTTCCTGTGGGACTCGTTCCAGATGAAGCCGGCCATACCGGTGTTCCACGAGCAATTCGTGCCCGAGGGCGGCGGCCCGAGGCGACGGCTCGTAGATGTCGGTGGCCGATCGCACCCGGATTTCAAGGCGCACCAGAAGGCCGCCATGGCGGAGCGCGACGCGGAGGAGAGCCGGCTGCTGTACGTGGCCATGACGAGAGCCCGGCACAGTCTGGTGGTCTGGTGGATCGGCAACACATGGAACGCTGGGAAGTCCAAGCTCTCGGACCTGATACTGCGTATGGACGCGAGACTGGATCCGGCCCGCTCCCGGATGATGGCCTCGGCGGGCAGCCTGGAGGTCGAGACCCTGGCGGGCCGTGCGGCCACCGTCCACTACCAACCGCGAGAAAGGGTCTCGCAGGAACTCGACCTGGCTCGCCTCGACCGCACCCTCGACTACGCCTGGCGGAGGGCGTCGTTCTCGTCAATGTCGCCCGGTCACCCCCTGGCCGGTGCGGGAGACACCGCCGAGGCGGCAGACCGGACTGACGAGAGCGAGGACAGCACCACCGCGGAACACGCCGGGGCGACCAAGCAGGACGGGACGGACGGCGCCGTGGGCATGGCGCGGTTACCCAGAGGGGCCCGGTTCGGCTCGCTGGTGCATTCGATCCTTGAGCGGGTTCCGTTCGACGCTCCGGACCCGGCGGACCTCATCCGGGCCGAGTACCACCGGCTCGCCCGGCATTCCTCATGGGACCTCGACGTGGAAGACCTGGCCTCGGGTCTGGTGGCGATGCTGGAGACGCCGCTCGGTCCGGGCGGCGCCGATCCCAGGTTGTGCGATCTGGGAGCACGAGCGTATGTCAAGGAGATGTCGTTCGAACTCCCGGTGTGCGCCGCCGACTCGGTGGTTTCCCTTTCCGGCATCGCTGCCGCAGCGCTGGCCCATCTGCCGCCGGACGATCCCTACCGTCCCTACTTCTCAGGTCTGGCCGAGCAGGAGTGGAGCGGCTTCCGCGGGTATCTGACGGGCATAATCGACCTTGCCGTGGCCCTGCCCGGCCCGGACCGAGAGCGCTATTACGTGGCCGACTTCAAATCCAACGCCCTGGCTCCGTGGCACAGGGACCCGACGATCGACGACTACGGACCTGAACTGATGAACGCTGCCATGGAGGCGGGGAACTACGTACTCCAGTCTCTCCTCTACCAGGTGGCGCTGCACCGGTACCTGCGCCACCGTCTGCCCGGGTATCGCCCGGAGCGGCATCTGGGCGGTTCCTTGTACCTCTTCGTGCGCGGCATGATCGGTCCGCAGACCCCGGTGATCGATGGCGAGCGGTGCGGGGTCGCCCGATGGTCCACGCCCCCTAGAGCGGTCGAAGCCGTGAGCGATCTCCTGACCCGAGGCGAGCCGTGATCGACATCGATCGCATCGAGACCGCAGCCGGGGGGCGCCCGGTGGTCATCGGCGCCACCGGCCTACCGGCGGCCTTCAACGATGCCGGGATCCTGTCCCCCCTCGACGTGCACGCCGCCGGGGCGATAGCCCGACTGTGCGGGGAGACCGACGACCGGGTCATCCTGGCGGTCGCCCTGGCGGTGCGCGGCAGCCGGTTCGGGCACGTGTGTATCCGGCTCGACCGGCTACGGGACATCGTGGCCGGCGAGGATCTGGATCCCGAGGTCTTGGCGGAGCTTCCCTGGCCCGATCCCGCAGTATGGCGATCGGCGGTGACAGGCAGCGCCCTGGTCGGGGACGGGTCCGGTGACGAGCCGTTGGTGCTGGTGAAGGATCGCCTCTACCTGGAGCGCTACTTCCGCTACGAGGACCTTGTGGCCGGCCTCATCGGCGTCCGTTGCTCGTCCGACCCCGATCCTCTCCAACCGGAGTTGCTGGCCGGGATCGGTGGGCTACTGCCCCCCGCCGAGGACGGCGCCGCCAACCCGCAGTATGAAGCGGCGGTCCGGGCGCTGTCGGGACGCCTGACGGTGGTGGCCGGCGGTCCGGGCACCGGCAAGACCCATGTGCTGGGAAGGATGCTGGCCGCCCTGGCCGCGCATTCCCCCCGCGCCTTTCCGCGGGTTGCGCTCTGCGCACCCACCGGCAAGGCGGCCGCCAGGCTCGGCGAGGAGGTCATGATCGCCGCCGCCCAGGCCGGCGGGTCCGGAACGTCGACGGTCCGGCAGCGGTTGGAGAGCCTCCAGGCCAGCACGATCCACCGGTTACTCGGTTGGGCAAGGGGGAGGGGTCGCTTTGCCCACCATGCCCGCAACCGGCTCCCGCACGACCTCGTGATCGTGGACGAGATGTCGATGGTCTCCCTACCGCTGGCCGCCAAGTTGCTCTCGGCGGTGAGGGATGACGCCGGCGTGGTGCTGGTCGGCGATCCGTTCCAGCTGGAGTCGATCGAGGTGGGAACGGTGCTGGCCGACATCGTAGGTCCGGCGGCCGGCATGGACGACGGAGCTCAGGAGGTCCGGGAGTCCCCGATGTCCGGACGGGTGGTGGTCCTGGAGAAGGTGTACCGGTACGAGAAGCTGGGTCCGATAGGCGCCTTCGCGGAGGCGGTCCGGCGCGGTGATGCCGACCTGGCCATCGAGTGCCTGCAGGCCGGGGACCGGGCGCTCGGATGGGTGGCGGATCCGACCGCCGATGAGTTCGGCCGGTTGATGGACACGGTGGTGCGGCGCCGGGCCGCGCTGGTGGAGATGGCTATGGCACCCGGACGCGCGCAGGAGGCCCTCGCGAGCCTGGGCGGGATAGCGGTCCTGTGCGCTCGCCGGGAGGGGGAGGGAAGCGTCGCCGAGTGGCAACGTGAGATGGAACAAGCCATGGACCGTCGCTTCCCCGGGCTCAGGCACGGGGGCGAGTGGTATCCGGGCCGGCCCGTGATGATCACGAAGAACGACTACGGCCTGGAGCTGTACAACGGGGACATCGGCGTGACCGTCCGGGAGGGCGACGGGCTCCGGGTGGCGTTCGATCCCGACCGGATCCGCACCTTCCCGCCCAGCTACCTGGGAGAGCACACCACCGTTCACGCCCTGACTATCCACAAGAGCCAGGGATCACAGTTCGATGAGGTGGTCGTATCGCTCCCTATGGAGTCCTCGCGCCTGCTGACCCGCGAACTCCTCTACACCGCCGTGACCCGGGCGTCCAAGCGAGTGACGGTCGTCGGGCCTGAATCCGCTATTCGCCTGGGCATCGAGCGCTCGGTCCAGCGCGCCTCCGGCCTGAGATCGAGACTCTGGGGCGCCCTGGTCCTGGACTTGCCAGCCGCGCGCTGAACGATGGCAGACACCCCGGGGCCTCCGGTAGCGATCGGGATCGATGTGGGGGAGAATCCCCGGCGGCGGCTCCACGACCTCGACGCGCTGCGGGGGTTTGCCATGCTGCTGGGCATCGGACTGCACGCGTCGCTGGCGTTCTTCCCGGCGCCCTGGTGGGTACAGGACCGCACTTCCAGCCTCGACGGGCTGTTCGACGAGTTCCTTTGGGCGGTCCACGGGTTCCGCATGCCGGTGTTCTTCCTGATGAGCGGCTTCTTCACCGCGCTGCTGTGGCGGCGTCGCGGCCTCGGCGCCCTGCTGAACCATCGGCTGCGCCGGGTGGCGCTCCCGCTCCTGATCGGTATGTTCACGATCGTCCCACTCACCAGTCTCGTAGGTGACTGGGCGGCCGGGTCCGCGCCGCCGGCCCAGGTGGCGGACGATGACATCTGGGGCAAGGTGTTCGCCGGTGACGTCTTCGGGGTGGAGCAACTGCTGGACAGGGGCTTCGATCCGGATCTCCGTGGCGAGCCGGGCGGATGGACGATCCTCCACGCCGCCGCCCTGACGGGAGACACAAAGATGCTGGACCTGCTGCTCTCGCGGGGCGCACAGCCGGCGCCGGTGGCGACCGCCTCGGAGGGCGAGACGCCCCTAGGCGTGGCCTTCCACTTCGGCCACGAGGAAGCGGCCGACCTCCTGGTCACCCACGGAGGTGGGGATCCACTACCCGAAGGCATGGAGTGGTCGGAGATACCGGGTTGGGGGGCCGGCGCCGTCGATCCGGACGAAGGTGACGATTCGGCCGACGGACTGGACCTGTCAACCATCCAACAGTTCTATCACCTCTGGTTCCTGTGGTTCCTGCTCTGGCTGGTGGCCGGTTTCGGCATCGTGGCTTGGGCGGTGGACCGCCGGGATCCCCATGGTCTTGGGCAGGCAACCTGGCCGCGGTGGGTCATGTGGTCGATGATCCCACTCACGATCGTGCCGCAGCTGTACATGGGCGGGGGTGGCGCCTATCCGGTCTTCGGGCCCGACACCTCGGATGGTCTGGTGCCGTTTCCCCACGTGCTGGCCTACTACGCCACCTTCTTCGCCTTCGGGGCGCTGATATACCGGCGCAGGGGACGCAGCGGCAGGCTTCTGGTCGACACGCTAGGGAGACCCTGGTGGGCCTTCCTGCCGGTCTCGTTCCTGGTCGTGCTCCCGGCCGGGCTGGTCTTCACCTTCGAGCCGGAGCTGTTCTCATGGCCGGTGGCGTCGGTCCTGCAGGTGGCGTACGCCTGGGGGATGTGCCTCGGGCTGATGGGACTGTTCCGGGTGCTGCTGCCGCGGGAACGTCGCGGGGTGCGGTACCTCTCCGACTCCTCCTACTGGTTGTACCTGGCTCACCTTCCGGTGGTGGTGGTTGCCCAGGCGATGGTGCGCGACTGGAACCTTCCGGCGGAGGTCAAGTTCCTGATGATCACAGTCTCGGTGACGGTGCTGCTCCTCGCGACCTACCAGCTGTTCATCCGGTATACCCCGATCGGGACGATGCTGAACGGCAAGAAAGTCCGTCCTTCCGACCGCATCGGGCGGGCGACCGGCCTATAGCGAACGCCATGTTGCCGGCATCGATCAGCACCGAAGCATCGACGGTCGCCATCAGCTCCGGTCGGCGTCGCGCGTCTCCAGGATCAGCGAACTCGGAAGGCTCGTGCCGGCAGCCTTCTCGCGTCGCCGTATCTCGGAGACATGGGTGGCTCGGGATGGTTGGGAGGTAGTGCGCTCCGGATCGAATCGAGGCATCACGTCCTGGTAGGTACCGAGCCCGGTGGGAACTACGCCGTCCAGGGAGGGGATGCTTGCCCTACCGAGGCTGTGCAGCGCTTCTCTGAGCCTGTTGTGTGTTCCGGTCTCCAACCTCGAGCTCAAGCTGAAGGGCGGCGCGGGCCAGTCGGCGGTGCGGTCGATCACGCGAAGGTCCGCTACCGCCTCCGGTCTCTCGGCCAAGGCGTGTTCCCAGACGGTCACGTCCACCGACGCGACGTCACAGGCCCGGTCGGCCACAGCTCTGAGCGAGGCCCGGTGCGAGCCGGTCACGGTCTGGTCGGCAAACCACCTACCGGGGAAGGATCGCTCGACATGGGCCTCGAGCCCGAGGAAGCCGGACCAGGATTCGAGCTCGTTTACGGCCAGCCTGGTCTCCAGAGCCGCGTCCAGTGTCGGGGGACCGGCCGCATGGGTGACGATCACCGAGTGGTAGACCGGCCCTCCGTGACCGGCGAAGACCGGCGCGGCCACGATCGCATGGGACATCCGGCCGGCCGAGATGAGCGACGCGGTGGGATACCCGCACATCCAGACCAGGTCGAGCGTGGGCGCGTCGCGGAGCGCCTCGACGGTCGTTCTACCCGCCGTGCGGTCGATCACGACCTCGATTCCTGTCACCTCCGACAGGTACCCGACCAGATCGTGCATGATGGGCAGGGTGTTGTCGCCCAGGAAGGTCGCAGCTCTCAGGGGCGCTCCTTCCGGGTCACTCAACGTTTGCCGTCCTCCTGCCGCATCCGGCCGGGCACGGTTACGTCATCGGCCGACCCGCTGCTACCGGAGGGATGCCGAGCTTAGACCCAGGGGCAGTTCGAGTTCCGGTCGCCGAAGGTACCGCCGGTGCGGTACCGGTCGAGGGTGAAGGGCTTCAGCTCGTCCGGCTTGTCGCCATAGACCATCATCTGGGCGGTGAGCTTGCCCACCCCGATCATCTTGAAACCGTGGTTGGAGTCAGCGATCACCCAGGCGTTGTCGGCCACGTAATCGAACACCGGCACGTTGTCGGGCGTGAAGGCTCCGATCCCTCCGTTACGGCGGTCCTTGAAGTAGGGCCGGATGTTCTCAAGGCGCTTGAACAGCATGCCGAGGGTCGCGCAGTAGTAGTCGGCGAACCAGGACTCCGCCTGGTAGAGGTCGTTGAGATGACCGTAGGGCTCGACCTCCGCCCGTGGTCCGATCTTGATGGGGATCGTCCCACCCTGGAGACCGGGAGCGCCCACCCGCTCGGCCGCGTAGCGCGTGTACACGTAGGTGTGGTCCTTGATCATCGTCCCGTCCTCCGCGTAGACCGGTGTGTCCATCAACTCCACATGCAATACGGGCGAGTCCCGGTACTGAGCGGTCCGGAAGTCCACCCCCTCGGGCAGGACCACCTCACCCTCAAGGAGGCGCCAGTAGATCCACATGTCCATCTGTTCCTCGATGTGGCCGTCGGGATACACGACGTCGAGGTGCGATGGGCCGCCGAGCCATTCCCAGTGGGTAGGGGTCCACGCTCCGGCGCCGACGACGACCTGCTCGCACGAGATCGATCCCTGATCGGTCTCGACGGCCGTGACGGAACCCGATGCGTCCCGCTCGTATCCGGTGACGGTGGCGCCATAGACGCGCTGGACACCCCACTGCCGGCACTTCTGGTCGAGGCCCCACACGGCTATGTGGGTGCCGGCGTATCCGGACCGGTGCTCGTGGAGCACCACGTCGCAGTTGTCGGTCTTGAAGTCGGGCCACAGTTTCGTCAGGAACGCCTGGGCATCCGAGCCGGTGTAGAGGTCGGACGGGTACCCGTTGGCCATCTGTGACGCATGGAGCTTGATGTAGTCCTCTTCCTGGTTGGCCTCGCCTACCGACACGTAGCCGACCTGCTGGAAGCCGAAGTTCACGGGATCCGACTCCCACACCTCCACGCTGGCGCGCAGGATTGCGTGCAGCGGATTGGTCATGTAGAGGTTGCGGACGCATCCGCATGCCAGACCGGTGGCGCCGGCGCCCGGGCCCTGCTTGTCGATCAGCACCACATCGCTTCCCTTGCCCTTGCCCGATCGTTCGAGATACATGGCCAGGTGATAGGCACTCGACAGGCCATGGACACCTGCGCCGACCACCACGAACCGGGCGCTCCGCGGCAGGGGGACAGCATCGAAGACGGGGATCACTGCCGGGTTGGCCGCCTGGCCGTCGACATCGGGCGGCAGCGGGCGGTTGGCGAACGGGTACCACTGGTTGTGCCCGGTGGGGTTCGGGAGGTTCATGGGCTTACCTTTCTCCTTCGGGTTCGTGTTCGGTCGATGGTTGGACGTAGTCGGCGCCGATCGTCCGCCATATCAGCGGGACTCCGGGCCGGTAGGCGAGGTGATGGCGGTTCGGAGCGTCGATGACGGTGATATGGGCAGGACCTCCCGGCGCCAACCGGCCCACGTCCTCGCGGCGGAGGGCGGCCGCCCCGCCGGTCGTGGCGGCGGCGATCGCCTCGTCGATGGTCATGTTCATGTCGCGTACCGCCAGCGCGATGCAGAACGAGACCGACGTGGTGTAGCTCGACCCGGGATTGCAATTCGACGCTATGGCCACCGTGACGCCGGCGTCGATGGCGCGCCGGGCGTCGGGATACGGTTGGCGGGTTGAGAAGTCCGCCGCGGGCAGGAAGGTGGCCACAGTGTCACTCGCGGCGAGGGCCTCGATGTCATCGTCGGACAGGTAGGTGCAATGGTCGACGGACGCGCAGCCCATCTCCACGCCGAGCCGGACTCCGGGTCCGTAGTCCAGCTGGTTGGCGTGGAGGCGTAGACCGAGGCCGGCGGCGCGGCCCGCCTCGAGGACCGCCCTGGACTGGTCCGCGTCGAATGCCCCCTTCTCGCAGAACGCATCGATCCAGCGGACGTGGGGCCGCACGGCCTCGAGCATCGGTCCGCATACCAGGTCGACATACTCGTCGGTCCTGCCCAGGTACTCGCTCGGTACCACGTGGGCGCCCATGAAGGTGCTCTCCGGGGTGGCCTCGGCGGCGAGCGACGTGGTCTCAGCCTCGGATTCGACCGACAGCCCGTACCCGGACTTGATCTCCACGGTGGTGGTGCCGGCCCGGTGGACTTCCTGCAGCCTCCGGGCGAGGCCCGCCCGGAGGGCTTCCCGGCCCGCGGCGCGGGTGGCCTCGGTGGTCACCCGGATCCCGCCGCCGTCGTAGGGCTCTCCGGCCATCCGCCGGGTGAACTCCTCCGCCCGGTCTCCCTGGAAGACCAGGTGGGTGTGGGAGTCGACGAACCCCGGCATCACGCACCTGCCTCCGGCGTCCAGGCGTTCATCCGCCACCGCGCCGGCAGGGCCGACGGCCACCACGGTGTCCCCGTCGATCACCACCGAAGCGTTCTCAACGATCCCGAGCGGTCCGGCCCCGAGCCCGCCGGCGTTGGTGACCAGTTCCCCGATGTTGTCGATCACCAGCGTCACGCCGCCACCACCTTGGCTACGGAGGACTCAAGCTCGGCCGCCACGTCGACCGACACGTGGGCGCCGCCGACCACGACCGGCCGGCCCCCGACGACGAGGTTGTGAACGTCGGCGCCGGAGGCGGCGAAAATCACCGCAGCCAGGGCGTTTTCGCCGTCGATCCCGGCTAGGCGCACGGAGTCCAGCCTGACGCTTGTGAAGTCGGCCAGCCAGCCCGGCCTGATGGCGCCTCCGTCCTTCCATCCGAGCGACCGGTACCCGTTGACGGTGGCAAGGGCGGCGAGGGCCTCGGTGGAGTGGATTCCCCGCCGGTTCGTCAGGACCCGCTGGCCCAATTCCACTGCCCGCGCCTCCTCGAGGATGTCGATGACCGCGTGGGAGTCCGATCCCGCGCAGAGGGTTGCCCCCGCCCGGGCCAGGCGATGGCTGGGCCCGATCCCGTCGGCCAGATCGCGCTCGGTCGTGGGGCAGATGCAGCACTGGGCTCCGGCGGCGCCGACCAGGTAAATGTCTTCGTCGGAGAGGTGCGTGGCGTGGACCAGGGTGGTGCCAGGACCCAGCGCACCCGCGTCTGACAGCACGGCCGTCGGGGTCCGACCGTGGACCTGGAGGCAGGCCTCGTTCTCGGCCGGTTGCTCGGAGGCGTGGACGTGAAGGGGCAGCGCCCGCTCCCTGGCCCAGCGTGCCGCCATTCCGATCGACGCCGGGTCGACGGCGCGGACCGAGTGGACCGCCGCCCCGACCCTGGCGCCCGGTCCCGGAACGCTCGCCCTAAGGCGCTCGACCCGACGCGTCCAGGCGTGGACGGACCCGTCGCCGAACCGGGCCTGTTCGGGAAGCAGCGGGGCGTACCCGGATCCCGGCCCGGGGGCGAAGCCGCCGTGCAGGTACAGCGTGTCGAGGAGGGTCAGGCGGACACCGGCGTCGCGCGCCGCGGCCACCAGGCACGCCCCGAAGGCGTTCGGGTCGTCGTAAAGGTCCCCTCCGGTCCGGTGGTGGACGTAGTGGAACTCGCCCACCACGCCGATGCCTGCCAGGGCCATCTCGGCGAAGGTCGCCCGGGCGAGCCGGTAGTAGTTCTGCGGATCGAGGTTGGAGGCCACGCCGTACATCAGGTCGCGCCACGTCCAGAACGTTCCTTCACCGCCATGGGTCCGGCCCCGCAATGCCCGGTGGAAGGCGTGGCTGTGGGCGTTGGCCAGTGCCGGAAGGGTCAGGCCGGGCAGTTCGACGGCGTCCCGGGGAGGCGTGGCGTGGCCTGGGGAGACCCCGGCGATGCGGTCCCCGTCCACCTCGACCAGGACGCCGGCGGTGGCCCTCGGGCCCCCAAGCCAGGCCAGTTCGCACCAGTAGCTGCTGCTCACGAGCCCACCTCGGCCACGAAGCGGGTGATGCGCTCGACGAAGGGGCCGCGGTGATGCCGGTCGAACTCCTCCCAGGTGGTGAGGGTTCCCGGATCGATCCGGTCGACCACCAGGACGCCGTCGAGGTGGTCGCATTCGTGCTGCCAGGTCCCGGCGGTGAGGCCGCGCAGGACTCGTTCATGATCGGTCCCGAACCGGTCGGTGTAGCTGACGCGGAGGTTGACCCGGCGTTCCAATTCACCCCGCAGCGGAACCGACAGGCATCCCTCGTTGATGACGACCGTCCTGTCATCGAGGGCCTCGTACTCGGGATTGATCGCGACCGTCAGAGGAATGGGCGGCTTGTAGGGATAGCGCGGGTTGTCGTCGACTTCCATCACCATGATCCGGACCGGCTCGCCTATCTGGGTGGCGGCGATCCCCGAGCCGTTGGCATCCCGCATGGTGTCGATGAGATCGTCGATCAGAGTCTGGGTCTCCGGGAGCGGGATGTCGTGGCGGGACACTTCTCCCGCCTGCACCCGCAGCCCCGGGTGGCCTATGGAGAGGATCCGCCGGACCGTCATCGCCGGCCCGGCCGGGGGTCTGCCGACGTGATCCCTCCCGGCAGTGTCCGGATGGAGTGCCACATCGGCTCCGAGTCGTAGTCCCAGTACTTGCTGAGCTCCACCGTCAGACTGCCGCTGCCGATCGGCCCCCCGCGCAGGCGCCCGTTGTGGATGCGGACGCTGTGGTACACGACGGGAGACAGTACCTCGGCCGCTTCTATGTGGACCGCGCTGTGACGCCAGGCTTCACGGTCGCCGACCTCCTGGTGGACCACCAGGTTCGCCCATTGTTTCGGCATCCTCTCCGTGGAGCTGTAGCTGAGGATCCCCGGGTACCGCCGGAACTCGGAGATCACGTCGATGTCGAATTCGTCGATGGCTTGGGCCTCCGCAGTCGACCGCCGGTTCCCGAGAAAACCGACGATCAACACATCCGTACCCCCCAACAGAGCCTCCGGGTCGCACATGACGATCCGGCGTCGCAGTCCGTCCTCGTACCAGGTCCTGACCTCGTAAGGACGGAGTACCAGTTCGCCTGCCTCGGCCCGGCGAAGTAGAGCCCGCAGGTCACCGAGCAGGTGGTTGAGCAGTGCCAGGTCGGCCTCGTAGTGTCGGATGTCGGCGCACGGATGGTCGGCGGGGCTCTCTTCGGTGCGAAGACGGACGGGGCTGTAACGGATGGGTTGCACGCAACTCCTCTCAGTAATCGGTGGCGACGCCGCCTTCGCGGACTCGGCGGGCGACGAACTCCTCGAGTTCCTCTCGGACCGCCGGGTCCATCGGGGGCGCCTCGTAGGCGTCCAGCAACTCCCCGGCCAGGCTCTCGGTCCGCCGGGCGGGATCGGGGCGTCCGGCCTCGTCCCAGGTCTCGAAGTTGCTCCAGTCGGAGAGGAGGGGGGTGTGGAAGGCGTCGCGGTAGCGGGCCTGGGTATGGGCGGTACCGAAGAAATGACCGCCCGGTCCGACATCTGCGATGGCCTCCAGGGCCAGCGAGCCGTCATCGGTGGCAGGTGGCTCGAGCGCCGCGCAGATCATCTGCAGCAGGTCGGCGTCCAGAACCATCTTCTCGAAGGACGCCCGCAGCCCGCCCTCGAGCCACCCGGCCGCATGCATCACCAGGTTGGCGCCGCCCATCACCGCTCCCCACAGCGAGAACATGCTCTCGTAGGCAGCCTGGAGATCGACTGCGTTGGAGGCGTTGGCGTTCGACGACCGGTACGGAAGGCCGTAGCGGCGCGCCAGCTGACCGCCTACCAGAGCGGCCTGCAGGTACTCGGGGGTCCCGAAGGCGGGAGCGCCCGACTGCATGTCCACGTTGGAGGTGAACCCGCCGTAGGCGACCGGCGCGCCACGCCGCACTGCCTGGGTGAGGGCGATGCCGGCGAGCGCCTCCGCGTTCTGCTGGACCAGCGCCCCGGCGACCGTCACCGGCGCCATCGCTCCCGCCAGCGTGAAGGGGGTGACCACCACCGGCTGGTTCCGGGCCGACAACTCGAGGATTCCCTCGATCATCGGGGTGTCAAGCCGTAGCGGCGACGAGGTGTTGACGATCGTGTACAGCGAAGGCTGTGTCTCCAGGTCGCTGTCCGTTATCGCCCGGGCTATCCGGGCCATCTCGATCGTGTCGAGGGTCCGCTGCCTCCCGAGACTGTAGGTGTGGAAGGCCTTGTCGCTGAGCGTGAGCAGATCGAGGGTGGCGTACAGATGACGGACCGAGGGATGGAGGTCGGCGGGTTCCACCGGGTACCCGCCATGCAGATGCAGGACGTTGAGGTGCTGGCTCAGGCGCACGAGTTGTCTGAAGTCCTCCCTGTTTCCCGTACGCCGGTCACGACCGAGGCCGGATACGTGCGGCGGGCTGGCCACTGCCGCGAACGCCAGGTGGTTCCCGCCGAGGTGGATGTGGTGGGCAGGGTTGCGGGCGTGAAGGGTGAATTCGGAGGGTGCGTGGCCGACCAACTCGGTGACCATTTCGGGATCGAAACGGACCCGCGCCGAGTCGGGATCGACATCCGCTCCCTCCCGGCCCAGGAGCGTCCTGGCCTCCAGGTGCAGCATGTCCATCCCGACGTCGCGCAGTACTTTCAGGGAGGCCTCGTGGATGGCTTCGAGACGGTCATCGGGAATGGCCCGGACCGGCTGCCAGGGGAGTCTCGGCTGGCGGAACGGGATCTGGGGGTTCCGGGGGCCGCGGGCGGCGATGCGAGCGCGGCGCCCGCCGCGGCCACGCCGGGCCGCCATTACGGGAGGCCTGTTTCCGCCATCGGGATGCGTACGCCCCGGTCGGTGGCAACCCGTGTGGCGAGTTCGTAGCCGGCGTCGGCGTGCCTGATGACGCCGGTGGCCGGATCGTTAAGAAGCACGCGCTCCAGCTTCCGGGCCCCCAGATCGGTCCCGTCTGCCAGGCATACCTGTCCTGCATGGATCGATCGGCCGATCCCGACCCCTCCTCCGTGATGGATGCTGACCCAGGATGCCCCGGACGCCGTGTTGACCAGCGCGTTGAGGAGGGGCCAGTCGGCGATGGCGTCGCTGCCGTCCGCCATGTCCTCGGTCTCGCGGTAGGGCGAGGCCACCGAGCCGGAGTCGAGATGATCCCGCCCGATCACGATGGGCGCTTTCAGTTCCCCGGACCGCACCATGTCGTTGAACCGCAGACCCAGCCGGTGCCGCTCGCCGTAGCCCAGCCAGCAGATCCGGGCGGGAAGCCCCTGAAAGGCGACCCGTTCCCCGGCCAGGGTGATCCAGCGCCGTAGCCCCTCGTCGTCCGGGAACTCCTCGAGTACCGCCCGGTCGGTGGCTGCGATGTCGGCCGGGTCGCCGGAGAGAGCCACCCAGCGGAACGGGCCCTTCCCCTCGCAGAACAGGGGACGGATGTAGGCGGGCAGGAATCCCGGATAGGCGAACGCCCGGTCGTACCCGCCGAGATCGGCTTCGGCCCTCAGGCTGTTGCCGTAGTCGAATACCTCCGCTCCGGCGTCGAGGAATCCGACCATGGCCTCGACATGGGTGGCCATGGCGGCCCGGGAACGGATGACGTACTCGTCCGGCTTGACCTCCCGGAGTTCATCGGCCTTCTCCAGGGACAGATCGTCCGGGATGTAGGCCAGCGGATCGTGCGCCGGTGTCTGATCGGTCACTATGTCGGCGGCGACTCCGTCCGCCAGGAGGCGGGGCAGCAGTTCTGCCGCGTTGCCGACCAGCCCTACCGACAGCGGCCGGCGGTCGGTAACCGCCTCCGCGCAGCGACGGAGGGCGTCCCGGTAGCCATCGGCGACCACATCCAGGTAACGGGTCTCGAGACGGCGCTGCGCCCGATCGGGGTCCACCTCGATGCATAGGGCTGCCCCGCCGTTCATGGTGATCGCCAGCGGTTGGGCGCCGCCCATACCCCCTAGACCGGCGGTGACCGTAAGGGTGCCGGCCAGGGATCCGCCGAACCGTTTCCGGGCGATGGCGGCGAAGCACTCGTAGGTTCCCTGCAGGATGCCCTGGGTGCCGATGTATATCCAGGAACCGGCCGTCATCTGCCCGAACATGGTCAATCCGAGGTGTTCCAGGCGGCGGAACTCGTCCCAGTTCGCCCAGTCGGGGACGAGGTTGGAGTTGGCGATGAGCACCCGCGGCGCCCATTCATGGGTTCGGAGGACACCCACCGGTTTGCCGGACTGGACGAGCATCGTCTCGTCGTCGGCGAGGGTGGTGAGCGTCCGGGCCATGGCGTGGTAGGCGTCCCATGACCGGGCAGCCCGTCCGGTGCCGCCGTATACGACCAGGTCGTCCGGACGTTCCGCCACCTCGGGGTCGAGGTTGTTCGCCAGCATCCGGAAGGCTGCTTCCTGCGGCCAGCCGCGACAGGTCAGATCGGTCCCGGTCGGGGCGCGGACACCACCTACCGGGGGGCCTGAACCGGGGTGCCTGATTGCCGTCATCGGAAACCTCCGCCGATCCGAAGGGAAAGGTGCTCGCAGGCGAACTGCTTCTTGAATATTACCTGGTCGGGGTCTATCCTGTCAATAAACAGAAGGCGATTTCAGATAATGAAACTCAACCAAACCACAGGACCTCCGGATCGGGTGACCGCGACCCGTCCTCGATCCTCCGGCGGATCCGGCTCAACGCTTCATGCGTCACGCTCGGCGGAGAGGGTCCTGAGCCTGCTCGATGCGGTCGTCAGCGGAGGGGCGGTCGGTTTGACCGAGGCGGCTGCCGCTACAGGCATACCGGTGAGCACAGCCCTGCGCCATCTGCGGGTCCTGACCGGCCGCGGCTACCTGGTCCGCAACGATCTGGGCAGGTACTCGGTGGGGCCGAGCTTCGTGCGTATCGCCCTGGCAGCCTTCCAATCGGGTCCGTATGCCCGACTCACGGCGGCGGCCCAGCCGGCCCTGCAAAGTCTGGCCGAGGCAACCGAGGAGTCCGCGTACCTGGCGGTCAGGGATGGAAGCGAAGCCGTCTATATCGCGACGGTGGAGAGTCGCAGAGCAATCCGACACGTCGGATGGGTGGGCAAGTCGGTGCCCATCGAGGGAACGGCGGTAGGGGAGGCCCTAGCGAGCGAGGTGACGAACCACGGCCGGCCACCCACCCTGTTCTTCAACACGGGCGCCATCGAACCGGATGTCACTGCGGTGGTGGCGCCGATCCATGGATCGGCTGGGATCGTTGGTGCAATCTCGGTCCTGGGGCCTGCCGAGCGGTTGGCGGGGGAGCGCCTGGAGCTGACCGCCGAGGCCTTGGTGGACGCGGCGGTCAAGACCTCGTTGGCGCTCTTCCCGCGGCAGGCAGTACCTGGATGACCGTGCTGCTCGAGGGTCCCGGAGTGACGGTCCCGGATGTGGTCGGGGTGGCCCGCCGCGGCCAGGGGGTCCGGCTCACGGAGGGTGCCCTGGAGCGCATGAGGGCTGCCCGCTCCATCGTGGAGCAACTCGCCGAGGGTGACCCGGTCTACGGGATCACGACCGGCTTCGGCGCCCTGGCTACGACCACGATCCCTGCGGAACGGAGGGCCGACCTGCAGCGTTCACTCATCCGCTCCCATGCCGCGGGAATGGGGCTGGCGGTGGAGGCCGAGGTGGTGCGGGCCATGATGTTCCTCCGAGCTCGGACCCTGGCGCTCGGGTATTCGGGCGTCCGGCCGCTGGTCGCAGAGGGGCTGTTAAGCCTGCTGAACGCCGGGATCGTCCCCAGGGTGCCCGAACACGGCTCGCTGGGCGCCAGCGGTGACCTGGCCCCGCTGGCCCACGTAGGGCTCGTCCTGATCGGTGAGGGCGAAGTGATGGTCGGCGGAGAGGTGCAGGAGTCCGCCGCCGTCCTGGCCCGGAACGGGATCGCACCGGTGGTCCTCACCGAGAAGGAGGGCCTGGCGCTCACCAATGGTACGGACGGGATGCTGGGAATGCTCTGCCTGGCGGTTCACGATGCCGCGCACCTGCTGACCGTCGCCGACATCGTCGCGGGGCTCAGCGTCGAGGGTCTTCTGGCAACCGATCGGGCATACGCGGCCGATCTTCAAGCCTTGAGGCCCCATCCGGGCCAGGCTGCCAGCGCAGCCAATCTCCGGGCCGTCCTGGCCGCGTCACCGATCGTCGCCAGCCACCGGACCGGCTGCCTGCGGGTCCAGGACGCCTATTCGATCCGGTGCACTCCCCAGGTGCATGGCGCGGCGCGCGACACCCTGGCCTTCGCCAAGGAGGTGACCGGCCGCGAGCTGGCTTCGGCCATCGACAACCCGATGGTCCTCCCGGACGGCCGGGTCGAGTCCTGCGGCAACTTCCACGGTGCGCCGATCGGGCTGGTGGCCGACTACCTGGCCATCGCTCTGGCCGAGGTGGGGGCTATCGCGGAGAGACGTATCGACCGGCTGCTGGATCACAACCGGTCCCAAGGGCTCCCGCCGTTCCTTGCCGACGATCCGGGTGTGGACAGCGGCCTGATGATCGGCCAGTACACCGCGGCCGCGATGTGTGCCGAGAACCGGCGGCTGGCCGCACCGGCCTCGGTGGATTCCTATCCGACCTCGGCCATGCAGGAGGACCATGTATCAATGGGCTGGTCCGGGGCCCGGAAGCTTCGCCTGGTGATCGCCAACCTGCGCCGGATACTGGCGATCGAGTGGGTCGCCGCCGCGCGTGCCGTGGAACTCCGCGAACCTCTCCGGCCGGCGGACGGCACCGGCGCCGCCGTCCGGCTGCTACGAGGCAGCGTGCCCGGTCCGGGTCCTGATCGCGCGCTGTCGCCCGAACTCCTCGCGGCCGAGGATCTTCTCGCGGACGAGGCCCTGGTGGAGGCGGTCGAGGCCGCAACGGGCCGGCTCGCCTGATCGATCTGTGGCGGCCGGCTTGTATTGTCCAGGGATGTCATTGATCCCTGAGCAGATCAGGCGAGCCAGAGTCCGGGAGTGACGGTACAGATATGAAAGAAGAAATCCGCACCGATGCCGCATCAGCGCCCTTGGGTCCGTACTCGCAGGGTATGCGGGTCGGCAACCTGGTATTCACAGCAGGGATGGGACCGATCGACCCGGTTACGGGCCAGATCGTCGGCGATACGATCGAGGAGCAGACCGAGTTGACCATCGACAACCTGAGCGCGGTTCTGGAGGCGGCCGGTACCAGCCTGGACCATGCGGTCAAGGCGACGGTGCATCTGGCTGACCTCGGCGACTTCGCGGCCTACAACCGGGTCTACGAGCGGCGCTTCGGTGATCCCAAGCCGGTGCGCACCACCGTGGGCAGCGACCTCCACGGCATGATGGTCGAGATCGATCTGGTAGCCGTCATCCCCTAGAACCCACGCGCAGCAGTTAAGGAAGTGGTTCGGGTGGCTGGTGAGCGGGCGGTGGCCGAGGGAAGGATCGCCTGGACCAGGCGGCGGATGCCTGTGCTGGCGGAGGCGCTGGCCGATCTCGCGGAGCGGCGGGTGTTTGATGGGCTGACGATCGGCTTTCGTCTCCACCTGGAGCCCAAGACGGCGGTGCTGGTCGAGGGGCTGCTGGCGGCGGGCGCCCGGGTGGTGGCCATGGGCAACGAGGGCACCACTCAGTTCGGCACTGCCGAGGCGCTGGCCGATCGCGGTTGCGAGGTGCTGGACCGTCCCGGCGACGGCAAGTCCGCCGTTCCAACTCATCTCGGCCGGATCGCCGCCAGCGGCCCCGACCTGGTGCTGGACAACGGGGCCGAGTTGATCGAGGCCTGCATCCGCGCCGAACGGCCGCCGACGGGCGCGACCGAGGAGACCACGTCGGGTGCCTTCCGGCTGCGAGAATGCTTGGCCGGAGCGGTGGGGTTCCCGGTCATCGTGATCAACGACAGCCCGCTGAAGTCGATCGTGGAGAACAAGCACGGAGTCGGCGAGTCCGTGGTCGACGCCGTCGTGCGGACCACCAACATGTCGCTGCACAAGAAGCGGGTGGGGGTGTTCGGCTACGGCTGGTGCGGTCGGGGTATCGCCCTCTACGCCCGCCGGCGGGGGGCTGATGTAACCGTGGTGGATCCGGATCCGGTCAAGGCCCTCGAGGCCGCCATGGACGGTTTCGATGTGAACGCCGCCGCCGGCGCCGTCGTGGGCGCCGATGTGGTGATAACCGCTACCGGACGCGAGCGGGTGGTGGGCTACGAGCTGATCGAGATGATGCCCGACGGGGTGGTGCTGGCCAACGCCGGCCATACAGACACCGAGATCGATGTGGGTCGGTTGGAAAGCGAGGCTCCCGGCAAGCTGATCGCCCCCTCCCTCCACGCTCACGAGTTGCCCGCGGGCCGGACGGTGTTCGTGCTAGCCGGTGGACGCATCGTCAATCTGGCCGCGGTCGGTGGTCTCGGCAACCCCATCGAGGCGATGGATCTCGGGCTTACCCTCCAAGCCCTGTCGCTGGCCGCTCTGGTCACGCCCGGCATCGACCTGTGCCCGGGTCCCCAAGCGGTCCCGCGTCTGATCAACGACCGAGTCGCTTCCGCCATGCTCCGATCCATGGGCCAGCTTCCGGCCGGCTGAGCCGTCACGGCATCAGTTCCAGTCCATCGGTAATGCCATTGGAGTGCACCTCCTGCCATGTGGAGTGGGCAGCTGTGGGGGTAGGTCTAGGATGCACGACCTTGCCACGGCGAATCACCCGCGAGGGATCCAGATGAACGTTGACCAGTTGAACCATTACCGGAGCAAGCTTGCCTTCGAGATGGACTCGTGGGATGTCCATGAGGCGTTGAGCAACGGCGAACGGTTGGTCGTAGTAGACGGCCGGACGGCTGAGGCCTACGCCCGGGAGCATGTGCCGGGCGCGTTGAACCTGCCGCACCGGGAGATCGATGCCGAGTCGACGGCTTTCCTCGACCGGTCACGGATCTACGTGTGCTACTGCGACGGCATCGGGTGCAACGCTTCCACCAAGACCGCGTTGAAGCTGCTCGAGCTCGGTTTCGAAGTGCGGGAGTTGATCGGCGGCCTCGACTGGTGGAAGCGTGATGGCTATCCCACCGAAGGCGACCGCTCTCATCCGGGCGAGGAAGCCGTCTGCGGCTGCTGAGCGTCAGCATGACAAGTGCCCGGTCCGTTCTGCGCAGGCTGGGTCTCGCGGTCGCGGTTCTCGCGCTGGTGGCGGGGTGCGGGTCGGGGGATGATCCGGCGCCGCCCGCGAGTTCGGAAGGATCGGTTCCGGTGGCTACCACCTCGACCCCGGCCGTAGCAGACAGCATCGAGTCGGTGTCCGGGGACGCCCGTTCGCTCATCGACAGCTGGCATTCGGCGGTCTCGGAGACGGCCGGGATATGGCCGGGTTACGACCTCGCCGCCATCCCCGCGGTACTGGTCTCGGTTGATGCGGAGGGGAACGTCGCGGCTGTCGCCGCTTTCAACCATCCGGACCCGCAGGAGTTGGGCGGCCCGCTCCGCGGGCTCGAGATCGACGGCCACCGGGTGGCGGTTGTCGACGAAGTAGCGGATCCGGACAGGCTGGTCGCCATGGCGCCGTTCGACTTCTTCGCGGACATCGGCGGTACCGAGACGTTCGTGCTGGTCGGCCGATCAGGGGAGCCCGGTATGGAACCCGGTACTCCCGAGTTCGTCGCATTGCTCGCTCACGAGGCCTTCCACCGGCACCAGTTCGACGCGTGGGTGCCCGGCGACCTCCTCCAAGACGTTGACGGATACGACTTCTCGGCGGAGAACCTAGAGCTTGTCCTGCTCGAGGACCGCATCCTGATCGCTGCCTACGAGGCCGGCACTCTCGCCGACACAGAGCGTCTGGCCCGGCAGTTCGCCGCTGTCAGGTCCGCTCGCCACGATCGCGACGGCCGGGTCACCCTCGACGAGAGTCAAGAACGCACCGAGGGTTCCGCCCGCTATATCGAGCACAGCATCGGGGACGCCATCGGCAACATCTACAACTCGACCAACCACACCGGCGAACTCGTCCACTACGACGACAGCGTCGAGAATCCTGCTGCGCTCGGGGGTGGCATCAAGTCGTTCTTCGGGTTCGGCCGTTTCTACAGCAGCGGCGCCACCTTGCTCGCTCTCCTCGACCGTCTCCAACCCTCCGGAATCGACGTCGCGGAGCGACTCCTGGCGGGCGATACACCGGCCCAACTCCTGGCACAGCACGTCGGATCCCTGGGCGACATCGATGCCGTGGTCGCAGCCGCCAGGGCGGAGCATGACCCGGACAGCCGGTTCGGTCCGGCCGCGGCACTCCTCTCCGAACTCGCGGCAGGGGAAGAGACGGCCGGTTTCGGCGGCGCCGACCTCCCCGGAGAGACAGTCTCGGGCAGCTTCGAGGTCAGCGAGGACCAGATCGCCTGCCTGGAGGAGCACGGTCTCGACCTGAGCGCGGACAACATCACGATCCCCGACGACATCGCAAGCGCCTGCCTCCAGTCCTGAACCCACGGTGGGCCAGATCTGCGGTTTGGAGCCACCGAAAACTGTGGGATGAAACCGCCAAGAAGTGTGGGATGAAACCGTCGAAAAGTGTGGGATGAGGTTCTATTCCGAGGGTTACCCGGACTCGTACCGGATGACGTTGCGGCCCAGGACGTGGCGGTCTCGGAGGCTCTGGATGGCTTCGGGGAGCCCGTCCAGGTCGGTGCGATTGGCGATCACGACCGCCAGGCGATCCTGCGACGCGAGGGCGATGGCTGTTTCCAGATCGTTCCTGGAGCCGGCGGCCGAGGTGAGGATGCGGAGTTCGTTCTTGATGAGGGCACCCGGATGGATGTCCAATGGCTGGCTCGTGTATCCGATCTGGACGAAGGAGCCGCCGGGGGCGAGGCAACCGAACCCGGCCCGCATCGTCTCCCGTGTCCCGACAGTCTCGAAGAACACGTCAGGCGCCCGTCCCATCATCCGTATCGCCTCCTCCGGAAGAGTCTCGTAGCCTTCCGGATCGTCGATCAGCAGGCCGGCCCGGGCACCGAGGTTCTGTGCGAGATCCAACTTGGCTGTCTCGTCCGCCACCGCCAGCACGGTGGCGCCGGCCAGGGCTGCCACCTGGACCAGCATTAGCCCGACGCCTCCGATGCCGTTGACCACCACCGGGTCGCCGATGCCGAGTCCGGCCAGCCGTACCGCATGGACGGCGGTCATCCCGCTGCAGGCAAGCACCGCGGCCGCCTCGAGGCTCACGCTGCCCGGAACGGGAACGAGGTTCCTCTCCGGGACGACCACGTACTCGGCGAAGCCTCCGTCTGCGGTGAACCCGATCATCCCCAGGGAATGGGCGCAGAGCCGGTCCCGGTTCGTGTTGCAGTAGCGGCACGAACCGCAGTTCATGACGTTGTAGACCGCCACCCGCGAGCCTGATGATCCCGTACGGGCGCCGGTGACCTCCCCTGCGACCTCGTGTCCGAGCACCCGCGGGATGCCCATCGGATCGAGTAGCCCCTCCAGGAAATGCAGCTCGGTCCCGCACACTCCGGCCGCCCTCACCCGGATCAGCGACCAGCCGTCCGGCACTCTCGGAACCGGGCGCTCCGCCAACCGGAGAGCGCCATCCTCGACGAGCTCGGCCACCTTCATAAGAGCAGGAACGGATACCGCCACGAGGGGTAAGGGTACTCCCGGCAAAGCTTGTGAAACCATCCGACCCAGCTACTAGCATCACCGCAGATCCCATCGATACGAGAGGAAGACGCGTGGTCTCGGAGCCGACCGATCTCCGTAGCGGCTCATCCCCCAGCCACTTGGCGGGCAGAAGCCCGGCGCTTGCCGTGGATCGTGTGACCCAGGTGTTCGAGAAGGACGGCGAGCCGCTGGTGGCGCTGAAGGACGTGTCGATGGACGTCCGGCAAGGGGAGTTCCTAACCCTGGTAGGGCCGTCGGGATGCGGCAAGTCAACCCTCCTCAAGATCATCGCCGGTCTCCTGAGCCCCACCGGGGGCAATGTCCACCTGGGAGGCAGTCCGGTCACGGAACCCCGCGAGGAGATCGGTCTGATGTTCCAGACCTCCACCCTCTTCCCGTGGCGCAACGTGATCCGGAATATCTCCCTTCCCCTCGAGATCATGGGCACCATGGAGCCGGACGGGGAACGAAGGGTCGCAGACGTGGTCGAGCTGGTCCGGCTGGAAGGATTCGAGCAGCACTACCCCCGGGAGCTCTCGGGTGGTATGCAGCAGCGGGTGGCTCTTTGCCGGCTGCTGGTCTCGGACCCCGAATTGATGCTCCTCGACGAGCCGTTCGGGGCTCTGGACGAGTTCACCAGGGAGCACCTCAATACCGAGTTGGCGCGTATCGCCGAGCACGAGCACAAGACCACGGTCTTCGTGACGCACAACATCCGGGAGGCGGTGTTCCTCTCCGACCGGGTGGCGGTGATGGGGACCAAGCCCGGCCGGATACTGGATGTGGTGGACGTTGGGCTCCCCAGACCGAGAGTCCCGGGCTCTCGACGGTTGGAGGAGTTCACCGAGACCGTCAACTACATACGCGAAGTGCTCGGTCTCTTCTAGAGCTAGAAAGGAGTCCTCGAATTGGATGACAGCATGTCCGGCGCCGGTACGATCGGAATGGATCAGTTGCCGGGTTCCGCCTCGGACTCCCGCCTTCGGAGGATCGGGTCCCAGATACTGCTGACCGGCTCGGTGGTGCTCTCTATCTGCCTCATCTGGGAGCTGCTCAGCCGGCTCGACCCGTCCTTCTGGCCTGAGATCGTGCTCTCGAAGCCGACAGAGATAATTCCGGCCTTCTTCGAGGCCATAACCACCCCGTTCGTGCTCTGGCATTTCTGGGTGACCTTCCAGGAGACGGCTATCGGCTTCGTCGTGGGGGCGGGAGGAGGGTTCCTGCTCGGAACCTACGTGGCGCTGGTACCGACCTTCAGGAAGGCCTTCTATCCGGTGATCATCCTGTTCCAGTCCACCCCCCGGGTGGCCCTGGCACCGGTGTTCATCGCCTGGTTCGCGTTCGGGATCACCTCCAAGATCGCGCTGGCCGCGACGATCTGCTTCTTCCCGGTCCTGATCAACACCATCACCGGGCTGACGGTGATCGACGAGAACGCGGGACTGCTGATGAAATCCCTCCGGGCGACGCGCTGGCAGACTTTCCGCCATCTCCGGCTTCCCAGTTCCGTACCGACCGTGTTTGCCGGGCTCAAAGCGGCCCTTACCTTCGCCCTGATCGGCGCGATCGTGGGCGAGCTGACCGCAACCAACGAGGGGGCCGGTCACCTGATCGAGACCGCGGCCTTCCAGTTCCGCAGCGATGACGTCTTCGCCTACCTGCTGATGCTGGCCCTGATAGGTCTGGCGATGTTTCTGATCGCAGCTCGGTTGGAGCGGAAACTACTCTTCTGGCATGTGGATCTCGAAGAGGCCACCTAGCGAACCAACATATAGAATCATCGTGGGCACTTGCCCACCCGGACAAGGAGGAAGGGACATGAAACCAACGAGTCGCTGGGCGCGACCCTGGACGGGCATGCTGGCGCTTACGATCGCGCTTGCCATGATCGGAGCTGCGTGCGCGGAGGATGAGGAACTCCGTGACGTCAACCTTGCCCTTTCGACGACGAGTGGGTTCGGTTACGGCTACTGGATCGCGGTAGGCCTCGGATACTACGAGGACGAGGGCCTCAACGTGAGTCTCCAGGGCACGGGCGGGTCGTCCGACGTTGCCCAGATACTGGCCGCCAACAACGCCGAAGCCGGGATGGGCGTGCCGGGGGCGATGCTGCCCGCCATCGAGGCCGGCGCGGGCCTCTACCCCTTCTTCACCTACGCCTACGGAGAGGTGTTCGACGTGGTGGTACCTGCCGGATCGTCGATCAACAACATCGCCGGCCTGGCCGGATTGAAGATCGGCATCTCCGAGTTGGCCGGTGGTGAGGTTCCGCTCGTACGGGCGTTGCTCGTCGAAGCAGGACTGGATCCGGACAACGATGTGGAGATCATCGAGGTGGGGACCAACGCTCCCAGCGTCAAGGCGTCTCTGGATGATGGCCGGATCGACGCCTACTCGTCCGCCAAGTCCGACATCGCCTCGATGAACGCGGCCGGCCTCGACACCGTGTCGATCGCGCCCGCTTCGCTCAATACCCTTCCTGCCGAGGGGCTTCTGGCCGCCGAGGACTTCAAGGATGACGACGAGCTGCTGATCGGTCTGGGCCGCGCCACGGCCAAGGGCCAGTTGGTGGCCTACACCAACATCGACGGCGCCGTGTGCGTGCTCAAGGAGTTGATCCCCGAAGAGTTCACCGACGATGCCGAAGGACGGGCCGGCCTGGCGGCGGTCATCGAGATCACCACCGCTCCACAGGAGGGTGGCGATTACGTGTTCGGTTTCCTGGATGCGGCCGGATGGAACACCTACGTGAACATCTTCATCCAGGGTGGCGTGATCTCCCAGCAGATCGACATGGGTGACTACGTGATCGACGATCTTCTCGACGACATCAACGATTTCGACCAGCAGGCGATCATCGACGAGGCCAACGACTTGGACACCGATTGCTGATTGACCTCTGATCGGATACTGACAAACGCATCTTTTGTCGCCGGCGGCGACCGTTCCATCCGGGCGGTCGCCGTCAGCGGTCAGAGGATCCGCGGGTTGGGTGATCTTGACGAAGTAAAGGACACGGTGGCCGCCACTGCCGAGGTCGTCGATCTCGGCGGGGGAGTTGCCTTCCCCGGTTTCGCCGACAGCCATGTCCATGCCGTCAATTACGGGCGGTCCCGGATGGGAGTCCCGTGCTGGCCGTCCGATGTAACTTCCGTGGGCGACATCGTCGGGAGGGTGGCAGACGCCGACCGGAGACTCCCGGCCGGCCGTTGGATCAAGGGCCGCGGCTACGACCCGGCCCGCCTGGCGGAGGGGAGGGCGCCCACGGCTGCCGAACTGGACCTGCCCGGAGGCCGCTGTGTCGTCTTGGACAGCTTCGACTTCCATCGCCGGGTGGCCAACCACGCCGCCCTCGCCGCGGCCGGCATCGGTGCGGGCACTCCCGATCCTCCCGACGGGGAGATAGTCCGGGACCGCCACGGCGTTCCCACCGGTGAGCTGCTCGACGGCGCTCGCGCCCTGATGGATCCGGTGGTGCCGCCCTGGTCCGAAGAGGAAGACGAGCAGGCGGTCGAGATCGCCACCGACTACTTCCTGTCCCACGGCTTCACCTACGTGACCAATGCCGCTCCGCTCACCATGTCCCATCGCGGCGAGGAGGTGGCGGCCTTCCTCCGCATGAGCGAACGCCGGGCTCTCCGGCTGCGGTTCACGTCGATGATCAGGGCCGAGTTGCTGGATGCGGCCGGGGATCTGGGGCTCAGACCCGGTGCGGGGGGACCCAACTTCCGCATAGGCGGGGCCAAGGTTTTCTCCGACGGCGCCTTCGGCCCCCGCACCGCCGCCATGCTGGAGCCGTACTCGGATGCCCCTACGTCGGGCACTATGCATGCCGATCTCGGCGCGATGGAGGAGACGATCCGCAAGGGCGCCCGGATCGGCTGGCAGATGAGCATCCATGCCATCGGAGACGCGGCGGTGGAGGCGGTGGCCGGTCTGCTGGCCGCCCACCCTCCGGCGGGCGGGAGTCGTTCGCACCGGATCGAGCACTGCTGCCTCACCTCCGAAAGCGCCGTCCGTTCCATGCAGCAGGGCGGGATCATCCCGGTGCCGCAACTGTCTTTCCTGCGCTTCCGGGCCCCGGACTTCCTGACCGCGCTGGGCGAGGAGCGGTTGGCGGTGATGTACCCGCTCCGAACCTGGATCGATGCCGGCCTGAAGCCGGTCCACAGCTCGGATACGCCCGTCATCCCGGACGCCGCGCCCATGGCGGCCATGGCCACAGCCACCGCGCGGGTCGATGCGAGCGGCCGGGTATGGGGTGCCGAGGAGGCGATCAGCTTCGACGAGGCGCTGGCCACCATGACCGCGTGGCCGGCCGAGGCGGACGGGCAGGCCGGCGACCGGGGCAGGACCGAGCCGGGCTGTCTGGCGGACTTCACCGTCCTTCCCCGTGATCCGCGCCGGCTCCCGCCTGACGAGATGGCGGAAACCGCCCCGGTGATGACCATTGTGGGTGGTGATGTGGCCTGGCGCAGCGAATCGTTCTGCTGATCGTTCCGGTTGCGTAGGGGTCGGCCGTGTCCATGATCGACATGCATGCCCACTACCTGTCGCCGTCGGTGCTCCGTCAGGCGTCGGCAGGAAGCGTGCCGGTCGGCCTGGCGCCGGATGGCCGGTCGCTCCGGTTCCCATCCGGCCCGTCCCGTCCGGTACCCCTGCCTCTTTGCGACCTGACGGATCGCCTCGGCTGGATGGATGAGCGGGCCATCGAGAGGCAGATACTCGGGCCGTGGATGGACATCACCGGCGATGACCTCTCCCCGGCGGCGGCCACGGCGTGGTGCCGGACCATGAACGACAGCTGTGCTAGGGACATCGGGAACGAGCCCCGGTTCGGGGCGCTGGCGGCGCTCCCTATGGTTGACGGCCGAGCGGCGGCCGCCGAGTTGGGGCGCTGCGTGAGCGAGATGGGTTTCGTGGGAGGGGCCATCCCCACCCAGGTGGCAGGAGTCGATCTCGACGAGGCCGGTCTCGAGCCCCTGTGGGAGGCCGCCTCGGGGCTGGGGATGGTGCTCTTCATGCATCCCTTCCGGGTGATGGGAGGCAGCCGCATGAGAGCCCATTTCCTGAACAACGTGTGCGGCAACCCCTTCGAGACCACGCTGGCAGCACTCCGGCTTTACTTCGATCGAACCTTCGACCGGTGGCCTGACCTGCGGATCCTGCTCGCCCACGGCGGCGGCGTCCTGCCGACTCTGGCCGGCCGGGCCGCGCACGCGTCCCGTTACGGCCCCGGCTTCGACCGGGCGGTCGATCATCCGGACTCGATCCTGGAGTCCTTCTACTACGACGTCATCCTGCACGATCCCCGGGCCCTGACCCTGCTGATGAACACGGTGGAGCCCGCCCGGATCGCGGCGGGAACCGACTACCCGTTCCCCATGATCCTCGACCGCCCCACCGACCACATCCAGGAGGCAGGCGACCTAGCCGGACTCACGGAGGACGAGCTAAACCGCATCCTGAGCGGGACAGCCACGCACCTCTTGCCAGGCTGAGTGGACTACTCCGCTGGCCCGGTCCCTGACACCGATGCGGTCGGTTATAGGTCCAGGTGGAGGCGGAGAGCATCGTCCACTCGGATCATCAATTCAGGGGAGAGTGTCCCGACGATCCTGCCGATCCGTTCGACGGCGATCGATCTCACTTGCTCGGCCTGCGCTTTGGAGTCGTGCCGGAGTCCCGTGTCGGCGGCCGCCAAGAAGACCTGGAACGGGTGGATACGCGCGGTGTTGGTGGTGAGTGGGACAACGGTGACGACGCCACGCCCGAGCCGGGTTGCGCTCATGTTCGCGCCGTCGTGGCTAACGACTATGACCGGTCGTGTATGGGCAGCCTCCGCACCAACGGGAGAACCGAGGTTGGCGATGCGCACCTGGCCCCGTCTCATTCGGGTATGAGGCCGTCGCCCACCACCGTTTCCCAGACCTCCGCCTCACCACTATCGGTCCACTCCTGGAAGGCCTCTGCGTAGTCATCCTCGAGATGGGAAGCTCGGAGAAGTCGGACTGCCACTCGCACCGTTGCTGATCTGGAGGGCATTCCGTGAGTCTGTGCGTAGTCGTCCAGGAAGCCGATATCTTCATCGCGAAGGCTGATACTGATTTTCATACCTGAGATCCTACTCCTGGTAGCAGCGATCTGTCGGCGCTAAAGAGCGTAGGGTGGGGGAGTGCCGCCGGGGGACTTCACGAGTTGGCCTCCCTTCCACACCATGGTTACTCGGGAGGGGTCGCCGAGGACGGCTACGTTGTCGAGCGGGTTGGAGTCGACGGCGATGATGTCGGCGTCGTAGCCTTCGGCCAGCAGCCCGGCCTTGGGGGCCCGCGGGCCGAGCGTTCGCGGGCCGTTGGCGGTGGCCGCCTCGATCGCCTTGAGAGGTGTCATGCCGGCCTTGACAAGCGCGGCGAGCTCCATCCCGTTGGTTCCCCACAGTTTGCCGCTCACCATGATGTCGGCGCCCGTGGCGATCGGGATCCCCGAGGCGATGGCGAGCCGCATGGCGGCGGCGTGTGACCGCTCGACCTTGGCCTGAGCCTGCCAGGCCCAATCCGGGATCTGGCCCTCGAGCGACACGAGGTACTCGACGGCGTGGCGGGTGGGAACGGCCATGGTTCCCATCTCCAGCATCAACTCAGCGGTCTCCTGGTCGAGGGTGCTGCAATGTTCGATGGTGGTGACGCCGGCCCTGGTCGCCGCCGCCACGCCCGCCAGCCCGTGGCAATGGGCGCCGACCGCCATCTCGGCCATAGCCGCCTCCTCGACGATGGCCCGCAGTTCCTTGTCGTTGAACTGCCGGTGGTCGGGGTGGTCGAAGTGGCTCATCGTTCCGCCGGTGGCGTTGATCTTGATGACCTTGGCGCCGACCCGGATCTGGCGGCGGACCGCCTTGATGCACTCCTCGACTCCGTCGCAAACGGCGACCCAACCCACGCCTGAAGCAGCGAGATCGTCCCGCCAGGACTCCGGCATCCAGTGGATGTCGCTGTGTCCTGCGGTGGGACCCAGCGCGGCACCTGCCCCGTAGATGTTGGGCCCGGCCAGCGTTCCCTCGTCTACCAGCCGGCCGAGGTGGACACCCAGCCCGCCCATCTCGCGCGTGCTCGTGAATCCGGCCATCAAGAGCGTGCGGGCGTCCCGGGCCGCCCGGACCGCCAGCATGGGCAGCGGGGTGGTGGCCAGCTGGGTGAGGTCGGCCGCCTCCGTTCCGAAGAAATGCGAGTGGCAGTCCCACATCCCAGGCATCACCACCGGTACCAGATGGATCTCGGCGCCGGGAGTCTGGGGAGCGTTCCCGGTGGCGCCGGCATAGGTGATCGTCTCGCCGTCCATCACCACGCATCCGCCGTAGACGGGGTCGCCCCGCCCCGGGATCAGCAGCCCTGCTTCGATGCGGGTCGAACGGCTGGTCACGAGATCTCCCGGTCGATCACGCCACCCCGGTCAACGAACGGAGGTCCGGTGTCCTCCCGTGTCCAGCGACAACTAGTAGAGCTCCAGGTACTCGTTGGTCTCCCAGGCGCTGATCTCGTCCGCACGCTGCGAGTCCGGGTCCTCGTTCTCCTCGGCGGCGAACCGGCCCAGCTCGTAGCGGCGCACCGCCAGGTACGCATCCTTGAAGTCCTGGCCGAAGAAGTCGGTGGTGGCCGCGCTGGCCTCGAAGTGGTCCAGCGCCTCGGCGAGGGTGGCGGGGAGCTTCTCGAGCGACTCGTCCTCTTCCGCCGGAACGCCCTGGCGGGAGGGCGCCGGGGGCTCCAACCCCTTCTCGATCCCGTCCAGGCCGGCGGCCAGGATGGCGGCGCTGGCCAGGTAGGGGTTCAGCAGGCCGCTGGGAGAGCGGGTCTCGACCCGGGTGGCGTCCGCGCCGGCCGCCTTCACGCGCAGCAGAGCCGACCGATCCTCCAAACCCCACGAGATGTTGGTGGGGCTGAAGGTGTGGGTGCGCCGGCGGCGGCGGCAGTTGATGGTGGGGGCTAGGAGGGCGTCGATGGCGTTGGCGTGGGTGATGAGTCCGGCCACGAATTGGAGACCCACCTCGCTCAGGGCCTGGGGATGGGACTCGTCGGCCATGACGTTCTGCCCGGATTCCTTGTCAAGCAGCGACATGTGAATATGGCATCCGTTCCCCGAGTGTCCTGCCCATGGCTTGGTCATGAAGGTGGCCAGGTAGCCGTCCTGGTGGGCGATCTGCTTGACGCCGTTCTTGAACGCGAACGCCTTGTCGGGACCGTCCAGGCCGCGGCCCGGGGTGAAGTTGATCTCCCACTGCGACCCGGCGTACTCGCAGTTGGCGGTGATGATGTCGATACCCATGCCGGGCATCAGGTCCACGATCCGGTTGATGGTCGGCACCCACTCGTTGCGGACCACGTTGAAGATGTGGTAGCCCTCGAACAGGCGTTGGTGAGTCTCACCGTCGAGGAGGTAGAACTCGAACTCGCATCCGGTCATCGGTTCGAATCCCATGCCGGCGGCCTTCTCGAGAACCCGCCGGTAGACGGCCCTTGGAGTGGCCTCGAGGGTCTGGCCGTCGTACCACCGCGCATCGCAGATCAGCCGGGCTGTCTCGGGCGCCCAGGGCACGATGGCGGCTGTGGCGGGGTCGGGGAACAGGAGCTGGTCCCCGTAGCCCACCTCCTCGTTGTACAGGCTTCCGGGCACGACATCGGAGCGGGTGTCGAGCACCGCGGTACCCCCGTACATGTTGAGGCCGTTGCGCGCGAAGCTGCGGGCGGCCTTGAGGGGGACGATCTTGGTGCGGGAGGTCCCGTGCAGGTCGGGCAGTTCGAACCGCACCCGCTTGATTCCCTGTGACTCCCAGTCGTCGAAGATTTGGTCGAATCCGGACACCTTCCGAACCTCCTCATGGCCGGCCTTCGCTCAAGGTGTGACGGAGGCCTTTCGTAGTGCGCCGTCGATTATAAGTGGCCGGGCATCCGCCGGTCACGGGCTCCACCCATCGGGCCATGGCCCGCGGGAAAGCGCAACAGGTATAGTCGGCGGGTGGTGACATCACACCCCCGAGAGTCGGCGGTCTTCTACCGCGTTCCCGACGACGAGTACCCGACGATGGTCCGCGCCTCCGGGTTTCACCTGTGGGACTCCTCCGGCAAGCAGTACCTGGACCTGTCCAGCGGAATCTCGGCCACCGCCGGCATAGGGCAGGGCCGCCCGGAGATTGCCGACGCCATGGCGGCACAGGCGCGGACTCTGACCTTCGTGCATAACTCCCGGGTCACGAACGACCAGCAGGAGCTGCTGGCGGCCCGGCTCGCCGGGTTGGCCCCGGAAGGGGTGGGCCGGGTGATGTTCACCTCCGGCGGGTCCGAGGCCAACGAGCTGTCCATCCGCATTGCCCGCCAGTACCACCTGGCCCGGGGTGACTGGGAGCGGACCAGGATCGTGACTCTGGCGCCGAGCTATCACGGCGCCACGGTGGGGGCGCTGTCGATGACCGGTCGCTGGGACATCAACCGGGCCTACGAGCCGCACCTCATGGACACCGTCAAGGTCCCGGCGCCGGTCAACTTCCGGGGACCGTTCGCCGGGCTCGAGGGCGAGTCGCTGGCGGAGCGCGCCGCCGCGGCTCTGGACGCCGCCATCGAGGCGACCGGGCCCCACACGGTGTCGGCCGTCATGGTCGAGCCGGTGTCTCCCTCGGCCGGCATGGCGGTGCCTCCCGCCTCGTACTGGCAGAAGGTGCGCGATATCTGCGATCGCTACGGGATCCTGCTGATCACCGACGAGATCGTGACCGGCGCCGGTCGCACCGGCGAGTTCCTGGCCATGGAGCACTTCGGGGTCGTGGCCGACCTCTCCAACCTGGCGAAGGGACTGAGCGGGGGTTACGTGCCTCTCGGGGCGACCCTCGTCAAGACCCGGATCGTCGAGGAGATCGCCGTCCAGAGCCGCCGGTTGGCCGAGGTTCACACCTTCAGCGGGGCGCCCATCTCCTGCGCGGTGGGCGTGGCGGTGCTGGACGTCATCGTTCGCGAGGGTCTGATGGAGCAGGCTGCTAAACGGGGGGCGTTCCTGCGCTCCCTGCTGGAGGACGAGCTGGGCGACCTGCCATTCGTCGGCGAGATCCGCGGCATCGGCCTCATGCAGATGGTCGAGTACGTGCGGTCGCGCGACAGCCGTGAGAAGTTGCCCCCCGAATCGGAAGTGGCCGCATCCCTGTCGGCCGCCATGTACGAGCGCGGGGTGGTGCTCAACACGCTGGGCTCGCAGAGCGCCCTGGTGGGGGACTGCACGGTCTTCTTCCCGGCGCTGACCATCGGCGAGACGGATCTGGAGCACGGGGTGCGAGTCCTACGCGAGGTACTGGAGGATCAGCATGGCCGGTGGTGAGATCACGATCGGCAAGATCGTCGACGCCTACGAGCGGATGGCGCCGCCCGTCCGGGTCACGCCCATCCTCCCGGTGGCCCGGTCCTCGGCCGAGGTGGGCCGGGAGCGCCTCTTCCTGAAGGCCGAGCACCTGCAGGTCACCGGGTCCTACAAGGCGCGAGCCGCCTTCCACATCCTCCGTTCGCTCGATGAAGAGGACCGTCGCAAGGGCATCGTCATGTCCTCGTCAGGGAACTTCGCCCAGGCCTTCGCCTACGCCGGCCCGGTGGTCGGATCGCCGGTGGCGATCGTCATGCCCGACTACACGGCCGACGTGAAGGTGCAGTCCACGCGGGACTACGGCGCCCAGGTCGTCATCTGCCCGACCTTCGCCGACCGTGATCCCACCGTTGACCGCGTGGCGGAGGAACAGGGGATGATCGCTCTCCAGTCGTTCGAGCATCCGGAAGTGCCGATCGGCCATTCCGGCATAGGCCTGGAGATCCTCGAACAGGTGCCCGATGTCGAGACCGTCCTCATTCCGATCTCCAGCGGCGGTCTGGCGGCCGGTATCGCGGTGGCGATCAAGGAGAACCGGCCGGACGTGGAGGTGCTGGGTGTCCAGCCGGAGGGCGGCAACGCCGCCTACCTGTCATGGCAGGCGGGGGAGGTGCGAACCATCGAGAACTGGAATTCGATGGCGGATGCCCTTTCGGGACGGCGGCCGGGGGAGCTTCCCTTCCGCTACCTCCAGAAGTACCTCGACGACATCGTCCTGGTCAGCGAGGACGCAATCGCCGAGTCGGTGCGAACGATCCTGTTCCGGACCAAGACCCTGGCCGAGCCCGGCGGGGCGACCGCGGCGGCGGCGTTCCTGGACGGCGTGGTCTCCAACGACCGGGTGACCGTGGCCATCGCGTCCGGCGGCAACATCCAGCCGTCCGTCCTCAACATGATCCTGGCCGGGTCCGCCGCGGGTTGAACCGATGGCGGGACGCAGGAGTTGACCGGGTCACGACCCCGCATCGGGATCGTCGGGTTCGGCCTGATCGGTTCCTATGTTTACGAGCAGATCAGCAGCCGACCCGAACTGGGCCTCGACGTGGCGTTCGTCCACAACCGCAGTCCGGAGAAGGTCGCCCACCTGCCCCGGGACATGGTGCTGGACGATCTAGGGGACTTCGCGGGGCGCGAGCCCGACCTGGTGGTCGAACTGGCCCATGCCTCCGTCACGGTGGCCCACGGCGCCGCGTTCCTCCGCCACACCGACTACATGCCCCTGTCCCTCACCGCCCTGGCGGATGCGGAGCTCGAACGGGAGCTGGCGGACACAGCCGAAGCTAGCGGCACCCGGCTCTACGTTCCCCACGGGGCCGTGGTGGGACTGGAGGCGATCGGGGAGGGCCGGGACCAGTGGGACGAGGTCACCATGGTGATGCGCAAGAGCCCGTCCAGCATCGACTTCGGCGAGCATCCGACCCTCACCGGTGAAGGGATCACGGGAGACACGGTGATCTATGACGGCCCCACGAGGGGCATCTGCCCGCTGTTTCCCCGCAACGTCAACTCCCACGCCGCCCTGGCCCTGGGGGGAATCGGGTTCGACCGGACCAGGTCGGTGCTGGTCGCGGTGACGGATTCCGGCACGTCCGATATCGAGATCACTGCCCGCGGCGAGGCCGCAGACCTGACCATCAGGCGGGTCAGCCCCATGAAGGGGGTGAGCGGCATGTTCACCCTGATTTCCGCTCTGGGCAGCGTCGTGCGCGCCAAGAGTCCGGGGACGGGCCTTCAGATCTGCTGACGCCGGTCGTGACGGGTCGGCTGCGGGCTAGTCCTCGTACCAGCCGACGCATCCGGGATACACGTGACCGCGCGCCGGGATCATGCGGTGGGGGAACCACTCGGACGGCTGGTCCGTGTAGGTGCAGCGCCCACTGAAGTAGATCGTGACCAGGCCGCGCCGCGAGTGGTCCGATTCGTTCGGTCCGCTCCGGTGGATGACCTCGCCGTGGTGGATGCAGGCGTCGCCCGCCTTCAACTCCACCGGCTCGAAGTCGAGCTGGTCGGGGTCCAGGTCCGGGACCGCCCCTCCGAACAGGGCGTCCTTGCTGAAGTCCCGGTCGTGCTGGAGGACTTCGCGGTGGCTACCGGGAACGAACTGGGTGCACCCTCTTTCCAGGGTGGAGTCGTCGAGCGCCAGCCACACCGAGAGCTTGCCCTTGCCGGACCAGAAGACGTCCCAGTAGGCGTTGTCCTGGTGGGCGGGGGCGCCGCTCCCACCGGGAGGCTTGAGAAAGGTCTGGTCGGTGTAGTAGACGATGTCCGGGCCGAGCAGGTCCTCCACCACGTCGAGACTCCTGGGTCGCAACGTGTAGGTCTCCAGGAGCTCGCGGCTGGCATGGGCGGCGTGCATCAGGGCGCGGAACTTCTCCGTTCGGGGGATGTCCGTCCGGTCGGCGAGCACCGGGTCGATGTCGATGAGCGTGTTCTCGTCGGGAGGGTCCTGCTCGACGAGGTCCTCCATGATGCGGCGGATGCCGGCGAGTTCATCGGCGTCGACGAAGTTCTCGACCTTCAGGAACCCGTTACGCTCCCAGGCACCGATCTCCTCAACAGTGAGTACTTTCATGCTCCCCAAGTTCCGTCTCGATGGCGACGAGACTCTACCAAGCCCGTCCCTGGCACCGCTGTCCCACGACCACGGCTCACCGATCCCAGCCCACGGACAACCGGCTACCGGCCATGGCTGATCTCAGGCTCCTGAACCGGTTCGATCTGGTGCTGGCCGAGTCCTTCCGCCGGACTGTCCGGGACTGCGGGGGTGAGATATGGGAGGCAAACGGGGTGGTCTCATGGGCCAGTTCTCTCGAGCAGGCCTCTCCCGTCCACGCCAACGGGGTGATGCGCCTGAACCGGCTGATGTCCGCCGGAGAGGTCATGGGCATAACCGCCGGATTCTTCAGGGCGCGGGGTCACGGGTACACGGTGCTGGTCCGGTCCGACGACCACGCGCTGCGGAGCGCGATCGCGAGGGGGGGCCGGGCCACGGAGGTCGAGCAGGTGGCGATGGTCCTGACCGAACCGTCCACCGAGCCGGCGAGTAGGGAGGATGTGGAGAGACGCCGGGTCAACGATCCCTCAGGCATGCTCGAGTTCTGCGCCACAGTCACCGCCGCCATGGGTTCGGACCAGGACGCGCAGCGGTTCGTGAACCTCGGTCTCCGGAGGATGCAGGCTCTAGCCGGACCTACCAGGGCGGCCTTTCTGGCATACGACGATGGAACTGCGGCTGCCTGCGCCCTCGGCTCGCTCATCGACAGGGTTGCCTTTATCGGATGGATAGGCGCCAAACCCGATCACCGCCGCCGGGGACTTGCTACCGCGGTCACCCTGGACGCCATCCGGGCCGGTCTCGACCGGGGCGCCGGTATGGCGGCGGCGCTCAGCCCCGTTGGTGCGGTCCCCTTTCTTGCCTCCATGGGATTCGAGGAGGTAGGGCGCTACCTCGAATGCGTCATCCCGCCCTCACCCACCTGAGCCGGTCCGCGTTGTCACCGTCCCCGGTTCGTCCGATCCGCTCGTTGGATCCCCCGGTCGAGTCAGGGCATCGGATCGCGTATCCGACCATGTTCGTTAGGGTGACGGGGTGGTGCACTCAGCTGGTGGTTTGAGGAGATCCGAGCGGCTACCAACCGGCAAGCGCGGACTACCGAGGAGACACCCCGGCCATCAACCCCGATCCCACCGGTGACCCATGGTCGATGTGACGCATCGTTCGGGAAGCCCGCCTACCAGAAGCCGAATCGGACCCGGCAGGATGGGATCTCGAGAGTACCGGCGGGCCGTGGCGAACAACCGGCATTCGGTAGGCCTGACGGCCGAAACCCTCGCTGAGATCGAGGCCGCCGGCATCGTTCTTCCTGACCTGGATGCGGTGAGGCGTTACCGGCTTCAACGGGTGCGGGATCGCCTGAGAGACCTCGACTATGCGGGCATCATCCTCTACGACCCCGTACATATCCGCTACGCGTGTGATACAACCAACATGACCCTGTGGACGGCCCACAATCCGTGCCGTTACCTCTGGGTGGGTGCGGAGGGTCCGATGATTCTCTTCGACTTTTCGGAGACTGCATTCCTGGCAGGCCATAACCCCTTGGTGGACGAGGTCCGGCCAGCTACCCAATGGATGTACGAGCTCTCGGGGATCGAGATGGAACGCCGTCTCCGTAGATGGTCTTCGGAGTTGGCGTCCGTGGTGGGGGAATACGGGTCCGGCAACCGGCGGGTGGCCATTGACCGAGCCGGCCCAGGTGCCATCCATTCTCTGGATCGGCAGGGACTCCAACTCCGTAGCGGGGGCGAGGTCATGGAGGTGGCTCGCTCGGTGAAGAGCCCGGAGGAGGTGACGTTGATGCGAGCCGCGCTGGTGGCGGCCGAGAAGTCCCTGGAGGCGATGAGGGCTTCACTCAAGCCCGGCATGACCGAGTTGGATCTGTGGGCGATTCTCCACTCGGAGAACATCCGCCGCGGAGGTGAGTGGATCGAGAACCGTTTCCTCTGTTCCGGTCCGCGTACCAACCCCTGGTTCCACGAGGCCGCCGGGCGGGTCATCGAGGACGGGGATCTGGTGGCGTTCGACACCGACCTGATAGGCATCTTCGGGATGTGCGTCGACATCTCGCGGACCTGGATCGCAGGCTCCCGGCGTCCCAATGCCAACCAGCAGGATGTCTTCGCGCGGGCCGAGGAGACGATCCGGCGCAACATCGAGATGGTTCGCCCGGGTGTCACCTTCCGAGAGCTCACCTTCGATTCCTGGTCTCCCGATGTCGACGAGTTCCACCAGTACTCGAACCAGTTCCACGGGGTGGGTATGGCGGATGAGTGGCCGATGATCGTGTTTCCTCACACCTGGGACGAGGCCGGCTATGACGGCGTGGTAGAGCCCGGCATGGTGCTCTGCGTCGAGTCCTTCGTGGGTCGGCGGGGTTGGGGCGAAGGGGTCAAGCTGGAGGAGCAGGTGCTCGTGACCGAGCACGGTTACGAGCTTCTGTCCGGCTATCCGATAGGCCTCCGATGAGCGCAACCCTTGAGTTCGAAGGGACGAGTGTCGGCTCCGAGGTGGGCGGCCGCGACTCCCTATGACGGTCAGAGCGGATCGAACCGGACCGGGACTTCGCAGGCGGATCGGCCCCCGCGGGAGCGGCGGTGCGGAGTACCGGCGGGCCGTGACCGACAACTGGCACTCCATCGGTCTACCCCCGGAGGCCCTCTCGGAGATCGAGGCTGCCGGGATAGACCTTCCCGACCTCGACGCCGTACGCCGCTACCGGTTGGACCGTGTCCGGAGCCGGTTACGGGAACTCGACTACGCGGGGATCATCCTCTACGACCCGGTTCACATCCGTTACGCGTCCGATACCACCAACATGTCGCTCTGGACCGCTCACAACCCCTGCCGGTATCTCTGGGTCGGCGCAGAGGGTCCCATGATCCTGTTCGACTACGGTGCGGCCGCCTACCTGGCGGGGCACGCCGATCTGGTTCACGAGGTGCGGCCGGCCACCCAATGGATGTACGAGTTGTCCGGGATCGAGATGGACCGGAACCTGCGGCGTTGGTCCGCGGAGTTGGCTGCCCTGGTAGCGGAACACGGGGGCGGGAACCGGCGGGTGGCGATCGACCGAGCCAGCCCGGATGCCATTCATGCTCTGGATCGGCAGAGACTCCAACTCCGCAACGGTGGGGAGGTCATGGAGGTGGCTCGTTCGGTGAAGAGCCCGGAGGAGGTGACGTTGATGAGGGCTGCGATCGCCGTCACCGATCACTCCCTCGACGCCATGCGTTCGGCCCTCGAGCCGGGTATCACCGAGCTCGAGTTGTGGGCCGTGCTCCACTCCGAGAACATCCGCCGCGGCGGCGAGTGGCTGGAGACGCGCCTCCTGTCGTCCGGTCCGCGCACCAACCCCTGGTTCCAGGAGGCCGCGCCCCGGGTGATCGAGGACGGTGACCTCGTAGCGTTCGACACCGACCTGATCGGTCCGTACGGCATGTGCGTGGACATCTCGAGAACATGGATAGCCGGTGACAGACCACCGAACGCCAACCAGCTGGACGTCTTCGGGCGGGCGGAGGAGATGATCCATCGGAACATGGCGATGCTCCGGCCCGGCATCACCTTTCGCGAGCTGACATTCGACACCTTCGTGCCCGACATCGAGGAGTTCCACCACTACACCACCCAGTTCCACGGGGTCGGCATGGCCGACGAGTGGCCCATGATCGGGTTCCCCCACACGTGGGAGCAGTCCGGCTGGGATGGTGTGGTGGAGGCCGGGATGGTGCTGTGCGTCGAGACGTTCGTGGGTCGGCGAGGTTGGGGTGAGGGGGTCAAGCTGGAGCAACAGGTGCTGGTGACGGATCGCGGAGCGGAACTCCTTTCGGGCTACCCTCTCGGCCTGCGATGACGTACCCGGCACGGTGATCGACTTCGACAGGACGCCGGTTCCCTTCGAAGAGGGAGACACTGTTCTCACCGCTGTCCTTCGGACCGGTCTGTGGCCGTGGCGAGGGTGCCTCTGCGCCGAGGGTGACTGTCCCTACTGCCTGGTCACTCTGGAGGGAACCTCGTACGTGCGCGCCTGCCGGACCCCGGCGGTCGAAGGCATGAGGGTCGAGTCGCATCCGGCAGGCGGGTACCCGGCTCTTCCTCCTCCCACTCGAACGGCCACCCCCGGGAGTGCGGTCGGCTTCGAGATGATCCACTGCGACACCGTGGTGATCGGCCAGGGCCGTTCGGGGAGGGCCGCGGCTGCTGAGGCATGTGACCGAGGTCGCAGGGTGGTCACCCTCGATGCGTCGGTCGGCCGGGAAGCGGTCGGCGTCTACCCCGGCCTCGAGGTAGTAGCCCGGACACCGGAAGGCATGGCTCGGATCTTCTGCGAGGAGGTTGTTGTAGCGACCGGGTCGGTGGAGGTGCAGCCGGTCTGCCCGGGGAACCGGCTGGCCGGCATCCTGACCAGGAGGGCAGCCGAGAGGCTGGTGGCCGCGGGCGTGGAGTTGGGAAGGGTGGTGTCGGTCGGTGTGCCACCGGATGGAGTCGACCACGAGCCTGCCCGGGGCAGGTTGGCACGCTTCGTCGGCGACGGGACCGTGGAGCGGGTGGTGACCATTGACGAGGAGACCGGAGCCGAGCGTACCTATCCGTGCGATACCGCTGTGGTCGGTCTCGGGTCCGGCCCTAGGGATACGCTCGCCCGGATGGCCCATGGTCTGCCGGGAGTGCGCACGGTGGGGAGCGCAGCCGGATCTCTCGACCGGCCGCCCGTGCCGGAGGCCGGCGTGGTCTGTCCGTGTTCCGAAGTCACCGTGGATGACCTCCGTTCGGTGTGGGACCGCGGATTCCACGAGTTGGAGCTGATCAAGCGGTCCACACTGGCAGGCACGGGCGCCTGCCAGGGGGCGGTCTGCATGCCGCACGTGCGTAGTTTCGCGGCCGCCGACGGGCAGGAACTCCCTCCGTCCTTTACCGCGCGTCCGGTGGTCACCCAGATCACGATGGGCGAGGCCGCGGCGGGCTGGTACCACCACGCCGACCGGCGGACCGCCCTCCACGACGAGCATCTCGCACAGGGAGCCGTGATGGAACGATCCGGGGGTTGGTGGAGGCCCTGGACCTACGGCGACGCCGACCGCGAGTACTGGGCGGTCAGGTCCGGGGTGTCGATCTGCGACGTGAGCACCTTGGGAAGGATCCTGGTGTCCGGCCCTGACGCGGAGGCGTTTCTGGAACGCATCTACCCGGCCACCATCACCCCGATCAGCCCCGGCCGCGCAAAGTACGTCCTTGTGCTCGACGAGCGAGGCTACGTGTTCGACGACGGGCTGGTCTGCCGAGAGGATGCGAATCGGTTCCTTCTCACCGCCACGTCGGCCGGCGCCGGTCATTTCGAGATGTGGCTGCGCGACTGGGCCGATGCCTGGAGTATGGATGTGAGGATCCTGGACCGCACCACGTCGTGGGGGGCGGTAAACGTGACCGGACCCCGGTCCCGTGAACTCCTCTCCCGGCTGGGCGAAGGCGGCCGGTTGCCGTCCTTCATGGGTCATACCCGGATGGAGGTGGCGGGTGTCGCCTGCCGGGTCATGAGGATGAGCTTCACCGGCGAGATCTCCTACGAACTCCACCACCAGGCGAGTCGGTCGCAAGGACTCTGGCGCGCTCTGATGGAGTCCGGCGCGGATCTCGACGTGTGGCCGCACGGACTCGAGGTGCTTGAGGAGTTGCGGCTCGAGAAGGGCCACATCCTGGTGGGGGTGGACAGCCTGTCCGATTCCACACCCCGCCGGTTGGGCCACGGATGGGCGGTGAGGATGGACAAGGGGGAATTCGTCGGCCGCCACGCCGTTTCCAGGACCTCGCAGATTGAACCGGACAGGTTGCTGGTGGGTCTGGAGATGGGTGGTGCGCCGCCGCCCCAGGGCGCCATCCTGCGTGTGAAGGGCGACTATGCCGGGTTCGTGACCTCTTGCGCATGGTCACGGGTGCTGGGCCGCTCGGTGATGCTGGCCTGGCTGCACGCGCGGGACGGCGGGTTCGGCGGCGACATCCTGATCGAAGGGCGTCCGGCCCGGAGGGCGCCGGTGCCCTTCTACGACCCGGAGGGCCTACGTGTCCGCGCCTGAACGCTTCGAGCGGATCGAGGCCACCCGGATCGTGGCCGACCCGGGAGCACTCGACGAGATCGAGGCGCCGGACGGTGGCCACCTGCTTCGCCTCGCGCCGGACGATCTGCTGGTTCTACCGCCCCCGGATCAGGTCGACGTGGCCGACCGGTACGCCATCATCGAGCCCGAGACCGGCTTCTCGGGGGCGTGGTTCGATAGCTCCGAGCTGCCCCGGCTGCAAGCCTTGTCGGCCTGGGAGTTCCCCCTGCACCGTCCGGCTCTCGCCCAGGGGCACCTGGCGGGCATACCGGTCAAGACGCTCTTCTACGTCGGCGGCGTGCTGGTCCTGGTTCCCGCGGTGCTTGCGTACCGCCTGGAGGAGCGCCTCGGCCCGCAGGATCGGCCGGAATGAACGAGTTCATCGAAGCCCAGGTGGCCTTCGGATGGGAGGAACTGCGTTCGTCCTACGACGTGGTGATCGTGGGAGGCGGCGGGCACGGTCTGTCGACCGCCTATCACCTCGCTACCCGCCAAGGGATAACGAACGTGGCGGTGCTTGAACGCGGTTACATCGGCTCGGGCAACTCGGGTCGCAACACCACCGTGATCAGGGCCAACTACGGCATCCCCGAGGCGGTCCGCTTCTACCAGCGGAGCGTCGACCTCTACTCCAGGTTGGAGGACGAGACCGGGCGCTGGATCATGCATGACCGCAAGGGACTCTTGTGGCTGGTCCACGGGATTCCCGGCACGCGTAACGAAAGGGCACGGTCCATCGTCAACCAGGCCTTCGGCGCCGACACCGTGTACGTGACACCGGAGGAAGTGGGCGAGATCTGCCCGGAGGTCGACCTGAACGCGGGCGGAGGCGAGTACCGGGTGACCGGAGGATCCTACAGCCCCCACGCAGCGACGGCGCGCCACGATCGGGTGGTGTGGGCCCTGGCGGAGGGCGCTATGAAGCGGGGTGTGCACGTCCATCAGCGGACCGCGGTGACCGGCTTGCTCAAGGCCGGGGACCGGGTCACGGGTGTGCTGACCGACCGGGGACCGGTGGCGGCCGGAGTCGTCGTGAGCGCGGTGGGAGGCCACGTATCGACCCTGGCGGCGATGGCCGGGGTGAGGCTCCCGATCCGCACCCATCCCCTCCAGGCCTTCGTCACCAACCACCACGCCCGGTCCTTCCGTCCGATCGTGGCCTCGGCCGAGATGGGTTTCTACGTCAGCCAGACGCCGAGAGGGGAGATGCTCCTGGGTGCCGGCATCGACAGCCAGCCCAGCTACTCGTACCGTTCCAGCTACGAGTTCCTCTCGTACTGCTCGCTTCCGGCGGTGACGCTGCTGCCGTTCCTGCGGGACCTGACCATCCTGCGCCAGTGGAGCGGAGTCTGCGACATGTCGGTGGACATGTCCCCGATCATGGGGTACACGGGCGTGGACGGGTTCCTGGTCACTACCGGGTGGGGGACCTGGGGCTTCAAGGGAATCCCCGCTGGCGGCGAGCAGATGGCGGAACTAATAGCCACCGACCGCACCCCCGAGCTCATCGCCCCGTTCTCTCTCAACCGCTTCAAGGAGGACCGGCTGATGTTCGACCCCGGTTCGACGGGGACGACCCACTGATGGTCCTGCGTCTCGCCTGCCCGCACTGCGGCCCCCGCCCGGTCGAAGAATGGGTGTACGGCGAGGTTCCCGACCCTCCGGACTACCTGACCGGGGCCGACGAACGGGACGTTGACCGCGGCTTCATGATGGGCAACACGGAGGGTGTCAAGGTGGAGCGCTGGTTCCACTCCGGAGGTTGCCGCCGCTGGCAGACCATCACGCGGGACACCACCCTCGACTAGGAGGGCCACTCGGTTACCGCCGACGGCTCAGGCGCTTGCGAACGGCGCATCGGGAACGCCCGTCGCGCCGGCGTCGATGGCGAGCAGGTCCCCGTCACCGGGCTGGCCGGTAGGTGGATGGCTTCCCCCTCCGCCGATCGAGGTGACGAACAGGGTCCCGAGATCGCGGCCGCCGAACGCGGTCATGGTGGGCTTGGTCACGGGTACGTCGATCCGGCGGTCCAAGCGTCCGTCGGGGGCGAAGCGCAGCACCGCGCCGCCGTGCACGGCGGCCACCCAGAGGCAGCCCTCGGAGTCGACGCAGGCCCCGTCGGGCCGTCCCGGCAGGCCGGAGAACTCCGTGAACACGGTCTCGTTGCGGGCCGTCCCGGTGTCGAGGTCGTAGTCGTAGGCCCAGATCGTGGAGTGGAGGGAGTCCGCGAAGTACATGCGGTCCCGCTCAGGGTCGAAGGAAAGGGCGTTGGGAACCCCCACCTCTCGCCGGATGACAGAGAATGATCCGTCCCCTTCGATCCGGTACAGTTGCCCGGTGAAGCGCCGGTCCGCCGCCACCTCGTACATCGATCCGACCCAGTAGCGGCCGGCCGGATCGGTGCGCCCATCGTTCAACCGGTTCCCGGTGCCGGGAGTTTCGAGGGTCACCCACGGGGTGACGGTCCCGCTCTCCCAGTCGAACCAGACGAGTTCGTTCTCGGCCGCGATCAACAGCCGTCCCGCCTGCCCGGTGCGGACCATTGACCCGGGCCGTCCCGGAATGGACCTCGTCTCATCGATACCGGTCTCCGGGTCGTAGCGGTGAACCAGCCGTCCGTCGATGTCCTCCCAGTAGAGCACCGACTCCTCCGGGCTCCATAGCGGGCACTCGCCCAGCAGCGCACCCGCCCGTACCGCGACGTCAATCGTTACCAAGATGGCCTCCGTTTAGTCGAATCGGCATCATCACCCCGACCCTTCGTGGCCACAGCCTAGGAGGGTGCTGAGAACCCCTACAAAGGGGTTCGCGCGATGCCATACGACTCTCCGAACAAGTGATTTGCGACCGGCGAACCCCGCAGAACCCGTTTCTCAGCACCTGCCTAGATCCTGATGACCAGACTCCCGACGTGACGCTTGGCCAGGAAGGCCTCCTGGGCGGGATGGATGTCCTCCAACCGGTACACGCCACCGACGACGGCCCGGACTCGCCCGCTCTCGATGTAGCCGACCAGGTCCGCAAAGACCTGCGGCTGGTAGACGGTGGCGCCGTGCAGCGTCAGGTCCTTGAGGTACAGGGTCCGCAGATCGAGTTCCACCATCGGTCCGGCAATCGCCCCGGAGGTCACGTAGCGACCCCCTCGCCGCAAGGCCTCCAGCCATCCGCCGAAGTCGGCGCCGCCCACCACGTCGGCCACCGCGTGGAAGGGGCCCCCGTTGGCCTCCACGGCGTCTTCGGGGACCCGGTCGGCATGCCGGGCCACGATCCGGTCCGCCCCGAGAGCGGCCACCTCATCGCGCTTGGAAGCGCTCGTAATGGCAACCACCCGGGCACCCCGGAGCTTGGCCAGCTGGACCAGGGCGCTGCCCACTCCGCCGGAGGCGCCGGGCACTGCGACCGTCTCGCCACTCCCCAGGCCGACCCTTTGCAGCATATGCTCGGCGGTGGACCACGAGCACGGGAAGGTGGCCAGTTCCACGTCGGAGAGGTCACCGGAGACCGGATGGACGTTGTCGCTCGGCACCGAGCAGTACTCGGCGAACCCGCCGTCGCGTTCGCTTCCCAGATAACCGGTCGATTGCGAGTCGCCTGAGGGGCGGCCGCCTCGCAGCCAGGGATCGACCAGGACCCGCCGTCCGACGATGTCGTCGGAGACGCCCGCTCCGACCTCGGTCACCGTTCCCACAACATCGGCCCCCTGGATGCGCGGGAAGGCCAGTCCTCCCCGACTCCAGCCGGCGTCGTGGAGGTCGGCCTCCCCGTGGGCGGAACCGGTGGTGCCACTGGTCACAGCGCGGCTGTACCAACCCACCCGGGTGTTGATATCGGTGTTGTTCACGCCGCAGGCGGCCACGCGCACCAGTACCTCGCCGGGCGCGACCTCCGGGACCGGCACATCGTCACGGACCTCCAGCATCTCCGGCCCGCCCACTCCCAGCAGCAGAGCCGCGCTCATGGTCCGGGACCGGGAATGATGGCGGCCTTGCTTCACCACAGCTGGGTTGCCGCAGTCTCGGTGTAGTAGAACGGGCCCTCCCGGAACTCGAATGGAGCGCCGTCGTAGCCGTTGAACCGGAGCGCCTCCTGGGCTCGGATGTCGTAGAAGGGCTCCTGTTCCAGCATCAGCTGGGCGACGGCCTCCGCGGTCGCCAGCCGCTGGACGCCTCCGCCCCCGAACCCGGTCGCCACGAACAGGCCCTCGGGGCCGAAGCGTCCCACCAGCGGCCACGCGTCCGGAGTCGACGCCAGCACGCCGGCCCAGCCACCCGCCACCCTGGCATCGCGGAGGCTTGGGACCCGCCTCCGGAGGAGCCCCAGCCACTCGGTCGCTGTCTCCGGATCGGGATGGCGGGAGAATCGGTCCACGTCCACGCCGATATCGGAGGGAGGGAGACCTAGGAGCAAGGTCCCGGGAGAGCGAGGCATCACGTAGTGCCCGGCCTCGAACTCGGACATGAACCGGAGGCCGCCATGGTCGCCCACCACGATCACCGCTTGAAGGACGAAGCTCTCGGTGGGCAGGAAGATCCGGCTCCGGGCCAGCAACGTTGCCGACCATGCCCCGGCGGCCACCAGGACCCTGGGCGTTGTGACATGGTGGCCGGACGCCACCACACCCGACACGTGGCCGCCGTCGACGGCCAGCCGGTCAACCGCGCAACCTTCCCAGATCTCGGCCCCCGCGTTCCTGGCCATGCCCGCCAGGACCACGCTCAGGGTCTGGGAGAACACGAACCCGTCGGTTCCGGTGTAATAGCCGCCCGCCAGGTCATCCGTCCGCAGGTTCGGCCAGCGCGAGGCGATAATGTCCGGATCGAGGTACTCGCCGGCCACCCCCAGCCGGGCCGCCGGATCCACCCTCGCCCTTAGAGCACTTGCCCCCTCTTCGCTGGTGGCCATCTGCAAGCCGCCCACCACAAGGAACCTGACCATCCCACCGCTCACCCGGTCCAGCTCGTCGATGATGGCTCTCGTCCTGAGCAGGACGGCCAGGTTGGCGGGCGAGGTCGACTCCTGGGGGATGTGGCCCGCCGCCAGGGCGCTGGACTCCGAGGCGATGGTGCCGCGCTCCAGAACCGCCACCCTGAACCCGCCCTCCGCCAGCTTCCATGCTGCGAGCAGGCCGGGTAGTCCGGCGCCGATGACCACCGCGTCGTATCGCATCGGCCTCGCTCAGCGCGGCGCGCCGGCCCGGAAGGGAGCGGGTCCGATTGCGGTCAAGTGACCCCCACCGATTCCGGGTCACGCGCGAGACGTTCCAGCCAGGAGCTGTCCGGGCTCACGATCTCGTCCCCCTCTGTCAGCTGCGCCGTGGTCTCGGGCCACTTGGGGCCGGCACCGGTGAACAGGCACACCACCGTCTCGCCCTCCCGGATGATGCCGTCCCTCGCCAGCGCCCATGCGCCGGCCAGCGAAGCCGCCGAGGAGGGTTCCGGGCTCAAGCCCGCGGAAGCCGCATAACGGGTGGCGGCCACCATCTCGGGATCCGTCAGGTCGATCGCCTGCCCGCCAGACTCCCGCATCGCCCGCAGGGTCATCGAGCCGCCGGTCGGGTCGCCGATCGACAGGGCGATCGTCTGCGGATCCTCGATATAGGGGACGGTGTCCGAGCCCTCCCGGAAGGCCCGAACGATCGGGTTGGCCGCGGTCGGCTGGACGCCGTGAACCTTCGGGATCGAATCCGTCCAACCCAGCCGGGCCATCTCCCCGAACGCCTTCCAGGGTCCGTACAGGCCATCCCCTGCCGCGATCGGCACGATGTAATGGTCCGGGACCCGCCCGAGCGCCAGCACCGCGTCGTAGGCCATGGTCTTATAGCCCTCCATGCCGTAGGGCGTGGCCACCGGGTTGGGAGTCATGTAGGTGGAGGGATACCAGCCGTGGTCGCGCACGAAGCTCTCGAGGGGCGGGCGGCGATCCATCTCCACGATCACGGTGGCGCCGAACAGCCTCATCCAGCGGCGTTGCACCTCCGGCGCCCTGGGATCGACCAGTATCGCGCACTGCAGGCCGCCGCGGGCCGCGTAGGCGGCCGCGCTCATGCCGTGGTTCCCGGTGGTGGAACAGGCCACCCGGCGGTAGCCGAGTTGGCGCGCCATCGACTGCGCCACCGAGTGGAAGCGGTCCTTGAAAGAATAGGTCGGGTTCACCGTCTCGTTCTGGATCCATAGATCGGCGACCGGGTTGGCGTCCGACCGGGGAAGAAGCACCAGCGGGGTGCGGCCCTCACCCAGGGAAATGACCGCCGACTCTTCCCTTACCGGTAGCAGCTCCCGGTATCGCCATATCGACCTATCGGCCCGATCCCGCCAGTCTCGGTAGGAGACGGCGGCAGCCACGCGGTCCTCGTCGTAGACCGTTTCGAGGGCGCTGCCGCAGTCACGGCACCCGAAGAAATAGCCACCCAGATCCGTCTCCAGGTGGCATACGACGCATCGTAGGCCCTCGGCGAACATCCCTATCCCTCGGCTCGTCCGGCGGGAGGATAACTGTTCTCCGGCGCGCCCGATGGAGACGAAAGGCCCATCCTCTTCCGGTCTCCATATACTCCGATCAGGAGACCGGAAGGAGGAACGGGTGGCGACAGGCGACCGAGGACCGAACGAGAGCCTTATCGGGGTTCCCGGATCGCGTCACCAACTGGGTACCCCTTCGCTGGTCATCGATGTGGACATCATGGACGCCAACATCGCGTCGATGGCCGCGCACGCCGCAAGCCACGGTTACGAGGTGAGGCCGGTCGGCAAGATCCACAAGTCGATCGAGATCACCCGCCGCCAGGTGGAGGCGGGGGGTCGCGGACCCTGCTGCGCCACCCTGGCGGAGGTTGAGGTGATGGTCGACGCCGGGTTCAGCGACGTGATGCTGTTCACCTCCGTGGTCACTGCTCCCAAGCTGGACCGGCTCGCCGAGGTCAACGCTCGCGCCGAGGGGTTGATCGTTTGTGCGGACCACGCCGCCAACGTCGTCCAGATAGGGGAGGCGGCCCGCCGTTCGGGCCGGCCGATCAAGGTACTGGTCGACCTGGAGACGGGGAGCTACCGCACCGGGGTGGTCGGCGAGGATGCGGCGGTGGCGCTGGCCCGTCTGATAGTGGACACCAAGGGTCTGGAGTACGCGGGCGTGCAGGGCTACACGGGCCATCACATGAACACGGCGGACTACGAGGCTCGCCGGGCCCGGGGACTGACGGTCGTGGAACCGGTGGTACGGGCGGTTGAGCGGCTCCGGACCGAGGGCCTCGAGCCGGAGATCGTGTCCGGAGGCGGGACCGGCAGCCATGCCTTCGACCACGAACTGGACGTCTTCACCGAGATCCAGGCCGGCACCTACGTGCTCATGGACACCAACTACTACAGCGTCGTCCAGCGGCACGACGAGCCCAGTCCCTTCGGGCCGGCGCTGTTCGTGCGGACCACTGTCATCAGCAATTGCCAGCCCGAGTTCGTCATGACCGACGCCGGCATCAAGGAGGTGGACGTGATCTTCGGGATCGAGAACCCGGCGATCCTGCGCGGTGCCCCGCCCGGGGCTGTCTACGAGATGGCCGGCGATGACATGGGCAAGATCCGGTTCGCGAATCCCGGCCAGGACCGACTCGAGGTCGGCGACGTGGTGGAGATCCTGGCCTCCCACTGCTACCAGACGATCGTCCTCTACCGTTACTTCCACGCGGTGAGCGGCGACACGCTGGTGGACATCTGGCCGGTAGACGCCTACGACAACTGGTAACCGGGGCTTTCCTCCGCAGGCATCGTTCTGAGCGGGCCGGAGTTCACGACGGGAACCTATCGAGTGTCAGGTCGATGTCGAGAGTCTGGTCGCCTCTCTGCAAGGTGACGGTTATCGGGTCATCCGCCCGGTAACTCCGCAGCCTGGATACCAGCTGGGGCATGGACCTCACAGCGACCCCGTCCAGCGCCACGATCACGTCGCCGTCCTCTGCACCGGCATCTCCTATGGCGGACTCCTCGAGGAGGCTTATCTCCACCCCGAGCGGGGACTCCACTCCGTCATCGAGTTCACTGAACGCCGAACTGCCCCTTACTCCCAGGAAGGCGTGCCGAACCTCGCCTTCTGACATGAGGTCGTCGACGATCCCTTCGACCAGGCTGATGGGAACGGCGAATCCCAGACCCTCGGCGCCCACGTCGCTCAGCCCGATGGCGGTGGTGATGCCGAGCAGGCGACCGTAGACATCCAGGAGGGCGCCCCCGCTCGATCCGCGGGTTATGGGAGCGTCGGTCTGGAGCAGTCCGTAGAGGCTTTCGCCGGTGAGCGGATTGGTCACCAGACTCCGGTCGAAGGCGGAGATGACCCCTGCGGTCACCGATGGGCCGCCATCGAGTCCCAGGGGGTTGCCCACCGCGATGGCGGGTTCGCCGGTCCGCAGGCCCTCCATCGATCCGAATCGAATGTACGGGAGGTTGCCCGCCTCGACCTTCAGCACGGCGATATCCATGAGCGGGTCGCTGCCGATCAACTCCGCCGGGTAGGACAGGCCGTCCGACATGATCACCTTCAGGGTGAAGGCGTCGTCGATCACATGGTGGTTGGTGATGATGAAGCCGTCGGGGCTCATGACGACACCGCTTCCCGAGCCGGCACGGTTGGACTCCTCGTCGAGACTCTGGACGGTCACGATCGAGGGAATCGCCTGGGAGGCCACCACGGCCACCAGGTCGGTCGGGGCGAACACCGGAACCGTGACCTCGTCCGTGGTCGCGGATTGGAGGGGTTCCGTTTCGGTCAGAGCCGGAGTGGTGGTCTCGTCGACTAGCGACCGCTCGGCACTGCCGCTCGTGGCTGCCGGCGGCCGGGTCGGAGCGGGGGTGTTGTCGGACTGAACCGGGGTCTCCGCCGGAGCCGGACTGGAGACGACCTCCCGCACCTCTACGACCTCGGTGATTCGGACGACCTCGCGATCGAAGGCCCCTGCCAGCCACAGGGCCGTCGTGGTGGCGGCGGCCGCCAGCAGCGCCGAACCCAGGGCGAGCGGGAAGCGGGAACGGCCGCGGTCCCGTACCCGGTGGGGTGGTCGGATGTCCTTCTCCTCGTGGCTGTGCGGAGACGAGGGCGGGTCGAGGGGATCCATTGACCGCAGATTCTACGATGCCGTGGGTCTTACACGCCCTAGAGGAAGCCTCTCGGGATCGAGGTGTGCCAGGTGCGGGAGAAATGGGGCTTGCCGCCGGCCCGGACCGCGGTTGCCGTGACCGCGTGGAAGGAGTCGGATCCCCCGGCCACGCGGGTGGAGCTTCTGACCTCGGTCCGGGAAGCTCCGTGGTCGACATCGAGGCGGTATCCGGCCTCCACGCTCGAGTTGGCCGGGTCGGCCCGGTCGGTGGTGACCTTGAATTCCAGGTGGGTTTCGACCCGGGCGCCGTTGTCGGTGGTGATGTCGCCCCCCATCGAGATCACCACGCTCACCTCGGTGCCGGCGAGGTCTTCCACCAGGTCCCACCGCAACGGCTCCGTGCCGCCCAGCGGATCGGGCAGCGGGTGGGCGGGCCGGTATTCGGGCGGTGGAAGACCGGAATCGGGCCGGCTGACGACCGGGAGACCGATCCTGGACGGGTGATCGGTGTCCATGTGGATGGTGTTGACGGCGCTCTGCGGCAGGGGCCAGACCAGTGGGAAGTCCGAGCTGGAGACCATGATGCCCATACGGTGGCCCGCCTCGAACACGTAGGAGGTGGCTTCCAGTTCGACCGTGAGTTCGGTGACCTCGCCAGGCACGAGGGGCTCGGGATCGGTCCTGGAGTTCCGCTGGGAGGCGTTCTTGATCCCCCTGGATACCAGGGCCCAGGGACCGTCGGGATGGACGTCGACCAGCTTGACCGAGAAGGCGGTCACCTCGGCGGTCGAGGAGACGTACAGGGTGGCATCCGGGAGCCCGGTGACTTCAAGGTCGGCCTCGAGCGGCTCGCCCATGAACACGGCGGAGCCGGGCGCATCCCGGCGCTGGTCGAGGGGGAGGCCGGTATCCGCTCCGAACCCGGTTAAGAGGCCCATCGTCGCGGTGCCCACCGCTGGGTCGTAGGCATAGGAGACGCGGTCCTCCGTCCCTCCCGACGGCGCGTCGCCGTTCAACCGTCCATCGGGATGGAAATAGAGGGTCTCGTCCGCGGCCCTGGCGAGCGGCCACTCCGCCTCCGAACGCCAGAAGCCGTTGGCCCCCTGCCGGCGAGCCCGGGGCTGGTCGTAACCCCGCACCCAGATGCTGACGGGTGGTTCGTCCGAAATGCCGGTGTCCTCTCCCTTCAGGTGCAGATCGAACCAGCGGACGATCTCGTGCAGGTGGTCGAACCGTTCTCCGGGCGTTCCGATGTTGGGGGCGATGTGGAGGTAGGGGCCCATCATCAGCTTCTTGGGCACGTCCGGGCTCAGGCCCGCATACATGTGGAACGGGTCCGAGACGAAGATGTCGTGCCAGCCACCGATGATGAAGGTGGCCGCCCGGATGTTCTTGAGCCCGTACCGGACCGAACCCTCCTGCCACACGGGACCGTCCACCGGGTTGCGCATCCAGGTGTCGAGCCAGGGCTCGTTCCCGGCGAGGTGCTCCTCCCAGATCTCCAGCCAGGCGCCTTCGGCGTCGGCGGCGGGCGGTGCGCCGGACAGGGCGATCATCATGGCGTTATAGGCGCCCGTCCAGATCGACGTCTGCCACATCCCGCCCGGATGGCTGTTCTCGTAGTGGTCCCAGCCGGCGTAGATCGGAGCGATGGCCTTGAGGCTGGGTGGGGCCTGGGCGGCCGTGAGCAGGGCCGAATACCCGCCGTAGGACACCCCGGTCATTCCCACCGCGCCGGTGCACCACGGCTGGGATGCCAGCCACTCCACCGCGTCGTAGCCGTCCTCCCACTCCTGGAGTCGCAGCATCCGGTCGCACGCGCCCGCCGAGGCGCCCGTCCCGCGCACGTCGAGCAGGGCGGTCACGTATCCGTGCGCGGCGTAGTAGTTGGCGCGGTCCACCGTCAGGCCCCGCAGCAGGTCGTCCTTGCGATACGGGTAGTACTTGACGATCACCGGAGCGGGCTCGTCCGACTCCGGGTAGAACAGGTCGGCGGACAGATCGACGCCGTCCCGCGTCGGGATACGAACGTTGGGCCGGGTCCGGGCAGGGCCGGGCCGTTCTGCGAGCCAGGCGGTCACGGACCTCACGCTACACGGTTGCTGTCCACTGTCCAGAGGCGGTCGATCGGTATCGCCAGAATGCGGCCTTCGGGCCGGGTGGTCCACTCGCCCGTATGGAACACGACCCCGACCCTGAACCGGTCACCGAGTTCGTCGCGCAGCGTGCGCAATCCGCGCCCGCTCTCTCTGGACCATCCACCACCCGCCTTGACTTCGAAGGCGGCTACCGAACCGTCCCTTTGCTCGACCACGAGGTCCACTTCGGAGCCGCCCCGCGTGCGCCAGTGCCCCACGGTCGGCGTGTGATCCATCCAGGAGACCTGCTTCAGCACCTCGCCGACCGTGAAGGTCTCGATGAGATGGCCGAACTGCTGCAGGGCGGTCGGCTCGCGCCGGCCTAGTCGATCCGCCGACAGGCCGAGGAGGCGCGCTGCCACGCCTGAATCCACGATGTGGAGCTTCGGGTGCCTCGTGATCCTGGCCCGGAGCGTCGTGCCCCACGCCGGGAGCCGGCGGGTCAGGAAGGCAGCCTCCAGGAGTCCGGCGTAGTTATGGGCGGTCTTCTGTTTCAGCCCTGCCATCTCACCGGCGGAGGTGATATTGAGCACCTGGCCGGTTTGGGAGGCAAGCCTGCGGAAAAGCCTGTCGAGGGCACCTGCGTCCCGGATACGCGAGAGTTCGTCGGAGATGCGTTCGAGGGCCAACCCGACGTAGTTGTCGAACCACCTTTCTCTAGCGGCCGGGGCCATTCCGAGGATCGGCGGGAAGCCCCCAGCCACCACCCGTTCAATGTACTGCTCGCGGGTCGTGAACGAGCGGTACCCGTCATGCAGGGCTTCCGGATCGTCGAACAGCCTCTCGACCAGGTTCTCTCGGACACCGACGATCTCACCCTGGGAGAAGGGAAACAGCGGCAGCCGGTAGAGGCGACCGGTAAGAAACCGCGACATCTCGGGAAGGACCGCGGCGCTCACCGTAGAGCCGGTGAGGACGAATTGTCCGGGTGATCCGTCTTGGTTGAGTTGATTCTTGATGGCGCCGAGCAGGTCGGGAACATGCTGGTACTCATCAATGAGGATGGGTCGGGGACCGGTCACCAGGAGCCGCGGATCATCGCGGCCCGCCGCGCGGGTGATGGGATCGTCGAGATCGATCATGTCCACTCTCGATGACGAAGCTAACGCCTGAAGTAGAGTGGTCTTGCCCCCGGAACGAGGTCCCTGTATCAGCACGACCGGGATCTCGTTCATGCGGAGCCGGACGATCTCCTCGAGCCGACGTACGATCCGATCCGCCACGGCCGAGCCACCCCTCTCCTCGAGTTTTCCAGCCTGTTTACACGATTGGTGGACCGTATCTTACATGAATGGCCTAGAAGTTGTTACACGATTGGCCTATTAGGTAGTGGAAAACGGGCTGGGCCTCGCGTCAGCGGGTGTGGGTCCTGCTTCAAGCAGCGCGGCCGGGTCTGATAGAGTGTCGCCAATGCTCCCCGCCGTTCCGGTCTTCGGACTTGAACTGGCGGGGATTATCAATGAGGGACCCTACGAAAGAGTTGAGATCCCGAGGGGAAGTGTCCCGCTGCGACTTGCTGCCCCGAGTGTTGGCTGGTTCGCCCCGTCGCGGTGCTGCCGGTCATACGGCCCGGCGCAAGTTCATGGTAGGGGGTCGTCGGAGGCGAACTTCCGCAGCACGTTGGCGGTGATCCGCGACACGTTGTTGTCGTAGTCGTTATAGGAGAGGGCGGCGCCCCAGGCGATCGACCCGGTGGTGAACACCGCGCCGCCGTTGGGGTACTCGAAGTACACCATGTCGGCCCGTACCTGATCGTTGGTGGTGCCCGTCTGCTCGGAGTTCATGTGCATGACCTCCTCCACGACATGATGGAAGGTGTCATCGAAGTCGGTTGCGGTAGCCACGACCAGGGCGTGGGGCGGGGTTCCAAGGGCGGGATCGGCCCGGTCGATCTCGTAACCCGCGGCACCCCATCCCAGGTTGAGCGTGTCGAAGTCGCCGATCACCTCGTCCTCGCCGATTCCCTCGAAGATGAAGGCAGCTCTCGGATCGAAGCTGCCGGGGAGGCGGCGGTACGCCGAGTTGATCCCGCTCCCGCCCTGGCCGGTCATGCCCACTCCCACCAACCGCTGGGGCGCCCAGCCGCGGAACCGCCACAAGCCTCCCGGTTCGCCTGTGGTGCTGTGATGGCTCTCGGCATGCTCGGTTCGCCATGACCCGGTGCCGTTCCAGCGGCGCACCTCGATGACGTGGGGGCGCTCGGGATCGACCGAGGTGATCCAGTAGAGGCCGTTACCTCCCAGGTACATGAAACGACCACCCGCGTTCAGGTAGGCCTCCAGGGCGATGAGCATGTCCTCGGTCCAGTACTCCGGATGGGCGTCCGAGACCACCACGTTGTATCCGGACAGCAGTTCCAGCCCGTCGAAGTGCACGTCCTCGTCGGTGATCAGGTCGAAGTCGAATCCCTGGCTCTCCATCCAGTCCATCTGGTGGAGGTTGGCGGACAGCAACACCGGCCCGCCCATGCCCTCGCCCACCGTCCGTTGTTTGTTGTTGGGCCGGAAGTTGAGGATGGGTTTGCGGCTCGACGAGTAGCAGATGCCGCTCCCGTCGGTGTGCAGGTCGTAGAGGCCGCCCAACTTGTTCTCGACCATGTAGTGCTCGTGCGGGAGGACCGGGAACGGGACGTCCACCCCCTTGCCCTCGAGATACTCGATGAGGACCGGGTTGTTGGCCATGTGCTCGTTGGCATAGGCCAGGAAGGTATAGGTGCCGAGCAGGAAGGCGATCCGAGCGGTCGGCGCCCCGGTCCCGGGCCTGACCGCGAACGGGATGTAGTCCTCGGCGTCGTCGGTGGTCAGCCGGAAGGCGTACATGGCGCTCTTCAGATCTTCGGGCACCACGTATTCGAAGTCGGTCTCCCACCGGGCATCGTCCAGGTCGTCGTCGTTGAAACGGATGGCGGCGTACTGCTCGGGCGCTCTGTGGAAGATCACCTCCCGCCCGGTCCAGTTGTGACCGGTAACGGCCCGGACCGGCATGTTGATCGCCTTCCCGTGGAGCCCGTTGGGGGAGCTGTCGGTGACGGTGGCGGTAGAGAAATCGCGGCCGAAGTCCCACGCAGCGATCAGGTCCTCGTCTCCGGCCAGGGACGAGCGGTCCTCTCGCAGCGCGGCGATCTCGCCCGGCGCCAGCGCGCGCCCGACGATGGTCGGGTTGTCGATCTTGCCGTTGTAGAGGCCGCCGACCGTGCCCGGTACGTTCTCGGGACCGAGGCTGCAGCCGCCGATGAGCAGGCCGGTGCCGGAGTGACCCGGTGCCACTGCGGCCGTTGCCCCGGCCTCCGCCGCCGTGTCCTGTAGCGGCCAGTGGTCGAGCGGGGTCTGGTAGACGCGCATCGAACCGTCTTGCGAGTCGTAGACACCGGCGGCGAAGTACCACTTGGCATCCCGCATGGACACTCCGGCGCTGACCGTATCGACGGTCTCGCCGTCGCCGACCCGAAGGGACACGGCGCCATCCCCGTCCACGAACAGCCCGTAGCCGATGCCCGCGTTGCAGTCCCACTTGGTGACCACCCCTTGCGGGCCCTTTCCCACGGTGGTCGGGTAGATCCATGCCTGGATGGTGAAGCTACCGTCCGGCTGGAGGCGCGGATCGTCGGGTACCGCGACGAACGAGCCGGGATGGAGTTCCTGGATCCTCCCCGGATACTCGCCGTTGGCGGCCGAGTCGAGGTCGTCGATCTTGGATCCCGGTCCGTCCGGGTTGTCGTCGCCGTGGATCAGGCGGACCAGCTGGGCACGGAAGCTCGGCGCCCGGCAACTGACCTTGAAGCTCACCGTCTCGCCGGGCTGGGCCCTCAGCCTGTCCGCGTAACCTACGATCTCCACTTGCCAACCTCCTGAACCACGGGCAGGGACCAGGATAGGACGTTGATCAGGATCGCCCGGTCAGCCGGACCTCAATCCAGGTTGTACCAGGACAGGGCCTCCGGCGTCAGGAACTCACGGAGTCCGTTCACGATCCACTGCTGCCCCTCGTCCTGGAAGGCGTACACGTCCTCAGGGCGATGGCCGTCGGGTATCCCGCGGGCGAACATCGTCAGGATCAGGAAGTCCGATCCATCCTCCGCGGCGCCGGTCTCGAGCCTCCCGTACAGGCGTCCCCGGCGCTTCCCCGCCTCGTCCACCATGGCGTACTGGGTAATGATCCGCATCGCCTCCATGTCCAGATACGAGCCCCGGTTCGCGGAGAACATGCTTGCGACCCGGTCCAGCCTGCCCGGACCCTCCCAGAGACCCTCCGCCGGCAGCTGGAAGCGGTAGGAGATCTCGCACTGGAGCGGCTTGAACTCGCCCAAGCCGGCGGCGTCAGCGAAGTCGATCAGACCCTGCAGGGACTCCGCGAAGTCCGAGCGCAGCGAGGCATAGCCGGGATAGGGGATGACCGCCCCGTTGCCGGCGTGCGGGCGGGTCACCCGCCAGTTGCGGGCGAACCAGTTGCGCTGGACCTGGACCAGCCCGCTCCCGTCCTCGCTGCTGAACCACCGGCGGATGTTCGTTATCGGACTGGCGGATGGAAGGGCGACCAAGGCACCGTCCGGTGCCTCGATGAACGGCTTGTGGGGCGCCTTCTCCTCGTCGTTGGGGAACTGGGCGTACTTCTGGTCCCGGAGGTCGTCCAGTTCGTAACGCAGCATGCGGTGGAGTTCCTCGAACCCCACGCTGAACGCAACCTCGACCAGCGCGGTGGTGGACGAACTCTCCAGATCTAGGGGCACGCGTACTCCCACGGTTGTCGGCCGGGTGCTTCGGGGAGAATACCAGTGACCGGCGGTCATCTACTTCTGGCAGCCGCGCACCGTTTTGCTGCCAGGGTTAGGCTGGCGCGGGAGGCAAGGGGAGCGACCATGGGAGTTTCGGGGCGGGTAGCGGTCGTCACGGGCGCCGCATCAGGTCAGGGCCGCGCTACGTCCCTGCGGCTGGCCGGCGAGGGTGCCCTGGTGGCCGCGCTCGATGTCGACACCGCGGGACTCGCCAGTCTGGTGGACGAAATATCCGATACGGGGGTCCGCTGCCGGGGACTCGAGGTGGACGTGTCCGATGCGGGGGCCGTAGGCGCGGCATTCACCGAGATCGAGGCCGACCTGGGACCGGCCTACGTGCTGGCTGCGGCCGCGGCGATCTACCCGCCGGGCGTGCTCTCTCACCTCCGCGATCCCGATGAGACCGCCCGGATCTTCGACGTGAACCTGATGGGGGTCGTCCACTGCGCCAGCGCCGCCACCCGCCAGATGATCGAGGAAGGCCGCGGGGGGCGGATCATCCTGTGGTCTTCGATCGGGGCCGGTGCCGTCATTGCCGGTCATGCCGCCTACTGCGCGGGCAAGGCCGGCATCGAAGGCCTCGGACGGGCACTTGCGGCCGAGCTCGGACCGTACGGGATCACTGTCAACACCATCGCGCCGGGGGCCATAGACACCCCCATGCTCTCCGACACGCCGCCCGATCCGGCCTACTACGAGGTGCTGCCCGCCGGCCGGGCCGGTACGCCCGACGAGGTGGCGCATCTGGTCAGCTACCTGTGCTCCGACGCGTCGGGGTTCATGACCGGAGCGGTGCTGGCTCTCGACGGCGGTCTGAGCGGCGTGAACGGGGCGGTCCGGCCGGACGTGTGAAAGACGGCCGTCATCGGTCAACGGAAAGCCGATCCACATCAGGAGGTCCAACCATGAAGAACGCGGTTACGGTCACCGGCCTCGTTCCGGCCGACCGGATCGGTCGCACGCTGCCCCACGAGCATCTTTTCGCCACCATGACCTATGCCTACCCGGCAACCGGCGAGGAGTCCTACCGGCCCATCACGATCGACCGGCTGGGCGAGATCCGCTCGGACCTGATGACCAACGCCAACAACATCCACCTCGACAGCAGCTGCGGGCAGGCGCTGGAGTTGAAGAAGGCGGCCGATGCCGGCATCGACACGCTGGTCGAGTTGACCACCGAGCCCATCGGCAGGAATCCCGAACGGATGGTCGAGGTGTCCGAGTTCACGGGCGTCAACGTGATATCGGGAACGGGCCAGTACCTGGCCCACCACCAGCGCCCTTGGGCCCTGGAGGCGTCCAGGGAGGAGCTGGCCGAGCTGATGGTCCGCGAGTTGACGGAAGGGATCGGCGACACCGGGATCCGGACCGGCGTGATCGGGGAGATAGGGCTCTTCGAGCCGGTCCGTCCCGCCGAGTTGAAGGTTCTGGAGGCGGCGGTCCTGGCCCAGCGCGCCACGGAAGCTCCCCTCTGGGTGCACCTGATGAACGTTCCGGTGGCGGCCGACGCGCTGGCGGTGTTCGACGAGTACCAGCCGATCTACGAGAAGACGGCGTTCTGCCACATGGACTTCGACATCCGCGATCTCACCTGGCACGAGCGGGCGATGGATCGGGGTATCAGCGTGGAGTTCGACTTTTTCGGCTCCGTGTGGCTACCGGTCGATCACTACGTCCACTGCCCGACCGACCCGCAACGCCTGGCGGTGCTGGCGGACTGGTCGGAGCGAGGCTACGCCGATCGTGTGCTCATCAGCCACGACGTATGCACGAGGGTGCAGTTCACCTCCCACGGGGGTTACGGGTACGCCTACATCCCGACGATCGTCCCAAGGCTGATGGACCAGATGGGCATCGACCAGGAGTTGCTGGACGTATGGATGATCGACACCCCCCGCCGCCTCCTCGCGTGGGCGGATTAGGCATCGTAGACTATTGATAGTCTCCAGGAGGAGCCTGTACCATGTTCAGACGCGCCGTTCATCCCGGGCAGATCCTCAGGGATGAACTGACCGAGTTGGGGGTGACACCTACCTCCTTCGCCCGCCAGATCGATGTGCCACCCAATCGGATCAGCCAGATCATCGCCGGCAAGCGATCGGTGACGGGTGACTCTGCTCTGCGCTTCGGCCATTGGTTCGGTGTCGATCCTCTTTCTGGCTGAACCTGCAGGCTCAATACGATCTGGACGTAGCCGAGCGCGGCGTCGGTGAAGCTGTGAGTGAGTTGCCAGCGGCCGTTCGAAGCGCCTGAGGTGATGGTGCCGGCACACCGGAGCGGGCTACAGCTCGACGGGTAGGCCGACCGACGATCCCCACTCGGTCCACGAGCCGTCATAGACCCGTAAATGATCCCAGCCGAGTATCTGGGTGGCGGTGAACCACAGCGAGGATGCCCGATGGCTCAGCCGGCAGTAGGCGACCACCTCGTCGGTCTGGTCCGGGGCGGCCCCCACCGATCGGAACACCTCTTCGAGCTCCGCCGGCGTCTTGAGGGTATTGTCCTCATTGAATAGCCGTCGCCACATCAGATGCCGGGCCCCAGGAATGCGACCGTGCCGCTCGGCGCCGTAATCGAATCCGGTACCGGGCTTGACCCGCTCGCCCGAGTATTCGGATTCGTACCGCCCGTCGAGGATCACCAATCCCGGCTTGCCGAGAGCCGCCTTCACTTCCTGGCAGAAGATCCGTGTCGAGTCATCACGGTCAGTCCGCCGCGGTTCGTAGCGAACCGGGGCGAAGTCCGGCACATCTTTGGTGAGGGTCCTTCCGTCGAGTTGCCATCGCTTCTGCGATCCGTCAAGGACGCGCGCATCGGGATGGCCGGTCATGGCCTTGGTCACCCAGTAGGCGAACATGGCGTACTGGTTGCGTCCGCTGTAGAAGACCACGGTCGTCTCGGGGGATATCCCCTTCGCTCCGAACCGCTCGGCCATCAACTGTGGTGTGGGGAACTGGCGGTCCCGGTCATGCCAGAACATGTCCTTCCAGTACCAGTTGACCGCACCTGGAACGTGGCCGTCCCGGTACTCGTCCATATCCGCCTCGTACTGGATCTCGACTACGCGCGTCAGCGGATCGCCGAGACGCTCCTCGAGCCAGTCTCCTGAAACGAGGGGGGTGATTGGTTCAGTCATCAGAGGGACCTCCGATCGAGAGATGAATGTACATGTCGCCCACTCGTCAGAAGGGCTTGAAAATCATCAGGGCCAGGATCACGGTCGCGGTCACGCGGAGGTAGATGCCTCCCCGGCGCACCCTGGTCCGCAACCGGGCGATTTCCGCGGCTCCCTCCCCGGTTGGCTGCGTGCCTTCTCGCGCGTGTTCGATGATCCGGGCCAGAGTGGGGTTCTGGACGGTGATCGAATACGTGAAGCTCCCGGCGAAGAGGACGATCGACACCAGCAACCACATCCTGTCGAACAGGGCATAACCTCGTTCGACCATCAGCCCGATCCCGGACACGAGCACCAGCGCCGACAGGGGGATGGCGGTCGTGCTGGTGAGCAGGCGGACCACCCGGGTGGCGAACAGGCCGTGATCGGTGCCGGCGCCCTTCCTGGCGATCCTGCCGAACACGAAAGTGGGGCCGATCCCGGCCATCGCGCCGAATAGGTGCAGGAAAAGCAGCAGACCGAACAGATCCACGTTCAGCCGCCGGACCTGTTCTGTGGGGATTCCTTCCAGATTCTCCTACCGGCCTCTCGCTCGAACCGGCCGAAGGTGGGATGGTTCAGATGACCGGCCGCCACCAGGGTTCGATCTTCTTCGAGTTGGCCCAGCTTCCGGCGCCGGGTCATGACAGCCAACTCCGGATCGGCGTCGAACCTGTGCACCCAGCCGGTTTCGGTCGCCACGACCGGGTGGTGGATCAGGTCGCCGAGGATGAACAGCCGCTCGCCACCCGACTCCACCAGAAAGCTGGTATGGCCGGGGGTGTGCCCCGGTGTGGCTACCGCCGTCAACGAACGGGTGACCCTGTGGCCGTCGGAGAAGGTATCGAGCAGTCCGATGTCCCCCAAGGGCAGGGCTTGGCGGGCGATGTTGGGATGGTTCTCGTCTCGGGACGCGAAGAACGCCCAGTCGTCTTCGGAGACCAGGTACCGGGCGTTCTCGAAGCGGGGGGTGATGGTGTCCCCGTCGTACACGAGGTTCCAACCGACGTGATCGGCGTGGAGGTGGGTGAAAGCCACCGCGTCGATGTCCCGTGGGAGCAATTCCATCTCGGCCAACCGGGCCGGCAGGGCTCCGCGTGACTTGGCTGCGCCCGGGGGACCCAGCTCGGGTCCCCACCCGGTGTCGATCAGCACGGTCCGGTCGTCGCCCTGCACGACGAAGCAGTGGAAGTTGACCATCGTGTTGCCCGTATCGGCATCGAGCAGGTCCAGGTACGGCGCCCACGCGTCATCGGGAACGGAGGGGTAGTGCCAGCCTCGGTCGAAGTCGTGGGCCTTGTCCCTGATGGCTGTGACGTGGACGTTGCCGATGCGGATGGTGGTTCTCACGCCGGTCCCCCATTCTCGACGGTCGGGCGCCGGTAGCCGGCCCGCTCGCATAGGGCGGTCAGGCGTGCGTTTGCCTCTTCGACAACGTCAGACGGATCGACGGTGGTCAACCGGCCGTGGCGCTTCAGGATCCGTCCATCGACCATGACGGTGTCCACGTTCGCCGGCTGCGCCGAGTGCACGATCGCCACCGCGGGATCGCGAGCCGGCGCCATGTTCAGGGCATCGGTTCTCACCATTATCAGGTCGGCGCGTTTGCCCACGCTGAGCGATCCTACGAGATGATCCAGGCCCAGGGCCCTCGCTCCGTCGATCGTGGCCAGCTCCAGAGCGCGGCGAGGGCTCAAGGCCTCCGCATCCAGGTTGGCGATGGCCTCCAGCCCGACCGCCACCCGCATCGCCTGGAACACATCCGCGCATGCCGAGATGGCAGTGGTGTCGAGCGAGAGGCTGACCGGGATCCCCGCCGCCAAGTGTCCGTTGATCGGCGGGGCGCCCATCCCCAGCCGGAGAGAGGACAGGGGACTCATCGACACCGGGATCCGGTTGGCAGCGAGTCGCTCACGCTCGCGAGGAGAGATGTACAGGCAGTGGGCGAGGAGCATGTCGGGCCCCAGGAGTCGCTCCTCGTGGAGGATGTCCACCTGGCGGATGCGTTGGACCTCCGCCTGCGTCCCGGCGCAGTGCATCGAGATCGTCAGCCCGTTTTCCCTGGCGAGCGCCCATTCCTTGCGGTAGACCTCGGGCGTCGAGCGGGCCGGTCCGCGAACCCCGACACCGAGCGTCAGCAGGCCGTCCGACTCCGGTAGCCTCTCGTCGGCGACCCGGCGGATGTTGCCGAAGTCCATGACCTCGTCGGGCATGACACCGCCCTTCTCGAGGATGGCGCGCATCTTCTCCATGGGCATCGACGGGTGCGCGGAGGGAGCGGAATAGGAGAAATGGACCCGGGTGCCCAGCCGGCGGTGGACCTCGAGGTTCGCCTCGGCGTCCTCGTATCGCATCAGGTTGTGCGACCAATCATGAACGGTCGTCACACCGGCCGCCAGCCCCTCGGCCATCCCCAACGCGACCCCTGCCGCGAAGTCCTCGGAGGTGAAGGACCCTCCCAGCCTGCCCTTGGTCGCAAACCACCCGTGGCGCTTCCCATCGCCCACCACACCCCTGAGGAGGGTGCCCCACACGTGCCAGTGCGAATCGACGAAGCCGGGCATGGTTATGGTGTACCGTCCGTCTATGGCTTCGGCGCCCGCGGCAGGAAGCCGGGACCCGATAGCCACCAACTCGCCGTTCTTGATTTCGAGGTCCGCTCCGGCCAGTTCGCCCAGGGCAGGATCCATGGTGAGGGCTGTCGTGCCCCGGATGACATAGTGGCCACGGCGGGGAGGCTTATTGAAGACCATATGCGGAATCCTCGACAGGGCACTGGCGACCGGGGCTACGGTAGTGTTCCAGCACCGTTCTGCATACAATATACGCAACGCCGAAGGGCACATACGTGACTTCCGAACCAACTGCCACCGTGCCTAGCGGCTCCTTGCTCACGGCGGTCGCGCCGGTCAGCGCGGAGGAGGCGGTAACGGCCGCTCTCCGGGACGCCATCCTCAGCGGCCGCCTCGTACCCGGCGAGCGCCTGGCTCAGGCGGAGTTGGCCGGGCAACTGGGCGTGAGCCGCATCCCGCTGCGTGATGCGCTCCGGCGACTCGAGGAGGAAGCCCTCGTCAGGATCGACGGACGGCGGGGTGCCTGGGTGACAGCGCTCACCACGCGCGACATCGCCGAGGTGTACGAGCTGAGGATCATGCTGGAAGGCCGCTGCATACGGTATGCAGTGGAGAACCTGTGGGGCGAGGAAGAACTTCGGGCGGAGGTACTGGAGTTGTCCAGACGCATGGATGAAGCCGGCCAGGATGTCATGGAAGGAAGGGCCGCCCGGCGCGAGTTCTACTACGTTCTCTACTCGCACGCCGGCCGGCCCCGGATGCACCGCCTCATCATGCAGCTCCGCGATAACGTCGGTCGATATCACGTACTCCAGGACACCGACCTGTCGCACGCGGCGCACTCGGAGGTGCGCCGCTGCATCGAGAGCGGCAACGGGGACGGCGCGGCCAGAGCCGTCACGAAGCATCTCGAGGAAGCACGCAACGACTTGCTGGCAACGATGACGGGGGAGTCCCCCACCGCTCCTGTCCCGTAGTCGTCCTGCGCCGGCCCGAACATCCGCAGCGAGACGAGCGCGTGTCGGGGCAGGAGGCGTCGTCCGCATCTCCGGTCCTGGCATAATGTATACAATCCGAAAGGAATCGTATGACCCCCTTTGTGACCGCGTCCGGCGGGAGGTGACATGTACCGGGTAGCCATCGACGTAGGCGGCACGTTCACCGACTGCCTTGTACTCGACGAGCGGAGCGGTGACCTTCGCCAGTTCAAGGCGCCCACCACTCCTCCCGATCCGTCTGTCGGCTGTATCGATGCCCTGTCCAAGGCGGCCACCGCCTACGACCTCGGGCTGCCGGACTTCCTTGGCAAGGTCGGCCTCCTGATCCATGGCACGACCCTGGCGACCAACACGCTGATCAACGAGGACGGCGCCAGGACCGGCATGATCACGACCAAGCACTTCCGGGACATGCTCGAGATCCGGCGGGGCTACAAGAACGTGCGGATCTCCATGTACAACGTCTTCGTCCCGCCGTACAAGCCCTTGATCCCGAGGCGTCTCCGGCTGGAGGCGGAGGAGCGCGTGCTCTACACAGGCGAGGTTCTCACCCCTCTCAATGAGGATGAAGTGAGGGAGGCAGCCCGCAGGCTCGGCGACGAGGGCATCGAGTCGGTCGCCATCGGCTTCCTGCACGCCTACGCCAACCCGAGCCATGAACTCCGGGCCGCCGAGATCGTGCGCGAGGAACTGGGCGCCGACGTATACGTGACCACGTCATCCCAGATCCTCCCGGTGTGGCGGGAGTGGGAGCGCTTCTCGACGATGGCCGTCTCCGCTTACACCGGTCCTGCCGTGAAGCGATACCTGCTGGCGCTCGAGGATCGGCTCGCCGGCAACGGATTCACCGGCAGCCTGATGATGATGCTCTCGGACGGTCTCGTGGAGACGGTCGAGAACTGCATTCCGCGAGCCGTGTACCTGATCGGATCGGGACCGGCCGCCGCCCCCGCGGGAGCCGTCCACCTCGGGGCGGAGACGGGACACAAGAACCTGCTCAGCTTCGACATGGGAGGAACATCCATCGATATCGGTGTGATGATGCGGGGAGAAGTCCCCACCACCACCGAGGGGTGGGTCCAGGACGAGCGGGTGGCCATCAAGATGGTCGACATCGTCTCGGCCGGGGCCGGAGGCGGCTCGATCGCCTGGATCGACTCGCTGGGCCTGCTGCGGGTGGGTCCGAACTCGGCGGGGAGCGATCCCGGACCGGCTTGCTACGCCAAGGGCGGGCAGGATCCCACCGTTACCGACGCCGACCTCGCGCTCGGCTACATAGATCCGGATTTCTTCCTGGGAGGCGAGATCCGGCTCGACGCAGGAAAGGCCAGGCAGGCGATCATGGAGCGGGTGGCCGAGCCCCTCGGGATGACCCTGGAGGAGGCGGCCCAGGCGATCATGACCGCAGTCAGCTCCTTCACGGCCGACGAGATCAACGAGGTCTCCACCCGGCGGGGAATAGATGTCCGCGACCTGACACTGGTGGCCGGGGGTGGGGCCGGGCCGGCGCATGCCGCGCTCATCGCCGATCTGCTCGGCTTGCCCCATGTGATCATCCCCTCCGTGGCCTCCACCTACTCGGCGTTCGGGATGTTCGCCATGGACGTGGGCCGCAACTACGCACGCTCGTACATAACCCGCTTCGTCGATCTCGACGCCGACCGCGTTCAGGCCCTCTACGAGGAGATGGAGCAGGAGGCCGTGGCCGGGTTCGAGGAGATGGGCTACCAGGCCGATGACGTGAGCTTCCACCGCACCGCCGACCTGCGCTACATCGGCCAGTTTCACGAAGTGGAGGTCGAGATGCCCATCGACCCCGGACGGGATCCGGCCGAGACTGCCGAGGAGACCTTCCGGGCCAGCGTGTTCCGTGACGCGGGGGGAATGGAGATGCTGGACGCCGTCGAGGAGGCCATCGAGAACTTCCATGCCAAGCATTACGACCTCTACACCTTCAACATGCCATGGCAGGGGGTCGAGTTGCTGACGTTCCGCCTGCGGGCGACGGTGCCGAAGGCCCCCTTCGAGCTCCATCGGATCCCGGAGGGCGGATCCGATCCTTCGAGGGCGCTCAAGTCTCATCGTGACTGCTGGTTCGACGGCGCCCGGGTCTCCACCCCGATCTTCGACGGTGGCCGCCTCCGGGCGGGCAACCGTATTCCCGGCCCGGCGATCATCGAGGAACCGACCACTACGGTGGTGATTCCCGCATCGTTCACCGCCACGGTCGACGCCCGGCGCAGCTACCACCTGAACCGCAACGGAGACGTCGACGAATCCGCAGGAGGCGCGCTATGAGACCCGACACCATCGACCCGATCACGCTGTCGACCGTCTGGAACTCGTTCCAGAGCATGGGGCGGGAGATGCGCTACGTGATCGACCGGACGGCGCAGAACTACCTCATCGCCCAACTCCACGACATGGCGGCCGGTATCTGGGATGCGCAGGCCCGCACGATCGCGGTGCCCGAAGGACCCACGTCCATGTTCCTGTCCCAGCAGTTCTCGGTGGAGTACATCCTCGACAAGTTCGGCGACGACCTCCATCCGGGGGATGTGATTATCTGCAACGATCCCTACAAGGGTTACTGCAACCATCTTCCGGACTGGGGTTTCTTCAGGCCGATCTTCTACGAGGACGAGTTGGTGTTCGTAGCGCTGACCCGCGGGCACCAGATGGACACGGGAGGAGCCTTCCCCGGCGGGTACTTCCCCAATGGCTACGACATCCACGCCGAGGGGTTGATGATCCCTCCGACCAAGATCTACGACCGGGGTCGGGAGCGTACCGATGTCCTCGAGTTGATCTGGAACAACGTCCGCTGGCCGGCCGGGGTCAAGATCGACAACTACGCGCTGATGGCCGCCCTCCAGGTGTGCGACAACCGGATCGTGACGTTGCTGGACAAGTACGGTGTCCCAACCGTCAAGGAGGCGGTCGAGGAGATGCTCGACCGGATGGAGGCCAACGTTCGGGCCCAGCTGTCCGAGGTTCCCGACGGGACCTATTACGGGGAGTCGGCCACTGACGACGACGGCACCGTGCTCGACGAGCTGGTGTGGGTCCGTTGCGCGGCCACCATCAAGGGCGACGAGCTGATCCTGGACTTCTCCGAGAGCGATGCGCAGCGGCCCGGCTTCGTGAACTGCGTGTACTCCTCCACGTACAGCCGGGCGGTGGCAGGGAGCTTCCTCTACTTCGATCCGGCCTACTCGGAGTTCCACAACGAGGGCAGCATGCGTCCCATCACGGTGATCGCTCCCGAAGGTTCGGTCTGCAACGCCCAGTACCCGGCGACGGTGGGCGGATCGCCTGTGAATGTGGGGACCCAGGTGCTCGAGGCCACGGTGAGCGCACTGTCGAACGCCATGCCGGACAAGGCCATCGCCGGATGGGGACGAAGGCGAGGCCACTACATCGCCGGCATCGACCCCCGCACCGGGGAGCGATACGTGCAGACCACCACCGATGCCGACGGAGGTTCTGGCGCGGTCTGGGGCTACGACGGATTCGAAGGGGCGATGGGAATGTCCGGCCTGGGCTCGATCCAGCGCGGCAGCGTGGAGGAGATAGAGATCCGGTTCCCGTGGCGAGCCGTGCGCTACCACTACGTTCCCGACATGTCCGGCGCCGGTCGCTGGCGAGGCGGCTCGGGAATGCTCTGGGAGGTGGAGAACGTCGGCGGGGACGTCGGCGTGGCCACCGGTAGCTCGGACGGCGACCTGACCCAACCCCCGGGAGCGGTCGGGGGCGAGGATGGTCCGCTGTCGCGGATGTACCTCCGCAGTGGTGATGAGGTGATACCCGCCCGGACCCACCGGATGGTCCAGGTCAAGAGCGGGGAGATCCTCGGGAAGGTCAGCGGTGGGGGAGGTGGGGTAGGCGATCCGGCCGAGCGTGATCCCGAGAAGGTACTAGAGGATGTCATGAACGAGTGGGTGACGCCCGAGCATGCCCGGAAGGTCTACAAGGTCGCCATCGATGCGGAAACGATGGAAGTCGACCAGGAGCAGACGCGGCTGCTTCGCAGTGCCACGGCAGCTGAGTCCGACAAGACCGACGACTAGTGGTCTATCTGCGAAATAACCGGGCGTGGTCTGGCGGTCATCGGTGTCCCGTCGCTGCGTTCCGCTTCCTCGACGTACCGCTGCGGGTACGCCTTCGTCAGCGGGCCTTGCGAGGAACACCGCTGCCGACGCCATACCACACCGCCATTCCACAGACAGAACACTAGACCCGGCATGCCCGAACCGAGCCCGCCGACGGATCTGGAGATTCTGGAACGGATGTGGCTCATCAGGGCCTTCGAGGAGAAGGTCTCCGAGCTGTACGCAGCCGGTGAGGTGGTCGGGCTGATCCACCTCGGTATCGGCCAGGAAGGGTCGGCGGTGGGGACCTGCGCCGCGCTCCGGTCCGGCGACTACGTGTTCGGCACCCACCGATCCCACGCCCATGCCATAGCCAAGGGAGCGGACATCCGGCGGCTGATGGCCGAGATCGCCGGTCGATCCACCGGCTACTGCAAGGGCAAGGGCGGATCGATGCACATCTCGGCGCCGGAGGTGGGGTTCATCACCGCCACCGGCGTGGTGGCCGGGAATCTGCCCCTGGCGCTCGGTGCTGCCCTGACCAGCGTCACCCGGAAGGAGAACCGGGTCTCGGTGGCCTTCTTCGGCGACGGGGCAGGGCAGAGCGGCCCGTTCCACGAGAGCCTCAACCTGGCGGCGCTCTGGAAGTTGCCGGTGGTTCTGGTGTGCGAGAACAACGGGTACGTCGAGTTCTCGCCTCTGTCGGCCCACACGGTCGTGGAGCGCCTGGCCGACTACGCCACCGTTTACTCGATCCCTTCGGTCACTGTCGACGGGGGCGACGTCCTGGCCGTCAGGGCGGCGGTCGAGGATGCGGTGGCTGTCGCCCGAGGGGGTGCCGGCCCGGCCTTTGTGGAAGTTCTCACCCACCGGTTGCGCGGTCATTACGAGGGCGATCCTGCCCGGTACCGGACGCTCGCCGAACGGGACGAGTGGAAGCAGCGGGACCCCGTCGCCCGCTTCGCCGGGCGCCTGCGCGACTGCGGGGTGCCTCGAGAGTCCCTTGATGAGGCCGAGGTGTCGGCCCGGGCCGCGGTTGGCCGGGCGGCGGAGGAGGCCCTGGCGGATCCGCCGGCCGATCGGCGGGACCTGACCAGTGACGTCTACGTGTGATGGCTGCCCGGATTCGCTACATCGAGGCGGTGCGGCAAGGCTTGCGGTCCTCCATGCTGTCAGACCCTTCGGTGATCGTGCTGGGAGAGGACGTCAGGCCCGGCGGACCGTTCGGCGCCACCCGGGGACTGGTTGACGAGTTCGGGGAGGCCCGGATCCTGGACACCCCTATCAGCGAAGCCACCGTGATGGGCATGGCCGCCGGCGCCGCGGCCACTGGTCTGCGGCCCGTCGTGGAGATCATGTTCGTCGACTTCGTGACCCTGGCGATGGACCAGCTGGTCAACCATGCCGCCAAGCTGGGCTTCATGACCGGAGGCCTCCTGCGTGTTCCGCTCACCGTCCGGGTCCAGGGGGGCGTCAGTGGAAGATTCGGCGCCCACCATTCCCAGAGCCTCGAAGCGTGGTTCACGCATACGCCGGGCCTCAAGGTGGTTGCGCCCGCCTTCCCCGGAGACGCCCGGAGGCTCCTGGAGGCGGCGATCGCCGATGACAACCCGGTGGTCTGCGTGGAGCACCGCGCTCTTTACTGGAAGAAGGGCGAGGTGTCGGGCGATGAGCCGGGATCGGGAGCGGTGGTCCGGCGGTCGGGTGACGACGTGACGATCGTCTCCTACTCGAGAATGGTCCACTCGGCGTTGGAGGCGGCGGCCACCCTGTCCGCCGACGGAATCGAGTGCGAGGTGATCGACCTCCGCTGGCTGGCCCCGCTCGATCTGGAATCGGCGCTCGAATCGCTGCGCCGCACGGGTCGGGTAGTCGTCGCCCATGAGGCCGTCGCCACCGGCGGCATCGGGGCCGAGGTTGCGGCCCGTCTCCAGGCGGCCGCCCACGGCGCGCTGGTGGCGCCGATCGCAAGAGTCGGGGCTCCGTTCGCGCCGGTCGGCGCCGCGCCCGAACTGGAGGACGCGTTCGTCCCCGGCGCCCGAGACATCGTGCACGCTGTTCGCGGGCTGCTCGACGTGGCCGCCCCGGCGCGGATCGACTGAAGGAGGACGCTCGTGATCCCGGACCTACCCGTTGACCGTCTCACCGACTACCTGAGCAGGATGCTGATCATCCGCCGTTTCGAGGAGGGGCTGATCGAGCTGGCCGGCGAGTACGACATCGGTCACTTCCATGTGTACATCGGCCAGGAGGCCACCGGCGTGGCCGCGCTGGCCCAACTCGAGCCGGGAGACGTGGGTTTCACCACCCACAGGAACCACGGTCACATCCTGGCGAGGGGGACCGACCCGGCGGCCATGTACGCTGAGATCCTGGGAAAGGAGACCGGCACCAACCGCGGCAAGGGAGGCACCCTCCACATCGCCTCGGTCGAGCACGGTTTCCCCACCACGTCAGCGGCCACCGGAGGGTGTACCCCGCTGGCGACCGGCGCCGCTTTCGCCTTCTCGCGGCTCGGTCAGGATCGGGTATCGGTCTGCTTGTTCGGCGACGGGGCGCTCGAGGAGGGCACCTTCCACGAGTCGATCAACATCGCCGCCCTCGAATCCCTCCCGGTCATCTACCTGTGCGAGAACAACAGCCTGGAGGCGCTCGGGCAGAAGGCCAACGAGTATCCGTCGTCGACTATGGCGGCAGCCCCTCTGACCGACCTGGCCGCTGCCTTCAAGGTGCCGACGATCACGGTCGACGGCACCGACTCGGGGGCCGTCCACGAAGCGATGTCGACCGCCATCGGTCGAGCCCGCCGCGGCGGGGGACCCACCTTCATCGAAGCCCTCACGGTGCGCTGGCCGGGGAACCGTCCCCTGTGGCCTCAACTTCTTACGGGCTCGACCGATCTCTCCTACGCCTGGGACGCCTCGGCGATCCCGGACGATTACGCGGTATGGCACAGCGAGCAGGATGGCCTGCTCCGGTACGTCAGGGAGTTGCTCTCGGCCGGCATGCTGACCGGAGAGGAAGTCCTGGCGATCGACGAGCAGGTCACGGACGAGATGGGGAAGGCCGTCAGGTTCGCCCTCGACAGCCCCTACCCCCCGCCGGCCGCCGCCCTCGAGTCCGTCTACGCCTGAGGAGGATGGGAATGCGTGAAATGCTCTATGCCGAGGCGCTTGTCGAGTCCCTTAGGCGCCAGCTGGCCACCGACGAGCGGGTCCACCTGATGGGCCTGTACTTCCTGGGCCTGACCAAGCACCGGGCGATCATGGCCGAACTGCACCAGGAGTATCCGGGCCGTGTGTACCACCCGCCCATAGCCGAGGTCGGCTACGTGGGCGTGGCGATAGGCGCCGCCGTAGCGGGGCTCCGGCCGATCGTCGATATCGCCACCGCCAGCTTCATGTTCCAGGCCTTTCCCCAGATCGTCAACGAGGCGGCGAACATCCACTACATGTCCGGTGGGGCCACGCGGGTGCCCATGATCTTCCACTTCAACCACGGGATCCGGGGTGGGGGCGCCGCCCAGCATTCTCACAGTCCCCAGGCGATGCTCTGGAACACGCCGGGCCTGGAGATAATGGCGCCCTCCACACCACGGGACGTGCTGGGTCTGGTGAACACCGCCGCCGCATCCGACAACCCGACCGCCTGGGTGGATCACGTACGGCTGTTCGACACGCGCGGACCGATTCCCGAGGACGATGGATTCTCGATCCCGTTCGGGGTGGCGGACGTGAAGCGCCCTGGCGGGGACCTGACCCTGTTCGCCTCGTCGTGGATGGTGGTGCGTGCCTTGGAGGCCGCAGAGGCCCTCAGCGCCGAGGGAATCGAGGCGGAGGTCATCGATCCCCGCACGCTGTCCCCCCTGGACGAGGAGACGATCCTCGAATCGGTGGCCAAGACCGGACGGCTGGTCGTGGTGGACGAATGCCACCGGCGCTGCGGCGTAGCGGCGGAGATCGTGGCGGTGGTCACGGAGAACTCGCTCGGTGACCTCGTAGCCCCTCCGGTACGTGTGACCGCGGCCGACGTCCCCATCCCGTTCAGCCCTCCGCTCGAGCAGCACGTGGAGCCGACCACCGGCAAGATCGTCGCCGCCGGCCGGGCGGTGATGGGAGCGACCGCGGGGTAGGCCACTCCGTGGCGTGCCCTCAAAGAGCGATGCCCTGCTTTGTGAGAGCCTTCGACGCCCCGTGCGGCCTGTCGCCTGATAAGGGCCTGCGCCGGCAACGCAGGGAGTGGACCGCCGGTGGAGCCCGGTCGTGATGGCTTTGGGCCGTCCACCGTTGCGGTTGGAGGACCGACCTCTGGTTACCGGCGCCGGCCGGTACGTGGGCGATCTGGTGGATGCCGGTACGCTCCACTGCGCATTCGTTCGCAGCCCGGTGGCCCACGGCAGTGCGGTTACATCGGACCTCGCCGATGTGCGGGATCTCCCCGGCGTGGTTGCCGTTCTCGGCGCCGACGACCTCGGACTGCCGGATATGCCGTCATCGCCGAACCCCGGTGCGCCGGAGGCCGCCGGTATGGGCCAGCCGCCGCTGGCCCGCGATCGTGTCCGCTACGTGGGCGAACCGATCGCGGTTGTGGTCGCCGAGTCGGCCGCGCAAGCAGTCGACGCCGCAAGCATGGTGTGGGTCGACTTCGAGGAGTTGCCGGTCGTGGATGCCGCGTCCGCGCCGGCGGACCAGATGCTCCTCTTCCCCGAGGCCGGCTCCAACGTAGTGCTTCGCAAGACCATCGCCACCGAGGGGCAGCGTCCCGCCGTTGAGATCGAGGCCTCCGTCGAGGTGGAGATCCCGAGGCTGTCGCCGGTGACCATCGAGCCCCTGGCCATCCTCGTGCGCCCTGCCGGGCGGGGACTCGAGGTCTGGTGCGGCCATCAGACGCCTAGGAGTTTCCGGGATCAACTCGCTGCGATGCTGGGCCTCGAACCGTCGAGGATCAGGGTCAGGGTGCCGGACGTCGGTGGTGGCTTCGGCACCAAGGGCCAGTTCGATCCGGAGTACCCGGTCGTCGCGGCTGTCGCCCGTCGCCTGGGTAGGCCCGCCGTCTGGCTACAGACCCGGACCGAGCAGCTCATGTGCGGAGCCCACGGTCGGGCCCAGCACATCTCGATGCGGATCGGTGGCGATCGTGACGGGCGGATCCGTTACATCGTCGCTGACCTGGTGGGCGACGCGGGGGCTTACCCCTGCGCCGGATCGCGTGTCCCGTTCTTCACCCAGTCGGTGATCCAGGGACCGTACGACGTCGAGCATCTCGAAGCTGTCACGACCGCGGTGGTCACCAACCGGGCGCCGACCGGCCCTTACCGTGGCGCCGGAAGGCCGGAGGCGGCCATCGCGATCGAACGAGCCGTGGACGCGTTCGCCGAGGCGGTCGGGCTCTTGCCCGAGGACGTGCGGAGACGCAACTTCATCGATGCGGCCGATTTTCCGTACACGAGCCACACGGGGTCGATCTACGACTCGGGCGACTACGCGGCCGCGCTGGAGCTGGCCCTGGAAACGGTCGGGATCGACCGGTGGCGGCGGCTCAAGGCCGAGCGTAAGGCCGCCGGTGGCGACCCCATCGGCATCGGGATCGGCGCATTCATCGAACGCGCCGGCGGTGCGGTCGGGTCCGGCGAGTACGGGAGGGTTGAGCTGCGGGGCGATGGTGGCGTGGTCGTCCGCACCGGCTCCGCCGCGGCCGGCCAGGGACACCGCACAGTGTGGTCTCAGATCGCCGCCGGCGTGCTGACCGTTCCCGTAGAGAGCGTCACGTTCCACGCCGGAGACACCGGCGAGGTGGCAGGTGGCGTGGGCAGCTTCGCGAGCCGTTCCGCACAGCTCGGAGGCTCGGCGATCCTACGGACCGCCCGCGAGGTTCGGACCCGGACCGCATCCGTGGCTGCCGGGATGCTCGAGGCGTCGGAGGCGGATCTCGTCCTGGTGGACGGGAGCTTCGGCGTGGTCGGTTCGCCCGGTGCGGAGGTCACCCTCGCTGAGGTGGGCGCCCGGGCGGAGGCCATCGGCGTCGAGCTGGCCGCCGAGGAGATGTACATAGGAGAGGCGCAGACCTTTCCCTTCGGAAGCTACGTGGCGGTGGTCGAGGTGGAGCGCGAGACGGGTGAGGTGCACCTCCTGTCGCTTGTCGCGGTGGACGACTGTGGCAACGTGCTGAATCCGATGATCGTCGAGGGCCAGGTGCATGGCTCGATCATGCAGGGGATAGGGCAGGCGCTGCTGGAGGAGGTCGTCTACGACGCCGAAGGCCAGCCGCTGAACAGCAACCTGGCGGGATACCTCGTTCCTACGGCTACCGAGGCCCTTCCGCTCGAGACCCGGCGGACGACGACTCCGGCGCCCGGCAACCCGCTCGGCGCCAAGGGAACGGGGGAGGCGGGTTGTATCGGTACGCCGGCGGCCATCCTGAATGCGGTGCACGACGCCTTGGGTGGAGACGGCGTCACCTCCTTGAGCTTCCCTCTCACGCCGGCCCGGGTGTGGGCGGCGATCCGGTCCCTCTGACAGTCCCGGCGGGTGCTGAGCCCTCGCTACCGGTGGCGGTCCGGCGCAGGGAGAGCGGTTCGTCCAGCAGCGGCTACGCGTCCTCTCCAGCGACGCGAAGCACGATCTTGCCGACGTTGCGCCTCGAGCCGAGGTCGGCGTACGCCTCCCGGATGCTGCTGAGAGGCCGGACGGAGTCGATACCGGGATCGATCCTCCCGGCCGCCGCCAGGTCGAGGCAGCGGCGCATTCCCCGGCGGGTGGATCCAGAGCTCCCGTAGATCGCCACCCGCGACCTGAACAGCCAGTTGTTGTTCAGCTCGACGAGCGGTCCGGCGTGCGACCCGCACACGACCACCCGGGCCCGGTTGCGGAGTGTCTTGAGCGTCTCGGTCCACACCCGGGGGTTGCTGGCCGGATCCAGGTAGACGGTCACGCCTTCCGGCACGATCCCGCGAACCGTACCGGCGAACCCGGGTTCGGCCGTGTAGTCGATGGTTGCGTCGGCGCCTGCCGCCACCGCAAGGGCGGCGCGTCCGGGGGATCCGGCGGCGCCGATCACGAACGCACCGGCGAGCTTGGCGAGTTGTACTGCGGCGTAGCCGATGGCGCCCGACGAGCCGGCCACCAGCACGACATCGTCCGCCGTCAGCCCCACCCGGGAGAACATCTGCTCGGCCACGGGGAACGAATGGGCGAGGGCGGTGGCATTCGCATGGCCGAGGCCGGGCGCGATGGCGAACACGCTGCGCTCGGGGACGGTCACGAACTCGGCGTGCCCGCCCCACCGGTGGACTCCCACGTTGTGCAAGTAGGGGCAGGAGTCGTCCTGGCCGCGCTCGCAGGAGTCACAGGCGCCGCACGCTATCGGGGGTTTGACCACCACGCGTTGGCCCACCTCGAGCGTGGCGACCCGTGAACCGATGCCTGCTACCACCCCGGAGGGGTCGATGCCCATCACATGCGGGAAGGACAGGTCGGCCTTGTGGGCCCGTCCCGACATGGTGAAGAGGTCCTGGTGGTTGACCGCCACCGTATGGACGCGGATCAGCACCTCGTCGTCGGCGGGCGCCGGAATCGGCAGGCGTGTCTCCACGAGGTGCTGGGGACCGCCCAGCTCCGTCAGGGCCACCGCCCGCATGGTGCCGGGCTGATTCACGGTTTTCTATCCGATCGGTAGTGCATCGGCCTCGTGTTGCGGAGGGTGGCCGGACGGGTCATGACCACCGAGATTACCCGCCGCACTCCCCGATCCCGGCGGTACCGTGGCCGCCCCGAGACGGGAGTCACACTCGGTCGGCTTCGCGATTCCTGGACGCCCGGACCATGATGGCGGCGCCGGCGAGAGCCAGAGCGCACAGTGCCGCCTCCGCCACGGGTAACCCGGAACCGACCAGCGGAACGGATAGGTCGCGCTGGATGATCCCGGTCGTCACCGCACCCCCCGTGGATCCGCCGAGGAAGAACCCGAGATAGAAGATGCCGATGGCTATCGACTGGTTGGGGCCCTCGAAGCGCTCCGTCACAGCATCCACCAGCGGAGGCGTCAGGAGCCCGAAGCCGAGGCCCAGGGGTATCCCGATCACGGCGACGGAAGCGAGGCTGCGGTCTATGCCCAGGACCGCGAACAACCCGGTACCCACGAACAGGAAAAGCAAGGAGACCACCGTGGTGCCGCCGTGACCGAACCGGCGTACCACGATGCCGTTGACGGTCGACGCGACCGCGACCGAGGCGGCTGCGGGCACGAGGACCAGCCCGATGCCGATGGCGTCGATCACATGAACCCTCGCCAGGGCGGACGGTAGGCCGACCACCGTGCCGAGGTAGGAGGCGCTTCCCACGAACCCTGCCGCCACTAGCGGTAAGTAGCCACGGTTGAGTACGACCGGCAGGGGGATGAACGGCGCCGGATGTTGCTTCGCTCTGCGGGCGGAGAATGCAGCGCCCAGCACGGCCGCCACGATCGCGCCGCCGGTCAGGAAGCCGGCCCCCTCTACGGGGAGTCTGTTCATGGTGAAGACGAAACCGCCGATCATCAACAGCACGAACCCGGCGCCCGCGTAGTCGAGGCGATTGGCCGGATCGCCGCGCTGGGGCTGGTCGTACCATACGAAGGCGGCCACGGGCGAGATGAGCATCCCGATCGCCACGGCGGCTCGCCAGCTGACCAGGTCCACGAGCAGCCCACCGATCATGGGGCCCAGCGCCTGGGCGATTCCTACCACCGCGGTGACGATCCCGTAGGCGAACCGGCGGCGCTCCGGAGAGAATCTGGTGGCGAGAATGGCCACGGAGAGGGTCGGTATGGCCCCCGAACCCGTTCCCTGGATGATCCGGGCCGCGATCACTACGGGCAGCGTGGGGGCGACCACGGCTATGAACGATCCGAACGCTAGGACCAGTATGCCGAACGCCAGGGTTCGCCCCAACCCGAAGCGCGCCGCAAGCCTCCCGTAGAGCGCGGTCGCCACCGCGAAGGCCCCCGAGTAGCCGAAGACGACCCAACCGACATCCGCCGGTCCGGCGTCGAAGGCCTCGGCTATGGCAGGCTGGGAGACCGCCGATGCAGATGTGTTGGCCACGGTCAAAAAGACGGCCGCCGACACCATCGTGAGGATGGCGGTGGGAGAGAGACGACCCTTAGGCGTTGACACCCGGGGCATCCGTTCGATGGACCCCGAAGGTATCCGACGGCCGTCGAAACGGTTCCGGTTGGAGCACGGTGTGGTGGACGGAGCGAGGTAGGGAACGGGAGTGCCGGTTCCTCGTGAGCCGCATCGGTACCTCCGCTAACCTGTATACAGAGCACTGTATACACGTCCCTGGAGGGTGTGCGATGACCGACCCGTTACCGCTCCGCAGGCGCAGGTGGGGGCGTCCCGATGGCTAGTCCGAAGATCGAGATCAGCCACGTCGACAAGTACTACCGCAAGGCTGCCGCGTCCGGGACGCGTTTCGGCAGGCGGGGGAAGCAGCACGGGACGGTCCAGGCGCTGCGTGACGCCAACCTGACGGTTGCGGAAGGTGAGTTCGTCAGCCTGATCGGGCCCAGCGGATGCGGCAAGACCACCCTCCTGAAGTGTCTGGACGGTCTGGTGCCCTACGACGCCGGTGAGGTGAGGGTCTCGGGCAAGCCGGTGACAGGGCCCGGTCGTGACCGCGCCTTCGTCTTCCAGCAGTTCGGGTTGTTCCCCTGGCGGACGGTCATGGGGAACGTGACCCTTCCCCTCGAGGCCGCCGGCAAGTCGAAGTCGGAGCGCGAGGAGATCGCCTGGAAGTACATCCGGATGGTGGGCCTGGAGAGCTTCGCGAACCTCCATCCCCACGAGTTGTCCGGGGGCATGCAGCAACGGGTCGGCATAGCGAGGGCGCTCGCCGTGGATCCCGAGATCCTGCTTATGGACGAGCCGTTCGGCGCCCTGGACGCCCAGACCCGCGAGCTCATGCAGATCGAACTGCTGAGGATCTGGGACAAGACTCGGAAGACGGTCGTTTTCGTGACCCACAGCGTGGACGAAGCACTCTTCCTGTCCCGCAAGATCGCCATCATGTCGGCGCATCCGGGCACGATCAACGAAGTGATCGACGTGCCGTTCGCCTATCCACGAACCGAGGGAGACCTCAAGCGCGACCCTGTGTTCGCCGATATGCGTTACGACATCTGGAACAAGCTCCTACCGGGCCAGACCGTCGAGAGCTGATCTGCTCCGCCGTCTGGCACTTCGGTGTGCCGGATCGATCCTTACCTGACCGGCTGCCCTGTTAGACGCGGCGCGGGACCGTATCGCGGATCTTCGTGCTGTTGTGGTTCACCATCGTGTACACAGGCACGGCCCGCCGGGAGAAGGCGCCGAGGGGGCACCGGGCATCGCCCCAGTCGATCATGGCCAGGACGGAATCGGCGGACGAGGGACTGTCCACGTGGATGTCGAACACCAGCCACTGGATGTGGACCGGCTTGTCCTCGAACCCATGCTCGCCACGAAGGTCGAGGTGGGTGGTGATGTTCATGCGCATCCCTTCAACTTCGCAGTCCGCGAACGCGGCGCCCTTGGCGTACCAACCCAGCATGCAGAAGGCGATCCCGCTCAGGAAGTAGCGGATGGGGCTCGGGCCTCGCTCGTGCCCGCCCCGCTCGAACGCCTCATCCCCGAAGAAGGTGAACTCCCGGTCGTACTGGATGAAGGAGGAACTAACGCTCACGTCTTCGATGGTCTCGGCCGACACGTAGGGATGGACCAGCCCGGCCGCGTGGTTGCCGCCGAGTTTCTCGACCAGTCCGAGGTAGTTGGATTTCAGCTTGTCGTGATCGACGATCCCCATCGTCTATTTCCTCCTGTCTGCTTGAGGCATGCCCGACCGGGCGATCTGCGCCCGTACGATCGGTAGCACGGACCGGCTCACCGTTTCGAGGGTCTCCTCGAAGCGGTCGAACTGGTTTCGCACGTCGAAGGTGAAGTGATCGAACCCCCGGTTGTAGTACTCCAGGACTCCGGCCGCCACGTCATGGGCGTCACCAACTACCACCACGCCCCGGATGTCATCAAGGGTTCGGAAGGCTCCGCCGGGCGGCGTGACCCAGTTGCGCTTGCCATCGCGCGACATCCGCTCCACGTTGACGCCGCTACGGGCCCGTTCCCGGTCGTCGTCGAGGATCGTGCGGGGTGTGGCCGACAGGAAGAGGTGGTCGATGCTCCCCAGAAGCTCCCGCATGTAGGAGAGCCGGGCGTCGACCGTGGTGAGCGGGACGGTGCCGGCCAGCCAGCCGTCCGCGTGGCAGGCGGCTATGCGCGCTGCCCGCCGCGAGGGGCCCCCGTAGAGGATCGGCAGCGGATGCTCGAGCTTGGGCTCGAGGGAGGCGTGGTGAACCCGAAAGATCTCCCCCTCGAAGGTGACCCCGTTCTCTACCCACAGCCGGCGGACGATCTCGATCATCTCGAGTACCGCCTGGTGTTTCCGGTCGGGGTCGATCCCGGCCGCACGCAGTTCGCCCCCGTGTCCGGCTCCGAAGCCGGCAATCACGCGTCCGCCCGTGAGGTAGGACAGGGTCAGGTACTGCTGGGCGACCCGGATCGGGTGGCGCACCGGGATCATGACTCCTGTCCCGATGACCAGGCGTTCCACCAGGGTTCCGAGGCCGAGCAGCGTGGTGAACGGCTCGAGGAAGGTCATGTCGGTGTGTTCCTCGTGGCTGTGCGGATGCCAGAGGAGATGGTCCCGGGCCCACACTGCGTCGAAGCCCAGATCCTCGATGAGCGTGATGCCCTCGATCAGGCGGGTCCGGGAGGCGTGGGGACCGAAGTGGGGTAGCAGCACCCCGAAGGTCATTCCTGTGTCCGGCCTCCGGAGAGGATGGCTTTCCGGTTGCAGGCTCACGTCTCCCAGGGTCCGGGTTTCAGAAGGCCTTCGGTCGCCAGGAGGACAACCGGGCTTCCACCGCTTTCGTGATGGTGACGATGGTCCCGCCCAGCACCATCAGGAGCAGAGCCATGGCGAAGAGCCGGTCGGTGTGGTACGCGGCCCGGGCGTCCCGGATCACGAACCCGAGTCCGGGCACACCGATCAGGAACTCGGCCACTATGACCGCGATGAGAGCCCGTTGCACGGCGATGCGGAGGCCGGTCGCCAGGAACGGTACGGCCCCCGGTAGGAGGATCTTCAGGAACATGTGCCGGTCCCGGACGACCAGGAGACCGACTGTGGCGAACACCAGTACCACACCCTGTATCAGGGAGAGCCATCCCGCCGCGGTGGCCAGGAAGGCGATGACGAGCAGGATCGCTCCCGCCCACTCCTCAACCGCACCCTTGCCGCCCCGCAGGTTGAAGGCGTAGGAGACCTCGTTGTACTCCTTCATCAACTCGTGTACCCCGGCCGCGGTGGAAAACGCGATGAGAACCGAGCAGGCCACCACGACGCTGGCTATGACAAACCTGGACAAGGGAACCTCGACTCCGCCTGCCAGGAAGCGGTCCGCGATCCCGAACCAGACCACCATGATCGGTACGAAAGCCACTCTGGGCACCGAGTAGATGGCCGCCAGGTAGGGGTCGAGCGCCACCCGGAAGACCCGGTAACGGCCGATGAGGAATCCGAGGATCACCCCGACGATGAACGAGAGCACGATGCCCACCACCAGCGCTCCCAAGGACTTGAGGAGCAGCTGCCAGAAGCTCCCCTCGATGTACGGGAGCACCTCCTCGGCGCCGAGCAGATGCCAGAGTTCGCCGGCGGTCCTGGTGGGCTGCGAATACCATTCGGGCTTGCGGCCTCCGAACACCTGCCACAACGCCAGGAACACCACGATGCCGCTCAACTGGAGGATCCTCACGCGGCTGATCCGGAACGGGCGCCGCGGCTCCTCGCTCGAGCGTGAGGCTGCGTCCGTGGAGGACCCGGTGGTCATACCGTCTCCTTGATGCTCCACGGGGTCACCCACCGCTCGAGCAGCCTCAGGCTCAGGTTGATAGCGACTCCCACGGCCATGACGGTCAGCATGGCGGCGAAGGTCGTATGCATGCGGAACTCGTTCGTCTGGTTGCTTATGAGGCCGCCGATGCCGTTCGCCTCGAGGAAGAATCCGGCCAGCACCACGCCGACCATCCCGTGGAGCAGGCCGAGCCGGAGCCCGGTGATGATGTAGGGGGCGGTGGCCGGCGCGACGATCTTGGTGAGGATCATGCCTTCCGGTATGGAATAGGACCTCGCCACGTCCACATACTCGGCGTTGGTCACTTTGATGCCGTCGCGAACGGTGAAGAAGACCTCGAAGAAGCTGAACAGGACCACCACCAGCACTTTGGCGCTGAACTGGTAGCCGAGCCACAGGGCGATGATCGGGAGCAGGGCGATCTTGGGCGTCATGAACACACCCACGAAGACCGGCTCCACAGTGGTGTCTATCGAGCGGTAACGTCCCAGGAGAAAGCCGAGCAGGACACCGGCCACCGCCGAGATGGCCAGGGCTGTGAACATGATCGCCAGATCGGCTCGCCATGCTTTCCACAGGTCGCCGCTGACGGTCATTTCCCAGAGAGCGTCCCGGGTCCTGGTTGCCGACGCGAAGGTGACGGTACTGGTGCGCCGTCCGAAGACCTCCCACCCGGTGAGGATGACCGCCAGGGTGAGCACCCGGATCGTCCAACTCGACCGGAAGATGTCCAGCACGCGCATTAGGGGACCGGCGACCCTGGAGGGTGGGAAGGTCGAACCCCGCTCCCGGGCGGTCAGGGTCTCGACTGCTGCCATGTCCGGTTGCTCCCCGTGCGATCAATGCGCCAACGAGAATGCCGAGCATCCGGCCGCCGCCCGCATCCTCGGGCCCGGCGCCGTTGTCCGGCACCCTCCGCGAACCTTAGCCAGGACCCCCGCAGGATCGTGACCTGGCGATCCTGCGGACCGCCGGCTCCATCGAGAGACCGGCGGTCCACAGGTGGTTCCTTCTTCCCGGCCCTGCCTACATCCGGCCGAGGATCTCCAATGCTTTGTCCTGGAACTCGAAGGTGACTAGTTCGTCGACGGTGTAGGCCCGGTCGACGGCCTCGAACTCGAGGGAGGTGTCGAGGGTGGTCTGCATCAGGTCGTGATCGAGCGACCCGTTCACCGGCCACATGTCCAACTCGTGGATAAGCCCGTCGTAGTCGATGGCGGCTGCTTCCGGCGTGAGCCGTTCGATCTTGGACAGCGCGTACTCGATCCAGCGATCCTTGTCCTCCAGCGCCCAGCGGGCCGACTTCAGCGAAGCGAGGTTGAACGCCAGCGCGAGATCCGGGTTGGCTTCCACCCAGGCCCGCTCGGCGTACCACACCGAGGAGATCTGCGGGTTGGACTCCCAGCCCGCGCACAGCATGTTGTATGCGCCCTCGCCCTCGTTGAGGGTCAGCTGGGTGAGACGCCAGGTCGCCGAGATACCCCCGACAACCTGCCCCGACGTGATCGCCTGGGTCGCCTCACCGGTATGAGCGAGGCGGACCAGCTGCACGTCGTCGACGGTCATACCAACGTCCGCCAGGCACTTCTGGAGGGTCTGGCCGGTGATCTGGTTCAAACTCTGCGTCGCCGCAACCGGGTGACCCCGCAGCTCCTCCATCGAGCTGACCGGCGCCTTGGCGGCGATGATGAACGAGTTCTTCTGGTCGTCACCACCGAAGGCAACGAAGTCCGAACCGGCCGACACCGCGTTGGCCATACCGGCCAGAGACAACTGGCCGACCTCGACCTCGCCGGCGATCGTCGCGGCTACCAGCGGGTCGGAGTCCAGCAGGCGGAACTCCACGTCAAGACCGAAGTCGTCACGCAGGAAGTCCATCGTCCGGAACGCTCCGGTAAGCGACGCGTTCGGGAAGCCGGAGCTGCCGACGACCACCGACTGGCCCTCGATACGGGACCGGATGTCGGCGATCATCGCATCCGCATCCATCATCGCATCGTCGGCCATCGGTCCGATGTCCGGGTTGCGCTCGGCGACTCCGAGGATCTCGAGCGCTTTGTCCTGGAACTCGAAGGTGACTAGTTCGTCGACGGTGTAGGCCCGGTCGACGGCCTCAAACTCGAGGGAGGTGTCGAGAGTGGTCTGCAGCAGGTCGCGGTCAAGAGACCCGTTGACCGGCCACATGTCAAGGTCGCCAAGGAGGCTGTCGTAGTCGAGGGATCCGGCTTCGGGGGTGAGCCGTTCGATCTTGGACAGCGCGTAGTCGATCCAGCGCTGCTTGTCCTCCTGCGCCCAGCGGGCCGACTTCAGCGAAGCGATGTTGAACGCCAGCGCGATGTCCGGGTTGGCCTCGACCCAGGCCCGCTCGGCGTACCACACGGACGAGATCTGGGGAGCGGCCTCCCAGCCGGCGCAAAGCATGTTGTAGGCGCCAGGACCCTCGTTGAGGGTCAACTGGGTGAGACGCCAAGTCGCCGAGATACCCCCGACAACCTGCCCCGACGAGATCGCCTGCGTCGCCTCGCCCGTATGCGCCAAACGCACCAGCTGGACGTCATCGACGGTCATACCGGCGTCGGCCAAGCACTTCTGGAGGGTCTGGCCGGTGATCTGGTTGAGGCTCTGGGTGGCCGCCACGGGCTGGCCGCGGAGCTCTTCCATCGAGCTGACCGGCGCTTTGGCGGCGATGATGAACGAGTTCTTCTGGTCGTCACCACCGAACGCCACGAAGTCCGAACCCGCTGACACCGCGTTGGCCATACCGGCCAGGGACAGCTGGCCAACCTCGACCTCACCCGCGATGGTCGCGGCTACCAGTGGGTCGGAGTCCAGCAGGCGGAACTCCACGTCAAGACCGAAGTCGTCACGCAGGAAGTCCATCGTCCGGAACGCTCCCGTGAGCGACGCGTTCGGGAATCCCGAACTGCCCACGACCACCGACTGGCCCTCGATACGGGACCGGATATCGGCGATCGAGTCCGCATCCATCATCGCATCGTCGGGCTCGTCGGCCATTGCCTGGGTAGTGGCCGGTGCCTCGGTTTGCTGGGTCGCTTGCGTTGTCGGTGCCTGGGTATCCGGGGTCGTATCCTCATCGCCACCGCAGGCAACGGCGAGCAATGCGAACCCGAGCATCAGGGCCAACAGCCTCTTGTATTTCATCCGAACTCCCTCCGGTAAGGGGCAGGGTGCGCGAGGAGTCCCGCCACCTCTGGTCCAAGGTCGCCGCACGTCCCCACGTGCAACTACCAAGTCTGCATAATGTATACAGAGTCGCTTGGCCTCGCAACTGATCTGACTCGGCACGCCGGTCGGATTGCAGCTTCGGAGCCAGGAAACGAGCGTTTCGGTACGGTGGCGGGAAGGCAGGAACGGTCGGGCCTACCCGCCTGATCCTTCGTTGTTGGGACGGGGCACGAACGACGGGATGACCTCGGCGCCGAGTTGCTCGATACTCTCCTCGTATACGTCCATCCGCTCCCGCAGATCGAGCACGACCTCATCGACCCCCCGTGCCTCCAATTGCCGGAGGCCCGCGATGACATCGTCGCTGTTGCCGGCGATCAGCGCCCCTCCCAAGTCATCCGCCGAGTGGAACGGCCCATCCGGGCGCCAGGCCGGTTTCCTGCGTGACTCCTCGAGAATCCCCTCGACGTTGACCTTCGCAAGGGCGCGTTCCCGGTTCCGGTCGAGAGAAACCAGCGGGACGATGGCGACCCGCATCGTCTTGCCGGCGGCTCCGGCCTCTTCCCGCAGTCGCTCCGACAAGCGGTCGAAGACCCGGAAGGGGCAGCGGCCGGGGAACCATCCGTCCGTGAAACGGACGGCCCGCCGGATGGCGGCAAGGCTGGACCCGCAATAGAGCAGCTCCAGGTCCGTGGGCGGCCCCGGGTCGAGGGTGAGACCCTCGAAACCGATCTGGGGTCCGCGATGGGAGGCTTCAGGACGGGACGTGGCCCGCAGCACCGCCACCATCTCCTCGAACAGGGCCACCCGGTCGTCGATCGAGAGGCCGGCCAGGCGGAATGCGTTCGGTTGCCCGCCCAGTCCCACCCCCAGCACCATCCTTCCCCGAGCGAGATAGGCCAGGGATCCCACCATCTGGGACAGTAGGACGGGTGGCCGGATCGGGGTGAGGGTCGCCATTCCCACGGTCAGGCCGGTCGTGGCAGCCACGGCGCTCATCGCTATGAACGGATCCACGAAGCGATGGCTGGGATTCTCGAAGGAGACTCCGCCCGTGAAACCCAGCTGGTCCCGGAAGTAGACACCCGAGAATCCGAGTTCCTCCAGGCGAGGCCCGATCCCGAAGACTCGATCCCAGGTCGAGTGCGGGCCGAAGTGTGGTAGCAGTAGTCCGAAGCGGAGGCTCATCGCTGCCGGACATCGTATACGATCAAGCGTGTGCCCTCCGGATCTGACGTACCCGTCCGGGTGGCCGCCGTGCAGGCGGCCCCGGTGTTTCTCGACCGGGCCGGCTCGCTGCACAAGGCGTGCGACCTGATCGCGGAGGCGGCAGCGGGAGGAGCCCGCCTGGTCGCCTTCGGCGAGAACTACCTTCCGGGGCATCCCATCTGGTTCCACTCGCTACCCCCCACCTCTGCCAGGTCGAGGGAACTCGCAACCAGGATGGTGGACAACGCGGTCACGGTGCCCGGACCGGAGACCGATCTTCTTTGCGAGGCTGCCCGGAAGGCCGGAACCATGCTGGTTATCGGTGTCGTGGAGCGCCCCGATCCCCGGACGAGCGTGGTGTTCGACAGCCAGCTGGTGATTTCCCCTTCCGGCGAGCTGCTCGGTACGAGGCAGAAGCTGGTGCCCGCGGTGGGGGAGCGGGTCTTCTTCCATGCGGGCGGCGCCGAGTCGATCCGGGTATTCGACTCTCCGTGGGGACCGCTTAGCGTGCTGGCCGGCGGCGAGAACTCCAACCCGCTGCTCACGTACGCCATGCGAAGCCTCGGCGCCCGGATCCATGTTGCCTTGTGGCCTCCCCATTTCCACGCACCAGGCATTATGCACAACGTGGTGTCGATCACCGGGCGGGCGGTCGCCTACCAGAACACGGCGTACGTGGTGGCGGCGGCAGCGGCGTCGGATCCGGCGGCGGCGACCCGGGTCGGGGGCGACGGGAGCCACCAGGCCGACCTGGAAGCCATGATCGAGGAGCCCGGATCCGTGATCTATGCACCGCGGGGCGCGGTGCTGGCCGGTCCGCAGCGCGGCGAGGGGATCCTCTACGCGGACATCGATCCGGATGCCGGTACGTGGGCTCAGCTCGTGAACCGCCAGTACGATCGTCCCGACCTCCTCCGAATCACCTGGAGCCGGGAAGGGGCACCCCCTCCGGAGAGTCCTGGACCGGGAGTTGTTCCGGATGCCGGAAGGCCGGATCGGTGACTCCGGACGAATGGGCCGAGCGCGCCCGGCGCCTCATCCGGGATCGTTTCGGGGAGGCGCTCGACGATGCGGATGCCGAGGCGCTGGTTCCCTACGTGGTCCAGATCCTCCGCAGGTCGAAGAAGTTGGAGGAGCAGGTCCCGGCCCTGGTGGATCCTCGGACCGGCGCGTACGCGGGTGGGCGTTGAGCGACAACCTGGCCGTCGCGTCGATCAGCGAGCTGGCGCCGCTGGTCGCCGCCGGGGAGGTCTCTCCGGTCGAGCTGGTCCGTACCGCGCTGGAACGGATCGAGTCCCTCGACAGCCTGCTGCGCTCGTACATCACCGTGTTCGAGGAGGGAGCGCTGGCCGAGGCGCGCGCAGCGGAGGATTCGATAGCGGGCGGTGCCTATCTAGGCCCGCTTCACGGCATTCCCGTTGCCGTCAAGGACAACATTGCGGTGGCAGGCTTTCCCACCACCAACGGGTCCGTTTTCTGGAGTGATCGCACCACGGACTTCGACGCGGAGGTCGTTACCCGTCTCCGGCGAGCAGGGGCGATCATCCTCGGGAAGAACAACATGCACGAGTGGGGTATGGGCGGAACGTGCAAGGGGATGTACTTCGGCACCGTGCGCAACCCGTGGGATCCGTCGCGCATCCCGGGCGGTTCGAGTGGCGGCTCGGCGGCGGCGGTGAGCGCAGGCATGACGTGGGCCGCCGTGGGCACCGACGGTTGGGGATCGATCCGGACGCCGGCCTCCTACTGCGGCGTGGTGGGCCTGATGCCCACCCACGGGCTGATCAGCCGTCTCGGGGAGCTGCCGCCGACCAGTTCGTGGCATCACACCGTCGGCCCGATCGCCCGCACCACCCATGACGCGGCGATCGTGCTCGACGCCCTGGCAGGACATGACCCCAAGGACCCGATGTCCATCCGATCCGGGTTCGATGGTTCCTACCGGGACGGTCTCGAGGCGGGGGTACGCGGTCTGAGGGTGGGGGTACCCACGTCGTTCTTCTTCGACGACACGGTGCCCGAAGTCAAGGACGCGGTCCGGGAGGCGCTCCGTACATTCGAGAACCTGGGGGCGACCCTTGTGGACGTAGACGTGTCGGCCTTCTACGACACGCCTCTGGCTCTGGCGGCAGCCCAGCACGAGTCGCAATCCGTCCTCCTGCCGTACGCACTGGCGGGCCAGGAGGGCTTCGCCACGCCCGAGATCCGCTACCGCATCCTTGCCGGCGAATTCGTCTCCGCGGCCGACCACCGGAGGGGTATGCAGGTACGGAACAGCATGGTGGTCGAGATAACGAGGGTTTTCGAGGTCGTGGACGTCGTAGTGACCCCCTGCAATTCGACGGTGGCGTTTCCCATCGACTCCGACCGGGTGAGGATCGGCGAGACGGACTACGTCGACCTCGAACAGCCGGGTGGCCAGAGCAGGTTGACGACCCGCCTGACCCTTCCTTGGAACCTGGTCGGTGTTCCGGCCATCTCCATCCCGTCCGGTAGCCATGTCGACGGCCTGCCGGTGGGACTGCAGCTGGCCACCGCCCCGCTGCACGAGCCGCTACTGCTCAGAGCCGCGGCCGCCTACGAGGCCGCCAACGGTGGTTATCGGCCACCGCCGCTGCCTGGCACGTGGGACGATCACGAGGCTTGATACCGCGGTGGATCACCAGGGTTAGTTCAGGGTCCGATGCTGTGCTGCCTGCAGTGCTGGGGGAAGTTGCGATCACTCAGCTTCAGCCTCGTGGATGTACCTCAGCAACTTCTCGGGCTGGAGCGGCATCTCGGTGATCCGCAGGTCCAGCGGGCGGAGGGCGTCCTCGACGGCGTTGACTATGGCGGCGGGTGCCCCCACGGTTCCCCCCTCGCCGCATCCTTTGATTCCCAGTTCGTTCAGCGCGGAGGGGAACTCCTGGTGGAGGACCTCGACGGGTGGGACGTCTACGGCCCTCGGTAGCCGGTAGTCCGTGAAGCTGCCGGTGAGCAGGTTGCCGGCATCGTCGTAGACCGCCTCCTCCGACAGCGCGTTGCCGATCCCGTGCACCACGCCGCCCACGATCTGGCCCTCCACCACCGCCGGGTTGATGATGTTGCCCGCGTCGTGGGCTATCACGTAACGCTCCAGCCTGACGTGGCCGGTGTCACGATCCACCTCGAGAGTGACGGCATGGGTTCCCGAGGCCCAGGTGACGGTGGGCGACGCGAAGGAGCCGATCGCTTCCAAGCGTGCTTCCTCGCCGGGCGACGCTCCGTCTCCGGTCCCATCGCCGGCACGCCGGGCCACCTCGGCGAGCGTCGTGATCCGGGCGCCGGAGCCGTCACGGATAACCCCGCCGACCACGGTGAGCCCGCGGGCGTCCAGCCCGTGCAGGCCGGCGGCTATCTCGATGGCCTTCTGCCGGAGTTCGGTGGCCGCGCCTGCCACCGCCATGCTGCCCGTGACCGCGGTCCTGCTGGCGAACGTGCCGCCACCGTGGCGGATAAGGGCGGTGTCGCCGTCCCTGAGTGAGATGGTGTCGATGTCCACGCCCAGAGCGTCGGCGCAGACCTGGGCGAGGGTGGTCTCGTGGCTCTGGCCATGGTTGTTGGAGCCGCTGAGGATCGTTACGGCTCCCGTTCCGTCAACCCTGACGATGGCGCTCTCGGGAGGCCCGAAACCGGTTCCCTCCATGTGGGCCGCGATGCCTATCCCCACGTATCGGCCCTCGGCCCGAAGCCGGGCCTGGCGGGCGCGGAAGTCGTGGTAGCCGATCCCCTCCAGGGCCATCTCGAACTGGGCAGGAAAGTCGCCGCTGTCGTACACCGAGGGCTTGCCGTCCCGGTACGGCACTCCGGTGTCGAAGGGCATGGCATCGGAGGGAATGAGGTTGATCCTCCTCACCTCGGCCGGATCGAGGTCGAGCCGGCGGGCCACTCGCTCCAGCACCCGCTCGATCACGAAGGCGGCGGTGACCCGCCCGGCGCCCCTGGCTGGAGCGTTCGGGGTCTTGTTGGTGATCACGCAGGTGGCCTCGGCCTCGTAGTTGTCGATCCGGTACTGGCTCTTCAGATGCGAGATCGTGTTGTAGGGCACCACCAGCCCGTAGAAGTTGGCGATGCCCATGTCGACGAGGATCCGGTCGCGAAGGGAGAGGATGCGTCCCCGGTCGTCGAATCCCACCTCTACCTCATGGATCTGGTCCCGCGCGTGGCGGGCGTTGACCAGGTTCTCCCTCCGGTCCTCGGTCCAGCGCACCGGACGGCCCAAGCGCCGAGCGAGATACGGGATCAGGATGTCCTCGTAGTAGACGCCCCCTCCGAAGCTGCCGCCCATGTCCGGGCAGACGACCCGGATCCGGTCTTCGGCCAGCCGGAGAATCCCCCCGATCACCTTGCGAGCCAGGTGTTGCATCTGGGTGGCGGACCAGACAGCCAGGCATCCCTCCTCCGGGTCGAACCGGGCCAGCACGGCCCTGGTCCCCAGTGGGCTTCCGATCTGCCGCCGGATGGTGAACCGGAACGCGGCGGTGTGATCGGCGGTCGCCATTGCCCCCTCCGGGTCGCCGACCTCGACCCTGACCCGGCTCTGGACGTTGTCCTCCAACTCCTCGTGGATGACCGGAGCATCCGACCGCAAGCCCGCCTCGGCGTCCAGCACCGGCTCCAGCGGTTCGTAATCGACCCGTACCAGCCCGGCGGCGTCCTCGGCGAGGTAGCGGTTCTCCGCCACGACCAGCGCGATCGGTTCGCCGACCCTCCTCACCCGCTCGGCGGCCAGGAGCGGCACGTCGTGACCCTTCTCGAGTGGTTGGAGCAGGTCGGCGAATGCGGGCGGCGACTTGTGGTAGGGGCGGTAGACCCCGGTGTCGGTCAGGTCGCGGGCGGTTATCACCGCGACCACGCCCGGTGCGGCGGCTGCCTCCGACACGTCGATATCGCTGATCAGCGCATGGGCGTGGGGGCTTCGCACGACGACCGCTTCCGCCGTGCCGGGCAACCTGATATCGGGTACGTAGACGCCCTTGCCCTTGAGGAACCTGCTGTCCTCCCGGCGGAGGATGGGTTTGCCGAAGGTCGTGCGGGCTGTCACGAATCCTCCCGCCCGGCGCCGGCGGATCGGGCCGCCTGCAACGCCGCCGTGACGATGCTCTGGTAGCCGGTGCACCGGCACAGGTTTCCGTTGAGGCGGGTACGAACCTCTTGCTCTGAGGGAGCGGAGAGGGATGCCCGCTCCTCGAGCAGGGAGAACAGGTTGACCAGCATGCCGGGCGTGCAGAATCCGCACTGGAGCGCGAAGTTCTCATGGAAGGAGGCCTGGAGACCCGTCATCGTGGGATCGCCGTCCAATCCTTCCAGCGTGGTGATCGATCGACCACCGGCCTGTACGGCCAGGACCAGGCACGACGTGACCGGCTCACCGTCCACGAGCACGGTGCAGGCGCCGCACGCCCCCTCCTCGCATCCCAGGTGGATGCTGTGGAGATCGAAGCGCTCCCTCAACACGTCGGCCAGGACCATGCGGGGCTCTACCGCCAGAGTGTGCTCGACACCGTTCACGAGCATCGTGATCTGGACCGACCGGCTCACGATCTGCCTTCCCCCGCCCGGGCTAGCGCCGATCGCAGGGCGCGGGTGACCACCACCGGCGCCACCCGCCGGCGGTAGTCCTCGGAACCGTGGATGTCTCCCAATGGGGATATGTCGTCCTCCACGGCTTGCGCGGCCGCTTCGACACCGACCGAGGCCGGGCGGCCGGTGAGGGCGGCTTCGACTGTCGGGGCCCGGCATGGGGTAGGGGCCAGGCCGATGAGGGTCACGCGGGCGCTCCTCACGTCTTGCCCGTCGAGGGTTATGACAGCGGCCGCTCCGGCCACGGCCGGGTCACCGGGGCGTGGCGCCACCTCGCTGAAGGCCGCTCCGGCGCGAGGACCGGGGAGAACGACGGTCAACGAGGTGATGAGCTCCGGGCCGGCCAGGCTGGTCGAGAACGGCCCGGTGAACAACCGGTCGACCCCGATCTCCCGATCTCCGTCCGGTCCGGTGATGTTGCACACTCCCGCAAGGACGAGGGCGACTGCGCTCCACTCGGCTGCCGGGTCCCCATGGGCGAGGCTCCCTACCACGGTGCCCATCGTCCTTACCGAGGGGTGGCCGATCTGCGCGGCGGCATCAGTGAGAAGAGCCTTGTCGTGAGCCGAAGCCCAACGCTCGAGGGCGGCGTGGGTCACCATCGCCCCCAGCCTGAGAGTGCGGAGTCCGTCGAAGGAGATCCGGTGCAGGGCATCGATGCCACGGAGATCCACCAGTACATCGGGTCCGACCAGGCGGTGGCGAAGCATGGGGATGAGGCTCTGGCCCCCGGCCAGCACGAGCGCCCGACCATCGGATCCCGCCAGCATGGCAGTCGCCTCGGGGAGGGTGGTCGGTGCGGCGTACCGGAAGGGCGGGGGCTTCACATGTTTAGAGTATCCGATCCGGAGCCGTCGCCGCCCGCGGGCGGGACGGGTGGCCTCACTGTGCCGCTCCGGCGTACCGGGCAGCGGGAGGAGTAGCGGTGGATGACCTTGCGATGGGGTTGCTGCGAGCCACGATGGGGGCCGTCTTCATAGCGCACGGCTGGCCGAAGATCTTCAGGAAGGCCGACACCGGCCACGGCCCGCGCCGCACCGAGAAGCTCTTGCGGAGCAAGGGCGTGCCCTACCCTGCCGCGGTGGCGTTGCTGGCCGGATACGTTGAGACGCTGTGCGGAATCCTCCTGATCGTCGGTTTGGCGACCCGGGTTGCGGTCATCCCATTGATCCTGGTTCTCATCCTCGCGATACCGATGGTGAAGTGGAAGCAGGGCTTCGTTGACGGTTGGGATTGGCCGTTCACGCTCATCATCGTGGGCGTGGTCATCCTCTTGGCGGGTCCCGGCCAGGTGAGCGTCGATGCCCTGGTCGGTTGGGCCGGTTGAGGTCCCTACCCGAGAATGTGCGAAGCAACCGGACGCAGCCAGGCCGCCCGGTCATGCCTTGCCCGAGGACCGGGCAGGAAGCCCGCCGCGTTCCCCGGGGAGGTCTGCGTATCACGAAGGAAGAGAGACCCCGACCATGAATGAACTACTCGACCGGTTGCTGCCCGCCTTCACCCCCGAACTCGAGGACGAGATGGTGGGTATGACCTGCGACCTCGTGGACATCCCGAGTCCTACCGGAGAGGAAGGTGCGATAGCCGACTACGTGGCGCACCGGTTCGGGGAGATCGATGGGATGGACATCGAACTCCAGGAGGTCGAACCCGACCGGTACAACGTGATCGGCCGTCTCAGGGGTAGCGGCAGGGGCCGGAGCCTGCTGCTCGGAGCCCACTTCGACACGGGAATGACCGGCAAGGATCCGGGGATGCCGTTCGGGCTGCTTCCCAAGGCGACCCTCGATGGGACAGGGTGGATCTACGGCCTCGGGGTGTCGAACATGAAGTCGGCCTTCGCCGCCTACCACGGAGCGATCCGGGCCGTGCAGGAGTCAGACGTCGAACTCCGGGGGGACATCATCGTGGCCGGCGTGATCGGAGAGACGGAGAAGTCACCCACCGACGAATTCTCCGGTCCGGCCTACCGGGCCGGCGGCCTCGGCACCATGTATGCCGCGCAGCACGGTGTGGTGGCGGACGCGGCGATCATCGGCGAGCCGACCGGCCTCAGGGTCCAGACCGGCAATTCGAGCTACGTCTTCGCCAAGGTCACAACAAAGGGCCTCTCCCGTCACACCTGGTCGAAGGAGCACGGGGACGATGCCATCGAGAAGGGGGTCCGGGTGCTGGACGCGTTCCGGGCCTGGGAATCGGAGTTCGCCGCCTCCCACGCCCACCCGACTATGGGGACGCGGATCGGGTTCGGGGCGATCCGGGGTGGGAACTCCTTCCAGCCGGCCGTCAACCCGGCCAGGAGCTGCACCCTTTACCTCGACTTCCGATTCCCGCCCACCGCCACGATCATGGACGTCCACCGCCAGGTCCAGGGTTTCCTGGATGACCTGCGGGACAAAGATCCGGAACTGGACACCGAACTCTCCTTCTTCCTGTGCCGGAACGGATACGAGATCACCGATGACGAGCCCTTGGTCCGGACGGTGGGACGCGCCCATAGCGCAGTGTTCGGAGAGCCTTCCCGCAAGGTGGAGCCGTACCGGTATGACGTATCGGCCGACACCTCGATCCTCCACGAGTACGGAGTGCCCGCCCTCACCTACGGTCCGGGCGGTATCCGCAAGGATGGCGTCTATGACGTGTACGACCAGTACGGGGAGATAGTCTCGATTGAAAACCTGGTCAGCTGCACCAAGGTCTACGCACAGTGCATCGCGGATATCTGCGGCTAGGAGGGTACCGAAAAGAGTCCGGTTGGCCCGATGTCCAGCAACAAAACCCCTGTTCACAAGGTCGCGGGTCAATCCATCCCCGTCTTTTTCGGCACGCTCCTACGGTCGGTAGCTGCCGGCTCCTGTGAACCCCGCTTACTCGGCCGGGGAGGACACCCAGCTGTGATGTATACCGTATATCGGGCTATCTATACTCGCCCGGTGAGTTCGAAGACGAAGGTTCTGCGGTGAGGGCCGAGGATGTCTCCTTCTACTCGGAAGGTGAGCGCATCTCTGCGATCCTGCGTTTCCCCGACGGTCCCGCGAACGGTCCGTGCCCGGCAGTGGTCCAAGGTCCCGGCTGGCTGGGCCTCAAGGACGCGCGCCTCTACCTCCCCTACCACGAAGCCCTCACCGACGCCGGGATCGCGGTCCTCATCTTCGACTATCGCGGCTTCGGGTCCTCAGAAGGAGCGAGTGACCTTCTGCTGCCCTCCCGCCAGCTGGAGGATTTGATCAACGCGGTCACCTACCTGGGGTCACGACCGGAGATCGATGAGGACAGCATCGGTACGTTCGGGAGCGGGGGAACCGGTGGGGGGAATGCGATCATGCTGGCCGCGGCCGACTCGCGCATCCGGTGCGCGGTCTCGCAGGTGCCGGTCGCAGACGGGGAGGACTGGCTGCGGCGAATGCGCCGGGAGTACGAGTGGTACGAGTTGCTGGATTCCCTCCGGGCCGACCGTGCCGAGCGGGTCCTAACGGGGGAGGGCAAGATGGTCCACCCACGCGAGGACATCATGCTGCAGACACCGGAGCGAAGGGCCACCAAGGTGAAGAAGGACGTCGACTCCCGCGTGCCCACCCGGGTGCAGCTACGGAGCGTGGACGGAATCCTCGCTTACAAGCCGATCGAAGCGGTCGGCAGGATCGAAGATGCCCCGCTCCTCATCATCGGGGTCGAGGACGACCCTGTTACCCCTACCGACCATGCGGTGGCCCTGTACGAGCGTGCGCGCCCACCCAAGAAGCTGCTCATGCAGCGCGACACCACGCACTACGGCGCCTACGCACAGCACGCGGACACGGTGATTCCCCAGATCACCGACTGGTTCAGCACGTACCTGCGCAGGGCACCGGTGACGGTCAGCCATGATCCTGGAGCGACAACATGACATACGACCTGGCAGTGGTCGGAGGAACTCTCGTATCCGGTTCGGGCCGGAAGCGGGCGGACATTCTCGTCTCCGGCGGGCGGGTAGTCGAGGTGGCGGCCGGCGCCGCGGCCGGCGCGGATGCGAACCGGGTCGTGGACGCCTCCGGCAAGCTGGTGCTGCCCGGCATGGTGGATGTCCATGTCCATACCCGGGAGCCCGGCTACACGCACAAGGAAGACCTGGTCACCTGTACGCGGGCTGCCGCGGCCGGGGGGGTTACGACCATCTTCGGGATGCCCAACCTCGATCCGCCCACCGTGACCGGGACCTATCTCGAGGAGGTCCTGGACCTCTACCGGGCCAAAAGCATCGTCGACTACAACCACAACCCGGTGCCCGCCCATGGTGAGACCGAGGCCATGGCCGAGTCCGGAGTGGCGGCCTTCAAGGTGTACATGGTGGTGGACACGGGGCGCACCTACCCGCACCCGGCCGGAACCGGGATCCACGACCACGGCCACTTGCTCCAGATGTTCGAGGACGTCGCGGCCACGGGTCGCGTCTTCATGGTCCACCCTCACGACCAGGCGTTGATGGACCACGTGGAGCAGGGTTACTGGAAGAAGGGCGACCGGAGTCCGGAAGCCTATGCCAAGACCCTGGCGGCCTACGACGGCATCATCTGGGACACGGCTACGGCCACCCTCCTCCGGATGGCCAAGGCCACCGGGTGCCGTCTCCACATCGTCCACGTCCAGACCATCGAGGGGATAGAGATGATCCGCCGGGCCAAGGCGGAAGGGGTGCAGGTAACCGCGGAGGTCAATCACTGGGCACTGTTCCTCGGCACGTGGGACGATGTGCTGGAACTAGGCCCCTACTGCCTGTCCTACTGGGTTCCCGATCATCACAGGGCCGCCGTCTGGGACGCTATCAACGATGGGACGATCGACATCGTGTCCTCGGATCATGCCCCTCACACGCGGGCCGAGAAGGATGTCGGTTGGGAGGATATGTGGGCGGCCCACACCGGTACGCCGGGAATCCAGCATCAGGTGCCGCTGCTCCTCGATGCGGCCCACCACGGTAAGTTGACCATCGAGCGGGTCGTAGAGGTGATGGCAGAAGTCCCCGCCCGGTCTTTCGACATCGGGTCCAAGGGCTTCTTGGAGCCGGGCTTCGACGCCGACCTCATGATCGTCGACCCGGCCAAGGAGTGGACCATCGCCAACGATGGTGTGCTGTCCAAGATCGGATGGACCCCCTACGACGGCCGTGAGGTGGTCGGAGCGGTCGAGCGAACCTTCCTGAGAGGTATCGAGATATACGGTGATGGAACCGTCAAGGGCGAGCCCGGATTCGGCCGCCACGTAAAGCCCAGCCTGACAAGAGGAATGCCCTGATGAAGTTTGGTCTGCTCCTTCCCCACTTCGGCGCGTACGCGAGCCGCCAGCGGATCCTGACCGGATCGATACTTGCCGAGGAGTTGGGCTTCGACTCCCTCTGGGTTAGAGACCATCTGGTGTTCGAGCCCCACGCGGAGCTCGAGAATCCCAATATCGTCTTTTACGAGGCACTGACCACCCTCACTGCCGTGGGTGCGGTTACCGAGCGGATCACGCTGGGGACCGGATCCTTGATTCCCTTCCGCCATCCGATCCATACGGCGCTGTCGGTCGGGTCGCTCGCTCAACTGGTCGGTGATCGGATCATTCTCGGCTACGGCGCCGGCACTTTCGATCATGAGTTCGAGGCGATCGGGATGCCGGGGATCTTCCGTCCCGAGTTGGTCGAGTCGAACGCTCACATCCTGCGGCGCCTCTTCACCGAGGACCGCGTGGACTATTCCGACTCCCATTACACGCTCGATGCGATCTCCATCGAACCGAAACCGCCCGGCCACGTCCCGTTCTGGTACTGCGGATCGACACCCGCATCGGCGCGGCGAGCGGTCAGGTACTGCGACGGCTGGATGCCGGGGAGGACCACCCTTGCCACGATCGAGAAGCGGGTGGAGGCGATGGACAGCATGTCGGCCGAGGCCGGCAGGAAGCGCCCCACGGTTGCGGTGATCCCACCCACGTCCATAGCCAAGACCCACGAGGAGGCATTCGACGGTCTCAACATCGATGGGTTGCTGCGGTGGGCCAACGAGCGCGGCAAGTGGTGGGTCAAACCCCCGTCCGGTGTCTTCGAGACAGCGGAGGACATCGAAGGTTCCCTGATCGCCGGGTCGCCGGACGAGGTGGTGGAGGAGGTGGCCAAGTTCGACGCGGTGGGCGTGGAACACCTCGTGTTCGACCTCCGGCTGAGGTTCGACCGGTGGTTCGAGTCGATCGAGTTGCTCGGCGACCAGGTACTTCCTCGGCTGAGGGCGCAAGGTCTGGCCGGTTAGGGCCATGCTGGCAGAGACGGGAACGGGTCGGCCCGCCACGCCTCTGTCCGGGGTTCCGTTGCCGGCCATCGGGCCAACCGGACATATTTCGGTACGCTCCTAGACGGGGCCGCCCGATCCGGTCGGACGATCAGGATGGGACCTCATCGCTGTGCAAGGGAATGTGAGTAACCGGGCATGGATCTAGACGCCGGCGCCCCCCAGCCGGAGCATGTGCCGCGTTCGCCCCTCCGCCTCCTGGCGCTGAGGAACTTCGGTCCCTACTTCTTCGGGAACCTGCTGTCCAGCATCGGCACCTGGATCCAGAGCATCGCCCTGGCGCTCCTGATCTTCCGGCTTACCGGCTCGACCTTCCTGGTCGCCATGACGAGCTTCGCCCAGTTCTCCGGCCTGATAGTCCTGGCGCCGTGGACCGGATCGGTTGCCGACCGGTTCGACCGGCGCAGGCTCATCGTGTTGATGCAGGTGTCGGCATCGCTCGCCGGTGGCGTCCTGGCGCTGGTCACGTTTCTCGGCCTGGCGACCCCGGTTTGGCTGATCGGGACGGCGTTCCTCTTCAGTATCTCCAAGGCGTTCGTGGTCCCGGCGCAGCAGGCGCTCGTGCCCAACCTGGTGGAGCGCAAGGATCTGCAAGGTGCGATCGCGTTGAACGCCATCACCTTCAATCTGGCGAGAGCGATCGGCCCCGTGGTGGGCGCGGCGGTAATCCTGACACTTGGCTTCACCTGGGCTTTCTCCTTCAACGCCCTGTCCTACCTCGCCCTGGCCGGAGCGGTGATGATCGTCAGAGTCGAGGGGCACGACGATCGGCCACCTGCGGGCCGGACTGCCTTTCGCGACACGATCCGCCTGGTCAGGAAGGATCCGCTCATCGGTCCCCTGCTGGTAGCCGTCGCCGCCGTGGCCATCGCGGTCGATCCGGTGACGAACCTGACCCCCGCCTTCACCGTGGACATCTACGGGCGGCCGGACACCTTCACCGGGGTACTCATCGGGATATTCGGGTTGGGAGCGGCATTTACGGCCGCCTTGCTGGTGACGAGGGTCCGCGCCTCGTTCCGCAATATCTCTCTCGCCATGACCGGGCTCGGCTTGGCGATCATTACCTTCGGGATGTCTGCAAGCGCGACCGTGGGCCTTGCCGCCCTCTTCGCCGGCGGGATCATGTACATGATCTCGATCAGCCTTGCCACCACCCTTATGCAGCTCAACGTGGCGGAGACCCATCGCGGTCGGGTAATGGCGTTGTGGGGTGTGGCCTTCCTGGGAACCCGTCCCGCGGCGAGCTTGCTCGACGGCTCCGTCGCGACCTTTGCGAACCTGCGGGTGGCTGCCCTCGTCATGGCGATACCTGCCCTGGCCGGGGCGGTCTTTATAGCCCGGCGCCGGCGGCGTTCTCAACCGGCCTGACCCAACCGTTCGTAGACTCTCCTACCGATGAGGATGGTGATGCCGGTGGCCGGATCTCCGTTCTGCTCTCAGCGCCAGTCGAGTAGGACGCCGATCATGTCGCGCTCGGCAGCGTCGAGGTCCGCGAATGCGGCATCTATCTCCGCGGCGGGATAGGTATCAGTGTGCAATGCCTCCAACGCGAGCCTTCCCTTCGAGTGGAGCTCGAGCAGGAACTCGATGTTGGAGCGGCAGGTGAACCGGGTCAGGCGTTGGGCGGGGTCCTGGTACGGAGCGTTGCTGGTGCCGAGGATCGAGGCTTGCTTGTTGTAGAAGTCGGCCGAGAGGAGGGGTCCCACATCCTCGGGGTGCAGGGCGATGGCCACCATGCGGCCCTGGTCGTCGAGGATGCGCATGCCCAGGTCCAGGGGGGCCCGACCCACTGCCGCCTCGACCACCACGTCGATCCCGAAGGGCTGGAAGCACTCCATCAGCGCCTCCTCGAAGCCGTCCTCGGTGGGGTCGAGGACCAGCGCTCGGGGGAGCGCAGCAGCCGCCCGCCGGCGCCGGGCCGGGCTGATCTCGAAGCACGCCAGGTAGGCGCCGATGGCGTCGGCCACCAAAGCGGCGCCGAAGCCGATCAGGCCGAGACCGATCACCGCCACGTTGAGACCCGGGGTGAAGCCGCCCCGGCGGAGGGCGTGCAGTCCGAGGGTCGGTAGGTAGGCGAAGGCGGCGGCTTCGGTTTCGACGCCCTCCGGCACCTTGACGGCCTGCCATTCCCGGGCGTCGAAGACAGGTTGGTGCCGAGCCAGGGCGAAGACACGGTCACCCTCGGCAAGCGAGCCGACCCCCTCGCCGACCTCGACCACCTCGCCGACGAGGTTGTATCCGCAGTTGACCGGGTACTTGGCCTCCGAGGGTTGGTTGCTGGCGGTGATGCGGTATGCAGGCGCCACTCCCATCCCCTCGGTGGTGGCGGCGTCGATCTCGGCGAAGCTGTCCCACACCTCCTCGACCATGGTGTCCCCCCGGTAGAGGCGGAGCTCGGTGCCGGGGCTGATCAGGCTGACCAGGGTGCGGATGCGGACCTTTCCCGGCTCGACCACGTCGGGGATGGTGACAGGTAGCCATTCGAAGCTGCGGGACGCCACGATTAGAGGGCGGTCGACATCCATCTTCTTGCCTTCCTGTTGAGACGCCTAGGCGGGGTTCGGATCTTCGGGGAAGTAACAATGCACCTCGTGGCCCTCCACCGGGATCTCGGCGGGAGGGAACTGGCCCGAGCAGACCTCTTCGGCCTTCCAGCAGCGGGTCGTGAACGGACATCCGCTCGGAGGGTGCCGGGGGTTCGGAAGGGTTCCTTCGAGGATGATCCGCTCGCTGCTCTTCGTGATCATCGGGCTGGCCGAGAGCAAGGCCCGCGTATAGGGGTGGAGTCGGTGGTCCCTTACCTCGGCGACCGGGCCCTCTTCGACCTTGCGGCCCAGGTACATCACCGCCACCCGGTCGACCAGCCAGGAGACTGCCTGGATGTTGTGGCTGATCAGGATCACCGAGAGGTTCAGGGCATCGCGGAGTTCCGCCAGCAGGTTGAGGATCTGGTTCTGGACGCTGACATCGAGGGCCGACGTGGGCTCGTCAGCCACCAGGAGGGAGGGGTTCAGCGAAAGCGCACGGGCGATCGCCACCCGCTGGCGCTGGCCTCCCGACAACTCGGCGGGGAGCTTGTCCGCCGCGTCCCGAGGCAGGTGCACCATGTCGAGCAGCTCTTGCACTCGTGCGTCCCGTGCCGCCTTGTCGCCGACTCCGTGGATGATCAGCGGATCTGCCAGGGTGTCTCGTACTTTCAGGCGGGCGTTGAGGCTCGAGGTGGGATCCTGGAAGACGATTGCGACCTGGCGCGCGAAGCTGCGGCGGCGCCACCTGGCCGGCTGGGCCCAGACATCGGTCCCGTCGTAGATGATCCGACCTCCGGTGGGTCGGATCAGCCCGACCACGCAGCGGGCCACCGTGGACTTGCCGCAGCCCGACTCGCCCACCAGTCCCAGCGCCTCGCCCGGGGCCACCGTCAGCGAGAGGTCCTCCACTGCGTGAACCTTCTGCCGCCTGGGCGCCCGGTAGTGGTGTACCAGGTTCTCCAGCCGGAGCAGGACGTCGGGACCGGTGGTTGCCCCCTCCGGGCCGGGAGGCGCCGCGGCGGTGGGAGCGGGCCGGGATGTCATCCGGCGGCTCCCGCGTGTCCCCCGACCGGGAAGTAGCAGGCCAGGTCGTGTCGATCCCCGACGGACTCCAAGAGTGGGGGAGTCCCGGCGCAAGGGTCGCCGGCGTTGGCGCAGCGCTCGACGAACCGGCAGCCGGGAGAGAACTCGAGGGGACTCGGAACGACCCCCTCGATCGAACGGGCGGGCCGCTCCTTCGCCTCCAGGCTGACGATCGAACCCAGCAGCCCCGCCGCGTACGGGTGCCGGGGGTCGCGGACCAGCTCCTCGGTGTGCGCCGCCTCCACCAGTTGCCCGGCGTACATGACCATGGTGCGCTCGCACAACTCCTTCACCAGGGCCAGGTTGTGGGTGATGAGGATGGTCGTGAAGGACAGCTCGGCCTGCAGGGAGCGCAACAGCTCGACGATCTGGGCCTGGACCGTCTCGTCCAGGGCCGTGGTGGGCTCGTCACCGATCAGGATGGATGGCCGCCGAGCGAGCGCCAATGCGATCAGCACCCGCTGGCGCTGCCCGCCCGACAGCTGGAAGGGGTAGGCGGCGGCCATGGCCTTGGGGTTGGGCAGGTGGACCAGTTCCAGCAATTCGTACAGCCGGTCACGCCTGTGGTCGCCGTCGATCCGCAGTGCCTGCTGCAGCTGGGCCTTGACCGTCATCCCGGGGTTCAGGCTCATCAGCGGGTCCTGGTACACCATGCCGATCTCCCTGCCCATCAGGCTGCGGCGCTCCGTGGGAGACAGCCGGAGCACATCCTGGCCCTTCCAGCGGATGGAACCCGTGGCCTCCACAAGACGCGGTAGCAGGCCGATGACGGACAGGCCGGTCAGCGTCTTGCCGCACCCGGACTCGCCCACGATCCCCAGGTTCTCGCCCTCCAGCACCGAGAACGACACCCCCGACACGACCGGTGTGTTCCCGTAGGCATGCCGGATGTGGATGCTGAGGTTCTCGACCTCCAGGATCGGATTGCCCGCCGCTGCGTTCATCACTGCCCCAGCAGGTGCCGTCTGCCGCCGAGGCGGTCCGCCATGCTCTCCGCCACCGTATTGAGTGCCAGCACCGTGAGGAAGATGGCGAGACCGGGGAAGGTCGTGTACCACCAGGTGCCTGCGATCAGGTACTGGGAGCCGCCGTAGACGAGATTCCCCCAGGTGGGAGCGGGGGGAGGAAGACCGGCGCCCAGGAAACTGATGGAGGCTTCGAGAATGACGGCGTCCGCCGCCACCAGCGTGAAGAACACCAGCAGCGGCGTGGCGATGTTCAGGGACACGTGGCGCAGCAGGATGCGGAGTTGCGAACTCCCCATAGCTCTGAGGGCGGCGACGTAGTCCTCGCCCAGCTGGTCGAGGACCGCGGCGCGGATGTAGCGGGCCATGATGGGCGTGTAGACCACGGTCAGGACCAGCAGCAGGGTCCGGAATGACTGGCCGAATGCCGACGACACCACCACGGCCAGAACCACCGCCGGGAACGCGAACTGGATGTCCACCAGGCGCATCAGCACGTCGTTGATCCACCTGAGCTTCCGATTTCGGGATGTCGAGGCCGCCACCATCCCGATCGTTCCTCCCAGAATCAGAGCCAGCACCGGGGTCATCACGGCCACGAGAGCCGACATCCTCGATCCGTGGATCACTCTGGACAGAACGTCCCGGGCGATCTCGTCGGACCCGAAGATGTGCTCCGGCCAGTCGGGGCCGGTGTTGGGAGTGGTCAGGCCCACCGTGTATGGATCGTACGGAGACAGCCAGTGGGCGAAGATCGCCACGAAAATGACGAGCCCGACCCAGGCCAATCCAAGCTTGGCGCGAAATGGCAGCCGCCCCATCTTCACCGGACCAGTCGGAGCGGCCTTCATCGCAGCTTCCACCGACTTGGGACCAAATCGGATCCGTGGCCGGCGTTCGGGGCTGGGGTCGCGTGCTTCGCTCATGTCACGAACTCTCGCGGGCGCTCGGTTTGAAGATGAGGAACGCCACGTCGGCGGCCAGGTTGGAGAGGACGAACAGCATCGCGCCGACCAGGGCGATCCCGGTGACGATGTTGAAGTCGCCGGTTGTGGCGGAGTCGATCATCTTCCAGCCCAGGCCGCGGAGGTTGAAGACCCTCTCGACCAGCACCACGCCGCCCAGTATGTAGCCGGCCTGCAATCCGAGCACGGTCAACGGTGCCACCAGCGCGTTGCGGAGCACGTTCTTGCGGACTATCACCCGGTCCCGCAGTCCCATCCCGCGCGCAGTCCGAACGTAGTCCTTCTCCAGCTCGTCCAGCACCGAGGAACGCACCACGCGGGTCAGGAATCCGCCCACGGGGAGGGCTATCGATAAGGAGGGGAGGGTTAGTGCCCTCAACCACCCGATCTTGTCCTCGCTGAAGGGCACCCAGCTTCCGGCGGGGAACCACGTGACCCCTATGGGGTTCGCCAGGGCGAATGTGAGTATGAGTAGCAGAGCGAGCCAGAAGATCGGCATCGAGAGCACTCCCAGCGTTCCCGCCCTGACCGTGGAGTCCCACCAGCTACCCGCGAAATAGGCGGAACTCACCCCCAGTACGAAGGCGATCAGGGTGGCGAGGAACAACGCGAGCGCCGCCACCGATAGCGAGATCCCGATGCCCTCCCCGAGGATGGTCAGGACGGGCCGGTCGCCGTAGACGCTCAAACCGAAGTCGCCGGTCGAAAGGTCTCCCAGGTACCGCCCGTAGCGGATGAGCACCGGATCGTTGAGCCCGAATTCCTCGGCGAGCTGCTCACGCGCCTCGTCGCTGGCGTACAGCCCCAGACCCGCGTAGCGAGCGTCGACCGGAGAGAACTCCAGCATCACGAACACGTAGAACGTGATGCCGATGATGACCGGCAGGGCTTGGAGGAGGCGTTGCAGGATAAGCCTGCCCACCGCTCCCATCAGGCCCTACCGGCCTTTACCGATACCAAACCCGATATCGGCTCGGTTGCTTTACTTGGCTTGCCGATCCGGACGGCTACTCGCCGGACGGATGTACGCCGAACAGGGTCATGCCCAGGGTCTGGGGCATCTGGTAGCCGGCGACCGACTTGTGCCAGGCGTGGGCTATGGGCTGGAACAGGATCGGAACCGCACCGGCCTCGGTAACGAGTAGCTCGTTGGCCGCCGCGTACAGATCGTTCTGCTTGTCGAAGTCCGACTCCTCCAGCGCCTGGTCGAGCAGGTCGTTCAGCGTCGACGGCACGTTCTCCGTCTCGAAGCTGGCACCCTCGGCCCAGCCGCCCCACCAGCCGCGGAACAGGTTGTCCGGGTCGTAGGTGAACACCTCGAAGCCGATAGTGGCCACCCAGGCGTCGAACCGCGCCGGACCGCCGTCTTCAGGCTTCATGATGTCGGACACCCAGCGGGCGTCGATTGAGTCCACCAGCAACAGCGGGTCGAAACCGCCCTCCTGCATCGTCTGGGCCAGCAGGGGCGCCTGCGGGTAGACGTACGCCCACTCCACGACGCCGAGCTGGAACTGCAGGGGCTCGTTGTCCGGGTCGTAACCGGCCTCCCTGAGCAACTCCTTCGACTTGTCGGGGTCGAAGTTGTACTGCATCTGCGGCTCGCGGAACCGGTCGCTCTCCGGAGGGAGCGGCGACCGGGCGATCCGACCTTCGCCTGCCAAGCCGATCTCGATCAACTGCGGCGCGTCGATGGAGTACATCACCGCCTGGCGCACCAGCTGGTTGTCGAAGGGTGGCTTTTGGGTGTTGAAGAAGATCATCTCGAGGAACGTGGTCTCGCGAGCAACACCCAACTCGAGGTTCGGCGAGTCCTGGATTGCCCGGTAGAGCTGCGGGGACACGCCGTCCAGGATCTGCACCTGGCCGGCCTCGGCCTGGGCGATCCGGCCCGACAGTTCGGGGATGACGAGATAGGTGATGTCCTTGGCCGCCAGGGGCAGGGGACCCTCGTACCCGTCATACCGCTTGAACATGTTGATCTCGGTGTCGAACGGCGCCGCGACCATCATCGAACCGGATGAAGGTGTCGGTGCGAACGAGTACTCCTCGCCGCCCATCGCCTCCACCACGGCCTCGGGATAGGCGTTGACGGCGGACATCCTGTGGAACAGGACATCCTCCGGGACCTTCTGCCCCAGGTTGATCTGGAGCTCATCGTCGGCCACCACCTCGACCGACTCGATGAAAGACGTATACGCCGTGAAGGGCGACCCCAGCTCCTTCTCGGGCGCCAGCCGAGAGAAGCCGTAAGCGATATCGGAAGCCGTGATCGGGGAGCCGTCGGTGAAGGTCCGGTTGGTCCGGATCTTCACGCTGTAGGTGAGATCGTCCACCCTGGTGGGCATCTCAGCCGCCAGCGCGGGAACGAGCGACCGATCGGGGAGCTTGGTGAGCAGCCCCTCGAACGTGTGCTGGCCCGAGGCGAGGGCGCCGCCGGTGGTCCGGTTGTTGTCGAGCGATATCCAGCCGCCCACCTGCGACAGCGTGATGCTCTCGAACTCGGCCGGAGCTTCCTCCATCATCGCCGTGGTGGCGGTGGTTTCCGCCGCAGCCGTGGTGGCCGGGGCTGCGGTGGTGGCCGGTGCTGCGGTGGTGGCCGGTGTATCGTCCCCTCCGCAAGCCGCTAGCACGGTCGGAGCGACGGCGCCTACTCCGATCATGAGACCGCTTCGCTTTAGGAACTCTCTTCGGTCCATTGATTTGGGCACAACCACTCCTCCCGTTTGGGATGCTCGACCGGCGGTATACTAGGTGGAGATGTTAAGGGTCGGCAACTGATACCTGCGTCTTGTGGAGCATATACATTTGATGTTATTTCCAACATAGAAGATATGCCGGAATTATTTGGCGCAAAGACGTGTTTATGAGTAAACTATTATCACATGTTGCAATCCACTGATTCTGAGCCCTGTCAAGGCGTCGAAATGGTTGGATCAGCGGGCAACGAGCTGCGGGTAGGTGTCGATATCGGCGGCACATTCACCGATCTGATGATGATCGGCCACTCCGGGCAGGTCGAGATCGGCAAGGTGCTCACCACTCCCGATCCGTCGCGAGGGGTCGAGGAGGTGCTGGCACAGACGCTCGATCGCTCGGGTCACGCCGGCGCATCGGTCCGCCATCTTGTCCACGGGACCACCCTGGTCACCAATGCCATCATCGAGCGCAAGGGGGCCCGGACCGCTCTGCTCACCACTTCGGGGTTCAGGGACTCCATCGAGATCGGGCGCGAGCATCGCTACGAGCTGTACGACCTGAATCTGGAGCATCCCAGGCCGCTCGTACCTCGCCATCTCCGCTTCGACGTGCCGGAGCGGACCTTGACCGACGGGACGCAGACCATCGAACTTGGCGAGGACTACGTGGCGCGCCTGGTCCGTGAGCTGTCCGGGGCCGGCGTGGAGGCGGTGGCTATCTGCTTCCTCCACTCCTTCACCAATCCCGAGTCCGAGGAGCGGGCCCGGGACGTGGTTAAGGGCGAGGCCCCCGAGATGCGGGTTTCACTTTCCTCGGAGATCGTTCCCGAGATCGGTGAGTTCGAGCGGGCGTCCACGACCATCGCCAATGTATATGTCCAGCCGCTGGTCGAGGACTACCTGCATGGACTCCGCCGCCGCATGGAGAGGATCGGTTTCGAGGGTCAGCTGTTCGTGATGCTCTCCAGCGGCGGCGTGGCCACCCTCGACACCTGCGTCCGCTTCCCGATCCGGCTCCTCGAGTCGGGTCCGGCCGCGGGTGCGCTGGCGGCGGCGTCGGTGGGGACCGCCATGGGCCGCGACTCGTTGCTGTCCTTCGACATGGGGGGTACCACTGCCAAGCTGAGCGTGGTGGACGGGGGCGAGCCGCTGGTCACCCACGACTTCGAGGTGGACCGCCGCTACCGCTTCAAGAAGGGGTCCGGGCTTCCCGTCAAGGTGCCCGTGATCGAGATGATCGAGATCGGCGCGGGCGGGGGATCCATCGCCCGGGTCGACTCCCTGGGACTGCTCAAGGTGGGTCCCGACTCGGCCGGCGCCGATCCCGGACCGGTCTGTTACGCCCGCGGCGGTAGCTCCCCGACGGTTACCGACGCCGACCTGGTCCTCGGCTATCTGGACCCCGACTACTTCCTGGGCGGGGCCATGAAACTGGACGTCGCCGCTGCCGAAGCCGCCATCGCCCGGAGCATCGGCGACCGGCTGGGGATGTCGGTACCGGAGGCCGCCTGGGGGGTTCACCAGGTCGTCAACGAGGCCATGGCCAACGCCGCCCGGGTCCACGCGGTGGAGCGGGGGAAGAACCCCAGAGCCCTGCCGGTGGTGGCCTTCGGAGGCGCCGGACCGGTACATGGCTACGGCGTCGCCGAGTTGCTCGGGAGCGGCGAACTGGTGCTGCCCTACGGCGCCGGTGTCACCAGCGCCATGGGGCTCCTGGTGGCGCCGCTCGCCTTCGACTTCGTGCGCTCCTACTACGGAAGGCTCGACGAACTGGACTGGGGCGAGGTGAACGGCATCTTCGAGGAGATGGAGCGGGACGGGACCGACCTCCTGGTCGAGTCGGGCGCCGGCCCTGAGGAGATCACCCACACCAGGACCGCCGACATTCGCTACGTGGGCCAGGGCCACGAGATCCGGGTTCCGATCCCGGACGGGACGCTGGCGGTCGAGCACCGCCAGAGTATCTACGAGGAGTTCGACCGGGTGTACCGGAGCCTCTACGGCCGGGAGGGACCGCCCGTGGGTCTCGAGGCTCTCACCTGGAGGGTGGTGAGCCGCGGGCCACGGCCCATGCCGGTCGAGGCGGACAGAGGGAACGTGACCGGCGATACGGAGGCGGCCCGCAAGGGTGAACGCCCCGCCTACTTCCCATCCGAGGGGGGATACGTCACTACGCCGGTGTACGACCGCTACCGGCTGGGTTCCGGCTCGACGATGGCCGGTCCGGCGATCATCGAGGAACGGGAGTCCACCGCCATCATCGGACCGGGCGGCCTGGTAACCGTGGACGATCGGCTCAACATCGTGGTCTCGATGGGAGGGGGGACATGACTACCCGGACGCGGTTGGATGCGGTCCTCATCGAGGTGCTCTGGAGCCGGGTCCTGTCGGTCGTTAACGAGCAGCAGGTGGCCTTGCAGCGGACGGCCTTCAGCACCATCGTGCGCGAGACCCAGGACCTGGCGTGCGGGGTCTTCGACACCAACGGTTGGATGATGGCCCAATCGGTCACCGGAACCCCCGGCCACATCAACGCCATGGCCACCGGGGTGCGCCACTTCCTGAAGGAGTACCCGCCGGGCAGCCTGAGCCCCGGCGACGTGTTGATCACGAACGATCCCTGGATGACCGCCGGCCAGATCAACGACATAACGGTGTTGACCCCGGTCTTCAAGAACGGCATCGAGGTCGCCTACTTCGCCAACACCTGCCACGCCGCCGACATCGGCGGGCGGATACTCTCCGCCGAGGCCAGGGAGGTGTACGAGGAGGGTCTGCGTATCCCCATCATGAAGCTGTACGACCGGGGCGCCATCAACCAGGATCTGATCTCCATCGTCCGGGCCAACGTCCGCACCCCGGACGAGACGGTGGGTGATCTCTACGCGCAGACCTCCTGCAACGATGTCGGCGCCCGGGCGCTGCTCAGCTTCATGGACGAGTTCGACCTCGACTCCATCGATCCGCTTTCCCACGAGATCATCACCCGCTCGGAGGAGGCGATGCGCGGCGCCATCCGGGAAATTCCCAACGGCGTCCACGAGCACGAGACGTGGAGCGACGGCTTCGAGGAGCCGATCCTGATCAAGGCGAAGGTGACCATCGAGGACGAGGACATCCTCATCGATTTCGCTGGTTCGTCGCCGGAGAGCGTGCGGGGAATCAACGTGGTCTTCAACTACACCCACGCCTATGCCTCGTTCGCGATGAAGGCGGCCATCAGCCCCGATGTTCCCCACAATGACGGAGCCTTCCGTCCGGTGCATGTGTCGGCGCCTCCCGGTTCGATCCTCAACTGCCTCGAGCCGGCCGCGGTGGCCTCCCGGCACATCATCGGCCATTTCCTCCCCGGGGTGGTGTTCGGGGCGCTGGCGGAGGCCTTGCCCGACCGGCTCATGGCGCCCGGTTCCGACCCGATCTGGATCTCGATCTGGAGGGGGAGGCCCCGGCGGTCGGACGATCGGTTCACCTTCAGCCTCTTCCAGTGCGGAGGGGCCGGGGCCCGGGCGTCCAAGGACGGCCTCAACACGACCGGCTTCCCCAGCGGGGTGGCGGGGGTGCCGGCCGAGTCCGTGGAGACCCTCACCTCCATGGTCCAGCACCGGCGGGAACTGCGGACCGACTCCGGCGGACCGGGCAGGTTCAGAGGCGGGCTGGGGCAGTGGACCGAGATGGGCTGCGTGACCGACGAGGATTGGACGGTCTCGGGCATGGTCGATCGGATCTCCTACCCGCCCGAAGGGTTGCTGGGAGGCGGGTACGGAGCGGCCGGCGAGTTCCGGATCGACGGCACCGAGGAGGCTCAGCCCAAACGCCTGCTGGTGCTCGACCCAGGCAGCCGGGTCCAGCTCAACCTACCCGGCGGCGGCGGCTACGGAGACCCGTACACACGGGATCCCGAAGCGGTCCTATGGGACGTGATCGAAGGGTACGTGTCGGTGGAGGCGGCGAGACGCGACTACGGCGTGGTGGTCGAGTACCTGGGCAAGGACGACCAACTCGTGCGCCTCCCGGACGATTACCGCCTCGATCCGGAGGCCACCCAGGTCCTACGCCGTTCCTGACCGGGTAGGCCGTAACGGAAACTGTCAGGAGGAGACTGTGGAAGCGAACACAGAGATCTTTTTCGAGGTTACCGAGGCTGCGGAGGGTGGCTTCAATGCTCGGGCATTGGGCCATAGCATCTTCACGCAGGGTGAGGACTGGGCCGATCTGAAGGAGATGGTCAAGGATGCGGTGCTGTGCCACTTCGGCGACTCAGGCCGGCAAAGGGTCGTCCGGTTCCGTTTCTAACAGAATCGCAGCAAGTCGTCCAAGGCGTCCTCGACGCGGGCGAGGATCAACTCGGATATAGGTCCGAGGTCGCCACCGAGATCGGAATCAACCAGAGCGTCGTAGTACCGGGTCCGGTCCTCATACCGGATGATGATGCTGGGGAGGCCGGCCCGGATCAGTTCAAGGTTCATTACCGCCCGGGCAGTCCGTCCGTTGCCGTCCGAGAACGGGTGGATGTGGGTCAGCCAGGTCTTCAGCACGATGGCTCGGAGAAAGGCCTGACCGCCGTCGTTGGCTCTGGACCAGGCCTCCCAGTCCTCCATTGCGGACATGACCTCACGCCAGGTTCCGCGCGGCCGGTGTCCCGATCCTTTGATACGGACGGGTTGTGTGCGGATTAGGCCTGCTCCCGGAGTATCGCCAAGGATCAGCGCATGCAGTTCCTTCAGCTGTTCGATACCGGTGGGTAATCTGTCTTGGGCGAGCTCGACCATCCTCTCCAGGGCCATCGAGAGGTTGACGGCGTCCTTCGAGTAGGCGGGGTCATGTCCTGCGATGGTGACGCCCTTCATCACAGCCATCTCGGTCTCGGTCTCGCTTAGGGGGTTGCCCTCGATAGCGTTTGACTCGGCGATCTGCCGGAAGCGTGTGTCGCCGAAGTAGGCGCGCAACATCTGCTCCGAGAGTTGCCCTTCTTCCCTCAGGAGGTCTGCGCGGTCCTGGAGTTAGTTCGCTCTATCGAAGACCCACCTGCCCGTGTGCTCCAGGCTGTAGGGACTTCCATCCAGACTGACGGTCATCGTCGGTCCTCTGATTCCGCCCACCAGATGTTCTCCCTGCACCTGACTCACCAAGGTTCCTCGGCGATCATTGATCTGGCCGTCTCGTCGCTCCACCCCGCCTCATCCTCGGCCTGAGGTCGGCGGCGGTAACCCTCGACGATCGCTACATCTACCGAACGGCGCCGCTCGCGGTCAACCAGCGCTCGCAGGCCCCTCCGAACCGCGTCGGATCTCGACGTCACGGCGCCGTTTTCGACGAGCCTGTCTACTTGCTGGACCAACTCATCGTCAACGTGCGTAACCAGCTGTGTCATGCGATAAGTATGGCATTCCGCATAAACCCATTTCTGCAGCGGGGCCGGGCCAGGGCCTCCGCGTTTCTGGTCTTCTCTGCCGGATACGGGCCGAGGGCTTCAGGTGGCGATGTAGAGGTTCTTGAGTTCGGTGTAGTAATCGAGGGCGTCGGGACCGAGCGCCCGGCCGATGCCGGACTGCTTGAAGCCGCCGTAGGGCGTGGCGATCCGGACCGACCAGTTGGAGTTGACCGACAGCGTGCCGGCGTCCAGCGCCCGGGCGACCCGGAGTGCCCTGGCGCCGTTCTCCGTCCAGACCGAGCCGGACAGGCCGTAGATGGTGTCGTTGGCGATGGAGACGGCCTCCTCCTCGTCGTCGAAGGGCATCACGCAGGCGATGGGGCCGAAGATCTCCTCAGTCGCCGCGCGGGCTCCGGGCGAGTTGGGCGTCACGACCGTGGGCGCGAACCAGAATCCGGGACCATCCGGGGCGTTGCCGCGGGCCACCACGGTGGTGTCTTCGTCCAGGAACGAGGCCACCTTGGACCGGTGTTCTGCCGTGATCAGGGGTCCCATCTCGGTGGCCTCGTCCATCGGGTCACCCACCCTCATGGCGGCAACGTTGGCGGAGAGCAGGTCCAGGAAGACGTCCATGGTGCTGCGTTCCACCAGGATGCGGGAACGGGCGCAGCAATCCTGTCCGGCGTTGCCGAATACCGCGCCCGGCGCGGCCGCTGCCGCCCGCTCGAGATCGGCGTCGGCGAAGACGATATTGGCCGACTTGCCGCCGAGTTCGAGCGTCACCCGCTTGATGGTCTCGGAGGCGCGGATGCTGATCCGTTTGCCGACTTCGGTCGAGCCAGTGAATCCGATCTTGGCCACATCAGGGTGCTCGACGAGACGCTCACCCACCAGGCTGCCCGGCCCGGCCAGCACCTGGAAAACGCCTTCGGGCAGGCCCGCTTCCAGCGCGATGCGTTCGAGTTCGATAGCCGTTAGCGGTGTGAGTTGCGCCGGCTTGAGCACCACCGTGTTACCGGCTGCCAGGGCGGGCGCCACCCCCCACGAGGCGATGGCGAGAGGGAAATTCCATGGTGTGATCAGACCGACCACGCCCATCGGTTCTTTGAAGGTCATGTTCACGCCGCCGGGTACGGGGATCGTCTTTCCGGTGAGGCGCTCGGGCGATCCGGCGTAGTAGGCGAAGGTGGCCGCCACCATGCCCACCTCTCCCAAGGCATCGTTGATCGGCTTGCCCACGTTGCGTGACTCCAGTTGCGCCAGCGACACCGCCTGCTCCTCTACGGCTGCGCCGACGCGTCGTAAGATGGTGGCCCGGTCGCCGGCGGCGACGTTTTGCCACGTCGCGAAGGCTGCCTTAGCCCTGGCGACGGCTCTGTCGGCATCTTCGGGGCCAGCGGATGGAAGCCGGGTGATGACCTGCTCGGTCGCTGGGTCGATGACCTCGATGGAGTTTTTTCCGACCCGATCCATTCCTGACTCCCATCTGACGAGGTGGATGGCTCCCGGCGCTGCCTCCAATGGTCAGGAGGAAGCCCGGCGCCGCCGGCGGTTGGTATCCTGCGCGCCGCTGGTCACGGTCTGTACCCGGCTTCTAGGGTAGAGCCGGGCAGGAGGCTTGCCGGGAAGCGATTGGAGGCGGATTGCAGTCGAGAGCACCGTTCGTGGCGCCCGGTGCCGGAGCCGTTCTGCAGCTCGAGTTGGCGAGGCCGTACCGCGTCATCGTCGCCGGCGACGGCGCCCGGGTGGAGGATTCCACCGGCAAGCGCTATCTGGATGCCATGAGCGGCGGTTCCATGGCGGCCACTCTGGGCCACGGCCGCCGCGACCTCATCGACCTGGTCTGGGAGCAATCAGGTCGGGTCGGATACCTGGACAACAACCGGCTGACCAATCCATGGCAGGAGTCCCTGGCCGCGAAGTTGGTGGCTGTGGCCCCGCCGGGGTTTACGAGGACTCGGTTCGTGACCGGTGGCTCCGAGGCCAACGAGGCCGCCATACGGGCCGCTCGCATGTATCACGTCGCCCGTGGGGAGCCGCAGCGCTGGCAGATCATCTCGCCCGCCCAGGCCTATCACGGGCCCACCATGCAGACCCTCGCCCTCACCGGGAGGCCCGGGTTGCATGGCGCCTTCGGTCCCTACCTCAGCCGTCACCGGCACATCCCTCCTTCCACAGACCGCTTCGACCCGACCGGCCAGGCCGCACTCGACGCGCTGGACGAGGCACTGGAACAGGTCGGTCCCGAGAACGTATCCGCCTTCTTCTGCGAGCCGGTGAGCGCGGCCTCGCTGCCCGCCTACTCGCCCCCGGCCCGGTTCTGGGAGGGGCTGGCCGAGCGCAGGGAGCGGCACGGTTTCCTCATCTGCTTCGACGAGGTCGTGACGGGGATCGGCCGGACCGGTAACTGGTTCGCCGCCAACGACCTCCCGATCGTTCCCGATGTGATCGCGACCGCCAAGGGGTTGGGGGCCGGCTACACCGCCATCGGGGCCGTCCTCTACCGCGATTCCGTGTACGAGGCGATCGCCGCGGCGGTGCGCTCGTTCTCGCTGGGTCACACATGGGACGGTTCGCCGCTGCCATGCGCGGTGGGCCTGGCCGTGCTGGGAATCCTCGAAAACGAAGGCTGGGTCGACCATGTGGCGACACGGGGTCCGGCGCTCCGCCGGGAGTTGGAGGAGGCTCTCTCTGGGAACGACCTCGTCGGGAAGGTACGGGGGCGGGGCTACCTGCTGGGGATCGGTTACGTGGATCCCAGGGACGGCCGCTCCTTCCTTCCCCCCGAACTGGGCGTGGCCGGTCGGATCGAGCGTGCCGCGGCTCGTCACGGCCTCCTGGTACTGGGCACCATGCCGACCCGGGACGGGTTCGCGGGCGACCAGCATCTGTTCGCGCCGCCCTTCCCGACCCCGGACGGCGATCTCGCGGAGATGGTGGATCGGATGGCCGCCGCCGTAGAGGAGGTCGGCGCCGAGGTGAGGGACGAGCTCGGCTCGAGTCTGTCTCCCGGAGGCGGTCCGTCCGCGGGGCTCAGCGTCCTGATCGTCCAGCACGAGGACCCGACCCCGGCCGGGTTCGTCCACGAATGGTTGGTGGACCAGGGCGCCGACGTGGAGACCTACCGCATCGACCTCGAGGACCGCCGCGTCGACCCCACACGTTATGACCTGATCGTCTCGCTCGGCTCGGAGTTCGCCGCCTTCGACGACTCGATTCCGTGGATCGACCGGGAGAAGGACCTCCTGATCGAGGCTCATGGCGCCGATGTTCCGATCCTGGGACTGTGTTTCGGCGGCCAATTGCTTGCCAGGGTCCTCGGCGGCGATTCCTACCGGGGGGAGCTTTCCGAAGTCGGCTGGCTGCCGGTGCGTAGCGTCGACGAGGATCTGGTGCCGCAGGGACCATGGTTCCAGTGGCACTTCGACACCTTTTCGGTACCGCCCGGAGGCGAGCTCATCGCCGACAGCGAGGCCGGACCGCAGGCGTTCGTGGTGGGACGTAGCCTCGGCGTCCAGTTCCACCCGGAGGTCAACCAGGAGATCATGGACGGCTGGGTCGAGGCCTACCGCCACGAACTCGACGACGAGGGGGTCGATCCCGACGCCCTGCTGGAGGAGACCCGCCGGCTTGCCTCCAGATCAAGAGCCGTGGCGGCTCAGTTGCTGGAGCGCTTCGCCGAGGACATAGCGGGTCTGGCTCTGCCGGGACGGGGACGGGACCGACCATGACCGGACCGGCCGTCGACGCCGCCTCCACCAGCGTCTTCCCCAAGTACCTCGACCGGGTCTACCCGAGTGTCGATCGGGGAGAGGGCGTTTGGCTGCTCGCCACCGGAGGCCGGCGCATCCTCGACGCCGTCTCCGGAGGTGCGATGACGGCCGGTCTCGGCCACGGGCTGGGGGAGATCGCGGACGCCGCGCAGGCCGCCATGGGCGACATCGCCTACTACTACGCCCACCACTTCACCAACCATCCCCAGGAGCGGCTGGCGGCTCGCCTGGTGGAGATCGCCCCGGAGATGGCCAAGGTCCGCTTCCTGAGCGGCGGCTCCGAGGCCAACGAGACAGCTCTCCGGCTGGCCCGCCAGTACCACGTGGATCGCGGGGAGGGAAGCCGATGGCGGGTCATCTCCCCGGCCCAGGCCTACCACGGCGGCACCATGGCCACGGTGGCCCTGACCGGCCGCCCCAACTTCCACGCGCCGTTCGATCCGTACCTGTCCGAGCACCTCCATATCCCTCCCTCCACATCGAGGTTCGACCCGACCGGGCAGGCGGCCCTCGACGCGCTGGACGAGGCGATCGAGCAGGCGGGTCCCGAGAACGTCTCCGCCTTCTTCTGCGAGCCGGTCAGCGGGGCGTCCCTGCCCGGCTACTCGCCCCCGGATCGTTTCTGGGAGGGGCTGGCGGAGCGGCGGGATCGCTACGGCTTCCTGGTCTGCTTCGACGAGGTGGTGACCGGCATGGGTCGCACCGGGGGCTGGTTCGCCTACCAGGGCCTGCCGATAACCCCCGACATCGTGACCATCGGCAAGATGCTCGGCGGGGGCTACATGCCGCTGGCCGCCACCATGTGCCGCCGACCGGTGTACGACACCTTGGCGAGCGGCTCGAAGGAGTTCGATCTGGGCCACACCTGGGACGGCGCGCCCCTGAGCTGCGCGGTCGGCCTCGCGGTGCTCGACTATGTGGAACGGCACGACTTGCCCGGTCTGGCCGCCGAGCGCGGGCCGGCCCTGCTCGACCGCCTCCGGACGGCTCTCGAGGGTTACGCGATCGTAGGAGAGGTCCGGGGCCGCGGGTTCCTGCTGGGTGTGGAATACGTGGATCCGCGGGATGGCGCCTCCATACCCCCCGACTCGCTCGGAATCGCCGGACGGATCGACGACTGTGCGATGGAGAACGACCTGCTCGTGATGTCCACCCACCCGAACGCCGATGGTTTTGCCGGGGACCAGACCGTGTTCGCCCCGGCCCTGACGAGCACGGATGAGGAGTTGGCCGAGATGATCGACAGGCTTGCGCGAGCGGTGGGGGAAGTGGACCGGACGGTGACGGATCTCTTGGCGAACGGGGGAGCGATATGACCTGGAATCCTTCCGACGACGGCTTTGTCCTTCTCGGTATGCCGGATGTACACGGTTCCATCCGGGGCAAGGCGTTCCGGCCCGGCGCCTTCCGGTCGGCGGTGGAGAAGGGCACGGTGATGACCGACCTGTGGCTGGGCCTGGACCCGGTGGACATGCCCATCACCGACTACCGGGAGTACGGGATCAACACCGGCGCGCCCGACCTCCTGCTGCAGCCGGACCCCGATACCCTCCGGCCGCTGGCGTGGAGGCCGGGTTGGGGGATCTGCCTGGCCGATCCGAGCTGGCCGGACGGGTCCAGATGCCGGCTGGCGTCCCGCGAAGTGCTTCGAGACATGCTGGCTGATCTGGAGGAACTGGGCTACGAGGTGATGGCCGGCTTCGAGTTCGAGGTCAGGATCTTCGACGGTGCCGGCGAGCCGCTTTCGTCGGGCATCAGCTACAGCCTCGGCGAGATCGGCCGCTTCGACCGGCTGCTGGAGGTGCTGGTCCCGGCCCTCGAGGGACTGGGTGTGAATCTTGAGGCGGTACACACCGAGGCGGGTCCCGGTCTCCTGGAGTTGAACATCTCCGCCCGGCGCGGTCTCCGGGCCGCTGACGACGCCGCCCTGCTCAAGTTCGCGGTCAAGGAGGTGGCGGCCTCTTTGGGCCTCACCGCCAGCTTCCTGGCCAAGACCATGCCGCTCGAGGAGGGTTCGAGCGGCCACGTCCATCTGTCGTTCTGGCAAGGTGACCACAACGCCTTCGCCCCCGGTGAGGACGGCGAGTTCCCTGCTACGTGCATGTCAGCCATAGCGGGCATCCTCGACCATCTTCCGGCCGCCTCCCTCCTGGTGAACCCCACCGTCAACTCCTACAAACGGCTGGTTCCCGGCTATTTCGCGCCCGTGAACGTGAGCTGGGGCGACGAGAACCGGTCCACCTCGGTTCGGGCCATCCGGGGCAACCGCCCGGCCCGCTCCCGTCTCGAGTGCCGCCGCCCCGGCGCCGACGCCAACCCCTACCTGGCGCTGGCGGCTCTGCTGGCTTCGGCGATGATCGGGATACGGGAGGGGGCGTCGCCACCGGCGCCCGAATCAGGAGATGTCTCCGAGCGGGCGGACCTGCCGGCGCTACCCAACTCGCTGGAGAGCGCCCTGAGGGCCTTCCGGTCCGATGCGGCGTTGCAGGAGGCGTTGGGTGCGGAGTTCAGCGGCTACTACGACATATCGAGGGCGTGGGAGCTGCGCGCCTGGCAGGAGAGCGTCAGCGACTGGGAGCGGGAGCGCTACACCAGAGCTGTCTAGGCAGCGCTGCGTCTACCGGAGGTAAATGATGCCCGACACACTCAGGAAACCCGTTGGCGGAGCGCTGTTCGCTTACGCCGTCATCTATACGGCACAGGTCGTCTTCAACACGTTCTACTCCGGCGCGCTCGCTCCAGGCGATGTGTACCGGGTCCTGAACTATCTCACCGCAGTGGGCATCCTGGTATCGGTGGTCGTGGTCTGGACCCGCAAGACGAGGGGCGGATCCGCCGACGCACCGGCGGGCCGGTACCTGGCGGTGCAAGCCGGGTTCTACTGCACCCTCGCCCTCGCCATACTGTTCTTCACGCTCTGGTTCCGGTTGCTCAACCTCGCGGATGGCGAGTCCGTCGGCCAGGCGGACAACGTCGCCTGGTACCTGGTCTCGGTGCTCAACCCGCTGGTGCTCGGGACCGTGGGCGCCGGTCTCTGGAACTCGGCCGGGAAGGGATAGGCGCGAGGCTCAGCCGATCGCGTCCTCGTGGTCAGCGATCGCCCCTGTTCCGCTGGTCCCCCATCGGGGCCTCAGTACCCTCTCGGGCGTCATGGGTACCCGGCTGGCGAGGCCGGGCCGGCCCAGGGCATGTTCTATAGCGGTGGCGATGGCCGCGGCCACTCCCGGGACGCCTCCCTCTCCTGCTCCCTTGACACCCAGCGGGTTGGTGACGGTCGGATCCCGCTCTCCGATGAGGGCGGTCATGGCCGGAGTCTCGGCAAGGGTGGGCAGCAGGTAGTCCATGAACGATCCGCACAAGGGGTTGCCGTCCTCGTCATAGGCGAACTGCTCGTACAGCGCGCCCCCGACGGCTTGGACGGCGCCTCCCTCCATCTGTCCCGCCACCAGCATCGGGTTGATCGCCCTCCCGACGTCGTAGTACAGGATCAGCTGCTCCACTGCCACGTCGCCCGTCTCCCGGTCCACCCGGACCACCGCCAGGTTGGCGCCGCACGGGTAGACCACCCGCTCCGCTTCGAACACCGAGTCCACTGCCAGGCCCGGCTCGGACCGTCCGTACCTGCCGGCCGTCAGCGGATGCAGCCGGGCGGCCGCCTCGAAGATGGACAGGCTGAACTCGGGGGATCCGGACACGAAGACCGAGCCGGCCCGGTACTCCAGGTCCTCTTCGTCCACCTCGAAGTCCACGGCAGCCACCTGCTTGGTGATCCGCACCACCTCCTCGGCGGCTTGCGCGAGGGCGCTGCCGGCGGTGACCGTCGATCGGCTGGCATAGCTGCCGATCCCGTAGGGCGTCCGGTCGGTGTCGAGCAGTTCCACCCGTACCCGGGCATGATCCAGCTCGAGTCGATCCGCCACGATCTGGGCGAGGACCGTGCGGATGCCCTGGCCGACCGAGGAGCATCCCGACCGGACCCGGACCAGGCCGTCGGGATCGACTTCGATCGCGCCGGTCTCCCACGGACCCAATCCCGATTTCTCCATGAACATCGCCACGCCGACCCCGACCTGCTCCCCCGCATCGCGGCGCCGCTCCAGGGCCGGCCAGTCGAACGAGGCGACCAGCCGATCGAGGACGCCGGGGAAGTCGCCGTCGCTGAACAGCATCGGCTCGCCGGTCGAGGACAGCGGGCGGGAATAGGGGATCCGGTCGGGTTTGATCAGGTTGCGGCGCCGCACCTCGACCGGGTCCATGCCGATCTCGGCGGCGTACAGGTCGATGAGCCGCTCCCGCACGAAGCTGGACTCGAACCGGCCGGGGGCTCGATAGGTGCCGGTGGGGGTCTTGTTGGTGACCACGCACCGGGCCGATCCGCGGTACGCCTCCAGGTCATAGGGGCCGGGGATCATAGACAGCGTGAGGTCCGCCACCCGGATGCTGTGGGTGCGGGCGTACGCGCCCATGTCCATGTCGAAGTCCGACGCGATGGCGGTGATCCGGCCGGTTCGGTCACCGGCTATGCGCGCCCGATGGAGCTGCTGGCGGGAGTGATTGGCCGTCAATAGGTGCTCCCGGCGGTCCTCGATCCACGCCACGGATCGGCGCAGCCGGTGGGCTGCCCATACCGCCAGCACATCCTCCGGGTACAGCTCTCCCCGGACGCCGAATCCTCCCCCCACCGCCGTCTCGCGCATGCGGAGACGGCCGGGAGGCATGCCGAGGAGGTCGGCGGTTGTCGCCAGGTTCCAGTGCGGCACCTTGGTCGCTCCATGGACGATGAGCCGCTCGCCGACCGGGTCGAACTCGACCACGATGCCCCGCGTCTCCATCGGCACGCCGCTATGGCGGCCGATCGCCAGCTCGGCCTCGACCACCACGTCCGCCTCCGCGAAGGCACGCCCGGTGTCGCCGAAGCCGGCCTCGAGGGTGGTGACGAGATTCTCCGGCTCGAACAGGCGCCGCTTGGGCCGATCCTCGGCGCCGGCATCCATCATCACCGGGCGGGGGTCGATGTCGGCGAACACCAGCTCGGCGGCGTCTTCCGCCACGTACCGATCCTGAGCGACCACCAACGCCATCGGCTCACCGATATAGCGCAGTCGGTCGTGGGCGATGAGGGGCTGGAGGTAGGGGACCACGGTCTCGTCGAACGACACCCGGGGCGGGATCCGTGGAACGCCTCCGAGCGACTCGCTCAGGTCTTCAGCGGTGTATACCGCCTCCACTCCAGGGAGCCGGCGAGCCTCGGAGCAGTCGATGCCTTGTATCGTGCCGTGGGCGACGGGCGCCCTGACCACCGCCATGGTGAGCATGCCCGGGAGGCGGACATCGGCGACGTAGCGGGCCCGTCCGGCCAGCAGCGGAGGGTCCTCGTGGCGCCGTATGGAGCTTCCGATGCCACCGACAGGCGCCGGCCGCTGGTCTGGGGTCATAGGACGGTAAAGGCCTTGGGTTGGCGCCCGGATACTACACTCCGGCCCTCATGAAACCGGCTCCCTTCGACTACCACCAGGCCCGATCCGTGGCCGAGGCGGTAGCTCACCTGGGCGAGTACGGCTACGAGGCCAAGGTCCTGGCCGGCGGCCAGAGCCTGGTCCCGGCCATGAACTTCCGCCTGGCTCGACCGGCGGTTCTGGTCGACATCAACCCGCTGGACGAGCTCGATTACCTGGAGGAGGACGGCGACACCCTCCGGATCGGAGCGATGGTCCGCCACGTGACCTTCGAGCGACCGGTAACGGAAGGTCCCACCGGCCGCCTCCTTACGATGGCCGCCCACCACGTCGGCCACCTACCGATCAGGGTCAGGGGCACCTTCGGGGGCAGCCTGGCCCACGCCGACCCGGCCGCCGAGTGGTGCGTGATAGCCCTGCTGCTCGATGCCGAGCTGTCGACCCGGAGCCCGTCCGGCGGTCGTGACATCCCTGCCGCCGACTTTTTCCAGACCGTCTTCACCACCGCTCTTGAACCCGAGGAGCTCCTGGTGGAGGCCCGCCTTCCCAAACTCTCCCCGTGCACGCGGATCGGGTTCCAACAGTTCAGCCGCCGGGCCGGTGATTTCGCCCTGACCATGGCCGCGGTGGCGTTCGAGTCCGATGACGGGCGGGTGGGCAACGCCCGGATCGCGCTTGGTGGGGTGAGCGATCGCCCGCTTCGAGCCGCCGATGCGGAGCAGGCTCTGGAGGGCCAGCCGGCCACGGAGGAGTCATTCCGGGCCGCCGCCGAGATCGCCGCTCTCGAGATCGACGCCATCGGCGACATCCACGGGTCGGCCGATTACCGGCGCGACCTGGTGCGCGCCCTGACCCGACGAGCTCTTGAGCAGGCGATCGCCGCGTGATCCCGTGGATCGGGCAGCCGCTCCCGCGCTTCGAGGATCCACCGCTGCTCACCGGAGAGGGCAGGTTCGTCGCCGACCTCACCCAGGACGCCTCCTTCCTGAGGTTCGTCCGTAGTCCGGTCGCCCACGGCCGGATCATTTCCATCGAGGCGCCCGAGCGGGTCACGGCGTTCACCTCCGACGACCTCAGGGAAGTGCGTCCCATCCGGCCGTTGCTCCACCGGCCGGATTTCCACCCCATCGAGCAACCGGTGCTGGCTTCCGGCAAGGTCCGCTTCGTGGGCGAGCCGGTGGCGGTGGTAGTGGCAGGCACCCTGGAGGAGGCGGAGGACGCCGCCGAGCAGGTCTTCGTGGACATCGAGTCGGAAGACCGGGTGATCAGCGCCCCCGACGCCCTCCGCCCAGGCGCGCCGGCCGTGCACGACCACCTGGAGACCAACGTGGTCGTAGACGCCCGCTTCGAGACCGAGCGGGTGGACGAGGTCTTCGCCGACGCTGCCGAGGTGGTGGAGTTCGATCTACGATCCCGGCGCCAGAACGCCCTCCCCCTGGAGGCCCGAGGCTCCGTCGCCTCCTACGACCCCCGGACCGGGCGGACCACACTTACCGCCTCCGTCCAGTCGCCGCATGTGGTCCGCACCGTCCTGGCCGACCTGCTCGGTATGCCCGAGTCGGACCTGAGGGTGGTGGTCCCCGATGTGGGAGGGGCATTCGGGCAGAAGTTCTGCCTGGCGCCCGAGGACGTGGTGACGGCTTGGGTGGCGAGACGGCTCCGGACCACGGTGTCGTGGGTGGAGGATCGGCGCGAGAACCTGATGTCCTCCTTCCACAGCCGTGATCATCACTACCGCGTCCGAGGCGCCTTCGACGCGGACGCCCGGCTGCTGGCGGTGGACGCCGACCTGGTGTGCAACATCGGCGCCTACTCCTGCTACCCGGTCACCTGCGGGGTGGAGCCCTTGATGGCGCTGGCCGAATTCCCGGGGCCCTACGACTTCCGTACCTACCGGGTCCGGTCCCGAGGCGTCACCACCAACACCTGCCCGATGGCGCCCTACCGGGGGGTGTCGAGACCGGTGATAACCCTGGCCATGGAGCGCCTGCTGGATCTGGCGGCGGTCCGCCTCGGGATCGAGCCCGCCGAGATCAGGCGCCGCAACCTGATATCGGAGTTCCCCTACACCTCGGCCACCGGCCTGGTGTATGACGAGGGTTCCTACGTGGAGTCCCTGGACAGGGCCGTCGAGGCGATCGGCCTGGAGGACTTCCGGGGTCGCCAGGCGGCGGCGCGGTCGGAGGGCCGCTACCTCGGGATCGGTTTCTCCGTGTTCTCGGAGCGCACCGGCTACGGGACATCGGCCTTCGCCGCCCGGAGCATGGACGTGACGCCCGGATACGAGACCGTGGACCTGGCCATGGACCCGTCCGGCAACGTGGAGGCCCGGTTGGGCGCCTCCCCGCACGGCCAGGGTCTGGAGACCACCCTGGCGCAGCTGATCGGGGACGAGTTGGGAGTGGAACCGGCTCGGGTCCGGATCGTTCACGGTGACACCGACCGCACGCCGTACGGCTGGGGCACGTTCGCCAGCCGGTCCCTGGTCATCGCCGGGGGAGCGGCCCGCCTGGCGTCCGACCGCCTGCGCTCCAAGCTGGCCGCCATCGCCTCCTCGGAGTTGGAGGCGGCGCCCGAGGACATCGTCATCCGGGCGGGCCGGGCGACCGTGGCGGGTACGGATGCCGGGATCGACGTGGCCGAGCTGGCCCGCCTCGCCTACCACTCCAGCCACCGCCTGGCCGCCGGGATGGATCCTGGCCTCACGGCCACGGCCACCTACGATCCTGCCGGAACCTTCTCCAACGCCTGCCATGTCGCAACGGTGGAGGTGGACCCGGAGACGGGCGGGGTCCGGGTGGATCGGTTCGTGGTGGTGGAGGACGCCGGGCGCCTCATCAACCCGATGATCGTGGACGGGCAACTCCACGGTGGGGTCACCCAGGGGATCGCCGGCGCCCTGTACGAGGAGATCCGTTACGACGAGGAGGGGAACATCCTCACCACCTCGCTCATGGACTTCCTGCCTCCCACCCTGGCGGAGGTCCCCACCATCGAGATCCACCACCTCGAGACCATCTCCGATGCCACCATCACGGGCGCCAAGGGCTTGGGAGAGGGGGGCACGATCGGCGCCCCGGCCGCAGTCATCAACGCAGTCGCCGACGCGCTCCGTCCCCTCGGGGTCCAGATCGCCGAGGCGCCGGTAACCCCGTCCCGGCTGCGTAGGCTGGTAAGGGAGAGCGAGAGGATTCCCGCATGAGCGAGCGAACCAGGGTCGAGGTGACCCTTGCGGTCAACGGCAGGACCTACCGGGTCCGGGTAGAGCCCAGGCGCACCCTGGCCGACACGCTGCGAGACGATTGCGGCCTCACGGGCACCCATCTGGGCTGCGAGCACGGCGTGTGCGGAGCCTGCACGATCCTGGCCGAAGGCCAACCGGTCCGGTCCTGCCTGATGTTCGCCGTCCAGTGCGAGGGCATGGACCTCCGCACGGTGGAGGACCTGGCCGACGGCGATGCGCTCCATCCGATCCAGCAGGCCTTCTGGGATAACCACGGGCTCCAGTGCGGCTTCTGTACTCCGGGGTTCCTGATGCTGTCGGCCGGGTACCTGGAGCAGAATCCCGATCCGGACGAGGACGAGCTCCGGGCGGTGCTGTCGTCCAACCTGTGCCGCTGCACCGGTTACCAGAACATACTGAAGGCGGTCCGCCAGGCCGCCGAGGTCATGCGAGGATGAGTTATGTCGGTAGCTCGGTCAGGAGGATCGAGGACCGACCCCTACTGACAGGCGAGGCTAGGTTCGCCGCCGACCTGTCCCTTCCCGGCCAGCTGCACATGAGGGTGGTGCGTTCGCCGGTGGCCCACGGCCGGCTGCTGGAGATCGACACTTCGGATGCGCGCGCCATGGATGGGGTGGAGGCCGTCTGGACCCGCGAGGACGTCCGGGAAGTGCCGCCGATCGACTTCCGCATGGCCTGGGTGGAGGGCTTGGAGCGGTTCCGCCAACCCGTGCTCGCCGCCGGCCGCGTTCGCTACGTGGGCGAGCCGGTCGCGATCGTGCTGGCCGAGGATCCGTACCTGGCGGAGGACGCCGCCGAGCTGGTCTTCGCTGGTATCGAGGAACTCGATCCGGTGGTGGATCCGCTGGCGGCCGGGCCGGCGGCCACCGAGACGACCGTCGTGGAGAAGGCCTACGGGGACCTCGATGCGGCTTTCGGGGACGCTCCGGTGGTCGTGGAGATGGAACTGGCGGTGGGGAGGCACTCCGGGGTGCCCATGGAGACCCGGGGAGCGCTGGCTTGCTACGACCCGTTGAGATCGGTGCTGGAGATGTTCGGCGCCGCCAAAGTGCCCCACCACAACCGGGCGGCCATAGCCTCCATGCTCTGCCTTCCACTCGGGTCGGTCGCGCTCCGGGAGGGTCATGTGGGAGGGGGGTTCGGGATCAGGGGAGAGCTCTATCCCGAGGATGTGCTGGTATGCCTCGCCGCCCTCCGGCTCGGGCGCCCTGTCCGCTGGGTGGAGGACCGCCGGGAGCACATGCTGGCCGCCAACCACTCCCGTGACCAGGTTCACCGGATAAAGGCGGCGGTGGATTCCGACGGCCGGATAAGGGGCGTGATCGACGAGTTCTGGGTGGATCAGGGGGCCTACCTGCGGACCCATCAGGTGACGGTCACGGAGCTGACCACCTCCATGCTCCCGGGACCCTACGCCTGGCCCGCGTACCGGAGCCGCGGTCATGTGATGCTCACCAACAAGACCCCTTGCGGCACCTACCGTGCCCCCGGCCGCTACGAGAGCACCTTCGTGCGCGAGCGGCTGGTCGACGTCATTGCCCACCGGCTAGGTCACGACCCGTCCGAGGTTCGCCGCCGCAACCTGGTCCCGCCCGAGCGCATGCCCTTCGAGCGGGGGATCGCCGCGCTGGGTACCGAGGTGACCTACGACTCCGGCGATTACCCGGGTCTGCTGGATCGGACCCTCGAGTACCTGGAATACGAGCAGCTGACCGCCGACCTCGCACGGAGGCGGTCGGAAGGCGAGCGGGTGGGCCTCGGAATGGGGTTCTTCGTGGAGAAGAGCGGCCTTGGGCCGTTCGACGGGGTAAGGGTCACCGTGGACGAGGCGGGGCAGGTGCTGGTTGTCACCGGCGTGGCATCGATCGGCCAAGGCGTCGAAACGGTGCTGGCGCAGGTGTGCGCCGACGCGCTGGGCGTGGGAATCGAATCGGTGCAGGTGCGCCACGGCCAGACCGATGACCTCGCCTACGGGATGGGCGCCTTCGCCAGCCGGGTCACCGTCATGTCCGGTTCAGCAACCTTGATCGCCGCCCGGCGAGTGCGGCGCAAGGCCTTCGAAGTGGCGGCTTCGGCACTGGAAGCCGATCCGGATGACCTCGCCATCGACCGGGGCCGGGTGTTCGTCCGGGGCTCGCCGGGCGGGCCGGCCATCACGCTGGGCGAGGTGGCCCGGAGGCTCCGTCCCGGCCTGACCGGCGGGGAGCCCGGCCTGACCGCCGAGGGCTGGTTCATGGTGGACCACATGGTCTATCCCTATGGCGTCCACGCGGCGGTAGTCCGGGTGGATCCCGAATCCGGCCGCGTTGACGTGGAACGGCTGGTGGTGGCCTACGAGGTCGGCAAGGCGGTCAATCCCGAGTTGGTCCACGGCCAGATCGCGGGCGGCGCCGCCCAGGGCATCGGGGGCGCCCTGCTCGAGGACTTCGCCTACGACGAATCCGGCCAACCCCTGGCGGCCACGTTCATGGACTACCTGATGCCCACCGTGGCCGAGATGCCGGACGTGGAGGTGCTGCTGCTCGAGGAAGCACCCAGCCCGGCCAATCCGCTCGGCGTGAAGGGAGCCGGTGAGGGGGGTATCACCGCGGTGGGGGCGGCCGTCGCCAACGCCGTGGCCGAAGCGCTGGGCCGTCCCGAGCAGGTGACCCGCCTGCCGCTGGGACCCGAGCGGGTCCGCCGCATCGCCACGCGCACTGCCTGAGGAAGCTCAGCTTCGTCCTAACGGCCGTTCGGCGATCATCGCTTCCTCGTCGAAGACGGCTCGGTTGGAGTGGAACACCTCGCCCGGCTGCCGGCCGTAGGGCCACTCCAGGACCATCCGATGCTGCGGCTCGGTCTGGGAGGTTGGATTATCGCCACCCTTCAGGTCTCCCTCCGACCGAAGCTTTCGAAGCAGGCCGAGCACGTTGCCGGAGCCCGCATACCCGTGCCGTCGGAGCCAGCAGCCCACCACGGTCCCGGTCCGCCCGCTGCCTCCCCAGCAATGCACGTAGACGGTGCAGCCGTCTCGGAGGTGGTGGTCGATCACGTCGAGGGTCGCGATCAGGTCCTTCGATGTCACGTCATTGTCGGCAATGTCGCGGCGTACCACCGTCGCGTGCCGTTCGGCCGCCCGGATGTCGTAACGATTCATCTTGCAGTCGGTGCCGCCCGGATAGTCCTGGGTCAGGTTGACGAACAGGTTGATACCGGCGTCGAGGAGCTTGCCCACCTTGTCATTCCGGGGATCGGGGTTGGGGTACGCGCCGGCCGCGAACCGGCCCGGTATCACCCATTAGGACCGATCGGTCGGCCCCATCTGCCCACCGCCGGCCAGGTCCATGTCCATGAACCGGCCTTCGGAGGATGCGGCGGCGCCTTCGTGCAGGTTCAGCAGGGCGGGAACCGAGGCCATGAGGCGGTCGTGGTATTCGAGCTCGGTTCGCCAGCGGGAGGGTATGGCGTCCGCTCCATGGAGCACCCCCAGCAGCCCGCCGGCGATGCGGCTCTCGACTCCGACCATCAACTCCTCGGGTCTATAGGGCGGTCAGGCTGAGCGCCGGGAGGTGGCGTGGTACTTGCGTCTCCGCGATGGTGGTGCTCACCGGTTCCTCTGTCCGTGCGACAGGGCCACCGCGGCGTGCAGGGCCGTGCCGGTGATCATTGCTTCCTCGTCGAAGACGGCTCGGTTCGAGTGGAGCCCGGCTGCGCGGCCCGGTTCAAGCTCGGGAGGGCAGGCTCCGAGGAAGGACATGGTTCCGGGGACTTCCTGGAGCACGTAACCCCAGTCCTCGGCGCCCATTATCGGCGAGTCCATCCATACCACCCGGTCGTCGCCCAGCGTGTCCCGGGCCACCGTGTCCACCCAGGCTGTGTGGTCGGGGTCGTTGACGGTCACCGGATATCCCATGTTGATCTCGACGTCAGCCTCCACGCCGTGGGCTGCCGCGATGTTCGGGACCACCCGGTTGATCAGGGAGTGGAGCTGGCTGCGGGTGCTGTCGGAAACGGCCCGCATCGTTCCGACCAGCAGGGCGGTCTCGGGGATCACGTTGTGGGTGGTCCCAGCGGCGACGGTGGCGAAGGTGATGACGCCCGGATCGAAGACGTTGATCCGGCGGGTGATGGCCGTCTGGGTGGCCAGGACGATCTCCGCCGCCACCGGAATCGGGTCGTAGGAGAGATAGGGGGCCGAGGCATGGCCTCCCTTGCCCCGGATCGTGACGCGTACTTCGTCGTCAGATGCAAGTTGCGGACCCTTGCGGTGGAGCACCATGCCGGTGCGCGTCCAGGTGTTTACGTGGATGGCGAATGCGCCGGAGGGACGGTCCTCCACCGTGTCCAGCAGACCCTCTTCGAGCATGAACCGCGCCCCGGCGAAGCCCTCCTCGCCGGGCTGGAACATGAACAGCACCGTTCCGGCCACGTCGGACCTCATCGAGGACAGCAACCGGGCCGCCCCCACCAGCATCGCCGTGTGCAGATCGTGCCCGCAGGCGTGCATGAACCCGTCGTGGCGGCTGGAGAACTCCAGGCCGGTCTCCTCGGTCACGGGCAGGGCGTCCATGTCGGCCCGGAGCAGCGTTACCGGGCCGGACTGTTCACCCTCGAGCACCGCCACGATCCCGCTCGTGGTGTCATGGAGCACGATGTCGAGAGGCAGGCCTTCCAGCGCCTCGAGCACGATCCGGCGGGTCTCCGGGAGGTGGTTGCCCCGCTCGGGGAATCGATGGAGCCGCCGCCGCAGGTCGACTAGGTCCGGGAAGAGGGGCTGGGCGGCTGCTCGGAGTTCGGGCACGACGGTGGATGCTAACCGCTCTCCGAGAGTGCGTCCGTCCGAGCCATAAGATGGGCGGGCGGCACGGAAGGGAGATCGAGGGTGATCGTCGACGGGCACGTCCACATATCCGACGACCCGGAGCCGATCCGGGGCTGGCCTCCGTTCACCGCCGACCACCTGGTTGCTCTCATGGACGAGGAACTCCCGATCCCGGGAGGCCCCAGGGTGATCGACCGCGCCGCGGTGATGCCCATGTTGAGCACCACCCAGCGGATCGATCTCAGCTTCCGCGAGCAGCACCGCACCGTGATCGAGGCGGTCCGCAATCACCCGGACCGGATCGTGGGGACCTTCATGCTCAACCCGCATCTAGGCGTCGACGCCGGCCTGGCAGAATTGAGGCGGCTGGTGGCCGAGGACGGCTTCCGGATGGTGAAGCTCCATCCCACCGCCCACGCCTACTGGCCCAAGGCGCGGGACTTCACCTATCCGGTGCTGGCGGAGGCCGCCCGGCTGGACATTCCGGTGCTGATCCACACCGGTGATCCGCCCTTCTCGGTTCCCGCCATGATGGAGCCGCTGGCTACCGACCATCCGGACACCACCGTGATCCTCGCCCATCTCGGAACGCAGAAGACCGGGTATGCCGACGACGCCATCAACGTGGCACGTCACTGCGACAACGTCTACCTCGAAACCGGGTGGGGGCACCAGCCGAGGGTTGCGGAGGCAGTCCAGGCGATCGGGGCGGGGCGTCTGGTGTTCGGGAGCGATTGCCCGGTACAGGACCCCTACAGCCAGCTCCGCGTCATCGAGACGCTCACCAGGGATGGTCCGCTCGGGATCAACCTGAGCCGGTCCGATATGGAAGCCATCATGGGGAACAACCTGGCCCGCCTCCTGCGCCTCTGAACTCTCCGATGGGACGATTCCTCTATCCAGGCCGAACGGGAGGCGCCGTCAATGCAGGACGGATCCTCCGTTCACGGCGATCAGCTGGCCGGTCACGAAGTCCGAGTCCGCGGACGCCAGATAGACCATCGTGCCGGCTAGGTCATCCGGCGTCTCGGCCCGGGGGAGCGCCCGCCGGGCGATGCTCCGCACGGCGGCATCACCACCGAGCAGTAGGGCCGATTCGGTCTCGGTGAAGCCGGGCGCCACCGCGTTCACGCGGATCCCGTCCGGACCCAGTTCGTGGGCGAGCGCGCGGGTCAGTGCCCACACCGCCCCCTTCGAGCTCACGTAGTGGGCCATTCCGGGCACCCCCGACAGCACCACATCGGAGGACATGTTGATGATCTTCCCGTACCCGGCCTCCCGCATATCGCCGGCTACGGCTCGGACCATCAGCCACATGCCCTTTACGTTGACGGCCATCGTCCGATCCCACTCCGCCTCGGTGATCCTGTCGAATGGCTGGCGGCGGAGGTTCGCCATGTCAGCGGCGTTGTTCACCAGGATGTCGATCCTCCCGATGGTCTGCCGCGCGCGGTCGGCCATCCGGGCCACGCTGGCCGAATCCGCCACGTCGGTGCGGATCGCCAGCGCCCGACCGCCATCACTGTTGATGGAATCGGCAACCTCCCGAGCCCGGTCCCGCTGGATGTCGGCGATGATCACCGTGGCCCCTTCCCCGGCATAACGCTCGGCCACGCACCGTCCGATCCCCTGGGCCGCTCCCGTCACGACGGCCGCACGCCCCTCCAGCGCACCGCCCGCCGCCGTCATATGGCGGTCCATCCGCCGTCGTGGGTCATCACCGCCCCGCTGACGAACCGGGAGGCATCGCAGGCCAGGTAGAGCACCAGGGGAGCGAGTTCGTCAGCGGTCGAGGCTCGTTGCAACGGCACCCGCTCGTGGAGGGTGCGCTGGAGTCGGGCCTCCTGTTCGGGCGTGGCGAAGTTGCCGGCTCGCTTGCTCAGGTTGGTGCCGAGGTGCCAGCCGGGAGCCACGGCGTTGGCGCGCAACCCGAACTCCCCGTAGTCGGCCGCGGTCTGGAGAGTGAGCCCGATCATGCCTGCCTTGGAGGCTGCGTACCCGGCCTGGGAGATCACATCCGGATGGAAACCCCGCATCCCGAGCACCGAGGCGATGTTCACTATGGACGGGCTGTCGGTGGCCAGCATCATCGGGATCAGGGCCCGGGTGCAGAGGAAGGCGCTGCGGAGGTTGACCGCGATCACATCGTCCCATTCCTCGACGGGGATGTCGGCCACCCGTCGGGACGGCGGGGAGTTGCCGGCGTTGTTGATCAGCACGTCCACGCCCGGGCCGGTCTCCGCCACCCGCTCGGCCATCGCATCGACTGCGGCCGCATCCGCCACATCGCACTCGATCGCCCAGGATCGGCCGCCGGATCCTGCCACCAGCGAGGCGGTCTCCTCGGCGGCGGCCCGATCGATGTCCACCGGAATGGCCTCCGCTCCCGCCTCAGCGAGAATCCGGCAGAAGGCCCTGCCGAACCCACCACCCCCGCCGGTCACCACTGCCCGCCGGCCGGCCATTGAGAATCGCTCGTCGATCATGGTGAACACCTTCTTGCCCGTGCCGGGGCCGATCCTAGGAGACCGGCCGGGAACGGACCGGTTCAGGCTCTCCTACGCACCACAGGCGCCTGCGCGGGGCGGGCCCGATCGCCCCGACGACATGGCCACCGGAGCGGTGCGCAATCGCTGCTCCCTCCTCCGGCGGTCGCCGCGGTGAGGATCGAACCGCCGGATGTGGTATTCTCTCCTGCGATCCGGCTGATATGTCGGTTGGTGGGTTCGCAGACGGGTGTTGGTTCTTCCAGTCATCGTGAACCAAACCCGAGACCGCCCTTTCTTCATCGCCTATCGAGGCGCCACCGAACCCCTGAGTAGCCCGCGTTGCGCGGGTCAAGGAGACCAATGCCCCCCACATTCGCCCAGCTGGGCGTACCCAAACCCATCGACCGCGCCCTAGCTCGGCGCGGCATCACCCGACCGTTCGAGATCCAGACAGCCACTCTGGCCGACGCAATGGCGGGCCGCGACGTGTGCGGTCGCGCTCCCACCGGCTCGGGCAAGACACTGGCCTTCGGGATTCCCCTCGTGGCCAGAGCCCGCCGTGCAGAACCCCGCAAGCCGAACGCGCTCGTACTGGCCCCGACCCGCGAACTCGCCGATCAGATCATGTCCGAGCTTCGCTCCTTCTCAGGGAAGGTGCGCGTGGCGGTCGTGTACGGTGGCGTGGGCTACGGCCCCCAGATCAGGGCCCTCCGCGGCGGTGCCGACATACTGGTGTCGTGTCCGGGCCGCCTCGAAGATCTGATCCAGCAAGGTTTCGCCGACCTCTCCGCGGTCGAGATCGTCGTCATAGACGAGGCCGACCGCATGGCGGACATGGGGTTCATCCCCGCCGTCCGGCGCCTGCTCGATCAGACCACCACGAAGCGGCAGACGATGTTGTTCTCCGCCACGCTGGACAATGACGTTGCCTCACTCACCCGTGACTACCAGCATCACCCCGTGCGGCACGACGTGGGAAAGGGGACTCGTGACGTCGTCCAGGCGGACCATGTGTTCTGGAACGTGGCCAGGACGAACCGTATCGAGGTCAGTGCCCGCGCGATCGATGCCACGGGACCCACGATCGTCTTCTGCCGAACCCGCCGTGGCTCTGATCGGGTAGCCCGTCAACTCAGTCGAAAAGGCATATTGACCGCAGCGATCCACGGCGGGCGGAACCAGAACCAACGCACCAGGGCGCTGAACGACTTCGCCTCCGGAAGGGTGCAGGCGCTGGTCGCGACCGATGTTGTCGCACGAGGCATCCATGTCGAGGATGTCAGCGCCATCATCCACTACGACCTTCCGGCCGATCACAAGGCCTATCTACACCGATCAGGCCGCACGGCCCGAGCCGGCAGGGATGGCATCGTGGTCTCGCTCGTTCCACCCGATCAGGTCAAGGAACTCCGAGCCATGCAACGCCGGCTGGGACTGCGGCAGCAAGTCACCGATGTGGACCTCACCGCCATCCAACCGCTCGACGGAAAAGCTCGCCGGCGCAAGCCCCGCGGGGCTCCTTCCGGTCCGAGCCGGCAACCTACGGTCCGCGGGAGGCAGCACGGAAGTCCGGGACGTCCAGCCAGCAAGAATGGGTCCCGGAAACCGCGCAGCAACCACAAAAGGAAGGCATCCAAGAGTCGCAACAAGCGTGCGCCGGCCGGAGCGAGACACTGACCTGAGCCCGGCCGACGTGTCCGGCTCGCGAAGGTCTCATCGGGCCGGCCGCCCAGCTTGCGTCCGGAGCGGTCACCTCTACCGACCGGTGGTCCCATAGCGAACGGCATCCGGACGCCAGGGCTAATCTCATGGTGAGGGCGGCCGGCCGCGGCCGCCTCTCATGTCCACACCAGTGAGTCGAGATCGGAGAAACATGGCATCCAAGCAGCCGCGCTTCGGGGTACGCGTCACGTGTGCAGGTCCCTTGTCGGGAGTTGACGCACTCCACCGCTCCTCGGTGGAGGCCGACCGTCTCGGTTTCGACACCCTCTGGGTCCATGACTATTTCGTCTGGAACCGGTTGCTCGATTCGGTGCACATCTCGTGCGGTTCGCGGGAGACCTTCTGGGAAGCCTCGGCGCGTGACGACTACCAGCCCCTGTTCCTCGAGTCGATAACCAATCTCGCCTACATCGCCGGCATAACCGAGAACATCCGCCTCGGTCTGGCGGTCCTATGCCTCCCGTACCGGGAAGCGTTGGGAACGGCCAAGCAGATCGCCAACGTCGACGTCCTGAGCAACGGCCGGCTCGAGCTGGGTGTCGGTCAGGGCGCCCCGTTGAGCACCCACAATGTCGAGTTCGAGGTAATGGGAATCTCGCGAGGGACCAAGGTCCGCCACACGCGCGAAGTCTTCGAGGCGATGCGCGAGGTCTGGACCAAGGACAAGGCCACCTTCCGCGGCGAGTTCAGCAGCTTCGAGGACGCCGAGGTCTATCCAAAACCGGTTCAGAAGCCGTATCCACCGATCTGGATCGGCGGTTCGGCGGAGAAGTCGCTGGAGATGATCGCTGACTACGCCGACGGGTGGCTGTCATTCTGGATCACCCCGCCCCAGTTCCCGGCTGCGATAGCGGATATCCATCGGCGCATGGAGGCGAGGGGTCGCGATCCTGAGAAGTTCACCGCCGGCACCGAGATCCAGGTGTACCTGGCCGACACGACGGAGCAGGCACGGGCCGAGGCGGAGCCGACGATGCTGGCCTTCGAGGAGGGCTATGCGGGGACCACCGGCCATCACCTCTCGCCAGAAGAGCGCACCGACACGCTGGATGCCATCTGGGCGGCGTCGCTGATCGGCTCACCCGATGACGTGAGCGAGGAGATCGGCCGCTACATCGAGTCGGGCTGCACCGCCTTCGAGATGAAGTTCATCTACCACACGGTGGACCACCTGATCGAGCAGTGGACGCGTTTCCAGGAGGAGGTCGCCCCTAACTTCGCCTAGGTCCTGAATCGTCGGTTCGCGGGGTTTGTGGCCAGGTGGACGGCGCACCGCCGACCCGGTCCGGACCGTTACTTCCGGCCTGGACCGTTGCCCGGCGATAAGGGGGTTGAAACTGTCACACGCCCGCTATAGGTTGTTGGATTACCGTAATTACCAGCGGTCCGGCACCGACGTCGACCGGGTCGTGTGAGGGATCAAAACCGTTCGAGACGCCCCGTTGAGGCATAGCGGGCCGCGCTCGGACCAAGGTGGTGGCGGAGGGGGAGGGCCCAGCGGGTGGGGTGTGGCGGTGCGATTTTTCGCGTTCTTTCGCGACGCAGAACGCTACGAGCATGCCGAAAAGAGACGGGGATGGGTCGGCAGGCCACGCCTCGGCCTCGGTTCTGGCTTCGGGTACGGGGCCGACCGATAGTTGTCAGTACCGCTCCTACCGACCCGGACTCGGGGGTCGGCGCGCAGGCTCCGGTGCTCGCCCCCAGCATGAGCGGTCAGGCGGATACCGGGGGGACGAACTGTCCGTATCCGGGCGCCGCGGTCACCACTCCGTCGCGGGCCACGATGGCGCCCCTGACGGTGGTCACGACAGGAATCCCCTTGAGGGTCTGACCTTCGTATCCGGAGTATCCGGCCTTGGAGAGCACCTCCTCTCGGGTGACGGTGTGCTCGGCGTTGTAGTCGATCACCACCAGGTCGGCATCCGATCCCACCTCGATGGTGCCCTTGCGCGGGTAGAGGCCGAAGCGTCGGGCCGGATTGTGCGAGCCGATCCGCACCACGTTGTCCAGGGAGATCAGCCCCCGGTGGGATGCATCGAGCAGCTTCATCAGGTAGTGCTGGAGTTGCGGGGTCCCGGTGGGGGTGGCCCACATGTTCTCCCAACCGGTGGCCTTCTCTTCCAGGGTGTGGGGGGCATGATCGGTCCCCAGCACGTCGATGGTGCCGTCGGCGATTCCCTCCCAGAGTGACTCCCTCCACTCCGGTTTGAGGCACCGCCCGATGGCCAGAGGGCCCATGTGGGCGATCTCGTCCCAGTCGCTGTGGAACAGGCCGAAAGCGTTCACCTCGGCCGTGACGTCCTGCCCGTCAGCCTTGGCCCGGCGGATCAACTCCACGGTCCGGTCCGACATCATGTGCAGCACGTGCAGCGGCCCGCCCACGCCACGGTTGAGCTCGATCAGGGTGGCCACCCCGCTGTTCCACACCATCCCGTCATACATCCATTCGGCTTTCGAGTAGGACTCGGGGTCCATCTTGCCGGCGTCGAAATGAGCGTGTTCGATCAGTCCCAGCACGGCCTGGTCGTTGGGATGGACCAGCAGCGGCCGGCCGGTCGCGCCCACCGCCTCCATGATCCGGACCAGGTCGTCGTGACGGTGGACACCCAGGCCGGGCATGTGCGGGTAGCTGCGGGCGGTGTCGACCACCATGAAGACCTTGAACCCGAGCGCGCCCATCTCCGCCATCTCGGCCACCATCTCCACGTTGGTGGGGGAGGGGTTGTGGTTGAAGTCGACCACGGCCCGCCCGGACTGGTCATCGATGAGGCGCCGGAAGCGGTCCGGAGTAGTGGTGGGCGGGTCGACGTTGGGCATCCCGACTGTGGTGGTCACTCCGCCGACGGCTGCTCCCCGGGTGGCGCTGGTGATGTCTTCCTTGTGGGTGAAGCCGGGGTCCCGTTGGTGGGTGTGGGTGTCGATCAAGCCGGGGATCACCAGCCGATCGGTGGCGTCTACGACCTCGGTAGCGTCCACCGCGCCGACCCCGCTCGGCCGCAACTCGACGATCTGCTCTCCCCGTACCAAGATGTCCGTCCGTTCGGCGAATCCTCGGGCGGTCCAGACGGAACCACCGACTACGGCGAGATCGAATGCGGGCATACCTAGCTCCTTGGCGGTCCGTCGGGATTTGATCCCCACCCTAATTTCCGGGCGGGTCCTCCATCTGCTCGGCTTCGGCCGCCCGGATCAGTTCCACCAGGCGCTGGGGGGTGATCGGCAGCTCGTTGATCTCGATCCGTAGCGGCCGGAGTGCGTCGGCGATGGCGTTGGCGATCGCGCCGGGAGCGGAAGCTGTCGAGCCTTCCCCGGCTCCTTTCACACCCAGGGTGTTGAGCGGGGTGGGGTGGGGGCGGTGGATGACCTCGATGTCGGGAACGTCTGCTGCGGTGGGTAGCAGGTAGTCGATGAACGTTCCGGACAGGAGCTGGCCGCCTTCGTCGTACACCGCCTCCTCGAGGAGGGCGTTGCCGATCCCGTGGGCTACTCCACCGTGTTGCTGGCCGTCCACCACCATCGGGTTAAGCACCGTGCCGCAGTCGTCCACCACCACGTAGCCGGTCACGGTCACCACGCCTGTCTCCCGGTCCACCAACACCGACGCGAGGTGGGTGCCTGATCCGAAGGTTACGGTCGGAGGCACGTACTCGTCCTCGGCGCGCAGCCGAGCGCCGGCCCCCGTACCGGCGGCGCGGTCCGCGGTGGCCGTGGCCAACTCGGCGAAACTCAGGGAGATGCCGGGTACGCCTCTGGGACCCACATAGCCATCCCGGATGATGAGATCGGCGGGGTCGCATTCGAGCATCTCCGACGCCAGATCGAGTATTCGCCGGCGCAGCTCGACCGAGGCGCCGTGGACCACGGTGCCCGCCGTGACCGCGCTACGGCTTCCGAAGGTGCCTCCTCCCCGCTCCAGGAGTCCCGTGTCTCCGAAGCGAGTCTCGATCCGGTCGTACCGAACGCCGAGGGCCTCCCCGGCCACCTGGGCGAGGGTGGTGGCGTGGCTCTGGCCGTGCGGGTTGGACCCGCAGGTAAGGACAACCGTCCCCGAGTTATCGATCTCGACGCGGGCAGTCTCGTGAGGACCCAGTCCGGTGGCTTCCACATGCGACGAGACTCCGATGCCGTGGGCGAGATTACTCCCTGCGGCCTCGCGTTGCCGCCGGCGCTCTCCCCAGTAGTCGAAGGCCTCGAGAGCGGTCCGGAGCTGGTCGGGAAAGTCGCCGGAGTCGTACACCATCGGTGCCCCGTCCCGGTACAGCATGCCCATGTCACGCGGCATTTCCCGGGCCGGAATCAGGTTGCGGCGGCGCAGTTCAGCCGGGTCGACGCTGAGATCGACGGCGGCCATGTCCACCAGCCGATCGAGCACGAAGGTGGCCTCGGGGCGACCGGCGCCCCGCACCGGCGTGTTCCGGGTCTTGTTGGTGAGGACGCAGAGGCCGGTCACGTCGAAGTGATCTATGGCGAACTGGCCGCGGGCGTGGGAGGCGATGTTGAAGGGGAGGGTGAGCCCGAACAGGTTGGCCGAACCGCAGTCCTGGACGATGCGCATCTCGAGGGCCCGGAAGCTCCCCGATGTGTCGTACGCCAGCAACGCGTCGATGATCTGATCCCGGGAATGGCGGGCGTTGGCCAGGTTCTCGCGGCGGTCCTCCAGCCACCGTACGGGTTGGCCGAGCAGGCGGGCCGCGAACGCCACCAGCAGTTCCTCCGCATAGACACCCCCGCCGAAGCTTCCGCCCATGTCGGGCGCGACCACCCGGAGGTCTTCCTGCGGGCATCGGAGGAACTCGGCCACATAGGCGCGGAGGATGTGGGGAATCTGGGTCGAGGACCAGACCGTCAGGGGCTCGTTACCGGTGGCTGGTACCCCGACCGCGCCCCGGTTCTCGATGGGTGACCCCACCGATCGCCCGATGCGGAACCGGCCGCTCACTTTCCGGTCCGCCGCCTCGACGGCACTCCCGGGATCTCCGACGATGATGTGGAAGGAGGCTTGGACGTTTCCCGGCACATCGGAAACCACCAGGTCGCTCCCCGGCGCCATCGCCCGGAGCGGGTCGACGATCGGTTCCAGCGGTTCGTAGTCCACATCCACCAATTCGGCGGCGTCCTCGGCGGCCTGGCGGTCGGTGGCTATCAGGAACGCCACCGGTTCGCCCATCCGCGACACGCGATCCTGGGCAAGGATCGGCTCTCGATACGGTCCGAGGAACACCTGATGGCGCTCCATGAAGGCGGGAGTCAACGAGTAGAACTGTCGGGTCAGGGCAGGTTCGACCCCCACCAGATCATCGGCGGTCAGCACCGCCACCACGCCGTGGGCGGCCAGCGCCTGGCTCGCGTCCACCGACAGGATGCGGGCCCGGGCGAAGGGACTGCGGACGACTATCGCATCAAGCAAGCCCTCAAACGCCATGTCTGCCATGTACCGGGCCTGACCTCGCAGGAGCCGGCCGTCCTCGCGGCGGGGCAGGGCCTTCCCGATCTGCCTCATCGGGCCGCCTGCCGCTCGACGAGGTCCATCACGGCGGCCACGATGTTGTGGTACCCGGTGCAGCGGCACAGGTTGGAGGACAACCGCTGCCGGATGGAGTCGGGGTCAGCCTCCGGCTCCTCCCCCAGATACTCGATGGTGGTCAGCAGGAATCCCGGGGTACAGAAGCCGCACTGGAGAGCATGGTGGTCGGCGAAGGCCTGCTGTACCGGGTGCAAGGGCTCTCCTTCAGCCGCCAGACCCTCCACTGTGGTCACCGACCTGCCATGGGCCTGGACCGCCAACAACGTGCAGGAGCGGGCCGTCCTGCCATCGATGAGCACCGTGCAGGCGCCGCATACTCCGTGCTCGCACCCGAGGTTGGTCCCGGTGAGGCCCAGCTGGTCCCGCAACATTCCGGCCAGGGTCTGGCGGGACTCAACCTGCGCCGCCACCTCGGCGCCGTTAACCGTCAAGGTGATGCCGTGAAGGTCTGAGGTCACTGTGATGCCACCGCGCGGTTATAGGCGCGCCGCACGGCCCGACGCACCAGCGCCAGGGCCAGGTGCTGTTTGTATTCCACGCTTCCATGCAGGTCGGCCACCGGTTCGGTCTCGGAGGCGGCCGCTTCGCAGGCAGCGTCCAAGTCCGGGCCGGACAGGGCCGTACCTGCCAGCAGCGCCTCGGCGCGGTGCGCCCGGATCGGGGTCGAGGAGGCGCCCGCCAGCGCAATCCTGGCGCCGGCAATCGCCTCGCCGGCTACCGACACCCTGGCCGCCACGCCGACCACCGCGAAATCCCCGTGCCTCCTCGCCACCTCTTCGAATGCGGTGCCGGTGCCCGTCCCCGGCATGTTCAGCCGGACGCCGGTCACGATTTCGTCGGGGGCCAGGCAACTGGTCATCCATCCGGTGGCAAAGCCGTCCGCCGCCACGTCGCGACTGCCCCGCGGTCCGGTCACCATGATCCGTCCGTCCATGGCGAGCGCGACGGCGAGCCACTCGGCGGCGGGATCGGCGTGGGCGAGGCTTCCGCCGACCGTGCCGACGTTGCGGATGGCGACGTGGCCCAACACGTCCAGGGCTTCGCGCAGCATGTCGCACCGGGAGGTGATCCGGTGGTCCAACTCGATGGTCCGATGGGTGACCATGGCGCCGATGGTCAGGCGGTCACCGGCGAGCTCGTGGCGGCCGAGCGCCTCGATTCTCCCGAGATCGACCAGCACTGCGGGCCGGACCAGGCGGAACGCCATCAGCGGCAACAGGCTCTGGCCACCCGCCAGGATCTTGGCCGAGTCGCCGTGCTCGCCGAGGAGTGAGAGCGCCTCCTCGAGCGAGTCGGGCGCGAAGTAGCTGAACGGCGCCGGTACCACCGACCTACACCATCGCCGGCTTCACGGGCGCTCGATTCGGGCAATCGCCTCCATCTCGATCATCTGTCTCGGGTCGAACAGCCGCTCGATCTGAACCAGAGTCGACGCCGGCCACACCTCGCCCCAGTAATCGCGCCACACCGGCTCGATCTCATTCCACAGGCTGATATCGGTCACGTAGGTCCGGATCTGAACCACATCATCAAGCGTCGCTCCGGCGGCATCGAGTATGTTGGACATGTTTACGAGAACTTGGCGCGCCTGGGCTGCCATGTCGTCGATCCCGACGATCGTTCCGTCGGCGGTTCGGGAAGTTAGCCCGCTCACGTAGAGGGTCCCGGTGCCGGGTTCGGCGGCGATGATCTGGGCGAAGCCGTCGATCGGGACGTGGTACTCCGGGCTGTTGATCGCGCTCCTGCCCACTTGGGCTCCCTTTCTGGCATGGCCAAATGCCGGGGATGGGTGATCGTTGATGTGGTGGCCGGGCCGACCGCAACGGCCGGATCCGCAGGTTAGCCCCGGCCCGTCAGGGTGCCCGGTTTGAGCACACCGGATATGGTGGTCGTGTACGCTTCACGGCGCCGTTTTGGATCGGTAACCCACACACGGAGGGACAGAATGAAGAGAAACTCGAGATGGGCGGGTGCGGTAGCAGGGCTACTGGCGCTCGCACTGGTTGCAGCAGCTTGCGGAGATGATTCCGAGTCGTCCGGCGCCGGTTGCGCGGTCGACGGTGAACTGCGTGAGACAACCTTCCTCCTTCCGTTCCCGTTCGCGGTCCCGTTCTACTCGATCTTCGTGGCGGAGTCGCTCGGCTACTACGAAGAGGAGGGAATCTCGGTAAACATCGAGTTCGCCGACGGCAGCGCTTCGGTGGTCCAGCAGGTGGTTGCCAACAACGTGGAGTTCGGTCTGGCCGATCCCGGCCCGATCGTTGACGCGGTTGCCCTTGGCGAGAACCTGAAGGTGGTGTTCGTTCTCCAGAACCGGCTCATCTACGCGTTGGTGACGCCTGCGGGCTCGCCCTACACGACGATCGAGTCCTTCGCAGGCCAGACCCTGGGTGTGTCGGAGGCCACCGCCGGTGAGGTTCCCTTCTTCGAGAGCATGCTGGCCGCTGCGGGAATCGACCCGGAGGCGGATGTCGAGATAATCGAGACCGGGGCTGGTGGTACCACGGCCGCAGCCTTCGACAGCGACCGGATCGTGGCCTACTTCTCGGATTACTTCAACGTGATCGAGCTCGGATTCGAGGTCGAGTTGAATGAGTTCGACCTTGGCGAGTTCGGGCTGCTCAACGGGGCCAGCATCGTGGTCCAGCAGGAGCTGATCGACGACAACCCCGACCTTGTCGAGTGCTTGCTGCGGCCCATCGCCCGGGCGGCCGAGTACACCCACGCCGATCCGAGAGCCGGCCTGGACGCGATCGCCGCTGAGCGCCCCGACCAGGTGGGCGATCCCGAGGGGTTCGACAAGCTGGCCATCGAGGAGAGCATCAAGCGGCAGTTGCCCTATGAGGACTCCGGCAACCGGCTGGGTTGGAACCGTCCGGATTCGTGGACGGCCTACATCGACCTGCTCGCATCGCGTGGCACCCTCGGTGATGGCTTCGATCCCGAGTCGGTCTATACCAACGAGTTCATCGACACCATCAACGACTTCGACAAGCAGGCCGAGCGGGACGCCGCCACCTCAGCCTGATCGACCGTCGATCCAAGCACTCGGAAGGGCCGCCATCCGGCGGCCCTTCCGCTCTGTGCCTGTTTAGAGAGGGCTGTCCCGCTGAGCTAGACCCGGCTAAGCCATTCTGCGCAGGTTCACGGCTGGCCGGACGGACTTGGCGCACGGTTCGCACAGTATGTATGTAACATACGTACATGCCGAACAAGACGATAAGCGTCCCAGACGACGTGATGCCCATTATCGAGAGCCTCGACATGCCCTTTTCGAGGTGGGTGACCGACCAACTCCGCCGCCATTCGGCCCGGTCGACGCTTTCCTTTGCCCAGCAGCTCTTGGCGGATGCAGCGCTGGCGGCCCGTGAGCGGCCGGATCGGCAGGATGCCCGTGCCGTAGGTGAGCGGATGGGAAGATCGGCCCCGTGGTAACTCGAGGCGAGGTCTATTGGATCGAACTCGACAAGCTCCGGCCGTGTGTGATCGTGTCCTCCGGCGATGTTCTCGCCGTTGACGTCTGGCAGACCCATGTCGTGCCGTTGACCTCGAACCTCGAGAGAGCGGGACTCGCCGGCAACGTGCTGCTGGATCCTTCGGCCACGGGTTTGCCGAAGGAATCTGTTGCTGTGGCCCTGGGCCTCGAGTTGGTGGACCGGTCCTGGCTGGCAGAGCGTGTCGGTCAGCTACCGCGCCCACTATTGGCCGCCATCGACGACGGCGTTCGATCAGTGCTGGGCCTGTGACTCGCCGATGACCGCCTCTATCGCGGCGACGGCCGTGGCGGTGCGGATTTCCGCTACAGCCTCTCTACCAGTCCGGATCGATTTGATCTACCAAATCCGGTACAAACGATCTACCAAATCGGGCTGTCTTCGCGTGCCTGCGCCACTTTTACCCGGCCGGAGGGCATGCACGCAGGTTTGGCAGGTGATTGATCAGTCCCGAATCGCGAGCTTCGTCTACGTTCGGGCGGCGTCCCGCAGGGCGTGTCCGATGTCACCGGCGCCGGAGTAGGTGACCACCAGTTCGTCCATCGCTCTCGTCATGCCCACGTAGACGAGCCGCTTGACGGCTTCGGTCTGCTCCTCTTCGGGGACATCGTGGGCGTAGGCCTGGTTGACACCTCCGATGATTATCCGGCTGAACTCGAGGCCCTTGAGGCCGTGGATGGTCGAGACTCGGATCTTGTCCCGGATCGTCATGGCCGTGTCCCTGCGGTCCTCCGTGCTCTTGGGGTCCTTGTGCTGGATGTGGAAATAGGGAAGCCCGCGTCGCCGGCATTCGGACCACAGGTTCTTCTGCAGATCGTGGTGCCCGTACATGACAGCGATGTCCCTGACTTCGACTCCTGACTGGAGGATGCGCGCGATCTCCGAAGCGATGGCGCGGGCCTCGTCCCGAAGGCTTCCGCATTCGAGAACGTTGGGCGGCGGACCGCACCGGTAGCTGGCCTCGGGATGCACGAGGTCGCCGTCATCAGGCTTCATAGTCGATGGCGGGCCGGATGACCCGGCCAGGAAACCCCAGGCGAAGTCGAGTATCTGGCGGGTGTTGCGGTAGTTCCGCCGGAAGATCGTGGTGCGTCCCCGAGCGTTGAGTCCGGGTGGGTTCCAGGTCATGCTCCGGCGGTAGAGGTTCTGGGCGCTGTCCAGCGCCAGGACGAGGTGGCCGGCCTGGTAGGAGCGAAGACCCAGGCCGGCAGGCTGGAGGTTCCGGCGGGAGTTCTTGAGCATGGCGTAGGCCAGGTCGAGGGCGGTGTCATCGAAGTCCTGGGCCTCGTCGACCAGCACGATGTCGTACCGCCGGGAGTCGGGTAGCCGCTTGGCGGCTTCGACCGCCCGGCGCCGCTGCGCCTCGAAGTCGAGCTTGCCTCCCGACGCCCTTCCTCGGGCCAGGCTGAAGGCGAGGCGGTCGATGTTGGTCACGGTCATGCGGTCCCCCCGCTCGACCATCTGCTGGAGGGCGTTGGACAGCAGCCGGTTGTAGCAGAGCACCAGAATGCGGAAGGTCGGGAACCTGTCGTGAAGGAACCGGGCCCGATGGGTCAGCACCAGTGTCTTGCCGCTCCCGGCCACCCCTCGCAGCATCCTGTATCCCCAGCCCATGTGCTCGGCGAGCCGTTCCTGGCGGCGGTCCATCACCCGGATTACGTCCTCCGGCGCCAGCTCGGGCTCCTGGAACAGGGGGAGGGTTTGCCCGGTCTCCGATTCCGACCCGATCACCTTCGGATCGATGACCACCCGAGGGTTGATCTCGGCTCGGACCCGGTTCTCCTGCTGCTCGCTGAGGGGAGCATCGGTGGTGGCGCCCAGAATCCGCCGGAGGGCCGCATGCATACGGTCCTCGGTCATGTCGGACCCCAGCAGGAGAGCCTGGTTCTCTCCGGGCTGGAATCCCTCCACCGGTTCATCGTGGTCGGGCGCCGCCACCACGTGGCGGACCGGTAGGGAGCGGACCAGCGACCGGTCGATCCGGGACCGCAGGTCCACTACCAGCTCGGCGATGTCGTCCCTGATTCGGAGTATGTCCTCCTCCTCGAGGTATCTGCTGAACCATTTCGGCCTGCGGCTCGCCGTCCGGATCCGCGGGGCTTCGATCAGGGCAATCCCTGCGCCGGGGTCCAGCACCAAGAGGTACGGCGGATCGTCCCCGTCCGCCCTGAGCCATGCTGTCGCCTCATCCGGAACGAAGTCGCGCAGCGCCCTCGCCACATGCCTGAGCCGATCGGGCACGCCGGACCGGCTCGGGATGTTCTCCGGGATCAGGAAGGCCATCGGCACAGCATCTTACGGACGCGTCGGCGGACGGTACCGCCCCCGTCCTCCTGCGGCGAGGCCGGCTAGCGGGCGTAGCGTCCCCGGACGATCTCCTGGCCACGCTCGGTCAGCCGGAGGGTTTGGTAGTTGCGGCCATCCGGAGATATCGCCTCGAGGATGCCTTCGTGGATCAAGTCGTCGATCCGGTCCTCCACCTGGTCGGTGGCCAGCATCGCCAGTTGCGCGAAACAGCTGTGCAGCGCCAGGCGCCGGTCGAGCGGGTACGGCCCCCCGCCGTCCCCCCGCAGCGTCCTGATGAGGTTGCGTTTCGACCACAGCCCTTCCGAGACGCTGTCGACGAGGAGCAGGATGGTGAGGTTGGCGGTTTCTTCCACGGCCTCCTGAACCTGCTCGTGCTGAACATCGATCCTTGCCCACCGGCGGGGGAGGCCGGGCGTGCATGCGTCACATCCGCCGCAGGTGGCGAAACCCGGCTCGCTCTCGCCCAGGTAGCGGAGCATCTCGCGCCGGCGGCAAGCGGGATCGCCGCGCGCCAGTTCCCGAGCCTTGATCGCCCGCTGCTCGACCGCGTCCCGCTGGATCCGCAGCATCTCGCGCAGGCGCGGCCGGTCCGGCTCGGCACCGTCCAGGAGCTCGAATACCCAGCCGAACTTCCAGCCGGTGAAGTCGCAGATGTCCTCCTTCTGCAGGTCGAAGAGCACCGCCTCGGTCTGGGCAGGCGTCATCCCGAGGCGGTCCTGCCATGAATTCCACCGGTAGTCGCCTCCCACCCTCTCGGCGTGACGGAGTACGGCCTCTGCTCGGTCGGCTCGCTCCCGGTGCCGCCTGCGGTAGTCGTCGAACAGTTCCCAGGTGTGCTCGACGAGCGTGACCCGGCCCACCAGCACGAAGTCCTGGTGCCTGGTCACGGCGCCGATCCGGTCCAGGTAGTGCAGGGCGAGCGCCTTGGTCTGGTCCCTCTCCTCGTCCTCGCCTTCCGGGCGGTTCGAGAGGGAAGCGGGATCGAGAAAGTTCAATCCGCGACGGAGGCGGCCGAACACCTCGTAAACCTCGTCCGGTTCCGGTACGGAGGAGCGGATGAAGTACTCGTGGATCTGACAGTCCCGCGGCGTGACCATGAGCACCGCCGTCCCCGTTTCCGGTCCCGTACCGTCACGAGCGCCCCGGGCCACCCGACCGGTCTCCTGCACGTACTCCTCGATGGAGGCCGGCATCTCGAGATGGACGATCAGGGCGATGTCGGGCTTGTCGATCCCGAGTCCGAATGCCTTCGTAGCCACCACCACGTCGATCTCACCGTGGCGGAAGGCATCCTCGGTGTGTTCCCGTTCGGTGTACTCCATGGCGCCGCTGTACGGCCGCACCCGGTGCCCGAAGATACGGAGCAGGGCGGACAGGCGGGTGGTGTCCTTGCGGGCCGGCACGTAGACGATGGCGCTCTGCCGCCGGAAGGCTTCGACCACCCTGGCGACCCGGAGGTCACGGTCGCGTTTGTTCCGGCATCTCTCCACGAAGTACTGGATCTCGGGCCGGTTCGCCGAACCGCTCAGCTTCGACGGGTCCGGGAGTTCCAGCAGGTCCGACATGTCGTCGAGCACCTGCGGAGTGGCGGTGGCGGTCACCGCGAGCACGGGCAGTCGGGAGGTAGTGACATCGGAGATCGCTCGCGGGATCACCGCGTATTCCGGGCGGAAGGAGTGGCCCCACATCGAGATGCAGTGGGCTTCGTCGATGGCGATCCTCCTGACGTCCACCTTCCCCAGCCAGGATCGGAACATCGGCGACCACAGGCGTTCCGGGCTCACGTAGAGCAGCTTGATATGGCCATCGGTGGCGGCCCGGAGGATGTCACGCTGCTCGGCCTGCCCGACTCCGGCGTATATGGCGGCCGCCTCGGTGACCCCCTTGGCCCGAAGGTTGTCGACCTGGTCTCTCATAAGGGCGATCAGCGGCGAGATCACCAGCGTCACGCCGGGGGAGACCAGGGCGGGTACCTGGTAGGTGACCGACTTGCCCGATCCGGTGGGGAGGACGGCCACCATGTCCTTGCCCTCGATGAACCTGGTCATGATCTCCTGCTGGCCCGGCCGCCAGGTTTCGAAGCCCAGCCATTGCCGGGCTGCTTCCAGTCGATCGCCGACGGTCTGCCGGTCAAGGGCTGCCTCGGCAGTGATTTCCAGAGCGCCCTGCGAGAGCGTCGGGACGCCGGGTATCTTCTCGATCCGTCCCCGCCGTTCCTCGTCGAGATCGATACGCAGGTGGTCGGTGATCGCCCGGTAGGCCTCCTCAGGGGTGTCGATGTCCCGCCGCCGGGGCGGTCCGGACAGGCTCCGCAGAAGCACGTCGCGATAGCCGACCGGTCGCCTGATCCGGTTGTCGAGCACCACGGTGACACCGGTGTCGTCGGCCGTGCGGATCAGCCTGCCCACCCCCTGGGCGAAGGCGATGGCAGCCCTGGGGACGATGTACTCGGCGAACGGGTCCAGGTTCTGCCTCTCGATCAGGTCTGTCCTGGCGGCCGCCACCGGATCGCCGATCGAGTCGAAAGGGATCTTCTCGATGATGAGAAGCCGCAGCGCATCTCCCGGAATGTCCACCCCTTCCCAGAACGATCTCAAGCCCAGCAAGGAGGTGGACCGATCGGCCCGCATCCGCTCGACGAGCGCCGCGGAGGATCCGTCTCCCTGGGCGAGGAGTTCGAGGCCGAGAGGAGCGAGGTGGGGTCGGGCATGGTCCCGGACGTAGTGGAGGCGGGCTCGCGCGGTCATCAGGGCGAGGGCGCCTCCGTCGCTCGCCACGCACAGTCTCGGTATCTCCCGGGCTTCCGTCTCGGTGAAGCGATCCATCAGGCTTCCCCGGGGAGCGGGCAAATAGTCCGTGAGCAGGAGCAGATGCTGTTCCGAGAGCTTCTCGAAGGGGGAGTCGAGCACCACCGTGCGGGCCGAGCCGATCCCGAGCCGCCTGATCAGGTAGTCGAAGCTGTCGCCGCTGCGGAGCGTCGCGGAGGTGAGCACGGTCGAGTGGCTGCGCTTCCAGAGGTCCGACAGCATGCCTGCCACGGAGAGCGGAACCCTACGCAGCGCCCATTGCCAGCTGTCCTCGTCGGGCCCATCCCCATCCTGGCCGTCCCCTGTCCCGTCCGGTGAACCGGTGAAGGAGACATCGGCGATGTTGATCCAGTCCGTCAGGTCGGGATCGCCGTCGTCATCGAAGAGGCGCAGGTCGGTCGAGGCCCACAGGACGGCTTCGGCCAGCTTTGCGGCCTCGCTGAGCTCCCGACCCAGCCGGGCCAGCTCATCCTCCAAGGCGTCACGGCGGTAGCGACCTCTCAACACCTTCGGAACCACGAAGTCGTCCAGGGTCGTGATGAGTCGCCTCAGACTGCTCCGCATGGCACGTTCCCGGTTGATCACGGCCTGGTAGGCGGGGTGGCGGGTGTCCACACCACGCCGGATGCGGTAGGAGGCGCCGTACCGGGCGGCCTGCTCGCGTGTGATGCCGGTCCGATCCCTCAGGTACTCGGTAAGGGGTGCTCCGAATGCGTCGATCGCGGAGCGAGCATCCAAAGCCGCCTGCCGCATCGCCGCGATCTTCTCGTTCCGGAGGCCTGCCCCGGTGGCGGTCGCCAGCCTGACCACCAACCCGTGGCGCCTCTCACCGTCCCAGATCGCGGCGCAGAGCCTCTCCAGTTGCTCACTGGTGACCACTCGGGTGGCGGCCGAGGTCACCGAGTCCTCCAGGTCGTGGGCTTCGTCGACGATCAGGTTGAAGCCGTCGGGTAGGCCCGGGTCGGTGGCGAGAAGGGCATGGTTGAGGATGGCCAGGTGGGAGTGCCCCAGCGCACGCCGGGCGCGGCGATAGAAGTCCAGCTTGTCGAGCGGACCGCGCATGGGGCCCGGCCGGTCGTTTACACGCAGTTTCCAGCGGAAGAACCGCAGCGGAGTCAGCCGACCCTCGATCGCCGCGGCGCGAAGATCGGCCCAATCTCCGCTCGGCGTTTGCGCCACCCAACCGCAGAGGATCGCCAGAGCCATCCCTTCGGCGTGGCGGATGGTGCTCCGATCCGTCTCCTCTTCCAGGCCGGTGAGCTCCGCATCCAGGGCTTTCAGGCTGATGTAGTTCTGCCGGCCCTTCATGACCACCCTGGAGAACGGGCCGATCTGGTCCTTGAGATCCTCCAGAGTTTCCAGGATCTGGTCCTGGAGAACGCGCGAGTGGGGGGTGATGATTGCCATCCGGCCTGAGGCCCGAGCCATCTCGATGGCGGGAACCAGGTAGGCGAGCGTCTTGCCGGTTCCGGTCGGTGCTTCGATCATGGCCCGCTCCCCCGGGCGTGAGAGAGCCCTGGACACCAGACCGGCCATCTTCGCTTGCTGGGGTCGTGGCGTCCGTCCGGCGGTCATCAAGGCGCCTCCGGCCTGGAACGCCCTTACGACCCGATCGATGTCGAACCGGCCGGTGGCTTCGATGGGTCCGCCGGAGACCGGAGCGGAAACCGCCTCGTGAAGGGCCACAGGCTGTCCGGGCGTCGTGACGAACCCGGCCCAGGGGTGCCCGACCCGACCGAGGATCCAGCGTTGCAGGCGGCGAGCGGACGTGGGTTGATCGAGTTCCTCGAGCAACTTCAGCACGATCTGGTGGGTAATACGCGCGTCGACCAGAGCTTCGTGCCGGTCCCTTCCCGGGATCCCGTAGAACTCAGCCAGATTGTCCAGGCTGCGCCCGGGGGGAGGGTGGCGCCCATCCACTCCCCGGATGGCGGTCCCTGCCCGAGCGTGGACCAGGTGGGCGAGCTCGAGGGAGTCGAGCCGGGGCCCGGACGGTGGGTCGAGGCCGGCTCCGGCTGCGGCAGCGTCCAGTACCACAAAGTCGTATCCCAGTCCGTGGTGGGCCACCATCGGGCGGTCCCCGACCCAGGCGAAGAACCTCTGGAGAGCATCCGCAAGCGGCGGCGCGCCGGCGAGTTCGGCGTATTCGAGACCCGTCAACCGGGTGATCCGCTCCGGCAGCCTCCGCTCGGGCCGCACCAGCGTCTCGAAGCTGTCGATCTTGCCCGTCAGCCCGGCGCGAACCGCCCCGATCTGGATGATCTCGTGCTCCGACGGGTCGGGCCGGTCGGCGTTCGTCTCCAGATCGAACACCACGAACTCCACCACCGAACCCATAGCCGTGCGATGCTACCGGTCCGGGCGCAAGGTCTCGCCGCCGCATGAAGTGCTCGGTGTACGTTCTGCGCTCGGTCGTTGGCAGGACTACCCATTGTGGTCGGGGGGGGGGGGTCTATCAGCCGAGTGTGGGACCAACACTGCGTCCGCTCCGCCTAGTACCCGTCTCTACATCCTGCCCTTCGTCCAGGGTCTCGACGAGTACTTGAGCAGGCGATAGACGTATATCAGGAGACATGACCACTACCGAAACAGGCCGGTTCCGTTATGGTGCGGTGTTGACCTGTTCATTTGTGTAATGGTGGCCTCTCGACTGTTGCGGGATGGGCGCCTGCGGATCAAGGAAGGGCTGGTATGGCTGGAACGAAGGTAGTGATGGTCGTCCTGGCTTCGCTGCATCTCGGGTGGTCGGCACTGATCGCCCTGGTGGCGAACTTCGCCGACGGGGGCTCCGCGCCGGAGCGCCTCCTCCTCGGCGCGGTGCACCCGCTGGCGGCCCTCCTGCTCCTCTACGCCGTGGTGTCATCCGAGTGGTCCAGCCTGCTCATCCGGCGTATCACGTTGGCGATGCTGGCGGTGAGCATCGGCGGGGACATCCTGATGGCTGTTCTGATCGGCCAGGGGACCATACGGGGCGACTGGCCGCTACCGCTGACATTTGCCGTGGTTCCGGTGATCGGCCTCGTCTACATCATCCGGCGGGACGATGCCGGGCAGCCGGCCGATGGCTAGGTTTCCCGCTTGATATGACCGAAGCGACCGGATGGCTGATCTCGGACCTGGCCGAGGAGATTGAGCGAGCTCTGGCCGAGGGCGGCGCCGGCGACGGAAGGCTGGTGGAGGGCCGGGCGACTGCGGTCAAGGCTTCGCCGGAATAAGCGGCCACATCCCGGACCAAGGCCTCGTAGTGCGATCCCATACCGGTGGTGTTCCTCGTCCTGCTACTACTGGAGGCGCTGCATCCTGGTGGTCGCCGACCAGAAGATGACCTTGCGCTCGGTGTAGGCGATCAGCGAGTAGAGCAGGTAGGCGAGCAGTGACACCACGAACAGGAAGGCGAAAAGCCGGGCGGTCTCCAGCCGTGCGGCCGCGAATTCGATCTGGAATCCCAGCCCGTCCTGGGCGCCGGCGAACTCGCCGATGACCGCCCCGATCGCGGCGAAGGCCATGGCGGTGCGGAGCGAGGCGAACACGAACGGGGCGGAGCGGGGAAGCTTGAGCCGGAGGAACGTCTGCCACCGGGAGGCCCGGATCGACGCCATCAGTTCCAGTTCCTCCTCCTCGGTGGACTGCAAGCCGGTGACCGTGTTCACGAACACCGGGAAGAAGCAGATGACCGCGGCGATGAGGATCTTCGGCATGGCCCCGAATCCGAACCAGATCACGAACAGCGGAGCGATGGCGATCTTGGGGGTCGAGTTGAGGGCGATGGTGTAAGGGATCACGATCCGCCGGGCGGTGGCGAACTCCGCGACCAGCGAACCGACGAAGATCGCCGTTCCCGACCCGAGCAGGAATCCGAACACGATCTCGTACAGGGTGATCCAGGTGTCCTGCCAGTAGGCCAGGTTGCTGAACAGGTTGGTGATCACGAACCAGATGGCCTCCGCGATCGAGGACGGCGCCGGCACCACGATCGGGTTGACCCCGCCGCTCCGTGACACGTATTCCCAGGCCCCCATGATCACCACCAGGGACGCGAGGAAGGTGAGCGCCGACTTGGCCCGTTCGCTCACAGCGGGCGTCCCATGCTGTCCTTGGCCAGCTCGAGCAGGGATCGCGCCTCCCTGATGTAGACGTTCAGTTCGTCCGAGGCGAGCAGATCCTCCGAGCGGTCCTTCCCGAGCGGAACCTCCACCTCCCCGGCGATCTTGCCCGGACGGCTTGTCATCACCACGACGCGGTCGCCGATGAACGCCGCCTCGAGCGGGTTGTGGGTGACCAGCAGCGCGCTCCGGTTCTGGCGGATGATGATGCGCCGGAGCTCAAGATCCATGTACTCGCGGGTCATCTCGTCCAGCGCCCCGAACGGCTCGTCGAGCAACAGAACCCTCGGCTCGCCCATCAGCATCCGGCAGATGGCGACCCGCTGCTGCATACCTCCCGAGAGCTCCCACGGGTAGCTTTCCTCGAAGCCCTGGAGTCCCGCCAGTGCGATCAGGTCGAGGGCGCGGTCGAGGAACTCCGACCGCTTGGCGCCCTGGGTCCGGACCGGCAGCAGCACGTTGTCCACCACCTTGAGCCAGGGGAACAGGACCGGCTTCTGGAACATCATCCCGGTCAACTCGCCGGGCTCGGTCACCGGGACGCCGTCGACGAGAATCCGGCCGCCGGTGGGCGGGTAGAGGCCTCCGATCATCTTCAGCAGGGTGCTCTTGCCGCAGCCGCTCGGTCCGAGCAGTGCCACCACCTCGCCCTGTGCGATTTCCATGCTGATGTTGTCGAGCGCCAGCAACTGCTGGGGGGTGTCCTCGTTATAGATCTTGGTCACGCCTTCCACCCGCACCGCCGGGTGCCCGTGCGGGAGTTGCCGGGGCGGGCCCACATCGCCCACGGTGGCCCGGATCCTCTTCTTGCCACCGAGCAGTCGAGACATGGACTAGCCCTTCCGACGAGGAACTCGGGTCCGACAGATCGAACCCGCGTGCTGGATCAGCCTAGGTGGCGCATGCTCGGACAGCTTGGAACTTCTCCTCCAGGGGCGGGTTGCCGACGATGAGGAGGGCGATGAAGCCGTACCTTCAACGGGCGAATTGGAGCCAACATGCCCTACTCGATTATATGCTACGACCTGCGGCGCTCTCACGCCTGGCAGGCGCTACGCAGGGCGCGCCCGATCTCTCCGTTCCCGGATCGGGTGACTACCAATTCGTCCCAATCCCCGCCGCCGTCACACCGTTACCATTTGGCACTGCCGATATCCGCATCGACGGGGGTCTGCGATATGACGTCGAGTGGGCTAGCCGCTGGTGGACCGCAGCGAACTGTCATGACGGTGACGGGTCCCGTCGCCACCGACGATCTCGGGATAGTGCTCGTTCACGAACATATCTTCCTGGACATGCGACAGTCGTATACGGAGCATCGTCCCGACGCCCAATACGGCCCGCCGGAGATTCACATGCTCGGTGAATGGCGCCGTGACTACTCCAAGTTCCCCGACTTCATGGTCCTCGACGACGTGGAGTTGGCCACTGCCGAGATTTCGGCATTTGCCGAGCATGGTGGGAAGACCATCGTGGATGCAACTCCGATCGGCGCCCGTCCACCGTCCCGTCCGCTCTACCCGGCGGGGCTCAGGACGGTTTCGGTGGAGGCTGGTGTCAACGTGATCGCCGGGTGCGGGTTCTACATCCAAGCGTCCCACCCGGAGTACGTCAGAACGTCGAGCTCAGGGTTTCTCGCCGAGAGAATCCTCTCCGAGATTGAGGAAGGCATCGACGGGACTGGTATCAGGCCTGGTGTGATCGGCGAGATCGGGCTCAGCCAGCCGGTTGAGGATGACGAGTGGAAGGTCCTCAAGGCGGCATGCGAGGCTCAGAAACATACCGGCCTCCCGCTCTACATCCATCCCTATTTCGGGGCGAGGGCCAGGATCGCTCCCGATGTCGCCAAGTTCGTGCTGCGCGAGGGTGTCGACCCGCAGAAGATCAACATGTGCCACCTGGACGGCTACATGAGCCTCGACTACCAGAGAAGCGTGGCGGACCTGGGCGTGTTCATCTCGTTCGACAACTTCGGACTGGAGAACTACTACGACTCCATCGACTACAGCTACAACAGCCACGACTCCCAGCGCCACGAAGGCCTGCTCAAGCTGCTGGACCTCGGTTACCGCGACCAGATCCTGGTGTCCCAGGACACCTGCTACAAGACCCAACTCACCCGGTACGGGGGCTACGGATACGCACACGTCCTGCGAAACATCGTGCCCGCGCTAGCCCACGCCGGACTCGACGACACCACGCTGGACTGCATCCTGGTCGAGAACCCGCGCCGGCTGCTCGCGCCCTAGTCGGGCGCTATCAAAGACGGGGACACGGAGTTAGGCCGGCGAGCAGGCCGCAGCGCCTGGAGGCTCCTGGTCGGTGGATCGCCGGCGTCTTCTGCCTGGCCCTTGCCGTAGGTGGTGTCCGTATACCGTCGGGGATCCATACAGTCAGGTCATACGACTATTACGGGCGGCTACTACCGGGTGGGGCTGTTCCCGTTACCGTTATGGTGGCGCTCTGTAGGTCACCGGGATGGTTCCCGAGGCCTTGAGGCGTTTTCAGGATCGAGAAAGGACCGGTGTGAGAGGAACGAAGGTGGTGATGGCTGTCCTGGCATCGCTGCATCTTGGATGGTCGGCCCTGACCGCTCTGGCGGCCAACTTCGCCGACGGGGGCTCTGCACCTGAACGCCTCCTCGCGGGGGCGGTACACCCGCTGGCTGCCCTCCTGCTCCTCTATCTTGTGGTGTCCTCCGAGCGGCCCAGCCTGCTCATCTGGCGCGTCACCCTGGCGCTCCTGTCGGTGAGCATCGTCGGTGACATCCTGGTGGCCATCCTGATAGGTCAGGGGACCATACGGGGCGACTGGTCGTTGCCGCTGACGTTCACAGTGGTTCCGGTGATCGGCCTCGCCTACCTCATCCGGCGCGGCGATGCCCGCACCGGTGACGCGACTTAGAGGGAGAACTCCGCTCACACGGCCTGGAACATTTCCTCCACGGTCACGCCGCCGACGTCGAAGGCTTGGTCGGACGGGAGACCACGGGGAGCTTCATACCGTCTACCTCCCATGCGGACACGCAGGTAGACGGTACCGACCAAGCGCAGCCCGGTCACTCCCTAGGGCTTGAGGGTAGAGCGCCACGGGGTGGGGGCCTTACGAGCCTGACCCGTTCCCGCCGCAGGATCCGTCCTGGACTCCGCCACCAAACGTGTAGATCGGTTCCGGTACGCGCCAGGGGTGCTGAGGCTTGCTGTGAAGAGATAGTGTCCTGATGGGCATGACAGAGTGTTGGTGCCCTGAAGAGATTTGCAGGTCCGTTCGGAACCGTGGTGGCGCTCAACTACCCTGGCGGCTGGTCCCTTCCTGGGCGCGACTGGAGGAGGTCGGACGGTGCACTACGAGATCGTGCAGGCACAGTCGTATTGGGACTGTGTGGACGCGTTACGCCGTGATGACCAGTACAAGGCCGCGCTGGTGGACACGCTGTCGGAGCTGCGCCGCAAGCCTTTCCAGAATCCGAAGCTCAACACCCATGGTGTGGGTGAAGCGAGAAACGGAAAAAAGTTGTTCGGCTCCGATGTCGGTGGAAGGCGTAGCGACCGGCGCCTGGTTTGGTTGCTGTTCAACAGGACGATTCTGCTTCTGCTCTATGGCACCCACAAGGTCTACGACCGCGCCAAGCGCATGTCTGTCGACTATGACCCGGCAGAGCATGCCTACAACACCTACGAGCAGGTACCCGAGACGGGAACGTACCAGCCCTACACACACCGCCGTGAGACGGTCGGGAAGCTGTTCATGGCATGGTCGGATGCTGAACTCGAATCCTGTGGCCTCCCGGAGCCGGCGGTTCTCAACCTGCGCCGGATCGATACTGACGAAGAATTCCTCGCCCTGGAGGACGACCTCGGTCCTCGTAACTTCGAGACCGCATTCAACCTGATAATCACTGGCCATCCTGTCGATGACGAGCGAGACCACGCGGACGAGCCTGTGCTGGCCGAAGCAGAATCGCCGCCTGTAACCGAAGAGGATCTTGAGGTCGAGCGCCACCTCCAGGAGGACACGATGGCGTCCTGGTTCACCCGGACCGAGCCGGAGTACATGGTCGAGATCATGGGTCGTCCTATCGAGGACTGGATGATCTTCCTTCACCCGGATCAGAGGAACGCTGTGCGCCGCAACTACATGGGGCCGGGACGGGTACGCGGCCCGGCCGGCACCGGCAAGACAGTGGTAGGCCTCCATCGTGCGGTATGGCTGGCCAGGAGGAATAAGGCCCGACGGGAGGAGCAGCAAGCCCAACTCGCCGGTACATCGGAGGAAGTCCCGCCCGTTCTCTTCACCACGTACATCAGGTCCCTGCCGCCGGTGCTGGAATCGCTTTACCTACGGATGCCCGGTGCCCTGTCCGGAGAGGTGGAGTTCGCCAACGTCAACAAGCTTGCCACTCGATTGTGTTACAAATCGGGCAAGTGTCGTCGTTTTGACACTAGGGCGGTCAACGACGCCTTCGACGCTGCCTACGCCGAGATCGTCACGCCCGGGTCCCCCCTCGACAGAAGGGCATTAAGCAAGCGCTACCTGACCGAAGAGGTAAACGCGGTCATCCAGGGCCGGGCACTGGAGTCGCTGGTCGAATACCGAGCACTGGAACGGACGGGCCGGCGAGTAGCTCTCGGACGAAACCAACGCAAACAGGTCTGGGAACTCCGGGAGGCCTGGGATCGGAACATGGCAGATCGCGGGGTCATGGACTTCCCGGACCATGTCTTGGCGGCGCTGGAATACGCGCGCGGCCTGTCCGAGCCCCTCTACTCGGCTGTAATCGTGGACGAGGCACAGGACCTCACCCTGGCCGGCCTGCAGCTCCTACGGGCGCTGGTCAATGCTCCGGACCACGACCGTGATCGGCCAAACGGGCTGCTCGTCCTCGGTGACGGCGCCCAAAGGATCTATCCGGGTGGCTACACCCTCCGCCAGGCGGGAGCCGAGGTCCGGGGCCGTACCACCGTCCTGGATGTCAACTACCGCAACACGACGCGCATCATCGATGCCGCGTTAGCGGTGGCCGGTGCGGCGGAGGTGGAAGATCTAGACGAGGACTACAGGCGGAGCGATCAGCTCGCGGAGACGGTCAGGGATGGTCCGTGTCCGCTTCTCGTCCAGGCGCGGGACGCTGACGACCAGATCCACGAGATCGCCCGGTGGATTCGCAAGATGGCCGCCATGGACGATCCGATCAAGCCCGGAGACACAGCCGTTCTCGTGCCCTGGAATCGCCAGGCCAAGGTGGCGGAGCGGTTGCTGAAGGGATGCGGCATCGGTGTGCAATCACTCGACCGCTATGACGGGCGCCCGAACGACCTAGTCAAGTTGGGCACCTACCACAGAGGTAAGGGCTTGGAGTTCAAGGCCGTGTTCCTTCCTTATCTGAATCTGGGGATCTTTCCCCAACGGGCCAAGCGCGGAATCAGCCCCGAAGAAGCAGCTGAGCACCACGATCTGGAGTTATCGGCCCTCTTTGTGGCGATGACCAGAGCTCGTGATCTATTGGTGCTGCTCCATAACGGATCCCCCAGTAAGGCGATCAAGCCTGTTGTTGACCGTTTCGAGCAGCGGTCTTCCGAATCATGACGACGCCGGAGTAGCACCGTCCCATGGACGTATTCGAACTTCGCGAGATGCTGACCGGCGCCTACCGCGATTACGCCACCAGCTTCATGCGCATCCGTGATGACCGGATTCGTAGCCGTGTGGATGAGGCCCTCGACGCCGGGAAGCTATGGCCCCATCCCCTGATAGGCCTGAACCCCGCCTTCGAGCCCGGTGGCAGCATCGAAGACCTCATCGGTGTGGGTGTCCTGGACCCTCGCACCTCGGACATCTTTCGCCTGGGAAAGACATACTCCGATCCGATCGGCAAGCCCCTCCCTCTCTACCGCCACCAGTCGGAAGCGATCAGGGTGGCCGCCGACGATCGCAACTGCGTGCTCACCACCGGAACAGGGTCAGGCAAGAGTCTGGCCTACATAATCCCGATAGTCGATCATGTCCTCCGCTCCGGGTCGGGTAAAGGGGTGAAGGCGATCGTCGTTTATCCGATGAACGCGCTTGCCAACAGCCAAATGGAGGAACTCTCCAAGTTCCTCGATCATGGACCCTGGTCTGACCGCCCGGTGACGTTCGGGCGCTACACAGGCCAGGACACTCGGGAGGTCCGCGACGAGATCCAACGGCGGCCACCCGACATCTTGCTTACCAATTACGTAATGCTGGAACTGATCCTCACCCGCTACACCGACCGACGTCTTGTGCGGAGTCTCGGGGACCTGCGTTACCTGGTACTCGATGAGATGCACACATACCGGGGCCGGCAGGGTGCGGATGTGGCGATGCTAGTCCGGCGGCTGCGGGAGGCCTCCGGTTCCCAGCAGCTCCGCTGCATGGGGACGTCGGCCACCCTGTCGACCGAGGGCGGCTACGAGGATCGGCAGCGCAAGCTGGCCGAGGTGAGTTCCCGCTTGTTCGGCGCTGAAGTAGCACCCCGAGACGTGATCGGCGAGACCCTGCGTAGAGTCACTCCGGCCTTTGATATCGAGTCGCCGGCATGCAGGGCCGATCTCGCCGCAACTGTTGACATGTCACATCCGCCGGAGACCTATGCCGACTTCGTGGCTGACCCGCTGGCGAGTTGGAACGAGACCACGTTTGGGCTGCGAAGTGTCGAGGGCCGCCTCGTCCGGGCCGAACCTCGCGCGATCGAAGGACCCGGCAGCGCCGCCGAGCAGTTGGCGGACGTTACCGGCCTTACCGAGGGGCGGTGCCGCCGGGCGATCCGTTCCTACCTTCTGGCCGGCAACGGCATCGAGGACCCATCGACTGGGCGGCCCACTGTCGCCTTCCGACTGCACCAGTTTGTGAGCAGGGGGGATACGGTATACGCCTCGCCCGAATCGCCCGCTGACCGTTACGTGACGCTGATCGGCCAGCGTTTCGTTCCCGGTGATCGAGCCCGGGCGCTGCTGCCACTGGCATTCTGCCGGGCCTGCGGACAGGACTACTACGTGGTCCACGGAGGGCTGGCCACCGGCATTCGGCTGCGGCCGCGGGACCTTGGGGACACGCTGGACGACGAGCAGCGTCCCGGCTTCCTATACCTCAGCGACAAACGGCCCTGGCCTGACGAAGAGGAGGTGTATCGGCGACTGCCCGAAAGCTGGTTCGAGCCCGACCGCCGCATCCGCCGTATACGTTCCAACCGGAAGGCTGCCGTACCGCGGAAGGTCCACGTTCAGCCGGATGGTGCGGTGGCCTCGGACGAACATGGTCCTGGGCAGGGGATGGTCACCGGGTGGTGGACGCCGGCGCCGTTCAGATTCTGCCTGAACTGCGGAGTTTCCTACGAAGGCCGCCTTGGCCGTGACTTCACACGTCTCACCACGCTGGGTTCCGAAGGCCGTTCCACAGCCACGACCATCATGTCGCTCGCCACCGTCCGGTACCTGAGGGAGGACGGCCGGTTGCCGGACCACGCCCGCAAGCTGCTCTCCTTCACCGACAATCGCCAGGACGCCTCGCTCCAGTCCGGCCACTTCAACGACTTCGTCCAGATCACGCTGCTCAGGTCATCGCTCAGGCGAGCGCTCCAGGATGCCGGCTCCGCCGGGCTGACCCACGACCAGGTGCCCCAGAGAGTGTTCGAAGCCCTGGATCTACCGTTCGAGAGTTATGCCCTGGATCCAGACCTCCGCGGTCAAGCCCGCCGTGACACCGACCGGGTCTTCCGCGACGTCCTTGCCTATCGCATATACCGCGATCTGAAGCGCGGTTGGCGCCTCACGCAGCCCAATCTGGAGCAGGCCGGACTACTGACCATCGAATACGACTCTCTTCTCGACCTGGCGATGGATCAGGCATTCTGGTCCGACTCCCACCCGGTCCTCTCCAGTTCCGAGCCCGAGCAACGCGGGACCGTGCTGAAAGTGCTGCTCGACTGGATGCGCCGCGAGTTGGCGTTGAGGGTCGATGTGCTGAACCAGCGGAGCCAGGAGCGCCTGATCCTCCGCGCCGACCAGCGCTTGATTGGTCCCTGGTCGCTCGCCGATGAGCGGCGTCCCGAGTATGCCACCGAGGTGCTTGCGCGCCCTCGTAGTCCGAGAGACCAGCGTTCATGGAGGTATGTGTCGGCGAGAGGGGGCTTCGGTCAGTTCATCCGCCGCCCTGACGGACTGGGAGGGATGTCCGCCACCCGTCTGACCCTCGACGACACCACCACCATCATCGAGCAGTTGTTCGACGGTCTGCGACGTTACGGCCTGGTTACTCAGGTTGGTGAAGATCGGGACGGCAATGCCCGCTGGCAGGTCCCCGCTGCCGCCCTGGTCTGGAAGGCGGGCGACGGCACCCGTCCTTACCACGACCGGATTCGCATGCCGAATCCGCCGGACGAGATGCCGACCAACAGATACTTCGTAGACCTCTATCGCTCTGCAGGCGCCAGCCTGGTCGGAATCGAGGCCCGGGAGCATACTGCTCAGGTCACCTACGAGGAGCGGGTCGACCGCGAAGAGCGGTTCCGGAGAGCCGAGTTGGCGGTTCTCTACTGCTCGCCCACCATGGAATTGGGTGTCGACATCTCCGAGTTGAACGTTGTCAACATGCGCAACGTCCCGCCTACTCCGGCCAACTACGCTCAGCGATCGGGACGCGCGGGCAGAAGTGGCCAGCCGGCTCTGGTGTTCACCTACTGCTCCGCCGGGAGCAGCCACGACCAGTATTTCTTCCGCCGACCGGATCGGATGATCGCCGGTCAGGTGGAAGCGCCGCGGATAGAACTAGCCAATAAGGACCTGATCCGGGCGCACGTCCACGCGGTATGGCTGGCAGTCAGCGGGCTGAACCTCGGGCGCTCAATGGGCGAGGTTCTCGACCTAGCTGATGGCGTTACCAATCCGGACCTGCTGCCGAGTGTACGGGATCACCTCCAGGATGCCAGTGCAAGGGCGCAAGCAGATGCGAGGGCCAGGGCGCTGTTGAGCGATCTCGTACCCGATCTCGAAACGGCGACTTGGTGGTCGGAGGGCTGGCTGCGCAATGTATTAAGGGCTGTTCCGCGCCGCTTCGAGGAAGCCCTGAGACGATGGAAGTCGCTCTATGCCGCCGCGGTCACGCAGCAGAGGGAACAGAACCGGATTGCGCTATCAAACCACCGGTCGCCGCATGATCGTCGGCAGGCCCAGCGCCTCCGCCGGGAGGCCGAGCACCAACTGGACATTCTCCGCGCCAGTTCGGACCTGGGCAGCCATACCGACTTCTACCCCTACCGGTACTTCGCCGCTGAGGGCTTCCTGCCCGGATACTCCTTCCCCCGTCTTCCTCTCTCAGCATTCATCCCGGGCCGACGAGGCCGCTACGACCAGCCCGAGTTCCTGCAGCGACCCCGTTTCCTGGCCATCAGCGAGTTCGGTCCCCAGACCTTCATCTACCACGAGGGCGCCCGTTACCGGATCAACCGGGTGATTCTCACCCCCGATCCCGACGCTCCGGTATCCCCGGAGGTGGACGATGACAGCTTCATCACGGCCCGGGCCAAGCGCTGCGAGAGTTGCGGCTATATGCACCGCATCCACACCCCACCGGGGCCTGACGTCTGCGAGTACTGCCGGGTTCCGCTCGGTTGGGAGTGGTCGAACCTGCTGCAGATGCAGAATGTATCGACCGTACGCCGCGACCGAATTACGTCGGATGAGGAGGAGCGGCGACGGGTCGGATACGAGGTGATCTCCGGCGTGCGATTCGCCGATCGCAACGGCCGCCCCTCGGTGGAGGAGACCGAAGTACTGAGCGTTTCCGATGCTGGCGCCAGTCCGGTGCTGCGGCTCACCTACGGCGATACGGCCACTATCTGGCGGGTGAACCTGGGCTGGCGGCGTCGCCAGGACCAGGAGCAGCGGGGCTTCATCCTCGATATTGAGCGCGGCTACTGGGGAAAGTCTCAGGACCAGGAAGACGACGATCCCATGTCGAATCGGACCCGGCGGGTGATCCCATTCGTAACCGACAGCCGTAACGCCCTGCTGATCGAGCCGTCCGGGCACATGGAAACGGAGGAGATGGCCTCCCTCGGAGCGGCGCTCAAAGCGGCTATCGAAGTTGAATTCCAGCTGGAATCGGATGAGTTGGCCGTGGAGCCCCTGCCCTCCCGTGACGATCGTCGGCTACTCCTCTTCTACGAGTCGGCCGAGGGCGGTGCCGGAGTGTTGAGGCGGCTGATGGATGAACACGACGCGTGGCGCCGGGTGGCCCGCCAGGCCCTGTCCCGCTGTCACTTCGATCCCGATAGCGGCGAAGAGGTGCCGGATCTGGGAGTCGAACCATGCGAGGCTGCCTGCTACGGCTGCCTGCTCACGTACCGCAACCAGCTAGACCACGGCTTGCTTGACCGCAAGGCGGTCAAGGAGACTCTCTGGGGGCTGTTGACCGCACGCCTGGCTCGAACCGGCAGAGAGGAGCTACAGCCTGAATCCTCTCTAGAAGCCGAGTTTCTCGCCCATCTCGAAGCCGGTGGCTACCGGCAGCCGGACCGCGATCAGGTCTACTTCGAGTCGGCGCGGACCCGCCCGGACTTCATATACGACGAGGCGTGCGTCGTCGTATATGTCGACGGCCCGCATCACGACTATCCCGAGCGTCGAGCCCGTGATCGGGAGTCGGCCGCGGCCATGCGCGATCTCGGTTACCTGGTCATCCGCTTCGGTTACCGCGATGACTGGGACCAGATCATTTGCGAGCACCCCTCGGTCTTTGGAGCAGGACACACACGGGAGTCCGTGTCGTGAGCTTGGCAGCCGGATCTCTGGTCCGGGCGCGGGGGCGTGATTGGGTCGTGCTGCCTGAATCCGACGACGAACTGGTCATGGTGCGCCCGCTGGGCGGTACCGATGAAGAGATAACCGGAATACTGACCAGCCTGGAGAACGTGGAGCAGGCCGGGTTTGCCCTCCCCGACCCGTCGACGCATCTGGGGGATGCCGTTTCGGCCCGGCTCCTGCGTGATGCCCTGCGCCTCGGGTTCCGGTCCAGCGCCGGCCCCTTCCGCTCGATCGGACGTATCGCCGTCCAACCTCGGCCCTACCAGTTGATTCCCCTCTTGATGGCGCTTCGCCTCGACCCGGTCCGCTTGCTTATCGCCGACGATGTGGGGGTCGGCAAGACCATCGAGGCGGCGCTCATCGCCCGGGAGCTCCTCGAATGTGGTGAAGCCCGCAAGCTGGCGGTCCTCTGCCCGCCTCATCTGGCCGAGCAGTGGCAGTTCGAGCTGGAGTCCAAGTTCCACATCGAAGCCGAGTTGGTTCTGTCGTCCACAGCGGCGCGCCTCGAACGCAACCTGGCGGTAGGCCAGTCGTTGTTCGACGTGTACGACCACTTCGTGGTGTCGCTCGACTTCATCAAGTCGGACAGACGCCGTGACGACTTCATTCGCGCCTGTCCCGAGCTCGTTATCGTTGACGAAGCCCATACCTGCGCGTCTTCCGATCACGGGCGCCGGACCCGCCACCAGCGACACTCGCTGGTCTCCGACCTCGCCAAGGACCCCGACCGTCATCTGATCCTGGTCACGGCTACCCCCCATTCGGGCAAGGACGAGTCGTTCCGGTCTCTTCTGGGGCTGCTCGACGAAGACTTCAAGTATCTGCCCGACAATCTGGGAGGGGACCCCAACCGCCATCACCGCACGCGCCTGGCCCGTCATCTCGTGCAGCGGCGGCGGTCCGACATCGCCCACTATCTCGAAGCCGACACCTCCTTCCCGCAGCGGGCCGACGCCGAGTTCACCTACACACTCTCCACCGACTATTCGAGCTTGTTCGAGGACGTGCTTGCGTACGCCAGGCGCTCGGTCCGCGCTCCGGCTGGCGACCGGCGTGAACAGAGGATCAGGTGGTGGTCGGCGCTGAGCTTGCTGCGGGCGCTGGCTTCCAGTCCGGCTGCGGCTGCCGCCACGATGCGGACGAGGGCACTTACCGCGGAGGCCGAGACCCTCGAGGAGATCGACGAACTAGGCAGACGCACCCTGCTCGACCTCGACGAGGGGGAGGAGGTCGTCGATGTCGTTCCGGGCAGCACGCCGGGCGACACCGTACCTCGCCGCCTTCGTGAGTTCGCCGAGAGGGCCGACATCCTGGCCGGTGAGTCCGATCTCAAGCTGGTACGACTCGTCAAGATCGTCAGGAAGCTCCTACTCGACGGTTTTCGACCAGTGGTGTTCTGCCGCTTCATAGAAACCGCCGAATACGTCGGCGATGAACTGCGTAAGCGTCTCAACCGCAATCCCAAGGCGAGCGTGCAGGTGGTTACCGGTCGGTTGCCACCATCCGAACGCCAGAGCCGAGTTTCCGACCTGCGAGAACACGACTACCCGGTGCTGGTATCCACCGACTGCCTGAGTGAGGGTATCAACCTGCAGGACTACTGCTCCGCCGTCGTCCACTACGACCTGCCCTGGAACCCCACCCGTCTTGAGCAACGCGAAGGCCGGGTCGATCGCTTCGGCCAGCCCGCCCCCGAGGTGCGGGTGGTGACCTACTGGGGCGAGGACAACCACATCGACGAGACCGTCCTCAAGGTGCTCTTGCACAAGCACAAGGCCATCCGGAAGGCCCTCGGGGTGTCAATTCCGGTGCCTGGCGCCACCAACGAAGTCATAGAGGCGCTGGCCGAAAACGTCCTGATGGGCGATGGTATGCCCAACCAGCGCCGATTCGACTGGATGGACGAAGCCCTGCGTCCCCACACGTCGGCCCTAGACCTTGAATGGGACCGAGTCCGCGAGGCCGAGGTCCGTCGCAGGTCTCTGTTCGCCCAGCTCAGGATCGACCCGGACGGCGTCGCAGCCGAACTCGACGCCATGCAGGAAGCTATCGGATCCGGGGCCGATACTGAGCGATTCATGAAGGACGTACTCTGTGCCCACGGCGCCGTGGTCCAGGCCGAGACGGTCACACCCGGTCAGGAGACAGCGACCATCTTCGATTTGCGAGATGTGTCCGCCCCAGTCCGTGACGCGTTGGTGGTGGAACGAGACTCTGTGAAGGCCCGATTCGAGCCGCCGGGCTCCGACACCACTGTCGTCTGGTCCCGCACGCACCCATCGGTGAGCGGTCTCGCCGGACATGTGCTCGACACCGCCCTTGACCCCGTGCTCTCTCCCGACGCGCTAGCGGCCCGATGCGGGGTGATGCGGACCGACCACGTCGCTCTGCGTACCACGCTGCTGCTCTGCCGGTCCCGAATGACCATCGCCACGACGAGCCGTCAAAGACCCCACCACATGCTGGCGGAGGAGGCCTTGCTGCTCGCCTTCGAGGGAAGTCCGCGGTCCCCGAGATGGCTGTCGTCGGACGAGGCGGAAGACCTGCTGTCTGCCACTCCGTCCGGGAACGTTTGGCCGGGTGCCGCTCGCGATTTCATAGGCGAGGTGCTGTCTGCTGAGGGCCACTGGCGTGGGCATGTCCGCTCAGAGGCCAACCGGCGGGCCGACGCCCTTGCCGATAGCCACGCCCGTGTCCGCGCCGCTGATCGCCGCCGGATCGGTGCGGTCGCCCGCGGGACGGGCCGGGGTTCCGGACGGGTCCTAGTTAGCGCCCAGCATCCCACCGACATCCTCGGCATCTACGTGTTCCTCCCGACGGTGGTCTGACGGCCATGGCCAATGTCACGTCAGTGGGTGCCCTGCTGCCCCGCGACCTGCTCGATCGGATTGACTCAACAGATCCGACCCTGACCGGTCTAGACCCGACCGCATACGGCCTGGTCCCCGGCGAGCGGGTTCGGGACGCGGTGACCCGCTCCTGGAACCGGCTGGTGGGCGTATGGGGATCCTTTCGTCACGCCGAGTCTCGGCTCACCGACGCCGACCTGACCGCCACCTCGCTGACCCGCGCCCGGTGGCTGCGGCCCCTCTTCGACGAACTCGGCTTCTTTGATCTCCCGTTGGTCCACAGCCTGGCTGTGGGAGGCAAGGACTATCCGGTGAGCCATCAGTGGGACACCAGCGTGCCGGTTCACCTGCTCGGATGTCGCGTTCCTGTGGATCGTCGCACGTCGGGGGTCCAGGGCGCTGCAAAGGCTTCACCTCATAGCCTCGTACAGGAGTTCCTCAACCGCTCGGATGGCCATCTATGGGGTATCGTGTCGAACGGCCTCGTGCTGCGCCTGCTTCGCGACAACGCCTCACTTACCCGCGCCGCCTACTGCGAATTCGATCTGCAAGGTATCTTCGACGGGGAGGCCTACAGCGACTTCGTCCTGCTCTGGCTCATCTGCCACCGGACTCGTTTCGAGGGCGATCCCCCGGAGAAGTGCGTCTTGGAACAGTGGAGCACTGAGGCGGCGGCCGCCGGAACGCGCGCTTTGGATCGGCTTCGAGAGGGCGTGGAGAAGGCCATCATCGCTCTCGGGGAGGGATTCCTATCCCATCGCAACAACAGCAGCCTGCGGGTGCGGCTTCGCAGCGGCGACCTAGCGCACCGTGACTATCTTCTCCAACTGCTCCGCCTCGTTTATCGGCTGATCTTCCTCCTGGTGGCGGAGGGCCGCGATCTGCTGCTGGATCCAAAGGCTGGTGAGACTGCCCGGGTCCGCTACCGGCAGTTCTATTCGGTCGAGCGGCTTCGGAAACTGGCCGCGAGTCGGCGGGGAACCCCCCACGATGATCTATGGCAGTCGTTGTGGGTCACCATGACGGCCCTCGACTCCAACCACCCAGGCATTCCCGCCCTCGGGCTCGTACCGCGCGGCAGCTTCCTATGGTCACCGTACTCTATCGGCGACCTAGCCATAGCATCGATCGACAACCGCCACCTGCTCGCAGCGATTCGGAGGCTTAGCCGCGTCCGAGACGTCGAAGCCAAAGCCTACCGGGCGGTGGACTATCGCAACCTGGGGACAAGAGAAATCGGATCGGTCTACGAATCGCTGCTCGAACTCAACCCTATGGTGGACGTGGACGCCCGCACCTTCAATTTGGTGGGCGCTGCCGGTTCCGAGCGTAAGGCCACCGGCAGTTACTACACGCCCGAGTCGCTCATATCCCGTCTGCTCGACGAGGCTCTCGATCCTATCCTCGACAAAGCAGAGAGGTCTGACTATCCCGAGCGAGCCCTGCTCGATCTGAGAGTGCTCGACCCAGCCTGTGGCTCGGGCCACTTCCTGATCTCCGCCGCCCACCGCATCGCTGGGAGGCTGGCCACGGTGCGCGTCGGCGGTATCGAACCTACCCCAGATGACCTGCGCCTCGCGGTACGCGACGTGGTGGGTCGATGTCTCTACGGCATCGACATCAACCCGATGGCCGTAGAGTTGTGCAAGCTGAGCCTCTGGCTAGAGGCCAACGACAACCGTCGACCACTCGGCTTTCTCGACCACCACATCGTCTGTGGCAATAGCCTGTTGGGAGCCACTCCGGAACTGTTGGAGAAAGGCGTCCCGAGCGAGGCGTTCAAGGCGCTGGTCGGCGACAACAAGAAGTGGGCATCCCATCTGCGCAAAACGAACCGGGCCGAGCGAAAGCAGCGGACACAGGGCCAGCTAGCGCTGGAGTGGTCACCCTTTGACGATGCGTCAGCTTTCGCCCAACATCTGGCCGTCATCAACACCGGTACAGAGAACACAGCGGAGGATGTAGCTGCAAAGGAGGGCCGCTTCAGCGAGCTGCATAGTTCATCCGCCTTCATCCGTTCCAAACTAGCCGCCGACGCATGGTGTTCGGCCTTCGTGATATCCAAGGATCCCGGAGAGCCGGCAATCACCGACGCAACGGTTCGCGCATTAGGAGGAGGACTCGACGTAGGCGAAGATGTCCGAGCCAGGATTCGCGAACTGTCCGAAGAGTATCGCTTCATCCACCTGCACCTTTCCTTTCCTGATGTGTTGGACGCGACCGGGTTCGACACTGTCATAGGGAACCCCCCCTTCTTGAACCAACTCCGTGACACAACGGTTACGCAGAGACATGCAGCGAATCTCCAAGCTAACCGTTACAAGGAATTGACCTCTGCTTACACCGATACGGCTTACCTGTTCTTAGCGCTGTCCTGTGAGGCGACCCGTCCAGTCGGGGGTCGCGTCGGGCTGGTGCAACCCGAGAGCTTTCTCGCGGCCGACGGCGCCTCGGCTTTGCGCCGGGAGATCTCGTCGTCCTCCACGCTCGAGTTCTTATGGGTAGCGGGTGAGAAAGTGTTCTCTGCAGAGGTACTGACGTGTGCTGTCGTTGTCCGCCGAGGGCCTAGCCACAGTGTTGCGATCCGACGTGCCTACGGCGGCGCCTTCGAGGCAATGCCAGATCTGATGATGTCGATGGCCGAAGTTGCTCAGATGCCGACTTGGGGACCATTGATCGCAGAAGGTTTCGGAGTGCCACAGGTCCGCCTCGCGACGAAGGCCCGGCTAGGCGATGTGCTGGGGGCAGCGGCCGATTTCCGGGACCAATACTATGGTCTGATCCCCTTCGTCACCGAGGTGGGGGAAACTGAAACCGTAGGCGAGGTCGGTACTGGGATGTCCGGCTTGGCGCCGCTCATCACCGTCGGCCTGATTGACCCGCTGCACAATCGTTGGGGCGAGACATCCACACGCTTCGCGAAACGTCGCTGGCGCGCGCCCGCGGTAGACATCGATCGGTTGCGAACAAACAGCGATCTTGGTGAGTGGGCCGACCGCAGGCTTGTCCCCAAACTGCTAGTGGCGACACAGACGAAGGTGTTGGAGGTTCTGCCCGATGAGGAAGGTGTCTTTCTGCCATCGGTCCCGGTGATCACCGTCGTACCAGACTCGATCTCGCTCTGGCACGCGGCCGCACTTCTGACAGCGCCACCACTGACGGCATGGGCTGCTGCGCGCCACTTAGGCGCGTCTCTTTCAACATCTGCAATGAAGCTCAGCGCCCGGCAGATTGAGGATTTGCCTCTGCCGCCGAAGTCGGAATGGTGGGACGTTGCCGCATCGCATGCTCAGGATGCGTATGTATCGAGATCAGTCGGTGAGCGATCCGTCCACCTGCGGCGTCTGGCGCATGCGATGTGTGTCGCCTACGGCGTAGACGACTCGGACGACTTGGTCGATTGGTGGACCGGTCGGTTGCCACAGCGTCGCTAAACCCACCCACTAAGTCGTTGTACACACACTCAGTAGACGTAACCGCTAAGACATTAGTGGCTCATCGCGTTTCAGTGGGGAGTGATGGTGGTGAGTAGGTTCCAGTTGGGTTTCCCGGCGTAGAGGAGTGCTCTGATTCGGTAGTTCGCGAAGTTGCGGAACCCGAAGGCTGTTCGCTTGATGCGTTTGATGAGGTTGTTGAGGGCTTCGGTGGGTCCGTTGGTCACTTTGGATATGTGCCAGTTGGCGATCTGGGGGGTCCAGCGGGCGATGGTTCGGCCCAGTTTGTTGATCTCGGGTGGGCAGGATTCGTGTTGGAGGTCGTCGGCGAGTTGGAGGGTGTATCGGAGGGCGGTTGGGATGCTGTCGATTTGGTAGATGCCCCGTACGGTCTCTTTGGCGTGCCAGGCTGTGCGGACTTCTCCGTGGGGGTCGCCGGCGTCCAAGAGACCCCGCAGCCGGATGCGGCCCCGGTCGCTGATCCGTTCCGAGGCGGAGGTGAGTAGCCGCCGTATCCGATACAGGGGGTCGTGTTTTCGGCCTCGGTGCCCGAGGGTTTCGTTCTGAACTCGGCGGCGTACTTCGTCGAGTCGCTGGTTAGCGAGCCGTATCACATGGAACGGGTCTGCGACCTGCGCGGCGTTGGGCAGCACCCTGTCATACGCGGTCCGATACGGGCCGGACATGTCCAGCACGGCCCAGCGGATCCCGTCTCGCCACTCCACCGGTTGTGACCGGAACCACCGGGCGGCGCTTTCAGCTGTCCTACCAGCCACGATGTCGATCAGCTGGCGGCCTCCGACATCGACCACAGAGGTGCACCACACCTTGGTCCGCCAGCGGCCCTGACGCCAGAACAGGGTCTCGTCCACCCCCACAGCCTCAACTTGGCCGACCCGAGAGGTGTCGGCCTCCAACAGGGCTTCGCCCCAACGGGCAACCTCGTTGTTCACCGTATGCCATCCACAACCCAGTTCTGTAGCGACCTCATCGACCGGGCGACCCAGCTTCCCGACCTGGACGGTCACCCACCGAGCCGCCCTCGATGTCAACAATGCCCGCTCCGGACCAATCCCCGGATCCTGTTCCACGAACGACCCAACCGCGCACCCAGGATTCGGGCACGCCCAGCGCCGTTTCCGCCACCGCAACCGAACAGGCCGCCCGAACGCCGGCAGGTCCACCAACACCACCGTCCGATACCCCTTCGACCACAACCGGCTGCCACAGTCATCACAGGTCGGGCGGGGTCGCCGGGAGCGGATCACTACCTCCAACGGTTCGTCCCCGCCTCCGTCGCCGATCCCGACCAGATCAACCTCCCCAAGGCCGACCAGCAGCTCGCACATGCGCGTAGGATCAGCTTCCACAGGGGTCCTCCTGCCTCGGATGTGTTTTCTCAACAGCCGATTATGGAGGACCCCTCCTCACTTCTGGCGGATTCCGACCCCCCTGGAAGATCCCCTACTCCCCACCCATTCGCGAAGAGCCACATTAGTTCCGATCAAACGGCACTACATTATCGGGTGGCCTTAGTACCGACTGGTTTGACTCCCAGAGGCCGGTGACTGTGAACAGCATGAAGGCTACGGTATTGAACACCGATACAGTCGTCCTCACAGCGGTGACAGCATGTGGCATTTGTAAGGACCAAGAATTATCCCGTTTGCGGGCCCACATGGTTGCGACCACTTCGTCCGGTAGGTTGGATGCTGCCTGTGGAATAGTCTCTAGTTTGCGTGGATCAGCGTGAGCAATTGCGTTTCGAAGATACTGAATCGAGTCGAGACGAACGGCAAGTTCTGCCCATTTCCCTTCAAGTCTGCCTGGAATACCGGAACCAGCCCCACCCAGCGCAAGCTTCTTTCTAAGGGTCGTGAAGTGCGCGGATGGAGGAACCTTGATTTGGCTCGGGAGAACTCCGAACTGTGATAACAGGAACTTCTCTATCTTCTGGGCGTTCGGAGTCGAGAGCGGTAGCGAGTCCAAGAGTCGCCCACGGGCGCGTGTCATGTCCTCTTGAAGCGCGGCCTCACCCGCTGGTCCCCTCAAGCTTACTATCCTATGATGATGTGTGGCCAAACCGAGATCCACGAGCCCTGCCTCAAGCGCCGCCAATGCCAGGACAAGTACGGCCCGCCACTCAGCCTGTGGTTGACCAGGCGGTCTACCGGAGCCACGTGAGCGTCGATCCCTTGCGATCGATGCCAGGAGACCTGCTGCGCTCTTGAGGTTCGAATCGTAGAACTGGTCGGCGGCATCTCTTGGTGTTGGCCACATGGTTGCCGTGTCTCTCTCTGGCTCTCACCCGAACTGTAGCGCTTCGGTAGAGCTCACGGAATTGCCTGTACCGCACATTGCCCTTCCAACACCGTATTGAAAGCCACACCCCCATGAAGTGCCTATCAGTCCCGGCACGGAACCGCGGACATTGGTGGCCTCTTCTGTCGTAGAGCCGCCGTAACTGGATGGCGGGGCCCATCCGCGATCTGCATTGATCCCTTGCTGCGACGGGTCATTTCGGTCGGTGTTCGTCGCCAGATCTAAGGCCACGAACCCCACCACTGAACCCACTAGGCGGGCGATATTACCCGGAGGTGGTGCCACTGTTTCGAGCGTAGGCAAGGCGCTGTGACCTTGCTGGTGACTCTTGCCACCCAGGCACCGTCCATCCGTACCGGATAGTGCACGGCAGCTTCTTCAACTCGTGGCAATGCCTCGCCGTCCGACCCCATTCCGTCAGTGGCTAGTGGTCTGTCTGCGACACAGCCTGGCGGTCCCCCAGGCAGACCTGTACGGTCCAGTGAGGCTCTCACCGGGCCGGTCCGGGAATCAGGCGGTCTGGAACATCTCCTCCACGGTCAGGCCGCCGACGTCGAAGAAGGCCATGATGCGGCACGGGCAGGACTCGCCGCCCTCGAACTTCCAGGGGAAGGCGCCGATGATGCATCGCTGGTTGAGCACCTTTTCGATGTCGCCGCCCACGTTCTCGGCATGGATGCAGCCCTTCGGGAAAGCGAGGTAGTGGAGGGGGAACAGGTCCTCGGTGATCTCCCGTCCGCTCCGGTGGTGGGTGTAGGTGTACTCCCCGAAGTAGTCCCTCACCGGCATGCCCACCTTCTGCTCGAACCGGCGGGTCAGGTCGGGCCGCATGTGGCGGATGGTGGTGTTCATGGGGTGGTCGCCGGAGCCGGCGTCGATTCCCCACCAGGCCAGTTCCATGTCCAGCATCCATTCGGCCAACTCACGGGTCCCGCCCGGATGCATGCAGAAGTAGCGGGTCAGGTCCTGCTCGGGCTTCCCCTCGTAGTAGCGGTGGTAGCCGGTGTGGATGATCAGGATGTCGCCCTTCTTGACCTCGACCTTGGAAGTGATCATCTCGGGGGTGATGATGCTCCAGTCGCTCACCTCGTCGGACACGTCGACGATCACCCCTTCGTGGATCAGCTTGGTGAGCGGGAGGGAGGCCATGTCGCCGCCTCCATCGGCCATGTGCATCGGCCCGTCGAGGTGGGTTCCCACATGCAGCGAAGACTCGATCCTCTGTGACACGACCCGGTTGGTCTGCAGGGTCTGGGTGTAGTAGATCTTGGACCCCGGATACCCGACCCAGCCCGGCGTGTGGATGTTGATCGGGTGAGAGAGATCGACGATCTTCATTTCGGGTACCTCCGATGTCGGTATGTGGATGGATGGTAGAGAGCAGTTACGCGGGCCGTTCCGCCCCGGCTTAGTAACGCAGACCGTTTTCCCAGATCCCGTAGAGATCGGTGCGGCGGTCCGCCCGGGGAGCGATCAACTCGCCCCGAACCTGGGCCCGCTTGGCGGCGCCCAGATCGACCTCCGTGACGCTGATGGCGTCCTCCGAGCCGGGTAACGGTCCGGCGGCCAGCTTGCCGTAGGGGTCGACCAGGATCGACGAGCCGAGAAAGTCGAACGCCCCATGACGTCCGGCTTGGGAGGCGCAGGCGATGTACACCTGGGAGAGGTTGGCCTGGAGGACGGCGCCCTTGCCCTGGGGACACATTCCTTCCGCGTCCCAGCGTTCCTTGTCGTAGCCGGGCAACCAGGCGGTCGGGACGCAGATCAGGTCGGCGCCCTTCAGAGCCATCAGCCGCACCACCTCGAGGAACCGGAGGTCGTAGCAGACGCACAGCCCGATCGTCCCGAACCGGGTGTGGGCCACCGGGAAGCCGAGGTTGCCGTCGTGGAAGGCGATCTTCTCGTTGGCGAACAGGTGGGTCTTGCGGTAGTGGAGGATGGTCCCGTCCGGGCCGACCGCCACCGCCGTGTTGTACAGCGATTCGCCGTCCCGCTCGCAGAACCCGCCCACCACGTACCCGTTGGCCTCGGCAGCCAGGGAGGTCCATTGCTTGACGGTCGGTCCGTCCACCGGCTCGGCGCTCTCGGCCAGCGCCCGCCAGTCGAAGGCGTATCCGTGGATGATCATCTCGGGCAGCACCACGATGTCGGCCCCCATGTTGAAGGCGCGCTCCGTCCACCGTGTCGTGAGGTCGCGGTTCTCCTCGACCGCCAGGGGCTCGCTCCCGATCTGGACCAGACCTATCGAAACCTTGTTGACCATCGTGTTACTCCTGTTCCTGGCCGAGCGGCCCGTCCGGCATGAGCCCGGCTATGCGAAGCATGTTCCAATCGGCCGGACACGGACCGCCCACGCTCTCGATGTGATCATCGCGGTCTCCCGACACCGCATGCCAGATCCCGACCGGCACATGCACCACGTCCCCGGCCTCGAACTCCAGCCGGAGATCGTTGGTCAGGTCCTCGATGCTGCCCTTGCCGTCGAGGATGTAGATGGTGTCCTCGGACTCGACATGTACATGGTCCTTGTTCCGCTCTCCGGCCTGCATGTCCACGTAGTTCATGTTGGCGGTGTAGGCCCCGACCCCTGCCCAGACGATCAGGCGGGCGTCCCTGGCGATCATCGGGACCATGGCGGTCGGCTGGTCGCGGTGGAAGATCCGGACGCCGCGGGCCGCCAGCCGCCTCCCGCCCGCAGGCTGCGGTGGATCGGGGCGCCGCTCGTATTCGAGGTGGGAGTAGAGACGTTCGTCGGCCGGGCAAGGACCGCCGATCAGTTCGGCGCCGTCCGGACCTGCCTCGAACACGTACCTCGTGTCCTGTCCGATGTGGGCCATCGCCCCGGTCGGGAGGTCGAGCCGCCGGTCGAAGGAGTTGTCGGACGCCGTCACGCTGCCGGACATGGCGTAGTAGGCGGACTCCATCGGGTGCTCCATCTCGACGGTTCGCCCGCCCGGCTCGAGAGACATGTGGTGTATGGACCGCAGATGGGCGCCCAGGCCCGGCCAGACCACCACCCAGGCGCGGCCCCCGTACTCGACGATGGGAAGCTCCGGAGCCCCTTCATCATCGTGGAGGATGCGGACGCGATCGGGTTCAGCAACCATCTCGGTGGTTCGGTCCTTCCATCGGCGGCGAGTCTACCCGCCGGTCACCAGCGGTGAGGCCGCCGGCCGGGGGCGCTACGGTCGGTCCGTCAAGAGCGTGGCCTAGGGCGCGGAGGGAAGATGGCGCGGATAGAGCTGATCGATCGGAAAGATGGGCTCGCTCCGGAGCAGGCCCGGCTGTTCGACTGGATCGTCGAGAGCAGGGGAGAGTTGGTCAGGCCTTTCCAGGTGCTGCTGCACGCACCCGGGCAGGCGGAGCACATTGCCCGGCTCGGTCATGTGGTCCGCTTCGAATCGAGGCTGGACGGCGCCGACCGGGAGTTGGCCATCCTGGCGACCGGACAGGCCCACGGCTGCCGGTACGTCTGGGACACCCATCTGGACCTGGCGCGGCGGGAAGGGGTCAGCCCGGCGGCGATCGCTTACCTCGACGGAGATGGCGGAGACCTGGCGCCCAGAGAGGCCTCCATCCTGGCCATGGTGGGAGAGCTCTGTTCTTCGTCGTCCCTCTCCGCCTCGACATTCGCCCGGGTCGAGTCCGAACTGGGCGCCGAGGCGGTGGTCGAGCTCAGCATCCTGGTCGGCTATTACACCCTTCTGGGCTATGCCATGGCGGCCTTCGACGTCTGCGCGCTCGACACCGAGGGTTGAACGGGACGAACGCGGCCGTCACCGTTCGGTAACCAGGCTCTGCCCGTCAGAGATCCCCGAGCGGGTCCTCCGCGGTCAGCAGCTCCGCTGCACCGATGGCCGTGATCCGCTCAGCGAGCGGGAAGCGATGCCGGCCGGCATGGACCACCACCAGATGATCGAGGTTCAGATCCGCGACTGCGATGTGCATCGACTTGGAGGTGGAGGGCATCTCCGTGCGTTTGATCTCGAATCCGAAGACCTTCCCCTCAGCCTCTAGGCGGAGGTCCAACTCGGCGCCCCCATGGGTCCCCCAGTAGCTCGGATACCCTCGCGGGTACCGGTTGAGCAGCTGCTCGATCACCATCCCTTCCCAGCCGGCGCCAAGCTTGGGATGGCGCTCGAGTTCGAGCATGCCGCCGATCCCGAGAAGGCGGTGCAGCAGGCCCGAATCGCGTATGTAGACCTTGGGCGCCTTGACCTGACGTTTCTTGATGTTGGCGAACCACGGTGGCAGCTGTCGCACCACTAGGGCGTCGGTGAGAGCGTCGATGTACCGCCGGACGGTGGACTCCGAGACGTCGATCGATCGGGCGATCTCGGTGCCGTTCCACCGCTGTCCGTGGTAGTGGGCCAGCATGGTCCAGAACCGCCGCATGGTGGTGGCGGGAAAACCGAATCCGAGGCCTGCTAGATCGCGTTCCAGGAAGGTGCTGATGTAGTTATCACGCCAGTGGTTGGAGTCCGCCTCGGATGGAGCGAGGAACGACTCCGGTAACCCGCCTCTCAGCCACAGGGTGTCGAGACGGTCGGTGCCCACGTCCCCGAGCCGGAAGCCTGACAACTCCACGAAAGTGACATGGCCGGCCAGCGACTCCGACCCGAGTCCGACCAGATCAGGGGACGCACTTCCGAGAATAACGAACCGGCCGGGACGCCGGTTCTCGTCCACCAGTACTCGCAGAGTCGGGAAGAGGTCCGGTTTGTGCTGTGCCTCGTCGATGACGATCGTCTCACCGGTGTCCCGCAGGGCCAGCATGGGCTCGGCGAGGCGACCCAGGTCTCGGTAGTCCTCAAGGTCAAAGAAGGCCGATGGCGACGATGCTATGACCTGCCGGGCTAGCGTCGATTTCCCAGCCTGGCGCGGGCCGGTCACGAGCGTCACGGGGGCGCGTGCGACTGCTCTACGCAGCGCATCTACATCGGTGGGCCGGCCTACGAGTTCCATGCCGTCCAGGTTATCCTTGAAAATTCGTTATGTCGAGAAGGATTTACAAGGATAATTGCCTTCCCAGTCGGTATTCGGACGGTCTATTCGCTTAGGACCACCGGCTCTGTCTACCGGTTCGCGGGCTACCCGGCGCCTACGGCTCGGGATCCGCGAGACGCGCCTCGACAGCGGCCTACCGTTCGTCAGTCGGGTTTCGGCGGTCCGGGGCCGACTAGTAGAGTCCGACGGTCTGCCCCTAGGACCAAGGAGGCCCATCAAATGACGCATGTTCCCGTAACCCACATCACCTCAGATGGCGAGCGAGCGCGCCGCTACGCAGCGCTCCGGGAGGCCATGGCCGGCGCCGGCATGGACGCCTTCGTCATCTGTAGCCGGGGCGACGAGTTCGTGCGGGGACGGGTCCAGTACGTGAGCGACATCTTCCAGTGGGCCGGTCGTGGCTTCGTGGTCCTCCCGATGAAGGGGGAGGCCTCCTTCGTGACGGATCCGTTGTGGGGTACCGGCTATGCCATGCAGGGCATGTGGCTGAACGACTACCGCCAGCCCGACGACGCCGGCACCGAGATCGGGGCGATCCTCTCCGACCATGGTCTCGCCACCGGCACGATCGGGATCGTCGGTCTGGCCGACATCACCTCGGTCGCCGATTACAACAGCATGAGAACCGCCCTCCCCGGCGCCAACTGGGTGGACGCCACCGATCTCTTCGACGACGTGAGGGCCATCAAGAGCCAGGAGGAGATCGACTCCACCATCGAGACCGGCAACATCATGCGCCGGGTCTTCAACGCGCTCGAGGCGGAGATCCGTCCCGGCGTCCAGGAGGTGGACGTGCTCTCCGAGGCCCACCGGCTGGCTCGCCAGCTGGGCTGCATGGAGGGAATCGCCCTCATGGGCCGTGCGCCCTTCCAGTGCTTTGGTCCGGGTACCCGCGGCGTGATCGAGAAGGACGATGTGATGGTCATCGACCTGGAATGGGGCGGCCCACTCGGCTACTGGGTCGAGGTTCGCCGGGTTTACAGCTTCAAGCCCCCCAACGATGAGCAGAAGGCCTTCTGGGAGATGCGGGTCGAGAGCTTCGAGGCGTGCGTCCAGGCCATGAAGGCCGGCGAGGACTCCGACACCGTCCTCGACGCCCGCGATCGGGTCTACGACAAGTACGGGTACGACGCCAGGGATGCCAACTCCTACACCGCTCACGGCATCGGTATCGACTCGCTGGAGCCCCCGTGGGTACCGGGCAAGCCCCGCATCATGGAAGAGAACATGATGATCAACCTCCACCCGGCCGTAGGTGGCTTCTCGGACGCCGAGACAGGCGCCCGGCTGGGCGGGATCAGCATCGCCGACAATGTTCTGGTCGGTCCTGACGGCGGCACTCGGATGGTCGACCAGACCGATGAATGGATAGTCCTCGACGCCTAAACCACTAGGTGCGACTTGTAGTAGATCGGATGTCGGAGCAGGTCGGGCGCATCGTCCGGCCTGCTTCCTGCTTGGCAGCCGGCCGTGGGCGCCCTCTGTCCGTAGCGCCGGGTGCGCTGCGGCGTATCCCGGGACCGCCGGGAGACAGACCACTAACATCGTCAGGCCGACCCGAGTTCATTGGCAGTGACACCCGAGCCCGGGGGCAGACCGACAGCAACTGGATGAGCCTGCGCGCGGGCGCGGGAGAAGGGAACAGCGGGTCGAGATGAGAGTATTGATCACCGGCGCAGCCGGGTTCTTCGGACGGGCACTGGTCCGGGCGTTCGCCATGGGCGGCGAGCACGTGGTGGCGGCGGACATTCTCCCGCCCGGCGAGTTCGCTCCCCGGTCGGACACCCCGGCCGACCGGTTCGAGTACGTGGTTCTGGACGTGGCCGATCCGGCCGCCTGGTCCACGGAGGTCACGGGAGATGTCGACGCCATCGTCCACGCCGCTGCTCTAACCCCGAGCATCCAGGAGACCAAGGAAGACCCCTCCAGCCTGGTGAACGTCAACCTCATCGGCACCCTCAATGCAATGGAGTTCGCCCGTTGCCAGAACGTGGGCAAGTTCCTCTTCATCTCCTCGGCAGGCGTGTACAACCAGTTCGACGAGGTCACGCTCACCGAGGCGGACGCGGACGGGGGTTTCTCTCTATACGGCTCGGCCAAGCTGGCCGCCGAGATCATGCTGTTCCGTTATGCCGATATGTTCGGTTTCGATGCCGGTGCGATCCGACCCACCTCCATGTACGGCCCGGCGGAGGAGTTCCGCAACACGCGCCCGTTCGTCACCCAGGCCAAGCAGTTGGCCGACGCTGCCCTGGATGGGGTGCCGGTGCGGGTCATCGGGGCTGACGACCGCTGTGACTGGGTGTTCGTCGACGATGTCGCCGAGGGCGCCCATCGCTTCTTCTCCGGCGACATGAATCGCCGTGCATTCGCGTTCTCCTCGGGCGACCCGATCCCGTTCCAGGACGTCTTGGATGCGGCCGTGGCCGCGTTCGGCGTGGTCGTGGACGGCGATGCTGAGATGCTGGTCGACGCCACGCCCGACCGGGCCACCACCATCTCCTGCGACAAGGCCCGGTCCGAGCTGGGATGGAACCCGATGGGGATCGAGGAAGGCATGCGCCGGTACGCCGAGTTGGGTGGCTGAGGACCGCCCGCCGATGTCCTGAATCCGAAAACAAACCGATATCTCAAACATGGAGTCCCTATGAGCCAGAGCACACTCAGACAAAGGCTGGCGGAACGCACCCTCCGGATCCGGGGCGGCCACGAGTCGCCCTACTTCCAGATCATGCGGAGGGTCGAAGGCCGCGATGACATCATCCGCCTGGTACGGGGGGAGCCGGACATTCCGACCCCTCGGCACATAATCGAAGCCGCCAAGCGATGTCTGGACACGGGACATGTCGGCTACACCCCTCCCGGCGGGATGATCGAGCTACGGGAAGCCATCGCCCGCAAGTTCAAGGAGGACAACAACCTCGAGTACGACGCGGCCTCCGAAGTCCTGGTCACCGCCGGGGCCCAGGAATCGATGGCTGTCAGCCTTCAGACGCTCCTCGATCCCGGTGACGAGGTGCTTCTCGCCACCCCCCACTACATGGCCTATCCGGCCAACATCATCATGGCGGGCGGGCACATCGTCTATGTCGACACGGTCGAGGAAGAGGACTTCGAGCTCAAGCCCGAGGCCATCGAGGCGGCCATCACCGACCGCACCAAGCTGCTGGTGCTGGTAACCCCCAACAATCCCACCGCCGGCGTGATCACCGCCGAGACGCTGTCGGCCATCGCCGATGTGGTACGAGCCCATCCCGACCTGGTTGTGATCTCCGACGAGCTCTACGAGAAGGTGGTGTACGACGGCTTCGAGCACGTCTCCTTCGCCACCCTGCCCGACATGTGGGACCGGACCATCACCATCAACGGTTTCTCCAAGGCCTACAGCATGACCGGTTTCCGGGTGGGCTACATGGCGGGCCCGGCCGACTACATCCTGGCCGCCACGGAGCCGCGCCACTCTCTCAGCATCTCCACCTCGCTGCCTTCACAGCACGGCGCCCTCGCCGCGCTGGAAGGTCCGCAGGACTTCATGGCCGAGATGATGGAGGAGTACCATATTCGCCGGGCGATGATGCGGGAAACCTTCGACGAGTTGGGTGTGACCTACGGCGAGCCCAAGGGCGGCTTCTACTTCTTCGCCAACATCTCCGGCTCGGGGATGGACGCGGTCGATTTCGCTGACAAGGCGGTGGACCACGGGATCCTGTTCTCACCGGGCAACGTCTTCGCCGAGGGCGCGCGGAAGTACATCAGGATCTCCTACCTGGCGCCGAGGGATCAACTGGCCGAGGCTCTCGAGCGCTTCGGGCGGCTCTGGAACGACTGCCGGAACGGCCGATGAGCGGTCCGAAGGTAGCGCTCGTAGAGGAGTTCACACCCGCACAGGTGGAGGCCCTCCGGAAGGCTCTGCCCGACGGCGCCACGGTGCTAACAGACGCCATCGGCGCCGGGACCATCGGGCAGGCCGACTACCTGGTGATCCGGGAAGCGAGTCTTGAGGACGGCCATCTCGCCGGCCTTTCGTCGCTTCGCGGGGTGGTGAACATTGACTCCGGGGGCGGCGCCGTGTCAGGCGAGGTTTGCGATTCCATGGGAGTCTGGACCGAGGCCGTCCTCTCGCCCGGACCGATCAGCGTGGCGGAACACACGGTGATGTGCATCCTGGCGCTCTTCAAACGGCTTCCGACCGCCCACCGGCGTCTCATGGACGGGGTGATCGTGGACGGGATGGAGCCGTTCGTCACCGACCAGCTCAACTACTCGTACAACTGGGTGGGCCTGGACCTGTTCGAGGCCGTGCTGGGCAAGACTGTGGGCCTGGTGGGCGTCGGCCAGATCGGCAGCGCGGCCGCCAGGATGCTGGTGGCGTTCGGAGTGGATGTCGTCTACTACAAGCGCAACCGGTTCTCACCCGAGCAGGAGCAGGAGATGGGTATCCGCTACCTGCCCTTCGACGAGCTGCTGGCCGAGTCGCACTGCGTCTCGCTCCATAACAAGTTCACCCCCGAGACCGAGAAGATGATGGGCGCCAGGGAATTCGCGCTGATGCCCGAGGGGTCGTTCTTCGTGAACACCGCCCGGGGCAGGCTGGTCGATGAGGACGCCCTGATGGAGGCACTCCACAGCGGTCACCTGGCCGGCGCCGCCCTGGATGTCTTCTGGTGGGAGCCCATCCTGCCCGACAGTCCCCTACGCAGCACACCCAACCTGCTGATGACCCCTCATACGGCCGGAACGCCTGCCGGTGACACGGTGGCCCTGGAGTTGGGTTCGGCCGGGAGGGTCATCCGCCGACGGAATGGAGCCACGCCATGAGCGACCGTACCTTTGTCGGCATGCAGGTGGGCGGGATCAGCTTCATCGACGAGGGTATCGAGGAGACGCTCGACATCTTCGTGGAGAAGGCCGGGGTGAACGCCATCTTCATCTCCGCCCTGTCGTGGGCCCGGGGCAACGCGGGGCGTTCCGGAAGTAACGACTTCCCCGATCATGGTGGCCAGGAGCCCGACCACCTGCAGGGCGGGGCTTTCTTCCCTCCCGATCCCAGGTACTACCACGGCACGTCGATCAAGGACTTCACTGCCCCGGACCCCCTCTATGAGGGGTTCGACATCCTGGGCGACGTCATCCCGGCCGCACGGGAGCGGGGCATCGACGTATTCCCCTACTACTGCGAGACCGCCCACGTCAATCCCAAGCCCCTCTGGCAGCCGGGCTTCGCCCAGGTGCTGGAGATAGACCCCTGGGGTCGCAAGGCCAGCCGGCCCTGCATGTACAACCCCGACTACCGGAATTGGTGGTTCGGGGTGATCGACAACTGGCTGAGCGAGTATGACCTGGCAGGGATGCTCTGGGGAATAGAACGTGAGGACCCGCTGTCGTCGATGATCGTCAGCGACGAGGTCCCCACCTGCTTCTGCGTGCATTGCCGGTCGGAGGCCCATCGCCGCGGCATCGACGCCGGGCGGGCCGCTGAGGGATATCGCAAGATCAGCGACTACCTCAGCGCAGTTCGGGCCGGCCACCAGCCCCGCGACGGGAAGCTGATCACCTTCCTCCGGCACCTGTTCGAGTACCCCGAGGTCTCGCAATGGCAGAAGCTGTGGTGGGACGGACACAAGGATCTCTACCGGGAGATCTCGGGCCTGGTCCGGTTCTTTGGCGATGACTACCAGGTGGGATTCGGGATCTGGCAGATGATCAACACCTTCAACCCCTTGCTCCGGGCTGCTCACGACCCGGCCGAGTACAAGCTCTACGCCGACTGGCTGAAGCCCGTTTTCTACAACGCTCCGGGCGGGGCGCGGTTCGCCAAGTTCGTGACCAACCTGTGCCAGACCATCCTCGGCGACGCCACCCCGTCGGAGTGGACCCCCATCCTGTACAAGATTCTCGGCTTGGACGAGGCGCCCTTCGAGGATCTGCCTCCCACGGGATTCAGCCCGCAGTACGTGGCCGATTTCACCCGTCGCTACGTGGAGGCGGTCGGCCCAGAAGTGGCCGTCTACCCCGGCATCGGTCTGGGCGTGGAGACGGTGGCCCGGGACATCTCACCCGCCGATTGTGAAGCGATGGTGGAAGCCTCGTTCGACGGGGGAGCGGGCGGTGTGATGATCTCTCGCAACTACTCGGAATTGACCCTCACCAACCTGGCCGCGGTGGGCAATGCCCTACGCCGGCTCGGAAAGATCTGATCGAAACCCAGGAAAGGAACCAACCGTGCGCACAATTCTCAAAGGCGGAGTGGTCGTCAACCTCGACGGTGGCGCCTCCACGCAACAGGACCTGGTCATCGAGGGCGAGCAGATCGCCTCGGTGGGCGCCGCCGCGGCCGCCAACGGTGACAACGTGGTGGATGTCTCCGGCATGTACCTGCTTCCCGGCCTGGTGAACTGCCATGTTCACCTGGGTTGGGACGGTACGCATGACCTGGAGATGCAGGCCAACGAGTCTCCGGCCGTCAACGCCATGAAGGCCGTGATGAACATTCACCGCCACCTCTCGGCCGGGGTGACCACCATCCGTGACCTGGGTATGAACCACGCCAACATCGACGCCAAGACGGCGATCGACAACGGGTGGGCGCCATGGATCCGGCTGTTCCCCAACGGCCGGGCGATCTGCACCACCGGTGGCCACACCTGGTGGTGCTGCCGGGAGGCCGACGGTATCTACGGGGTGCGCAAGGCGATCCGCGAACAGTTCAAGGCCGGGGCGCAGTGGATCAAGATCATGGGCTCCCACGAAGAGGTGCAGTTCACCATGGACGAGTTGAGGGCCATGGTGGAGGAGGCTCACCAGAACGGCATGATGGTCACCGCCCACGCCACCTTCGACGAGGCCATCTCGCGGGTGGTGGACGCCGGGGTCGACTGCGTGGAGCACGGCGGGTCGATGACCCCGGAGACCATCGAGAAGATGGTCGAGAAGGGTGTTCCGATTGTCACCACCTTCTCGCCGCTGGTTCAGCAGGTGAAGTTCGGGCGGGACTTCGGGATGACCGAGTCGGACGTGGAGCGTCGCAAGGATCAGATGGCGGAAAAGGGCCGTTTCGCCGGCAACGTGGCCGCGGCAAGGGCGGGGATCCCGATCGTATTCGGTACCGATGCCGGAAGCCCGGTGGTGCCGCACTACGCCATCGCGGAGGAGCTCAAGTTCATGGTCGAGATCGGGGTCTGCCCGGACAATCTCGACGCGCTGAACTCGATCACCCGCCGGGGCATCAAGTTGCTAGGTCTCGAGGACCAGCTGGGCAGCCTCGAAGCGGGGAGGACCGCTGACGTGGTGGCCGTGGGCGGCGATCCGCTGGCCTCGCTGGACCACATGAAGGACGTCAAGCGGGTCTTCGTGCGCGGCCAGATGGCCTTCTCGTCCGACGGGGGTTACCTCCAGGTCGGGCGCGACATGGAGGGCATGGGCACCCGCTGGGGTCCGGGACCCGAGATCGGCTACCGGAGGGCTTAGCGCTCCAGGGTGGCGGGCAACCGGAGTTGATCGATGCTTGATCTGAGGATCGTGGGGGGAACGGTGGTCAGCGACGGCCGTTCCCGCCCGGCCGATGTCGGCCTGGATGGGGGTCTCATCGTCGAGGTTGCCCCCCAGGGTGGCCTCGGCCCGGCTCGCAGGGAGATAGATGCCTCAGGGTTGCTGGTCATTCCCGGCGCGGTGGATGCCCACTTCCACTGCCGGGCGCCCAGCCATCCCGAGCGTGCCACCTTCGGCTCCGAGTCGCGGGCGGCGGCATCGTCCGGGGTCACCACCCTGTTCGAGATGCCTATCTCGAACCCGCCGTGCAGCACCCCGGAGGCTTTCGAACTCCGCCGTGAGTTGGGGGAGGCCGAGAGCCTGATCGATTTCGCCCTCTACTCGGGGGCAGGATTCAGCGATCCGGCCCGGGCGGAGGCGATGGCCGAGTGCGGGGCGATAGGGTTCAAGCTCTTCACCCACCACCCGCCGCCGGAGCGAGTCGACGAATTCGAGGGTCTCTGCGCGGGAGCGCCCGAGGAGATCTTCGATTGCCTCCGTACGGTTGGCGCCACTGGCCTGAGAAGCGCCGTTCACGCGGAGAGCCAGCAGTTCATCGAGCGGTTCCGCCAGGACAAGGACCGGTTCGGGCACCCGGCCCGCCCGCCCCTGGTCGAGGCGGCGGCGGTGAGCCTGGTGGCAACCATCGCCCGGGATCTGGGTATACCGACCCATATCGTCCACATCACCTCCCGCCTGGCCATGGAAGAGGTCCAGGCGGCCCAGATGCTGGGGGTCGACCTCTCCGCCGAGTCGTGCCCCCACTACCTGCTGCTCGACGAGTCGGCGATCGCCGAGTTCGGCAATTTCGTCAAGGTGGGTCCTCCCCTCCGCCCGGCGGCGGATGCCGCCTACCTGTGGGAGGCTCTGGTGGAAGGCTCGCTGTCGGTGGTGGCGTCCGACCATGCCCCCTTCACACCGGAGGAGAAGGCGGCCGCCGGCTTCGCCGAAGCAGGGCAGGGGATCCCCTCCCTGGAAATGCTCGTGCCGGCGATGCTGGATGCCGGGCTGTCCGGGCGCCTACCGCTCGCCCGCGCGGTGGAGGTGATGACTGCCAACCCGGCCAAGCTGTACGGCATCTACCCCCGCAAAGGCACCGTCTCGGCAGGATCGGAGGCCGACCTGGTGCTGGTGGATCCCGAGGCCACCCGCACGGTCCGTTCGTCCGAGTTCCTGGCCCGATCGGGCGGCAGCGGCCGGGCCTACGACGGCATGAAGCTCAAGGGCAAGGTGGTAACCACCCTCTCGCGAGGACGCACAGTCTTCGACGCCGGCCGGGTGACAGGGGAGTGTGGCGGCCGGTTCGTCAGGCCGGACGGCCCTCCTTCACCGGTCGAAACGCTATTGCCTGACCACGCAGCCAAGGGGTAAGCGGCCCTTCAGCCAGCGAGATCGGGTCGTCGCGCTCCGTATCTGGTGCCCCGATTCGGTGATTCATCACCCAGCCCATGAGGCGTGGAGAACGCGAAAATCGCCGGAACGCACCCTCCCCGGCGGGCCCGGCCCCCAGCCACCACCTCCATCGGTCCGAGCGCGTTCCGCCATCCCCGCACGGGTCGGCTCCCGAATTGATCCCGGTTCCGGTCTCCTCGACGTCGATTGGCAAGAGGCCGGTGGTGTTTGTGACTGCCGGACAGTATGCGACGGGTCTGGGACACATTTCAACCCTTTTGTTGCGGGCCCGTTCGCTGCTCGCAGAGAGGCACAGGTCCCCGGAGGCCGGGGAGGTCATGGGGTATTCTCGGCGGATGGCGCTAGACCAACCGGCTTCGAGCGCTCAGCCCGCGTTCGAGGGGCTGAGTCAGGCGCCGAAGGTGGTGCTGCATGACCACCTCGACGGCGGGTTGCGGGCCTCCACCATGGTCGAGATCGCCGGAGCAACCGGCTACCGGGGCCTTCCGACCCACGACCCGGAGGAGTTGACAGCCCGGATCCAGGAGGGCGCCCGCCGCCGCAGCCTGGAGCTCTACCTGGAGATGTTCCGCCACACCCTGGGTGTCATGCAGACCCAGAGTGCCGTGTACCGGGTGGCGGCCGAATGCGCTCAGGATCTGGCGGACGACGGCGTGGTGTACGCCGAGGTCAGGTTCGCTCCCGAGTTGAATACCGGAGGCGGCTTGTCCCTCGATGAGGTGGTAGAGGCCGCGCTGGCCGGGTTCCGGGACGGAAGCGAGGGTCGCGGCATCCGGATCGGGCTGCTGCTCTGCGCCATGAGGAATGCCTCCCGCAGTCTTGAGATCGCCGAGTTGGTGCCTCGGTATCGGGACCGTGGAGTGGTGGGGTTCGATATCGCCGGCGCCGAGGCCGGTAATCCGCCCTCCGATCACCTGGCTGCCTTCGATCTGCTGCGCCGGGCGGGAATGCCGTACACCATCCACGCCGGCGAGGCTGACGGCCTCGACTCGATTCGGGACGCGGTACACACCTGCGGCGCTCTGCGGATCGGACACGGGATCAGGATCGTGGACGATATAGGGGTTGACGGCGCTCTAGGCCCGCTCGCCGCCGAACTCCTCGAAAGGCAGGTCCCGCTCGAGCAATGCCCGACATCCAACGTCCACATCGGCGCCGCGGGCTCGATCGACACCCACCCGGTCGGCAGGCTCTTCGACCTGGGCTTCCGTGTCACCGTGAACACGGACAACCGCCTCATGAGCGGCATTTCTCTGACGGGCGAGTTCAACCGGACCTGCCAAGCCTTCGGATGGTCCTGGCCCGACGTTCGCCGCCTGACGATCAACGCCATGGAGAGCGCCTTCCTCCCGGCCGAGCAGCGCCAGGAGATCATCGACCAGCTGATCGATCCCTGGTACGCCTATGCGACCACCGTGGAGACCGGGTAGGCGAGAACCTTCCGGTCGCCGGTCACCAGCGTTAGCTCCTCGGCGAGGGCTTGGGCTATCAGAAGCCGGTCGAACGGATCGGCATGCAACTGCGGGAGGCTCCGCAGGTCCATCGCATGGCTGGCGGTGAGGTCGAGCCACTGCGCGCCGAGTCGCACCACGAGCGTCTGGCAACTGTGACTCAGCTCAGTTTTCCGAGTTTCCGCCTTATCTCGATCTCCGCCACCGAGATCGACGAGACATAGAGATCGTTGTACGGGTCCTCGAGGGCATCAGTCGCCTCGGCCGATAGTCGTTCGGGCGCAGCGTGGGCCCAGAGAAGCACATGGGTGTCAAGAAGCAGGTTCACCGTCAGAGAGGCTCGTCAAGAGCACTCAGTATCTCCGTGGGGGTTTCGTTGAAGTCATCGGCGATCGTGATGCTGTCGCGGAGTTGCCCGAGGCGCCGTCTAGTCGGAGAGCGGGTCATCTGCTTGAGCCCCTCGGCTAGTAGTTCGTTGATGACCTCGCTCAGCGTCCTCCTTGATTCGACGGCCAGCCTGCGGGCCTCCTCATGAAGGTGGTCATCGATCATGATCGTGGTACGCATTCGCGCACCAGAGAGTACATCGCATCAGGTATATCGACGTGGCAGGGCGGTGTTGTGCTGCCGCGGTCAAGAGCTGTGATTGCTACGCCCTCGGATGTCTCCAAACCTAGGCTCGGAGCCAGGAATCGGATCGGCTAGTCGCGGACTGACAGGGTGGTGGGGTGCTCGTTCAGCTTGACGCCGCCATTCTCGGTGCAGAGGATGATGTCCTCCACGCGGACTCCCACCCGGCCCGGCCAGAAGACCGACGGCTCGATGGTGAAGGTCATGCCTGCCTCCAGGGGGGTGTCGTCCTCGGGCGAGATGAAGGGTTCCTCGTGGACGTCGAGGCCGATGCAGTGGCCGGTCCGGTGGCGGAACCAGTCTCCGTATCCGGCGTCCACGATCACCTGCCGGGTCGCCCGGTGCACCTCTGAGGCCTTGACGCCGGGCCGGGCTGCCTTCATGCCTGCTTGCTGGGCGGCCATGACCACCTCGTACACGCGGCGGTACTCGTCGTCCGGCTCGCCGATCCGGATGGTCCGGCCGAAGTCCGAGCAGTAGCCCTGGACCACCGCGCCGAAGTCGAAGGACAGGCCCACGCCCTGGCGAACTTCCTGCTGGGAGAGCCGGACGTTGGCGTCCCGGTCGTCTCCCGGACCCATCCCCCACACCGCGGTGTCGAACGACCAGGTACGGGAGCCGAGGCGGAGCAGGTGGTAGTTCACCTCCTCGGCCAGTTCCAATTCGGTGACGCCGCTCGAGATGCGGGCCTTGGTTGCCTCCATCGCTCCGTCGGCCACGTGGCAGGCCCGGCGCAACAGCTCCAGTTCGTCCGGGCTCTTGATCCGCCTCAGCCTGTTGACCAAGCGGCTGGCATTGGCCAGTTGCGGATTCTGCAGTTCCTCCAGGAGGTTCATCGTGGCCGATGCCCAGGTCCGGGCGCCCACCGCCAGGGTTCTCGGCGCCGGGAAGGATCTGGCAACGCGCGAGAACAGGGCGTGGCCATCGTCCATCTCGCTCACGCTCACCACCTCACCCGGAACTCCGTCGGGAAGGTCGAACTCGACGTAGTTGCGGGGGAGGATGAAAGCGGGATCCCGGCCGGGCGCCAGGAAGGCTCCGGCCACCCACCCGTGCGCGTAGTTGACGTCCCCGAAGGTGGGTACCCGCCGCTGGATCCCGGTCAAATACTCGAGGTCGGCCCCGATCGGAAGCCAGACGAGATCGACTCTCGCCTCGTCGAGCACGGCGTCGAGGGCGAGACGCCGGGCGCGATGGTCGAATGCGATGGTGGTCATACCGGGCACAAGTCTAGATTCCCGAACTCCCCGCCAACGCGCGATGTCGCGAGGCTTCCCGACTGTTGCCTCTGCCAGCCCGTCGAGGACGGCCGCTGCCGAGTGCCTTTGTCGGTGGTGTGGGGGCTTTATAGTTGGGTCGCCTCCTCTGCACGGCCAAGCTCGATAGAGCCGTCATGAGGCTCTGAGATGTGTCGGTATACAGGCGGGTACATGATGCTCCGTTGCCACCCAAACAGAACGCGCCGGCGTCGTTTCTTGCGGTCTTGATGTCAACACGTCAACGCTCGGTGGGTTACCTGGGACCGGCAGGTACCTTCACGGAGGAGGCGCTGGTATCCCAAGAGGACTTGGCCGGCATGCGCCATCAACCCTTCAACTCGATGTTCGAAGTGCTGGAGTCCGTGGAGTCGGGCGGTGTGGACCTCGGGTTGGTCCCGATCGAGAACATGATCGAGGGAGCGGTCACCGCCAGCATCGATGCCCTAGCTTTCGGTACCGGCCTGTTGATCCAGCGTGAAGTGACAATGGACGTCCGCCTGATGTTGATGGCGTTGCCGGGCACGAGGCTCGATGAGGTGAAGTGTGTCCGCTCTTACCCCGTCGCATCTGCCCAGTGTGGCAAGTTCCTTGTCCGGCATCTGCCCGCCGTCGTGATCGTGGCGGCCAACTCGACCGCTGACGCGGCACGTGATCTGGTTGCCTCGGGAAGCTTGGACACTGCGGTGATCGCTCCGGAACGGGCCGCTCAGGTCTACGGCCTGGAAGTGCTGGCGCGGGACATCGCGGACAGGCGCGGCAACAGGACACGGTTCGCGCTTGTGGGTCGTGATTCCGTTCCGCCGCCGACGGGGCGGGACAAGACCAGTCTGGTCGTGTACCAGCGCGCTGACGCGCCCGGGTCGTTGGTGGGCATACTCGGAGAATTCGTGGCTCGGTCCATCAACATCACGAGTTTGCAGAGCCGCCCGACCATGGAGAGTATCGGAAACTACTGTTTCGTGATCGATTGCGAGGGCCATGTGATGGACGAAGCGTTGGGCAAGGCCCTGCGCAGTCTGCAGATGCGAGCGGCCAGCGTCAAGTTCCTCGGTTCCTACCCGGCGGACTCGGTCGGCCGGGTAGACGATCCGGCCGGCCGGGCCTTACGGGAGAATGTCGACGCTTCGTATGTTGACGAGGACGGGTACCTGTTGCTGGCCGGCGTGCCGGACGGCACGACTCGTGATCAGGCCGATGCCTGGTTGGCCGACGTGCGTTCAAGAGTTTCCTGAGATCGGCAGGCGCGAGCGCACGTACCCGAGGACCCGTGGCGTACACGGTCAGAACGGTACGGGACGCGGCACGTACCGCACCCGGACCCATCACCTCGCGGACCAAGGGGTCAGGACACTAGGACTCGATCAGTCCGTCCTGGGGCATTGTCCAGGGCAGGTTGTAGAAGGGCGCGAACTGCGGTGCACGGGGGATCGGCATGTCCCCGAAGGGCACGTCGATGACCACCGGCGCATCGTGCTCGAGCGCGAGCGGGATCAGCCGCTCCAGATCAAGGGGGTTCTTTGCCCTCATGCCTTTCGCACCGAACGACTCGGCGAACTTGACGAAGTCCGGGTTGTGCAGGTCGGTCCCGTAGGCCCCGCCGAACGCCTCGTCCAGGTCGCGGGCAACGTTGCCGTAGGAGTCGTTTCTGAAGACGGCCGTCACCACATTGATGCCGTACTTGACTGCCGTGGACAGTTCGGATGAGTTGAACATGAAGCCGCCGTCGCCGGTCACGCAGACCACGGGGCGGTCCGACTGTGCGACCTTCACGCCCAGAGCCGTCGGGAAGGCGTAGCCAAGGTTGAACGAGTAGCCGGAGTCTATGTACGTCTTCGGGTGATTCACCTTGTAGTGGGTACGGGCGTAGTAGCCAAGCTGCGTGACATCCCATGCGACGAACGCGTCATCGGGGATGCCGGTCTGCATAGCTTCGAGTACCGCGTATTGAGGTTCCTTGAGCCGGATGTCGTAGTAGGCGATGAGGTTACGGGCCGCGGCGACTGCCTCCGCGGGTGACGGACGGTTTCCCGCGCCCGCCTCGACAGCGAGCGGGAGCAGTGCTTCGATAGTCGCTTTGGCGTCACCGTGCAGAGGGATGGTGCCGGGCTGGACTCTGGTTATTTCGCTGCCGTCTATGTTGATGTTGACCAATGTCGATGACTCACGAGCCGGATTGCCCAGCGAGAATCGTGTCCCGATTCCCAAGACGAGGTCGGCGGACTGCATCACCTCGTAGAGCTGGTTCATTTCCTGCCGCTCGCCCCGGGGACTGAAGCACGAGCCATACGAGAGAGGATGACGATCCGGAATGGATCCCTTGCCGCCGCTGGATGTCACCACAGGGATGTTCGTCGCCTCCACGAGCCTGATCAGGGCACCCTCCGCGTCCGAGCACGCCACGCCCCCACCTGCGAATATCAGCGGTGTCCGTGACGCGCCGATGACTCTGGCGGCCTCCTCGAGGTCTTCCCGACTCGGCACCAGACGTGAGATGCGGGCCGGGTTCCGCAGCTGGACTTCTTCTCGCTCCACCCCGGCCTCTGGTGGAATCTCGATCAGGACGGGACGCGGGCGGCCCGTGCGCATCTGCCTGAACGCTTCGAACACCGCATCAGGTACGTCCCGAGGTCTGGACGCCCGTCCTTGCCACTTGGTCACCGACCGCACGGTTCCGGGCTGGTCCGTGACCTCGTGGACCGCCCCGAGATTCTTGCCAACCGCGCCGCGCGGGATCTGCCCTGCGATGAGAAGTACCGGTGACGAGCGCGCGAACGCATTGGTCAAGCCGGACGCCGCATTGTAAAGGCCCGCACCCGGTACGACGAGGGCTACCCCCGGCCTTCCGGAGGAGCGCGCGTAACCGTCCGCCATGAACGTCGTAGCCTGCTCGTGCCGGGTCGTGATCAGTCGGATGCCAGGCTCGTCCCGCAGCGCGGCGATGATGCCGTAGACCTGTATCCCCGGTATCCCGAATACGACCTCGACGCCCTCGTTCACGAGGGACTTCACAAGCGCTTCGCCACCGGTCATTGTCACCACAGGACGCGGCTCGCCTTTCGCCAAGAAGGGGGTTTGGAAATCCGACGATCCCAACCGGTACCCGCGTAGGCGAGCTTGTAGCAAGCTTCCTCGAACACGTTGTCAGCGGCGATCGGGTGGGTAAGGAACGACTCGATGATACTGGTCCTGCCTAACCGGTCGCGAGCCCGGGGACCCGGAGATTCTCTAATAGCAACAGGTGGGGATTCTACGCATGATGCCGGGCCCATCCTCACGGATCACCGTTCGATATGCTCGCCGTACGTAAGCCGAGGACTGACCCGCATCCATGAGCAGCGACCCTTCCTTTCACGACTTCGTGACCCAGCGCCAGATCACCGAGATGGTCATGGGGCGGGTAGCGGAACACGTCTACGACCGGGCCATCATCAACAATGTCGAGCGGGCAGACTACGTGGAATGCCTGGTGGAACTGATCATGCAGAGCGCCGACCCACGGTGGCGCCTTACCGAAACGTGGGACGCATGGGACGTAGAGCACACCGGCACGGGTGCCCGGCTCGAGATCAAGCAGTCGAGCTTTCTCCAGAGCTGGTCGGGCCCGTCATCTGCAACGACGGAGGCGAACCCGCGGTTCGACATCTCCAGCCGTGAGTGGGACTGGTCGAGGTGCGCCCATGGCGAATACCACAATTCCCCCTCCGAGGGCGGACGATCTGCCGATGTGTACGTGTTCGCCTGGCACGGCGAGCCGGACGAGGCATTCGCGGATCAGCGTGCGGCTTCCCAGTGGGAGTTCCTGGTAGTACCCGAGAGCGAGCTTCCGGCGCAGAAGTCGATAGGTCTCAATCCACTGCGGCAGCTCGCGCGACGGTGTACGTACCGATCGCTTGCGAGTGAGGTTCTGGAAGCGATCCCTGACGGTTCTCTCCTAAAAGCGAAGCGCTATGCCGTTCGCGAGCCGTGCCCATACTGCCGGCCGGGCGGATCTTGACGAGACATCAACCGGCGTTGCGCCCGTCGGATGCGCACACCGTTGGCCGAGCCCCGGGCAAACGGCGCTCAGTGGTTTTCTAGCCGGCGCGATCGAGGCTCGGGACATGGGCCCTCGGGATCTCCGGACCACGGTGTCGCCATCCGCGCCAACCTACCGTGAGGCGATCGTTACCGGTCGGCGTCCGCCTCCAGCTCCGGCTAGTGCTTGTGGAACGGCTCAGCCCCTGGCGACCCGGCGGCGGCGCTCTCGCCGGACCGGGGTGGCAGGGGATGGGCGCGGCGCATGGGGTAGGCGGCGAGCGATCTCTTCGCGCGTGACCCTCATCCGGTAGGAACGCCGGCAGTCGACTGCCTCTCTGATGGCTGCTATGTGTCGGGGTCCGCTCCCGCAACAGGCGCCGATCAAGCGCGCACCTGCCCTAATCGCCAGGTCGACGTAGGCGGGCATGGTCTCCGGACCATGTGGATACGCCAGGTGTCCCTCGGTGTAGGCGGGCAGGCCACAGTTGGCCTTGGCCACGATGGCCGTTCCCGGGTCCGCCTCGGCTAGCTCGTTCACGGCCATTACGACGTCCCCGGCTCCCACACCACAGTTGGCCCCGACCGCCGCCGGAGGAATGGCCTGGTCGCGGCTCCAGGTGGCTAACTGCTCGGGACGGAAACCCATCATGGTCCGGCCGTGGGTGTCGAAGCTCATCGTGGCCACGACGGGCGTCCGGAAACATCGGGCCGCCTCGTACGCCGCTTCCAACTCCTCCCGGCTCGACATGGTCTCGATCCAGACCACGTCGACGCCACCACGCACCAGAGCTTCGATCTGCTCGCTAAACACCTCGACGGCGGCGTCGTGATGCAGCGGCCCGAGGGGCGCCAGTAGGTCGCCGGTCGGTCCGACGCTCCCTGCTACCGCCACGGGTCGTTCGAGCCGGTCGGTCAACTGCCGGAGCAGCGCCACGGCAGCCAGGTTCAGTTCGGCAACCCGGTCCTGGAGTTCGTGCAGGACGAGCCGTCGCCGGTTGGCCCCGAACGTGTTGGTGAGGACGATGTCGCATCCCGCCTCGAGGAAGCCCGAATGGGCCTCGATCACCATGTCAGGACGTTCCACGTTCAGCAACTCGGGACAGGCGCCCGGCGGCATTCCCAGCGCGAACAGGCTGGTACCCAGGCCTCCGTCGGCCACCACGATGCCCGCCCCCGAGAGCAATCGATCGAACGAGGTATTCACAGCCGGGTTCAACGAGGACACGGCTTCCTCCGTTTCCGCCAGGATGCCGATGCCCTGAAGGGCTCCTTCACGAGAAAGGGCTGCCCAACTGCTGCGGCCCATGCGTTGTTCCTGCGGAACGCCCGGTCGCTTTAGCTGGTCTTCTAGAGCGCCCGCAAGCTGACTGATCAAATCGGCGCTGTCTTTTGAGCGAGTTTATCAGGCGCGGCGAACCGGTGTCGGAAATCATGCGGGAGGCGACGCCGCCGGCCGCTCCGAACGGGAGGATTAGGAGTCAGCGGTTATAGACCACCCGACCGTGGGTGATCACGAGAACGGGTTTCCGTAGCGTCTCCAGCGACGACATCGGGCTCTCCTCGACCAGGATCAGGTCGGCAACGGCGCCGGGATGGGGGGTAGAGCAGTCGCCGAAGCCGTTGAGCGCCCGGCCGCCCACCGAGGCGGCGTGCAGGACCGACCGCCGGTCCATGCCAGCTCTCTCCAGCATCTCTAGCTCCCGATGGAAGCGGGGACCGATCGGGTTCAGGTCGGCGCCGACGGCGATCTGAACGCCGGCCTCGATGCAGGCGCGGAGGGCGGCGGCGTGGACGGGCATCAGCTCCCGGGAGCGGTTGGCGGCGTGTTCGGGCCACCCCTCGCTCTGGATGTACTCCTGGTCATGGGTCACGCCGACGGTGGGCACCAGCCATGTGCCGTTGCGGGCCATCACCTCGGCGGCCTGCTCGTCCAGCATGTAACCGTGCTCGATCGAGCGCCCGCCCAGTTCGGAGAACGAAATGGCAGGTTCGGTACCCCCGCAGTGGGCCGCCACCGGGATGTGGCGCTGGTTGGCCACCTCCATCAGGGTGGCTAGCTCCGCCTCGGTGAACTGGCCCTCGTCGGCCTCTTCGAACGGGCTGTAGAGGCCGCCGGTCAGCATGATCTTGATCCACTGCGCCCCTCGCTCCACCTGCCTGCGGACCGCCTGGGCCATCGCATCAGGACCGTCGACCACCAGTTCGGCGCCCATCTGCGTGTAGACCCGCGGGAAGGCCGTACCGTGGCCGCCGGTGGTGCGAACTCCTCGCCCGGCGCCGGTCACCCGGGGTCCGAGCGTGGTGCCGGCGGCGTAGGCCCGCCCCCAGGCCAGGTCCAGATCGTCGGCCTCGTCGACGCACCTCACTCCGGTGACGCCCATCTCCGCCGCCTGGCGGAAGTTCTCGCCGGCTCGGATGGTCCTGTCCGGGGCCGCCTCGAAGTAGCCGGTGGCGTCCGGGTCGTACATGAGCCCGCCGGCGTGGGCATGGCAATCCCACAGGCCGAACATGGCATGCAGCCCTGATGCGTCCACGGTTCGCCCCGCACTGGTGTCTTCGGCCCGGATGGCGCCGTCCTGGATGAACAGGTCACGTACCTGCGACTCGCCGGTGGCGGTGTCGAGCCACGACGCGCCCCGGATACGGAGGGGAGGGGTCGGTGCGTGGGCGCCGGACATTATCTGGTTGCGTAGCCGTCGATCAGATCCTCGGTTGCCAACTCGGGATCGCGCTCGTCCGGGGCTCCGTAGCCGCCCCCTCCACCGGTGGCCACATGAAGCTGCGACCCCTTAGGCGCCGGTATCTGGTTGGCCTTGAGCAACGGAACGGTCTCACCGTCCACGGTCAGCTTGACGTCGGTCGCCGCGCCGTCCTCGCCGCCGAACAATCCCCACGCGGGTGTTCTGGTGCGTTCGAACCAGGTCGAGACGGTGATGTCGTCGGCCAGCACCTCGTAATCCCGGAGCACTCCGAGGCCGCCCCGCCACCGGCCCCGGCCGCCCGAATCGGGCCACACCGAGTACTGGTGGACCCGGATCGGGTAGCGGGACTCCATCACCTCGACCGGGATGTTCTTGAGGTCGCCGCCGCCGTAGTTGATGAGCCCGTTGGTGCCATCGCCTCCCTGGTAGGCGCCCCAGCCGACCGCGGTGGCCTCTCCGACCACAAAGTCCTCGCCGGTCCGGGGGTTGGGGCCGCTGAACAGCACGTTCATCGGGTCGGCGGCCTGACCGGCGACCACCCGGTTGGGAACCGCCGGGGCCAGCGCCCGGATGAACAGATCGATCATCATCCCGAGGTGGGGGTAGTAGTACTGGCAGGCCGCCGGCTCCCGGGCGTCGAACACGGAAGCCTCCGGGGCGCTCAGCGTGAGGTTGCGGAACGTGCCGGCGGTGACCGGGACATCGGAGTTGATCAGCATCTTGAAGGCCAGATTGGCGGCCGCCTCGGTCTGGGCCAACCCGCAGTTCATGCAACCTGGCGTCATCGGCGCCGACCCGTCGAGGTTGACCCTGATCTCGTCGCCTTCCACCGTCACGACCACTTTGACATACACCGGATCACCGCCCGGTCCCCAACTGTCCATCTCGCCGTCGGTCTCGTACACCCCATCGGGGATGGATGCCACCTCTTCGCGATCAAGGCGTTCGCACTGGTCGAAGATGACTTCGGCGGCAGCCGTCACCGTGTCCAGCCCGAAGCGGTCGATCAGCTCGGCGAGCCCGCGCTCGCCGGTCCTGCAGGCGGCGATCTGGGCATGCATGTCACCCCAGATCGAGCGGGGCAGGCGGCTGTTGCGGGTCAGGAAGTCGAGCATCCCGCGTTCGGGCTTGCCCTCCCGGTAGAGGTGGACGGGCGCGATCCGGTAGCCCTCCTGGTAGATGGAGGTGGAGTCCATCGCCTGGCCGGGGTCCTTGGCGCCGATGTCCAACCAGTGGGCCTTGGTGGCGCCGAACCCGACCAGCTCCCCGCTGTGGAAGATGGGCGAGATCACGTTGACGTCGTTCAGGTGGCTGCCAACCATGTAGCTGTCGTTGACCGCGTAGACATCGCCGGGCCGGCAGGATTCCGCGCCGCCCAGATGCTCGAGGGTGACGTCGATGGCGGCTTCCAGACTCCCGAGGAAGATGGGCAACCCGGGCGCCTGACCGAGCAGGTTGCCGCGGGCGTCGAAGAGGCCGACCGAGCAGTCCTTCATCTCGTAGATGATGGGGGTGTATGCGGACCGGGCCAGGTTGTTGTTCATCTGGGAAGCGATCGAGATGAAGGCGTTGCGGATCACCTCGACGGTTACCGGATCTACGTGCATGTTTCTAACTCCTATCGCCCGGCGAGGGCGGCTCGGGTAATCCTATGGAAACGGGCGCTTCGACAGCCTTCCAGCACCGGACCAGCTGGCCGGCGCGGGTCTCCCGCAACGGCTGGGGCTCGGCGCACTTCGACTCCGAGAAGGGACATCTTGGCATGAGGCGGCATCCGGGCGAGGCGAGATGGTCGGTGCTGATCTCACCCGACAGGCGCACCGGCTCCCCGACGTGCCCCGGTTCCTCGAGCTGGGCGGCCTCCAGCAGGCCGCGGGTGTAGGGGTGGGCGGCGTCCCGGTAGACCTGGTCCCGGGTACCGATCTCGACGAACTGGCCGAGGTACATCACCGCCACCCGGTGGGCCATGGCGTACACCACCCGGAGGTCGTGGGCCACCAGCAGGTAGGCCAGCTGGTCCGATTCCTGGAGGCCGGCGAGCAGGTTGACGATCTGGCCCCGGATGGACACGTCGAGCGAGGAGGTGGGTTCATCCAGGAAGAGCAACCGGGGCTCGACCAGCAGGGAGCGGGCCACGCTCAACCTCTGCAGCTGGCCCCCGCTGACCTCGGCCGGTCGCCGGTCGGCGATCTCGGCGGCCAGCCCGACGTTGCGGATGGCTTCTTCGATGGCCTGGTTCTGCTGGGAGGGCGTGCGCTCGCCTCCGAACTCGGCGAACTCGCGGAGGCTGGACCGGATCGTCGCTCTGGGGTCGAAGGCCGCCAGCGGATCCTGGAACACCATCTGCAGGTTTCTCCGCATGGGCCGGAACTGCTTCTCACGCATATCCAGGATGTCCTCGCCCAGCAGCGAAACATGACCCTCGGTTGCGTCGGTCAGCTTGAGGATCACCCGGCCCACCGTTGACTTGCCCGAGCCCGATTCGCCGACGATGGCGAAGGTCTCGGACGGCCAGACCTCAAAGCTGACGCCGTCCACCGCTCTCACCACCCGCTGGCGGAGCTTGGCATCGCGGGACACGTAGTCCTTGACCAGATCACGAACTTCGAGGACCGGAGAGGTCACGCTTTCACGCATGCCACCACCCGATCTTCGATAGCTCGGAGTTCCGGCACGCCGTCACGACACTCCTCGCCGGCCTCCGGGCAGCGGTTGGCGAAGGGACACTCGGTCAGGGGACCCAGCAAGGTGGGAACCGTCCCCGGGATGGCGTACATCCGGCCCTCGTCCACGGTGGCGAAGGCCCGCAGCAATGCCGTGGTGTAGGGATTGGCGGGGGAGGAGGTCACCGAGGCGGTCGGTCCGCTCTCCATGACCCTCCCTGCGTACATGACCGCGGTGCGCTCGCAGGTCTGGCGGGCGATGGCGATGTCGTGGGTGATCAGCAGCAGGGAGGCGCCCCGGTCCGACACCTGTTCCACCACCAGCTCCAGCACCTGTTGCTGGAGGGTGGCGTCGAGCCCGGTGGTGGGCTCATCGGCGATGAGGAGATCGGGCTGGCATGAGAGTGCCATGGCGAGAGCGGCCCGCTGGGCCATACCTCCCGAGTACTGGTGGACGTAGTCGCTGGCCCGCCGGCGGGCGTCGGGAACTCCCATCTGATCGAGCAGATCGATGGCTCGGAGATGGCTCTCGCGGCGCCCGGCGTCGGAGTGGGTGCGGATTACCTCCGCGATCTGGCCTCCGACGGTCAGGACCGGGTTGAGGGACGCTCTGGGGTTCTGGAACATGATGGCGATCTGCCGGCCGCGCAGATCACGCATGCGCCGCTTGGGGGCGCCGATCAGGTCCTCTCCGTCAAGCCGGATCGAACCCGCCAGGACTTCCGCCCCCTCCGGCAGCATCCCGATCACTGCGGACGCGGTGAGGCTCTTGCCCGATCCGGACTCCCCGACCAGCGACATGCGGCTGGCGCGCGGCACCCGCAGGTTCACACCCTGGAGCGGCATGGAAGCGTCGTCTCGGCCGGTGTGGAATCCGACGGTAAGGCTCTCGATATCGAGGAGGGGAGGGGCGTCGGTCGCCGGGGAGGCGGGTCTGGCGGTCATCGGTTTCCCATCGGCCCTCGTCGCCCGTGCCTGATCTCGTCGGACAGGAAGTTGAGGGTCAGGACCGTGGCCAGGATGGCCAGCCCCGGGAAGAGAGAAATCCACCACTGCCCGTAATACATGTAGTCGATGCCATCCCGCACCATGGCGCCCCATTCGGCGGTCGGGAGCTTGACGCCGAGTCCGACGAAGCTCAGCGCAGCCAGAATCTGGATGGCCCACGCCACGTTCACCGAGAACTGGGCGAACACGATCTCCGACACGTTGGGCAGGATGTGGCGCCGCAGGATGGTGGCCTGGCTCTTGCCCGCACACCGCGCCGCCAGCACGAAGTCCGAGTCGACCAGGGGCTTCACGGCGCTCCGGGTGAGGCGAAGATAGACGGGGACGTTCACCATGGCGATGACCATGATCAGGATGGGAATGCTCGGACCCAGGGCGGCCACGATCCCGAGCGCCAGTAACAGGGTTGGGAAGGCTTGGAATGACTCCGAGACTCGCAGCAGCAGCGCGTCGAAGGCGCCTCCCCGGTAGGCGCCCAGGGCGCCCAGAGGCATCCCGACCACGACGGCCAGCGCAGCCGCGATCAGGCCCACCCAGAGGTCGAGGCGGGCGGCGTGAACCACCCGGGCGAAGATGTCCCTGCCGAACTGGTCGGTCCCGAACCAGAACTCGGCCGAGGGTCCGGTCAGGGTTCCGCCCAGGAAATCCAGCGGGTCGTTAACGAATAAGGGCCCGACGAGCGCGACCAGCACGATGATCGCCATGGACAGGTACGCCGGCGTCCGGAGCACCTGGCGGACCACCCTTCCCGACCGACCGCGCACGGGCGTCTTGCGGTCCGGCAACGCCTGGGATGTCATGTCCTGGTCCTCGGGTCGATCACGAAGTGCAGGATGTCCATGATCAGGTACACCACCAGGTAGGAGAGCGCGCTCAGCAGTACGGCGGCTAGCACCGGGGCGAAGTCGGATTCGCTGATGGAGTCGATGGCGTACTTGCCGATGCCGGGTCGGGCGAACACGAATTCGACGAGCACCGTCCCGCCCAGCAGGTAGCCGTACATGATCGCCCCCATCGTGGTGACCGGAAGCAGCACGTTGGGGAGCGCGTGGCGGAGCACGATGGACCGTTCCGGCACGCCCAGCGCTCGGGCGGACCGGATGTGATGGGAGGCCATCGTCTCGCGCATGAACCCGCGAGTGACCCGCACCATGGGCGCTCCCACCGTCACCGCCAGCGTCACCGCGGGCAGGATCATCTGTACCGCGGCAGCTTTGAACGCCTCCCAGTCGCCGGCCAGGATGGCGTCGACGGTGTACAGGCCGGTCGTGTGGGGCGGGACGTCCCCGAGCGTCCGTCCGAGCGCGGGGGGCGCCCATTCCAGCGTTGCGAAGAACACCAGCAGGAGGATCATGCCGAGGAAGAACTCGGGTATCGACACTCCGAAGCCGGATAGTGCGTTGGCCAGGCGATCGGAGAAGGAACGCCTCCGCAACGCCGAAACGATCCCCAGGGGGACCGACCAGGCCAGAGCTAGGATCAGGGCCGCGCTGCCGAGTTCGATGGTGGCCGGCCATCGCGACCCGATGTCGGTCGTGACCGGATTGCGGGTCCGCCAACTGTCGCCCAGGTCGCCGGACGCCAGCTGCTGAATGTAGCGGAAGTACTGCTCATGGATGGGGAGGTTGAGTCCGAGTCGCTCGGTGACGGCTATCACCGTGGACTCGTCGGCCATTTCCCCCACGATCATGTAAGCGGGGTTACCGGGTAGCAGCCTGGTCACCACGAAGGCGACCAGGGAAACGCCGAATAGCGCCACCAGCATGTATGCCAGCCGGCGGAGCACGTAGACGGCGAGGTGCATACCCTCTCCTCGGTTGATTCCTCTTTGATCGTGGTCGGTCTGTGTGGCGGTCGGCGTGCTCTGGACCGCCATCGACGCCTCTGGCTGCGTCCTGCCTCCTCAACGTACCCTGCGGGTACGCCTTCGTCAGCAAATCTTTGCCACAGACGCCGCTGGCGACGCCATATCCCACCGCCGCCCCACAGACCGACCACGGGGACCCGCGATGACAAATGAACGCGCATAGCGTAAACACGCCCAAGCCTTCAGAGGGTGCGCGGATGGGACACCGCGCACCCTCTTGGAGGAGGGTACTGAAAATGTCCGGCTGGCCTGATCGTCGGTACGAAACCCCAGGTCAGTCCATCGCGGGGAAACCCATCCCCATCTTTTTCAGCACCCTCCTTGATCCTCTATCAGCCTGCCGGGTACAGGTCGGCGAAGCGGGGGATGGCGTTCGGGTACAGCACGAACCCGTCAACGTCCTCCCGCAGGGCGAACTTGAAGTCCGGCTGCGCCAGGAAGACCCACGGAGCATCCTCGGAGATCAGCCGCTGGGCCTCCTCGAAGATGGCGCGGCGGGCGGCAGGATCCTGCTCGGCCCAACCGTCCGTGATGATCTCGTCCACCCGGGCGTTGGAGTAGTCGGCGTAGTTGCCGAACACTCCGGACTCCAGGGTCAGGGACAGCTGGTAGTTCGGGTCGTCAATCCAGGCCAGCAACTCGTCCACGAACATCTGCAGCTGCTTGCCCACCTTACGCTCAGCGAACACGGGGGACTGGAGGGTTTCGATCTCGATGTCCATGCCGATCTCGCGCAGCGCCGACTGGACGCGGACCGCGATCAGCTGGTGCTCGGCCTTGGCGGAATCGATCGACAGGGTCACGGTGCCGCCGTCGTAGCTGCTGGAACCGAGAAGCTCCTGCGCCTTGGCGACGTCCTGCGTGTATCCGACCTCGGCGCCCAGCGAGACCGCCGAGCCGTTGGGGATGGCCCCGTGGAGGCGGCGGGCGTCGCCCTTGTAGACGTTCTCAAGGATGTCGTCGTAGTCGACGCCGTAGGAGACCGCTTGGCGGACCGCCACGTCGTCGAAGGGGGCGATCGAGTTGTTCATGCCGACGTACGCCATGTTCTTGGAAGGCGCCCGAACGACCTTCACGCCCTCGGATCCGTCCAGGGCATTGAACTCCTCGGTCCCGAGACCGACCGCCAGGTCGATCACTCCGGCCTTGAGCAACTGGACCCGCTCGGCGGGCGACGGAATGATCTTCCAGATGATCCTGTCGTAGGCGGGACGGCCGCCCCAGTAGTTGTCCCGGGCCTCGAACACGACTTCCTCGTCGGGGGTACGGCTTACCAGCCGGTACGGCCCGCTGGGGTTGTCGGCGTTGCGCGCCATGTACTCGGTGGCCCACGGGTCGTCCTCGGTGGCGTTGGCCGCCACCACGTTGGGATCGACCGCCGCCGAACTGGACATGTAGAAGGACTGCATGACCATCGGGCTGCGCCGATCCGAGACCAGCTCCAGCGTGTACTCGTCGATCACCGTCGGTGGCTTGGTCACGAACGCGATGTTGGTGAGCAACCACGCGCCACCGCCGGGGGTGTTGAGGTTGCGGTCGATCATGAACCGGACGGTCTCGGCGGTAATCGGAGTGCCGTCGTCGAAGGTCATGCCCTCCCGTACCTTGATGGTAAAGGTCAGGCCGTCATCATGCTCTTCCCACGATTCGAAGTAGCGGGGCAGCAGGTTGTCCGCATCTCCGACCATGGCGCCGTTCTGCTCCACAATGGGGTGGATCACCGGAACGTCGTAGACCATCAGCAGCGCCTCGTGGGCCCGGATGAAGTTGGCGCAACACGGGTCGAGGGTCTCGATGTCACCGGGAACGCCGATGGTGAGCACCCGCTCCTCCATCATCGTTTCTTCGGCGGGTGCCTCCTCGGCGGGCTCCTCCATGGTCTCTTCCGCCGGCGCCTCTTCAGTCATGGCCGCCGTCGTGGTGGTCTGAGCTTGCGCAGCCGTGGTCGCAGGCGTGCTCTCCGGCTCGGCATCGTCCGAGCCGCAGGCCGCTACGACGAGCGCCAGAGCGGCGAAGACGGCAATCAGGCGGAGCCGGACCGCCGATCTCGTGATTTTCATTTTCTTACCTCCCTTTTAGGTTTTGTTGCCCGACCGTTCCGACCGTTCGATGACGAACGAGGCCCGGGAAACGGTCGATCGGTGTTGGTGGTCAGTTGCTCCCGGTCCTGGCCAGCATCTCCGCGTACAGGACGGGGGTGATGAGCGGATCGAGCACTCGCACCGGCACCTGTTCGCGGATGGGGCCCAGCAGGCCCGACCAGAGGGTGCAGGCGAAGAAGATCACTTCCGCGTCGAGGTCGTGGAACGCTCGCTCCGCCGCTTCCAGCGCGGTGGTCGTGGCGGAGACTTCCATCTCGGCCCGGACCGCGGCCCGCAGCCCCGGTGGATCCTCGGCCAGCAGCCGGTTCACCTCGTCTGCCGGGGGATGCCCGCTCGGGGCCGAGATCACCCCGGCGAAGATGGATTCGGCGCTGTACCGATGGATCAGGCGGCGCACCCAGTTGGCGTTCTGTGGAAGGTTCTCACCTTCGCCGCTCTCGATGCGGGGGCATACGACCGCCAGGTGGCCGAAGGCGCGGCCTGCCGCTACTGCCGCCTCCATCGGTCCGGTTACCGGGATGTCGACCAGCTCCTTGGCGTCCTCCACACCGGGGTCGGCGGCGCAGGCGATCACGACCGCGTCGAACCCGTCCCGTTCCGCCGTCTCGACCTGGGTGAGCAGCTGGTTCATCATCAGCGAGTGCGCCGGAAGGAAGGCCGTGGCCGGGACACCGGTGCCCATCAGCGAGCGGACCTCGACCTTGGTATCGGGGGCGGTGGCTCTTGCGATGGCCTGCTCCACCATCGGGTTGTATACGTCAACCCCCATCGGGTTGATGACCTGGATTCTCATGGTTTCCGTACCTCCAAGACTGGATTGCTCGTGTGCGGATACCCGGTTCCGCTTCGGCCGGGGTCGGGATGTGTGCTTATCGTAGAGGTGGGCTGTCTTGACATGAACTTCACGACCGATTGAGGACGAGGTGCCCGTGGTCCGAAACTCGGGCGGTCCAGTTCGGTGGTACCAGTGTGGTACAAGCGTCCTCCAGGACGATTGCCGGCCCCTTTATTTCCGCAGCTCCCGGCAGCCCGAAGCGTTGGTAGACCGGGGTCTCGAACCAGGTGTCTCCGAACCAGGTTCGTTCTGTGCCGGTCGGCGACGGCACATCTCCGGTCGGAAGAGCTTGCGGGCGGGGACGGGTCATGCCGCCGAATGCGGCCATCCGGAGGTTGACGAACTCCACCGCCTCCCCGGGATTGCTGTGCCCGTACCGGACGTTGTGGGCCTCGGCGAACTGGTCAGATACCCCTTCGATCAGTGCCTCCATGCCGTTGCTCGTGTCGAGAGGGAGTGTCACCGTGTACTCCTGGCCTGAGTAACGCAGATCGGCCGACGGTTCCAGCGTGATCGCATGATCGTCGAAGCCGTCTTCCTTCACCATCAGCCGGGCCCGCTCCTCCAGGTCCGACAGGGCGGCTTCAAGAGCTTCAGCGGTGAGGTCGGCCACGCGCACGTAGAAACTCTGGACGGCGTCGTGGCGGGTGTCGGTCTGGAGCATCCCGTAGGCCGAGAGAACACCTGGATTGACCGGTACCACCACGGTGTCGAGGTCCAGCTCGTCCGCCAGTGACGTGGCATGGAGCGGTCCGGCCCCACCGAAAGCCACCAGGATGAAGTCGCGGGGGTCGATCCCACGCATCACCGTGATCTCGCGGATGGCGTTCGCCATCGTGGAGTCGGCGACCGCGACCATTCCGGCCGCCAAGCCCAGTTCATCCATTCCCAGGGACTCCGCTACAGCTGTCAGGGACTGTTCGGCGGCTGCTTTGTCGATAGCCATGCCACCGGCGAGGCGGGTGCTACCCGGTAGCCGTCCGAGGTGGAGATTTGCGTCAGTGATGGTCGGTTCGGTTCCTCCCGATCCGTAGCAGGCGGGACCGGGGACGGCGCCCGCCGAACGGGGGCCTACCCGGAGCCCACCGCCCGCGGTGTGGCCGATACTTCCCCCACCGGCGCCGATGGTGTGGATCGCGACGGTGGGCGCTAATACCGGATGGCGTTGAAGCTCAGACTCGAGCTCGACGTCAGCCCGTCCATCCACCACCAGGCTCATGTCGAAGGACGTTCCGCCCATGTCCACGCATATCAGCCGGGTTGCGGCCGTCTCCTCGATCAGGTCGTTCGCCACCGACAGGCAGGCGATGGTGCCCCCGACCGGTCCGGAGAACAGGGTCTGGATGGGCTTGCGCCGGGCGGAGCCGGCGGACATCACGCCGCCATTGGACTGCATCACGCGCAACGATCCCCGCATGCCCCGCTCGGCGGTCTGTTCCTCCAGCTCTTTTAGATAGCTGTCGACGATTGGCGCCACGTAGGCGGCGATGGCCGTGGTGCTGGTTCGTTCGTACTCGCGCCATTCCGGGGCCACGTCGGATGAGCAGACCACCGAGAGGGAGCGGTCCGCCGAGCGGAGCAACTCGGCCACCCGGTGTTCGTGGGCGGGGTTGGCGTAGGAGTGGAGAAAACAGACTGCCACCGCGTCGTAGTCCCGGGCCAGCCGGGGCGCCAACTCATGGATGGCTTCCTCTGCCAACTCCAGTACCACGGATCCGTCCGGCGCCATCCGCTCGTCCACCTCGTAGATGGACCGGCGGGGCACCAGCGGGGTTGGTGGTCGGTAGCGGACGTTGTACATGTCCGGCCGGTTGGCTCGGCCCAACTCGTAGACATCCCGGAATCCCCAGGTGGTGAGGAGCGCGACCCTGGCGCCGCGACGCTCGAGGAAGGCGTTCAGCCCCGCGGTGGTGCCGTTGGTGATGGAATCGAGCCGGGTCCAGTCGACGCCGAGTTGGTCAAGAGCCGAGAGAACCCCGTCGTAGAGGTGTTTCGGGGTGGTGAGTGCCTTGGCCGTGCGGGTATTGCCATCATCGTCGATGACCACAGCGTCGGTAAAGGTACCGCCTATGTCTACCGCTACGCGCATCGGCTCCCCGTGAGATGGCTGCTAGCTACATGCAACAACGCGCCGACCCGCGGGCCGACCCGTTGAGGAGGGTTTTCTTCGTTGATCCGGCACTCCGCCTGCCGCTACCGGAGCAGTCGAGCGTACCGAAAAGGAATCCTACGATGCGGGAAGGGCCGGCGCAATTTGGGGCAGGTCAGGGGTTCCGGTCGCTGAAGAGGGTGCCACCGGCAGCCCAGTCGTCGGCGCCGATGTCATGGAAGACGACAGTGACCAGGTCCTTGGGCGAACCCTGGTGATGGTGAACCACGTTGCGAGCGATGCTGTCGGCAACCTCGTCAGCGAGCCTGCGCTTGGCCTCCTGCAGATCCCCGTCGACGAGGTCATACATGAAGTGGATGTGAGCAAGCGGCATCGAACCTCCCAGAGACAATGGGCCGGAACCTGACTGTCGTGCACACTACCTAGGACATGGGGTGACGGTCGGGCGGTAGCATCGGGCCATGACTGATGGGATCGCGGCCGGCGTCGGGACCCGCCCGCTCGACGGGGGTGAGGTGGCCGTGACTCTGGGGGTTGCCCTCAGGCGGCTGCGCAAGGCACAGGGGCTGACACTCCAGCAACTGGCCTCCCGGTGCGGCCTCTCCCAGCCGTTCCTCAGCCAGCTCGAGAACGGGAAGGCCATGCCCAGCCTCTTGGCTCTCCACAAGGTCGCTCAGGCGCTGGAAACCACCGCCCACAGCCTTCTCCTGCCTCAGGAGCGGTTGGGCACCAGCCTGGTCCGTCGTGGCGAAGGCGAGACCTACCAACTGGTGGAGGGCGCATCCACGCGGTTTCTGACGCAGGGAGGCGCTCACCTGATGGAGCCCAACGAAGTCGAGTTCGAGCCGGGTGCCCGCACAGTGAACGCCGGCCACGAGGGCGAGGAAGTCCTTTATGTGTTGGAGGGCTGCCTGCGCGTGGAGCTCACGGGTTCATCGCCGGTGGAGCTGAGCCGGGGAGACGTGTATACCTATCCGGCCACAATCCCCCACACTATGGCGGCGGTCGGCCCTGCCGGCTGCCGTTTTCTGGTGGTCACCTCTCCACCCTCCTTCTGACCAGGCAGGCGGCAAGCGGACACTCACCGCCCACCTGGTTGCTCGTGGTAGCTCAGCCGATCATGAAGCCGGACGCGTGGACGATGGCGCCATCGTGAACCAGTGCCTGGCCCACCGTCCTCCGGTCGTTCATGTGCAACTCCGTGCCGATGCCGACTCCGCGGTTCGCCGTGGCAAGCCCCTGGGCGAAGGGCCTGATCCTATGCAGGGCCCGGGTGGCGGAGGGGTATCCGTTAGCCGTCGGTCGCTCCATCAGGTGGGACCGGACCAACCCTTCCCAGTGGGGGAGCAGAAGGTCGTGATTGCCGAACACCTCGATCGCCACCACCCGCCTGCCGTGGGTAACCACCACGCCGCACTGGCCCGGTAGCGGCCCCCGCCTGGCGAGGCCTTCGACCGTGCCGGCACGTCGGCGGTCGCGGCGAAGGAACCCCTCGGCGTCGCGCGCGGCCCGGGTCCGGGACTCGACCCGAAGATGGGCGAGTTCCCGATCGATGGCGTTCCAGACGGCGGCCTGGTCGCTCCGGCGGGAGCCTCCCCGGCGGAGCGAATCGGCGACCGACGCATTCTTCGCCCGCCGGGCCCGCCTCGGAGCGAATGCCCTCCCGCGGTCGAATTCACGACGGTCACCCCACCTGCCTTGCTCGAGGCACGACACGGGTATGTCCAGGCGGGTGGACGGAGCCACTAGTACGCTCGTGTTGAGCACCCGGTCCTGGAGTCCACCGATGAGCTGTTCACCTTCCGGGATCAGGACAGGGCGGTTCGTGGGGTTCGTTACCTTGAGGAACGGCACCGCCGAAGCAGGCAGCTCCTCGATCACCAGGCCCGAGTTTGCTCCCGTGGCGATCTCCGGGAGATCGTTCCCCGGCAGGTAGACCGGAAACAGTGAGATACCCAGACGCGTGATGGGCCGGCCGATCGCGGCCCGCTCCAGGTACGGGATCCCTTGGCGCAACTCCGGGACCGTGGCTTGCGCGGATCGGCTACCCATCTCGATCTCGGCTTCTCGCGTGCCGCCGTAGAACGTGCCAAGGTCCCTCGACCGCTCCATCCGGGTCTTTCCGCGGTACTCGCGGGTTGCGCGGGAGATCGATTCGAACGCCGCCGAGGTCCCTCGCTCGTCAGCGGCGAAATTCGAGATGCTCTCACGGGCGAAGCCGATCCGGCCCGCCTCGAGGTAGCTGTCCTGGTTGGCGCCCATGAACACGAACTCCCATGCCGCTTCCTGCCGCTCCCGGATGAGTTCGGCAATCGCCGCGCGGTTGTACCGGCGGGAGGCGTTCTCCAGGCCGTCGCTGAATATCACCACCAGTTGGTCCTCTACCGGTCGATCGCCCCGGGATCGGGCTTCGATACGGCGGTCCGCGTGTTCGATGAGTTCACCGATAGCGTCCAACAGAGGTGTGCTTCCCCGCGGGCTATATGTCTCGGTGGTGAGTTCGGGGACCTCGTCGATCCGTACAGCATCGTGGATCACCTCGAAGGGATCCTGGCTGTCGAACTGCACCAGAGTCAGATGAGCACTTCCCGGTTCCGTTGACTGCTCGGCGGTGAACGTGTTGAAGCCTCCGATCACGTCCTGGGTCAGGCTCCCCATCGATCCCGACCGGTCGAGAAGGAACCAGATCTTGGTCGGTTCGGTAGCGGTCGCATCAGTAGTCAATGTCTCTCCTTCGGTCAATGGCGCTCCGGGTGGGAAGCGACCCTATGTCTGTTATGACGCCGAAACCCACCTATTTATTCCACTTTGATAAAAACTTTATACTCGGGTTCTTGTCCTGTCAACACAAAACCGGTATCATCGTAGGGATGGGGTGTGACACGGAGGCGCCGGACGGATACGATCCCGGGGCATACCCGCCGGTGGCGGTCACAGTCGACATCGTCACGTTCACCATCGTCGAAGACCAACTCCAGATCCTCCTGGTCCGGCGCGGCCAGGATCCGCACGAAGGTCGGTGGGCGCTGCCGGGTGGCTTCGTGCGTCCTGACGAAGATCTGGAAACTGCGGCCCTGCGCGAGCTCGAGGAGGAGACCGGGATCGTGGCCAGGCCGCGCCACCTCGAGCAACTGGGTACGTACGGTACGCCCGGGCGCGATCCCCGGATGCGGGTGGTCACCGTCGCCTACTGGGCCATCCTCGCCAACCTACCCGAACCGAGAGGCGGCGGAGACGCGGCCGATGCCTGCCTATTCCCCGTGGTGAAGGTCGAGGCTGATGCCCTCCACCTAGCCTTCGACCACGACAGGATCCTTGCGGAGGCGGTCGAACGTATCCGCTCCAAGCTCGAGTACACGACGCTCGCCGCGCAGTTCTGCCCGCCTGAGTTCACCATCAGCCAGCTGAGGCGCGTCTACGAGGCGGTGTGGAACGCTCGCCTCGAGCCGGGCAACTTCCACCGAAAGGTCACCAGGAGCCCCGACTACCTTAAGCTCACCGGCGATCACACCGGTCCGACTCCGGGAGGGGGCCGTCCCGCCGCCATCTACCAGACCGGAGACGCCGAGTACATGTCTCCACCCCTAACCAGGTCACCCACTCCCAGGTCCACCTATTCCCCCCGCCGCAAGCCCCGACCTCCGAAAGAACCTCCGGCTGATCGGTGAGCGCAGCGCCCGCCTCACACCTCCGAACACGAAGGGGCCCGGAGAATCACGGTGGGTGCTCCCTGAGTTGCACGGTAGAAAGACCCCATATTTCACGGTAGGACGACATCAGCCAGCCTTCGGACTCTGTGGGGACGGGTTCCCTAGGAAGTGTCCGGACGGGTGCCAGGCGATTCGCAGGGTTCGTCGTTGCGAGCCGGAGGCGAGAGATCGATCCGGAGTTTCGACAGCCAACCATCCAGCAGTTCGGGGCTGATGCGATCACCCAGGAACTCGACCAGTTCGTCCTGGCGTGGCTGGCCGAAGGCGAGGCGATAGACGGCGAGGGACTTCCGTAGCCGGGGGAGTCTGGTCGACTCGTGGCTGAACGGCAGCACGGGAACGAGACGGTCGATCTTCGCCCGGCCCTGATGGAACACCCAGTAGGGCACCATCTCCCCGTCGTCAGGTCCTCTCTCGGATGCTGCCCGTTCGAAGAGTGTCCGCCAGGGGTCACCCTGCGGCACGCCTCTTGCCAGCAGGTCGGGTCCGAGTCTCTCAGCGATGTTGCGACGGACCGCATGGCACTTGTAACGATGGACACGACCCTCGCGTTGCTCGAGGTCGACGGGACTGGTGGGGAGGTTCCAGTGCACCACCGCATGGCACCACAGATGGAAGTCCAGTCCCTCCTGACCGACCGAGGTCGAGGCCAGCACGAACGGCCAGAAGGGTGAGTTGAAGGCCACTGACACGGCGCCGACGCGGGCTTGGCCGCCCTCGTCAAGCACCTGATCGCCGAAGGCCACCGCGAAGCGAGAACGCATGCGGTGGGCTTCCAGTTCGATGCTGTCGTCGCGCTCGTTGCGGCGGGGGATGTCCACCCGCAGCGCCGCGGTGCGAAGCCTGAGCGCCTCGCCGATCTTGGAGGCAATGCCCTTCGCAGCCTTGACTCGTTGCTCGGCGCTGTCGAGGTTGACGTAACCGAGCCAGTCGCGAAGAACATGAGCGTGCTCGTCCAGCAGCGCCTGCAGGTTCCCGTCGATCGAATGACTTACGACGTCTTGCCAGTACCGGGCAACACCCTCCCCGGAATCCGGTTGCTCCGCCTGTGACGCAGCAACCGTGGCCGTCACCTCCGGGGCGTTGAAGAAGCTCCGGAAGGCCTCGGCGATTCGCACCGCTGCGCCAACCACACTCGCGTGAGCGGCGGGGAGCCCCACGACCGCTTGGACTGCCCTCAGCGCGCACTGCGCCGGTCCTCCGAGCGCCAGTTCGGCGAGTACTTCGTAGAGATCCTCGGGCCGCCGGCCGAGGGCGGTCGGGCCGTACTCGACCATCGCCCGGGCCTCGGCGAGATGCGCCCGGAAGTTCCCGTCCGTTCGATCACCCTCCCACAGTTCCGCCGATTGCTCAGCCAGCAGCCGTTCGGTAACCGAAGGGTGAAGCATGTGATCGAGTAGGAGCGGCGCGGCCCAGTACCAGCGACGATCGACAGATCCACCGGAAGACGCAGAGCGGTCCAGCGGCTCGACGGCTCCTTCGATTCGCCGGGCGATCGTGGCAATCACATCGGCGCGAGCGGGTCGGGCGGATCCCAGGCGTCGCGGGTCACCCAAATTCGCGAGGGTGAGACTTGGCCACGCCAGCAGGAACGTCGTCATCGAGGCGGCGCGACGCGCACCGGAAGCTTCCCCGGCACGAGCTTCTGCACTTGTCCGCTCGCTGGTGCGGAAGGTGAGCCGCTGGCCACCACGTTGCCGGTACTCGGCCGAGTAACCGTGCCTTCGGCTGGCGTAGGCGCGACGCTCGGCTTCGAAGCTGACCAACGACGACACGACCTTCGGGACGACCCGCCAGCCGGAGAAGATCAGGCGTTTGGTGAAGTTACCGGCCTCCGGAGATTCGTAGACGGAGCCGGTGTCGTAGTAACGGATCGACGGCGGTATCCAGAGGAGATCGAAGGCCCGGCAGTCTGCGAGGTCGTCGACCAGCCATCGAAGCCTCCCGTTCTGCGGATCGACGCGCTCGTAGTTCTCCACATCTGCCCAACTCAGCAGCCCGGGACCCGGGTCCAGCCGCCCGCCATCGACGAGTTGACCATCAGCAGCAGCCCTCTCGATGGCTTGTTTGAGCTTGTAGTGCTCCATGAAGTTGACGAGGTACGGCGCGGACTTCCAGTACTCGGTGGGGTCGTAGTGCTTGACGACCTGCGCCAGGTCACCGAGGCGCACGTACGAGCGGAGGTCGTCGGGAGCCACCGACACGGGGACGCGCGGTTCATCGAGCATCCCGTCCCGGTTCGGCGTGGCGGCCAGCCGCTCCGTGCGCGCCATCACCTTCCGAAGTTCCGACCCGATCTTCCCGCAGATGCGAGCGGCGTCGGTCAGGGGTACCTCGTTGTCATCGAGCACCACCGCCTCCGTGAGCGCTCCGCGAAGCTCGCCGAAACCGCGCTTCAGCTTCTTGACGCGCTCGGCATCCTGGTAGAGGAACTCGCAGGTGTCCAGGAAGTCCTTGTAGTGGTCGGCGTCGGTGTCGTCGGCGGTCGTGTACATGCGATATGGCGTGGCCGAGAGCATCAGGGTTCGAGTCGGCTGCCCGCTGTCGGGATCGCGGTAGTCGAACAGTCCCTTGGCAAGCTCCGCGGCGAGGTTTCCGGGGTTGGGTCTCAGAAGATCCTTGAACCGCTGGAATTCGTCGAGCACCACGAGGTCGGGGCGGAGCGCGTCGATGCCGACGAGCGCCATGGCCCGGCGCACCTCTGCGATCAGATGTGTCCGCAACCACCACTTGCGGCCGGTGAAGGTAGGTTCAATCCGGAGGCGGTCCACGAGTTCGGCGAACACTTGTCGCAGTGGTGGTCGGCCGGTTCCTCGTCTTTCCCGGTCCACCCCGTCCAGACGGGCGTTGAACTCTTCCCGCGACACCCTGACCCGCCCTCGGAAATGCTCCCCCCACCACTGGAGTCGTGCGTCTCGGTCGGCGTAGCTGCCCTTCGTGAGGCCGAACCAGAAGATGTGGCGAGCTCTCCTGTTCATGACCTCGGGGCCCCAGGCGCGGCGCAACAACGCGTAGGCGAGGGCGCGTTCTGTGAACTTGCCGGTACTTCGTCCGAACTTGAAGGACGTGCCTGGGGTGATGGCCAACAGGTTGATACCGGGTCGCCCGTCCTGTTCGTCCTTGAGATCGACGAGCGGAAGCATCGTGAGCCGGTCTACTTCTACGGGCGTCGGTTCGATTCCTTTGGGGACAAGCTTTCGGAGGTTCTGGCGAGCGATGGCTGCGTTCGAGCACATGTAGACGATGTCATGGCGCTTGTCTCCGGTTCGTCCCAGGTGGTCGATGACCTGGGCGACCACGCCCTTGGCGATGTGTGTCTTGCCGAGACCGACCTCGTCCGCCACCAGGAACCGGAGGGCAGGATCGTCTTTCGCGTACATCCGCTCGAATGCCCACTTCGCGGTGCATCGCTGGAAGTCCTTCAGATCCGCCAGCGTTGCGTCTAGATCGATGCGAGGCTCGGTCACCGTCGGCCGGCCTCCTCGGTTGTCACGCTGTGAATCGCTTCCCAGAGTCCGGCGAAACCCTCCGGAAGAGAGTCGTCGTGTTTGAGGTCGTCCACGAGTGGATGTAGCCCGAGAAGCCTGGACGGATCCCGTCGCATGGTTCTCAGGAGCCGTTCGAGGACCGCCAGGTTGACCCGGCTGTTCCCGTCCGATCGGTCGGTGTCCATGGAGCGGATCACGGTGCCGAGATCGACTTGAGTGGAGTCCTCGTAGAGAAGGGCCAGGAGGTAGCGGAGAAAGCGCTCGGCGTTGCCGATCAGCAACTTCAGCAGGTGCCGGTCTCGATGCTCCGGGACTCCCTCGAGCGGTACCGGTACCACGAAACCGGCCTCCTCACCGCTCTCGTGGCTCAGTTCGAAGGCCAGGAAGCCGCTCATGCGTTCCAGGCTGGTCTCGAAGCGCTCCTCTAACGGCTGTCCGGGCGCGATCTGGCGCCGGTCACCGGAAAAAGTGAGCGGCCGGCAGTGGATCTCGATGTCCTTGAAGGAGGGGACCGGCTCGGTCGACCGGTACGTCACGGCCCAGTCCTCGCCGCTCTTCTCCACCTCTCCACTGAACGGGACGCGGGCGATGGCGCGGATAGCCCTTGAAAAGTTGATGGCGGCAGGTTCGTCGTCGACCGTCGGATCGCTCCGGCAGTAAGCATCGAAGAGGGCTCGCAGTCCGGGTTCGTCTCCGTTTCCCTCGGTTAGCCGGTCGATTCCCAGCTTGTCAACCGGTCCTTGTAGCTCGGCCAGGATCTCAAGGTTGTTCTCGAAAGCAGGCCCCGTGGCGTTGGCCGACCCCACGAACAGCCGCGCCTGACCGTCCTGCTCGAAGGCGAAGACCTTGGCGTGGAGCCCGACCAGGGGCCGACCGGGGTCGGACGGCGAGAGTTGCGGTTGTGCCGGGTCGTCAGGGGAGTCGCCGCTTTCGGAGTCGCCGCGGTCGTCGAGCGTGCTGTCCAGTACCCAGACGTTCTTGATGGGATCGAGAGTTCTCACCTCCAATCGGTCGAGCCATTCCTGGCGGCTGACCAGCTCGTCCACCGGCCGCGGACAGATCCTGGTGAAGAAGTCGTCGGTCAAGAAGGGCGAGATGATCAGCGAGCGGTCCGCGGCTGTCGGTAGCGGCGACCGCTTGGAAGTGAAGCCCAGCACGTGAATCCTGAGACCGTCGATGCCCGATGGCAGCGCGAACCGCGCCGTTCGTAGCGCTCCCGCGAGAGAATGTACTCGCTCGGAGTGATCCTCGGAAACGGTGCCGACCGTGTTGCCGAGTAGCCCCTCGAACAGCTTGCCGACCTGGACAAGCTGTGCTCCCTCTGAGTCGATCGACTCGTCGAGCCTCAGGACCGTGTCCCAGCTTCGGTCGAAGGTGAGGTTGCGGCTGGTGATGATCACCCGGAGCCGCTGGTCGCCCTTCTTGACTTCCTCGAGATCGGCGGATGCCTGGTAGCGCAGTACCCACACCTTGGGATGGACGATTCCTCCCCGCGGGGGCCGGACCGAAACCACGGCGCGTTCGAGGAAGGCGAACGCTCGGCTGGCCGTAGGTAGGCCGATCATTCCGGCTTCGGCGAAGACGGTGAGCTTGTGGGAGTTGGTGCGGAGTGCGTGGATCAACTCCACGGGCGTCTGGACGTCAACATGGGTCTTGTTGTCGCCCGAGCCGGCGATGGCGAATGCGGCGGGCGCTGCGAGGAGGGCCGACAGGTTGAGCGTGAAGGTGACGGCCATGGCGGATTCCAGTTCGAACCGGGCCGGTGGGCGCATCGCATCAATGAGGGTCAACCGGTTGGTTGGTTGGAGCATTAGGAGTCGACCTGCAGCGCTTCCGCGATCTCACCGAGGTAACGCTTGGCGACGGACCATCGGTAGGTGTGCCGGCCGCCGACCGGGGATCCGTGCCAATTCTCCAGCGCGGCGCGACTGCCCAGGCGCGCCCTATTCGACTTCAGCCGGATCTCGCGCCTACGGATCACCTGGTGAATGTCCTCCTGGTTCTCGAACCCTTCAGGATCGTTGACCGCCAGATCCACGATCGTGTTGACGAAGTGTTGCGTGCCGTGTCTTATAGGGCTTCTGCGGTGCTGGTTAAGCAACGCCCAGAACGCCGGGAGGTTGGCGACCCAGGTGCTGAGTTGCCCGTTGCGAGCTCCGACCAAGGCGACCCAGTTCCTTAGATGAACGAGTTGACTCTCCACGAGTTCGTCCGTGTCCCAACGGAGCAGCCGCTGAGCCCGGCGCGCCACCAGGATGTTGTAGGCGTGTTGAGGGCCGGCGGTCAGTTCCGAGAAGCAGCGGGCGTGGTGCAGTGCCTCGGCCGCCGACCCGGGCAGCGTGTTCGGGTCGGCGTCCCACGGGTACCTGTAATGGGACGCGATGCCCGGCATGGCGCAAAGCGACGCCATAAGGGTATCTGGCCGCTTGCGCCGGATGCTGTCGACCAAGGCCTGTGCTTCGTCGCGCCTAAGCTCAAAGTCGGTCTTGGCGTGTAGGAAGTCCTCTGGGGGAGGTGGGAGCGCCGCCCACATCGAGTGGGTTTCGTCGGTGGCGTTGCCGTCGTCATCGCGCCCAGCCCGGTAACGACCGAAGGCCGCCGCACGCTGCGCGTACTCGCCGAGGCCGAGGGGATGGCGTCGCAGTCCCCAGTCCCAGAGGGCTCCCCAGTAGATGTCGCTGGGCATCCGCTTCAGGTTCCGCCCGGCCTGGTAGCCGATTACACCCTGGCCGGATCCCTGATGGCGCAAGCAGTCGATGAGCAGGACTTCGTCACGGCGAAGCCGCCGGTAGAAGTCTCCTGGTGCGACCCGATCCGCCTCGAGGCCCTGGAATATCCATGGCAGGAACATCAAGTAGCGCATCCTGGTATGGACGTAGGAAGTACCGGGATGCAGCATGTCGGAGAAGGTGGTGACAACCGATCCCAGACCCAGGACATCGAGCGTCGCTGGTTCTTGGAGTGCCTTCAGGAGCCTCGCTACCCGGTCAGCGGCCGCGGCGTCGAAATCGAGCCAACCGAGCGAGGAGGCGGGCGAGTAGGCAGTCAAGTGAACCTCACTGGCGTTGCCAAACACTAAGGGTGCGGTGCTGCCGACCATCGAGCCCGTGGCCGGGGCATCCGTATCGAGCCGCTGGCCAGTCTATATGAAGGAAGCCCGCCCTACTCCCGGAGGGTTAATGAACAGATCTTCACTGACGGCTACAGGAACGGCAGGAGGACCTCCACCAGACCGTCGGGATTGTCTACCGGTATCACATGGGTGGTGTTGGCGACCTGAACGAGGGTGGCGTTGGCCATGCGGCCGGCCATATCGGCCATGACATCGTGGTTCACGAAACTGTCGGCGGCGTGGACCAGAAGAGCCGGGGTCTCCATGCCCTCCAACCGGTCCCAGTGGTTGTCGGACCGGAAGGGCCAGCGCTCGAAGAAGAGCGGATCGTGCTTGGGCGCCAGCCGCCCGCCGTCGACCGGTCCGAAACTGGTCAGCGCGGTCAACTCCAGCATCTCCTCGGGAGCGTTGGGGAAGGCGAACCCGAGCCCGGTCCGTACCTCGCCATGGTCGGCGTGGCTGGTGGGCCGGGGGAAGAGGTCGGTCTCGCTCTGGGCGAACGACGCCTCCACGTCCACCACCACTATCTTCCCTACCCGATCGGGGTTCTCCGCCGCGTACTGGATGGCCACCAGGGCGCCCCAGGAGGAACCCATCAGGTCGACGCGATTCTCACCGAGTGACTCGATTACGGCGGCCAGGTCCGCCACATGGTCGGAGGTCGTGTAGTCGTGGGATGCCGACCACTGGCTCTCCCCGTAGCCTCGGAAATCGAGGGCCAGCACCCGTCGGCGGTCACCGATACCGGCCGCCACGGCCTTCCAGTTCCAGGCGTTGCCGATCACGCCGTGCATGCAGATCAGGGCTGTCCCCTCGCCGCCGTAGTCCAGGTAGTGCAGGCGGTTGCCTTGAGCCCCGGTCGTGTAACCATGTCGAACGCTCGGCGTTTCCATCTCGTTCCTCCTTGATGCGTGGCGGACGGGTTCGTTGCTCGCTCGGTGAGTTTGATCATATCTATTGCATCCGGGGCGCCATCCGACCCGAGCGGTCGGATTCCCAGCCGGATTATTACCACCACCAATATCATTTCGGCTAGTGTTTGAGGGCAAAACCGGCATCGAGAAGGTGGTCCGTATGGGTGTTCTAGAGGGCAAGGTGGTCATTATCACCGGCGGGGCTCGCGGGATCGGCCGCGCCTACGCCCATGGTGTTGCCGCGGAAGGAGCCGGCGTGGTGATTGCGGACCTGCTGGACGGCTCTCCGGTAGTGGAAGAATTGGCTGCCACGGGCGGTGAGGCCATTTCCGTCTCTACCGACGTGAGCGACGAGGCCTCGACCGTGGCGATGGCGGATGCCGCCATGGATAGGTTCGGCCGGATCGACGTGCTGATCAACAATGCTGCCATGTTCTCGGAGACCACCCGAGGGCCCTTCACGGACCTCACCGTGGCCGAATGGGATCGCACCTTCGAGGTCAATGTCCGCGGGGTCTGGTTGTGTACCAAGGCGGTTTACCCCCACATGGCGTCCCAGGGCTCGGGCAAGATCATCAACATCGCTTCCAACACGTGCTTCAAAGGAACGCTCGGCTTTCCCCATTACGTGGCCAGCAAGTCCGCCCTGCTGGGCCTCACCAGGTGCCTGGCCAACGAGTTGGGTCCCGAGGGCATCACGGTCAACACGGTCTCGCCGGACCTGATCCCCAACCCGGACATCCGGCCCACCGACGCCACCAGCGACCCCTTCGTGGTATCCGGCCGGGCCATCAAGCGCACCCAGGTGGCTGACGATATGGTCGGAACGATCCTCTACCTCAGTTCCCCGGCGTCCGATTTCGTCACCGGCCAGAGCCTCCTGGTCAACGGTGGCGCCTACTTCATCTGACCATGTACCCGGGATCCGAGCAGGAAGGCAGGTGACGATGCCCAAGGTGACCATGCGGGATCTCGCCGATCCGTTCGTGCCCGAGCGCGACTCGAAGTGGTACCGGGCCATGTGGCATTTCTGGCATCCCGTCGCCTACAGCGGTGATGTGGTCGAGGGTGAGATGCTGCAGGGGCAGCTTCTCGGCGAGCGCATCCTCCTCGTCCGCCATGAGGGGACGGTTCGGGCGTTCATGGACGTCTGCAGGCACAAGGGGGCGGCGCCTTCGCTCGGCTGGATCGAGAACGGCTGCATCAACTGCCCCTACCACGGCTGGGCCTACGACATGGAGGGCAACCTGGTCAACATCCCCTCCCGTCCCGAGCTCAACGGGATCCTCAAGGTCAACCTGGAGCGTTACCAATGTCGGGAGGGCGCCGGACTGATCTGGGTGTCGTTGGTCGATGAGCCGTGGGGTGATCCTCCCGGCCTGGCCGAGTGGGACGACCCCGACATGCACTGGCAATCACCCGCCTACTACGACTGGAAGACCAGCGCGCCCCGCCGTCTCGAGAACTTCGTCGACTTCTCGCACTTCCCCTTCGTCCACGAGAACATCCTCGGAACCCGGGACAAGGCCGAGGTGGAAGATCACGAGGTCTGGCGGGAGGGGCAGATGCTCCGCTTCGACCGCTACGTGGTGGAGCCCAATGACGACACGATGAAGGGGATCCTCGGAATCTCCGACGACATCGTCAAGGTTCTCAACCGCTACTACCTGAGCCTGCCGGGCACGATCTATCTCCTCCGGATCTTCCCCAACGGCAAGCGCTACGGGCTCTACATGGTCTCCGCACCCACAGGGCCGGCAACCTGCCGGAACTTCTGGCACATCGGGTCGGACTTCGCCCAGAACGACGAGGAGCTGGCATTCCTCATCGACTTCGAACTGATGGTGCTGGACCAGGATCAGCCCGTGGTCGAGTCCCAGTGGCCCGAGCACCTGCCTGATCTGCTCAGCGCCGAGATGTACATCAAGGTGGCCGACGATGTCACCCTCGCCTACCGGTCCTGGCTGTTCGAGTTGGCAGCCGATTTCGTGGACAAGTAACCGGAAGGGGCGAGGGACGCCGGCGGAGCCGGGTTCGGGCCACACGAAAGGAATGGAGGGCTCATGGGCATGCTCGACGGCCAAGTCGTAATAGTGACCGGCGGTGCCGGTGGAATAGGTAACGCCTACTGTCGAGGTCTGGCCGCGGAGGGCGCATCGCTCGTCATCGCCGATCTGGTCGATGGCTCCGAGATGGTGTCGGAGGCCGAGGAGTTGGGCGCCAAGGCCATCTCGGTCCAGGTGGATGTCAGCGATGTCGCCTCCACCGAAGCGATGGCGGCTGCCACCGTCGACGCCTTCGGCCGGATCGACGCCCTGGTCAACAACGCAGCTTTCTACCTGTCGCTCACCCAGGGTCCGATGGAGGAGATCTCGCCCGACGAGTGGGACAAGTGTTTCGACGTCAACGTCAAGGGCTCCTGGCTGTGCGCTCGGGCGGTGGCGCCGACCATGCGGGCCCAGAAGAGCGGCAAGATCGTCAACATCGCCTCGATGACCGTCAACGACGGCACTCCGGGGTTCCTTCACTACGTGGCCTCGAAGGCGGCCATCTGGGGACTCACCCGGTCCCTGGCTCGCGAGTTGGGTGATGATGGAATCTCCGTCAACACCCTAACTCCCGACTACATCCCCCACGATGCCGATTACGCCGCTAAGCAGCCGCACGTCGACGGCCTGATCATCGGTCGGCGGGCCTTCAAGCGGTCCCAGGTACCCGACGACATGGTCGGGACCCTCCTCTACCTGGTCAGCCCCTGGTCCGATTTCGTGACGGGTCAGAACATCTGGGTCAACGGAGGCTCCGGCTTCCACTAAGCAGGCATTTGGCCGAAAGGTCTGGTCTCGTGAGGATCGTTGTGCAATCGTGCGTCAGTTGGCGGTTCAACGGTTCTCGTAGTCGGGGTACTTCCTCACGGTGACCGGTTGTCCTGAGGCCTTGCGGTCCCGGTACCAGGACTCGAATCTGGCCATCCATTGATCGGAACGAGCGATGATGGCTTCTTCGTCAAGGAAGGTGAACTCTCCATCTCGCATCAGGAACGTACCGTCGACCATCGTGTCAGCGACGAGGGTGCCCGCACACTTGGTGACGATCCAGTAGAGCAGGTTCCCCGCATTCAGGGGGTAGAGGGTTGTGTTCCGTAGTAGGTCTACGGTGATGATGTCAGCGCGTTTGCCGGCCTCGAGCGTGCCGATCTTGTCCCCGAGCCGTAGCGCCTTGGCGCCGCCGATGGTGGCCATCTCGATCGGCACCCAGGGCTCGAACTGCGCCTGCTGGTCGATCGGGACTACGGTGTTGACGAGATAGGCCGTGTAGATGTTGTCGAAGATGTTGCCTGCCGGCATGTCCGTTCCGAGACCGAGGGTTACGCCGGCCTCACGTAGCGCGGGCACATCGGCCACCGACCCGTGGTAGGTCGCGTTCGATTGGGGGTTGTGCGAGATAGCGACTCCGGCCTCGGCGAATACCTCCGCCTCCCGGCGGTTCACCTGGTCGCAGTGGAAGAAGAGGGTCCGTTCCTGAAGTAGGTCCCTGGCCTGGAGATAGGCGACCGTTCCTCCCCAGGCGGCGTACTGGGCGTCGGACATCTCGCGATCCTCAGGACAGTTGAGCAGGTGGGTGGCGAACCCGACGTCGTATCGTTCGGCTAGTTCCATGCAGCCCAGGAGGAGCCGCTCCGTACACGAGTAGGTGCAGTGGGGGTGGGTCGCGACCTGGATCCTCCCATCCTCCGCGTTGTGATAGTTCCGGATCGTTTCCTCGGTCTGGGCGAGATACCCGTCATCGTCTAGGCCGTCACCGAGAAGGACGTTGCTGACGGTCTGGGGATGGATGATGAGCCGCATCTTCGATGTGACGCCGGCGCGGAAGGTGTCGTCAGGGAACGGGAAAGCGCTCGTGATGGTGGTGGTGCCGTGCTTGATGGCGTTGCACATCGACAGCAGCGTCAGGTCATAGGTGCTCTCGCCTGAGACCCACGTATAGGCGGGCCAGATGAACTTTTCCAGACATTCCGATATTCCGGTGTAGTCGAGGGACGACGGATCGATCCCGGGAAGGAGGTTGAGTGCGTAGTTCGCCAGGTGATTGTGGGTGTCGATCAGCCCGGGCATCACGAGCTTGCCACTGCAATCAATGACTTCGCCGTCCTGCGCCGCGACCTCGGCGCGAGGCGAGTCCTCAGCTCCACCGACCGCTTTGATAACGGGTCCGTCGACGAGTACCCATCCGTCCTCGACTACCCCCTGAGGGTCTGGTTGCGCGATTAGGAACCGGCAATTATCGAACAAGATCAATCCGAGACCTCCTTTACCGCGCCCTCGCCGGCTTCCGGCAACCGTTCAGTTCTGCTCCGGTGGTCGCCACGGGACCAGCAGTCCGTGCAGCCCGGCCTTGTCGATCAGTTCGGCTGATCGGGCCCTGGCCTCCGCTATCACTTCGGCCTCGTCCACCTTCGTGGACGATCCGTTCTCGTAGATGACCTCGCCTCCCACGATCGTCATCACCACGTCCGATCCGCGGGCGGCGTACACCAGCGTCGAGATGGTCCGGTTGAGCGGTTGGAGATGGACCCGGTCGAGATCCACCACCGCGATGTCGGCGAGCTTGCCCGGCGCCAGCACACCGGCATCGATGCCCAGGTAGCGGGCGCCCTCGCGGGTGGCCAGTTCCAGCACTTCCTCGGACCGCAGCGCGGTGGGCTCGAGCGTGGTCAGCCTTTGGACGAAGATCGCCTGCTTCATCTGCTCGAACATGTCTTGGCGGTGGTCGCAGGCGGAGCCGTCGGTGCCGAGCGACACCACCGCTCCCGCCGATCGCAGGTCCCGCATTCTGATCGCTCCGTCGGCCATGTAACAGTTCGAGGTCGGACAATGTGCCACGCCCGCACCGGCCTCACCTATATAGGACACCTCCTCGTCGTCGAGCCACACGCCGTGGGACAAGGCGGCCCGCTCGTCGAGGATCCCGGCCCGCTGCATCCACACGACCGGACGCTCTCCGTAGCAGGACACGTAAGCGGCGGGATCGGTCTGCGGCGCCGAGCAGTGGAAGTGCCAGCGCACGTCGAGCTCGTGGGCGAGTGCCACCGAGTCGATGATCAGTTGCCGTTCTATGAAGTTGCCGTCAGGCGCCGGCCATACCCCCACCTGCCGCCCGGCGGTGGCTTCGATGGCGGCCCTGGTGATCTCCAGTTCCTCCTCGGGGGACAGTTCGAAGAGATAGTCGGGGATGTCGTAATGCCGGGTCACCTCCGCCGGCGCCCCGTAAATGCCTCGCGCTACGACCCCGCGCAGGCCCACCTCCTCGATGGTTCGCGCTACTCCCACCGTCGCCTCCAGGTCGACCGGGGCGTAATGGTCGTCGACCACCGCGGTCGTGCCGGCCCGCGCCGCCTCCAGGGCTGTCAGCCTGACCCCGGCCCAGGCCTGTTCGCGGCTGATCTGCCGCGCGTAGGGCCACATGAAGTCACTCAGCCACGGGTACAGGGACATGCCCTCCCCGAGACCCCGGCCCAGGCTCTGGAAGAGATGGGTATGGCTGTCCACGAAGCCCGGGAGCACCGCCTTGCCGGTGCAGTCGATCACGCGCTCGGCCCGATAGCCGTCCAGTTCGTCAGGCGTGCCCACGGCGACTATCCGTTCCCCGCTGACCGCCACCGCTCCCGGTTCGTACACGGCGCGCCGGTCGTCGACGGTTATGACCGATCCTCCTGTCAGCAGCAGATCGCAATCGGTGCTGTCACTAGAAATCATCCGCTCTGCTCCTCATCGAGAGACATGACGCCATTATGGTTCCGAATATTGATGGTGTCGATAAGCGATCCGCACCGACGGATGGCGAGAGTCGAGCTTCCACCCAAGGAAGGGGTGAGACAATGAGATCACGGTTAGGCATCTTGAGCATTGCCGCAGCCCTCGTACTGGCTGTGGCGGCCTGCGGGGAGGATCCGGAGCCGGCGCCCACCACTGCGGCGCCCACGACCACGGCGGCGCCGACCACGACCGCCGCGCCCGCCGCGGAGGAACCCAATGAGTTCCGGGTGGCCTACATAGCTCCGGGACCCATCGACGATCCGTGGTACACGTCGATGCTCGACTCCTTGAGCCGCCTCGCGGACGAGAGCCCCTACGGCCTCGAAATCTCGCACGAGTGGTTCGAGAACATCGCCTACGCGGACGCTGAGCGGGTGATCCGTGATCTGGCGTCGAGCGGCAAGTACGAGATGATTCTCGCCGGAAGCACCTACAGCGACGCGGTTGCCCCGGTGATGGAGGACTACCCCGACGTCGCCTTCGTATACGCCGGGTCTGGGAACGATCCGCTGGGCGGGAACGCCTTCTGGATCGACACCTTCATCCACGAGCCGGCCTACCTGACCGGCGTTGCAGCGGGCCTGATGACCGAGACCGGCAAGATCGGAATCGTCGCCAACTTCCCGTTCCCCAACGTCAACGCGCCCATCAACGGGTACCTCGCGGGTGCCAGGTCCGTCAACCCCGACGTCGACTGGGATGTGACCTTCATCGAGAGTTGGTGGGATCCGGCGACCGCCAAGGAGGCCGCCACCGCACAGATCAACGCCGGCGCCGACGTGCTGTACGCCATCGTCTTCGGTGTCTTCGAAGCGGCGGAGGAGGCGGGCGTGTACGGCGTGGGGGACCTCGCCGACGTGCAGGCCCTGGCGCCCGGCGTGGTCATCACCAGCACGGTCGCCAAGTGGGATCAAGCCATCGCGGAGGTTATCGACGCCTGGTGGGACCAGATGGTCAACGGTGTTCAGATGAACGCGCCGACCGAGCGGATCATGTTCCACATGCCACGGGGTGGCAGCGACATCGCCCCGCTCAACGAGGCCATAGTCCCTGCGGACGTACGTGACAAGGTTCTGGAAGCGCGGGACCAGATCCTGTCCGGCGACCTGGTGGTGGAACTCAACGACGCCCCGCCGGAGTAACCGACCTCGGAGAAGATCGCTCGCTCGGGAGGCGCCTGTGGTCGCCTCCCGAGCAGGCTTCGCCGGTAGGCCGACCTAGGGCGTCCGGTTCGTCTCGTACTCCTCTACCAAGTTCACCATGCGCTCCACGTATTGGCGCACGGTATAGCGATCGGCGGTGATCTGGTAGTCCTCCATGTCGCCGTGATGGAAGTGGATGTGCAGTTTCTCGGCGGCCGTGAATCCGGCGGCTAGGAAAGGGTCGTCGTACTTCTCGGCCAACTGGCCGGCGGCGTTCTTGTTGGCTCGATGCGACTGGTATTCCCAGCCTCGCTGGCCTGACGCGGCGATGACGGCCTGGACGGCGGCGCCGTAGAGCTTCTCGGCGGCCTGGCGGGTGTCGCCCACCGCGAACTCGGCCTCCGCCTGGTCCAGGAACTCCAATGCCTGCGCCACTCGCTCCGCGACGGTGGACTCTTGTATGACGGTCACTTAGGCTCTCACTTCCTGGCTCGTCCGGCGTGATCCCGTGACCCGGTAACTGCGGTCGAGCGTCGTAATCGTATCCGTGCGGTCAACGTATCCGCTCAGGCATTGGAGATCCAGACCCATGATCGCGAGCAGCCCGATCTGTCTGGAGCCGGCCAGAAGGGATAGAAGGCATGCGGGGGGCCGTTTGACAGATCAATATAAATGGCACCAATATTCGGTCAGGCAACCAGGGGAATGGAGAAGCGTGTGGCGGACGGAACTTTTGACGGGATCATCGTCGGTGGCGGCTACAACGGGCTGACTCTGGCCGGTTACATGGCGCGGCAGGGCCTGCGTGTTCTGGTGCTCGAACGGCGGATGGCTTACGGCGGGGCGACCATCACCGAGGAGGTCACCAAGCCCGGCTTCTACCACAACCTGCATGCCAACTTCATCTGGTCGTACGGACCGCCCCACCAGGACTTCGAGCTGCACCGGTACGGCCTCGAGTTGATGCGGGGCGAGGTGGAGCGGGCCTACCTTTTCGAGGACGGCGCCGAGTTGCTCACCTACACCGACGACCCGCAGCGCACCTACCACCAGTTCAAGGACGTGATCCCCAAGGCCGACCTCGACACGATGGAGGATGTCTACCACCGGTTCCTGACCAAGGTGGAGGAGGAGTTCTACGCCCCACCCAAACCCACCTCCGAGCGGGGAGTCGGGCTCGAAGGCGAGGACCGGGCCGAGTACCAGAAGATGTGCGACATGAGCGGCCGGGAGGTGCTCGACTACCTCTACGAGAGCGACCGCCTCAAGACCTGGATCGCTATGAACGCCTGCGTGCGGGGCATGCCCGACTTCGCCACCGGAGTCGGGGACTTCTTCATGCGCTACGCGGCCTCGCCCCGCCTCAGCATCGTGCGGCACGGCACCGCCCAGATCGCCCACTCGCTGGCAGCGTTCTTCCACGCCAACGGTGGGATCATCCTCACCGGTTCCCACGTGGAGAAGATCATCGTCGAGGGCGGCCGGGCGGTGGGCGTCCGCACCGCGGACGGGCGGACCTTCAACGCCGAGAAGTTCGTGGCCTCAGCTGTCGATCCGCCGGCCACCTTCCTGCAGATGGTGGGGGAGGAGCACCTCACCCCCGAAATCGCCCAGCGTTGCCGCGACTGGGAGATCGAGTACCACACAGCCCTGTTCGGTTTCCACGCCGCGTCAGCCGTGGCGCCCGACTATTCCCTCAAGTACTCGGAGGAGGCCAACAAGGGCCTCGCCATCTTCTTCGGGGTCAACACCCTCGAGGAGCTAGACCGGCACTGGGAGGAGATCGGCAACGGCCATATCCCCTCGGCGCTGGGCGGTGACGCCTGCTGCCACACCGTGATCGACCCGTCCTACGCGCCGGAAGGCGGGCACACGCTGCTCTTCTGGCAGTTCGGTCCTCCGGCCGACAAGCTGGAGAACGGCGCCAAGACCTACGACGACATCAAGGACGACCTCCTGGAACGGATGCGGGCCCGCTGGGCCGAGTATGCGCCCAACCTCACCAGGGACAACATGCTGGCAACCTACGCGTATACCCCCGACGACATCCAGAACCGGATCATCAACATGGTGGGCGGAGGATGCCGGCAGGGCGCCTATACCAACGACCAGTGGGGGATCAACCGGCCCTTCCCGGAGGCCGCCGGCTACCGCACCCCCATCGAGGGCCTCTACATGTGCGGCTCGGCCTGCCATCCGGGTGGCTCGATCCACTTCGGTCCGGGCTATAACGCCGCCAACGTCATCGTGGAGGATCTCGGTATGGAGCGTTGGTGGCCTCCGTACCGGATCCTCGGCAAGCCGGTGCTGTCCCGCACGTGAAAATGTCGTCCCGTATGTGAATACAAGGTGATGACCGGCGGGCTGGTGGCTATCCTTCGCTGAGTCACGCTTCGTGATCCGAGGGCCGGTGTTCCCAACAGAGGCTGTCCCCGATGGGGCCTCGGGCGGAGAAAAGATCGCACTCCTTGTGAGAAAGCGACCGACGAAGAGGAGGAAGTCCGTATGAGGAAGCTCAAGGACCGCCGGGCCCTAACCCTGGTGACGATGGTGACCGCCCTGGCACTGTTGGCCGGCGCCTGCGGCGGGGATGACGAGCCTGCCGCTACCACTGCGGCGCCGGCTACCACTGCGGCGCCCACTACCACGGCCGCTCCGACGACTACGGCCGCTCCGACGACTACGGCCGCGGCCCCGGCTACGACAGAAGCCGAGATGACGGAGCCCGCGGAAGAGCCGATGGGCCCGACCGAGCTGGATGTGGCCATGGTCATGCTGGGCACCAAGGAGGAGGGTTGGTACGCCACCTTCATCGACTCTGTCCACCGGGTGGCCGAAGAGGCGCCGCACGGCTTGACGATCACCCTGGACCAGATCGAGGAGATCCCCTACGCCGACGGTGAGCGGGTGATCCGGGACCTGGCCCAGACCGGTGATTACGAGATCATCGTGGGGCACAGCACCTATTCGGATGCGGTCGCCGCGGTCAAGGATGACTTCCCGGACATCCTGTTCGCCTTCTCCGGGTCCGGCAACGAGCCCACCGGCGGTAACGGCTATTGGATCGACGTGTTCATCCACGAGCCCGCCTACCTGGCCGGGATCATCGCCGGGGCCATGACCCAGACCAACCACATCAGCGGGGTGGCGGCCTTCCCCTTCCCCAACGTCAACGGTCCGCTCAATGCCTTTATCGACGGTGCCAGGTTTGTGGCCCAGCAGCTGGGCAAGGGCGAGATCACCTTCGACGTGGCCTACATCGAAAGCTGGTTCGACCCGGCTACCGCCCAGGAGGCGGCCGCCGCTCAGATCGCGGCCGGTTCCGACATGATCTACGCCGAGCGCTTCGGTCCCTTCGCGGCGATCGAGGAGGCGGACGGTGTGTGGGGCTTCGGACACTTCACTGATCAGCTCGGACTGTCCCCGGTGGTGTTGACCAGCGCGGTCGCCCACTGGGACGCCGCTTTCATGGACCTGGTCGATGCCTGGTACGCCTACACGACCGAGGGGGTCGCCTATGACGCCCCGATGGAGCGGATCGTCTACACCTCGATGGTGGACGGCGGATCCGCGCTGGGTGAGATCAGCGACCTGGTTCCGGCCGAGGTTCAGGACGGTGTTGCCCAGGCCGAGGCGGCCATTCTGGGCGGGCTCCTGAGGGTAGAACTGAAGACGGACCCGATCGAGTAGTCCGATCACTCGAATGAATCCCATACCTCGGGGGAGCGAGCTTGGTGACTGAGACGATCCTGGCCGTGGATCGCGTCACCAAGCGCTTCCCCGGGGTGGTCGCCAACGACGCCGTCACCGTTGACATCAGGCGAGGCGAGATCCACTGCGTGCTGGGAGAGAACGGCGCCGGCAAGACCACGCTCGCCGACGTCCTCTACGGCGTCTACCGACCCGACGAGGGGATGGTGTCCCTCAACGGGGAGCCACTGGAGCTCCACACGCCCCGCGACGCCATCGCGGCCGGTATCGGCATGGTGCACCAGCACTTCGAGCTGGTCCCGCCGATGTCGGTGGTCGAGAACGTGGTCATCGGAACATCGGCAAGCCAATGGCTCGATCTGTCGGAGGTGAGGGGCCGGCTCAACGAGTTCTTCCGCAACTATGACGTAGAGATCGATCCGGACGCCGAGGTGGGCCGGCTGTCCGTCGGAGAGCAGCAATGGGTCGAGATATTCAAGACCCTCTACTTCGGAGTGGAGGTCCTGATACTCGACGAGCCGACCGCGGTTCTCACCCCCCAGGGTGTTCAAGAGCTCTTCCGGATCCTTCGCCGGATGCGTGACGAGGGCCTGACCATCATCCTGATCACCCACAAGCTCAAAGAGGTTATGGAACTCTCCGACCGGGTAACGGTATTGCGCCTCGGCAAGGTCGTCGGAACCGTCAATACGGCCGATGTCCAGATGCGTGACCTGGCCCAGATGATGGTGGGACGCGAGGTGCTGTTCCAGTTCGACAAGGAGCGGTCCCATCCCGGCGAGCCGGTCCTCGAAGTGGACGAGATCTACCTCGCCAGCGTCACCGGTCGGGGCTCGCTGAAGGGTCTCTCCCTCACGGTTCGAGCCGGGGAGGTGGTCGGTCTCGCCGGTGTCTCCGGCAACGGCCAGAACGCCCTGTTCGATGCCCTGGTGGGGGTCGAGAAGCCTTCCAGCGGTGGCATCCGGATCGGCGGGGTGGACACCGCTGAACTGTCCGCCAACCGGATCGCGCAGCTCGGGGTTGCCAGCGTTCCGGCCGACCGGATTGCCCAGGGTCTGCTGATGGACTTCAATGTAAAGGAGAACCTGGTGCTGGGCCGTCACCGTTCGAACGTGTTCTCCCGGGGTGGGCTCCTCAACCGGGGCGCCATTGACAGCTTCGCCACCGAGTCGATCGAGGGATTTGATATCAGGACCCCCTCGGCGTCCCAGTCCACCCGCACCCTCTCGGGTGGCAACCTGCAAAAGGTGATCATGGCCCGTGAGCTGTCCGGAGAGCCGAAGCTACTGGTTGCCCATCAACCCACTCGCGGGTTGGACATCTCCGCCAGCGAGTACGTCAGGCGCCGATTGCTCGAGGAGCGGGATCGTGGCGCAGCAGTGCTTCTGATGTCCGAGGACCTTGATGAGATCTTTCAACTCTCGGACCGGATCGCGGTGATATACGACGGCCGGATCGTCTCGGAAACCACCCCCGAGCAGGCCGACCTCGAGTCCCTCGGCCTCAGCATGGCCGGGGCCGACACGGTCGAAGCGGGATCGGCATCGTGACCGACCAGAGCACCGACCTGGCGCCTTCGGAGCCTCAGCCGTCGGACGGCGGCGGCCGCCGGGATCCGCTGTCAATGCTGTTCCAGCCGGGAGCGTGGCGGATCGAGAAGAGGCTGGTAGTCCGCCCATGGCACGAGTTCGTCACCCTGATCGCCGCCCTCTTGGCGGCGGTGGCCATCATCGCCGGTCTGGTGCTGGTCATCGGAAAGAGCCCGGCCGATTCCTTCGCCGCCCTGTACAACGGGGCCTTCGGTACCCGGGAATCCACTCTGGAGACGCTGGTGCAGGCGACACCGCTGATCCTTACCGGCCTGGCTGCTGCGATCGCCTTCCGGGCCGGCGTCTGGAACATCGGCGGCGAGGGCCAGTTCTTCGCCGGTGTCATGGGTACCTGGTTCGTCTACGACTTGTGGGGAGGGCTGCCTGCGCCGCTGCTCTTCGTGTTGATGTTCATCTCCGCCGCCATCGCGGGCGCTGCCTGGGCTTCGGTCGCCAGCGGGCTGCTGGTCCGGTACGGGACCAACGAGATCCTCACCACCGTCATGCTCAACTTCGTGATCCTCTACATCCTGTCCTACCTGCTGGCCGGGCCGTGGCAGTCACCCGACACCTTCTACTACCAGACCCAACGGATGGCGGACAACACCTACCTGCCCCGGTTCATCACAGGTAGCCGCCTTCACTGGGGGTTCGCCATCGCCCTGCTTGCGGCGCTGGTGGTCTACTGGCTCATCCGGCGCACCACCCTGGGATACGAGATAAGGGGGATCGGCTCCAGCATGGTGGCCTCCCGCTACAAGGGCATCAGGGTCGGTACCGTAACCCTCGCCACCATGGCCATCTCCGGCGCCCTGGCGGGGATAGCCGGCTTCGGGGAGTTGCTGGGACTCCACCATCGTGTCCAACTCGACATCGCCGAGGGCATCGGCTTCACGGGCATCATCATCGCCCTGGTGGCGCGGTTGCATCCGCTCGGCGTGATCGTGGCCGCCGTGCTGTTCGGCGCCCTGGTCAACGGGTCCACCGCAATGCAGTACGAGACCGGCATCCCGAAGGCGCTGGTGTTCGTGATCGAGGGGACCACGCTGGCCCTGGTCCTGATCGCGGCCGTGGTGTCGAGGTACCGGATCCGGAAGGCCGGCTGATATGGAAGATCTCTTCACCAGCGCCGTAATCGTCGGGATATTCTGGGCCACGCTGCGGATCGCCACCCCCCTCCTCCTCGCCGCGCTGGGCGAGCTGGTCTGCGAGAGCAGCGGCATCTTGAACCTCAGTCTCGAAGGCACCATGACGATGGGCGCCTTTGCCGGATTCTACGTCGCCAACGAGACGGGCAGCATCCTGGCCGGACTGGTGGCTGCCGGCCTCGGTGGTGCCTTCCTGTCGCTGATCATGGCGCTGATGACCGTGACCGCCAAGGTGAATCAGGTGGTTGCCGGATTGGCTCTCAACATCCTGGGTCTCGGCCTGGCCTTCTTCTGGTACCGGTCCATATACGAGGCCGAGGGGAGTATCGATATTCCCACAGTCGAGACGATGGAGGCTCCCTGGGAGGTGTTCCCGATTCCCTGGCTGACCATCCTCGCCCTCGTGATGGTCCCGGTCGTCTGGGTGTTTCTATACCGGACCAAGTACGGGCTGGAGTTGAGAAGCGTCGGGCACAATCCCGAGGCGTGCGACATGCGCGGGGTGGGCATCATCTCGCGCCAGTACGTGGCAGTGGTGTTCGGCGGGGTGATGGCCGGCCTGGCCGGTTCCTTCCTCTCCCTCGGATCTACCGGCCTGTTCTTCCCCGACATCATCTCCGGGCGGGGTTGGATCGCGCTGGCGATCGTGATCTTCGGAAACTGGAGGGCCACCTGGGTGCTGGTCGGTTCGCTGCTGTTCGGATTCCTGGAGGCGACCCAGCTCGCTCTCCAGGCGAGCGATGTCGACCTTCCGTACCAGCTCCTGCTGGCGTTGCCCTTCGTCCTCACCATCGTGGCCCTGGTCTTCAACCGCAGCCGCTCCAACGTCCCCCTGTCGCTTACGATCCCGTACCACCGGGGCGAGCGCTAGCCGAGCGGCCTGCCCAGCGGGCTCGTCAAGGGCCGCTTCTGACATACGGGTTGTCGGCGGGCGTGTTAGATTGCATCAATAATTCTGCGTAGCAGGGTCCTGTTCGAGGTTGATTCAGGAGGTTCTGGCAGGCATGACGGTAGACAGTCCCATGCGTATCAACCCGATGATCAGCCATCGGGCCGCACACATCGGGAGGGCGGTGCCCCGCCGCGAGGACCGATCCCCCCTTACCGGCCGCCGCCGGTACCTAGCCGATCTCCGTCTGCCCGGCATGCTCGAGGTCGCCTTCGTACGGAGCCCGGAGGCACACGCCCGCATCGTCAGCATCGACACCGGACCGGCCCTCGCCCTTCCCGGCGTGCATGCGGTGTTCACCGGCGCCGATCTTGATGATGTGGCGCCCTTCCCCCACAAGATCCTCTACATCCAGCCGGTCGGCCAGACCGCGCTTGCGGTGGACCGGGTCCGTTACGTTGGCTCGCCCTACGCGGCGGTGGTGGCGACCGACCGGTACGTGGCGGAGGACGCCGCCAGCCTCGTGGCCGCCCACACGGAGTTCGAGTCACTTCCCTCGGTGGCCGACCTGGATCAGGCCCTGGCGCCCGATGCTCCCAAGCTCTATGACGATTGGCCCGACAACTACCTGGTCAACTTCCCGGCCGAGAAGGAGGAGGTGACCCGAGCCTTCGAGGAGGCCGACCACACCTACTCCGACACCTTCATCAGCCCGCGCCAGACTGGACTGCCGCTCGAATGCCGGGGCGTGCTGGCAGATGTGGTGGACGGGGAGGTGACCTTGTGGTCGTCCACCCAGAGTCCCCACATCGTCCGTACCACCATCGCCGAGATGACGGGTATCCCCGAGCCCCGGATCCGGGTGATCACCCCGGCCATGGGAGGCGGCTTCGGCACCAAGACCCATATCTATCCCGAGGATGTGGTCATGCCTTGGATCTCCCGCCGGATCGGCCGGCCGGTGCGCTGGATCGAGGACCGCTTCGAGAACCTGGTGTCGGCCGTCCACGCCCGGGATCAGCGCCACGACGTCGATGTGGCCTACGACGATGACGGAACCATCCGTGCCATCCGATGCAAGGCCTATTGCGACGTGGGAACCGGGGAGATCTTCATGCCGGGAACCGCCCCGGTCTTCGTCACGGGAGGCTGCCTCACGGGCGCCTACGACTTCCCGAACATGGAGGTGCACCACTTCTGCGTGGTGACCAACAAGACCCCGAGCGGCGCCTATCGCGGGTTCGGCGTTCCTGAGGGCCTCCTGGTGATGGAGGGCATCATCGACCAGGTGGCCCGACGCACCGGTGTCGATCGGGTCGAGATCCGCCGTCGCATGGTCCTCCGGGAGGACCAGATGCCCTACGTGATGCACGGGGGCGGACGGATCGACTCGGGCTCCCACGCCAAGAGCTTCGAGCGGGTCGTGGAGCTTATCTCCCGGTCGCTGGAGCGGATCCGCGCGAAATACGCCGACGATCCCGATGTCCGGGTCGGAGTGGGATACACCAACTACGTGGAGCCCACCACGCCCACCTACCACCTCACCACCGGCCACTGGGCGGGCTACGACTCGGCGACCCTGCGGGTGGACCCGGACGGCGCGGCGCGGGTGGGTCTGGGCACCACCGACCTGGGACAGGGCACCGAGACCACCGCAGCGCAGTTGGTGGCCGATTCCCTGGGGCTGGACCCGGACGACGTGACGGTGGTCATGGGCGACACCGACCGCGCCCCCTACGGGTTGGGTGCCTGGGGAAGCCGCTCCGCGATCGTGATGAGCGGTTCCATCCTCATGGCAGCCGACCGGGTGATGGTCAAGGCCCGGGAGATCGCCGCCCACATGCTCGAGGCGGCGGCGGAGGACGTGGTGCTGACCGATGGAGAATTCCACGTCGCGGGGAGCGAGGCGCCGTCGGTGAGCTGGTCGCAGGTGGCGACGGCCGCCTGGGTTCGTACCGTGGATCTCCCCAAGGGAATGGAGCCCGGCCTGGAGATGTCCGGCTACTTCGAGCCTCCGGATCTCGAGCACCTGCCCGACGCCAGCGGCAAGGTGAACGCGGCGGCCAGTTGGTCGAACGGCGCACACGCGGGGGTGGTGAGCGTCCGGATCAGTACCGGCGAGCTCAAGATCGAGGACTACGTGATCGTCCATGACTGCGGCACGATGATCAATCCGATGATTATCGACGGCCAGGTCCAGGGAGGCGTGGCACAAGGGGTGGCCGGCGCCATGTACGAGGAATTCCAGTACGACCCGGAAACGGCTTTGCCCCGCTTCGCCTCCTTCATGGAGTACCTGTATCCCACCTGTTCGGAAGTGCCGGAGATGACCATCGAGCACTTCGAGACGCCTGCGCCCGAGCAGCCGCTCGGTGTGAAGGGATGCGGGGAAGGTGGGACCATCGGCCCGGGAGCGGTGGTGGCCGGCGCGGTCTCGGACGCCTTGGTCGATCTCGGTGTGGAGATAAAGGCAACCCCGGTCACACCCTCGGCCATCCGCCAAGCCATCAGGGAAGCATGCGGTCCGGGGGGTGGCGCATGAAGCCCGCCGCATTCGACTACTACCGCCCCACCACCGTCGAGGATGCCTTGGCCGCCCTCGGTACCTCGGAAACGGCCAAGGTCCTGGCGGGCGGGCAGAGCCTCATTCCCTCCATGAACTTCCGCCTCGCCCAACCGGACCTACTGGTGGACATCGGCGGTGTGGAGGGTTTGGACCGGCTGGAGGTCGGACCCGAGGGTGTCATGATCGGCGCCTCGGTCACCCAGAGCCGGGTGATGGCCTCCGATGAGGTGGCGGCCGCGGTTCCCGGGCTCCGCCGGGCCTTGCGCCATGTCGCCCATCTACAGATCAGGAACCGGGGAACGGTCTGCGGAAGCCTTGCCCATGCCGACCCGGCCGCTGAGTTGCCGGCGATGGCGATCGCCTGCGGGGCGACCATGTTGATCCGGGGACCGGCGGGGGAGAGGACCGTGGATGCGGGCGACTTCTTCCTGGGTCCGTTCTGGACGGACCTGGCCCACGGAGAGATCGTCACCGGGGTTCACTTCCCGAGCGAGTCGGCGGGCACCGTGACGCTCCTGGACGAGCTGGCCTGGCGCGCGGGCGATTTCGCCATCACCGGGCTGGCGGCGGCTCTGGCCACCCGGGACGGGACGGTGACCGGCGCCCGGATGGTCAGCTTCGGGGTGAGCGGGGTAGCCAGCCGCATGACCGGCGCGGAGCAAGCGGTTCTCGGTTTCGCTGCGGGGGATGACGGCTCGGACCTCTGCGAAGCGGCCTACGAGGATGCCGCCGACGCGGTGGATGACATTCACGCCACGGCGGAGTACCGGCGGGAGGCGCTGGGCGCACTGGCGGTAAGGAGCGTCCGGGCGGCACTGGCAGGCAACGGCAACGGGACGGGGGTGTGATGATGGATACCAATCCGGGATCGCGGGTAGTCGATGTCGCTGTCACGATCAACGGTGTCCAGGTGACGGAGCGGGTCCCGGCCCGGCTGCTCCTCTCCGACTTCATCCGTGACGTGGTCGGCCTCACCGGTACCCACGTCGGATGCGAGCACGGCTACTGCGGGGCCTGCACGGTGATAGTCGACGGGGACGCCATCCGCTCCTGCTCGACCCTGGCCGTCCAGGCCGACGGGACCACCATCAGAACCGTCGAGGACCTCGCAGACGGTGAGCAGCTCACACCGATGCAGCAAGCCTTCCACGAGAACCACGCCATGCAGTGCGGCTTCTGTACCACCGGGTTCCTGATGACCCTCGAGAGCGTCGACCCTGCCGACTACCGGGACAAGGAACAGGTGGTCGAGCTGCTGTCCGGCAACCTCTGCCGCTGCACCGGATACCAGAACATCGTCACCGCGGTGTGCTCGGTATGGGGCGTGGACACGTAGCCGCTTGATCGATACGGAGGATCATCGATGACCGCCCGGCACGCCACCAGCGACTATCTGGACGTAGCAGCCGAGAACCGGCTCTACGAGGAGATGCGGGACAACTTCTGGTTCCCGGTCGCCTACTCCGATGAGCTGAAGGACGAACCTCAGGCCTTCACCCTCTTCGAGGAGCAGCTGGTGGTGGTCCGGCTCGACGGCGCCCCCCGGGTGTTCGAGGACCTGTGCCGTCATCGGGGAGCGGCGCTCTCCCTCGGGAAGGTCATCGACGGTTGCGAGTTGCGTTGCGGCTACCACGGCTGGACCTACGATGCCGAGGGCCGGGTCACCCGGGTTCCGGCCCGTGAGGAGCTTTCGCCCGCCTTCCGCAACGTCCGGGTGCCGTCGTTCCCGACGGTCGAGGTATCGGGTTTGGTCTACACCACGCTCGGCGATCCCAAGTTCCCGCCGCCGGCCATTCCCGAGATCGATGACCCGAGCTACCGGTTCCTGCATCTCGATATCTACGAGTGGAACTGCTCCCTGCCCCGGCGACTGGAGAACTACTTCGACTTCTCCCATTTCGCCTGGGTTCACGACGGGATCCTGGGTGATAGCAGCCAACCCCGGATCGAGGACTACGACGTGGAGAAGGTTGGGGGAGAGCTCCGGTTCCTCGCCGGCCCCTTCGTCGAGTTCACCGACAACGTCAAGAACAACCCCGAGTCGGGCGCTGCGGAGACCTACGATGCCTGGAAGCGCTACCGGGTGTTCCTGCCCAACGCCATGAAGTTGAACAGCAGCGCCGGGCCGGTGGAGGACTACGTGCTCTGGGTGGCGGCGGCGCCGGTCCACCGGAAGCGCACTCGCGCCTTCACCTACGTGGGCCGCAACTATCCGGGCGAGGACGAGGACTTCCGGGCCTTCGCCCAGATGGTGACCGACCAGGATCAGCCCATCGTCGAGTCCCAACGCCCCGAGGAGCTTCCGGCCGACCTCGCCGCCGAGATGCATGTCAGGGGCGCCGACCTCGGCACCCTGGAGTACCGGCGATGGCTCCTCGACATCGCCAACGGCGTTATCGAACCGGCCCCGGTCTGACAGCCGGGGTTCATCACTCCCGTGACCTCAAGGGTGAGCACCTGACCGCGCACCCTCAAAGCCGTGCCATGTTCTCGCTCCTCCGGACTTGGCGGTGCGCCTGAGCATTGCCGGCTCAGTGTGTAGAAGTGGCGTTCCGATCGGGTGAGGACTGAGCCCGATCCGGCCGGGGTCGCTCGTGGCAAGACCCGGCGGTCTTTGAGTGGTGACCTGTTGACACGTCGCGAACCCCCTGTGTATGGTTCAAAAAAGCGCTCGGAGATCGACGTGCGTCACAATGTAGTTGCGACCGACACCGGTGGAACCTTCGCCGATCCGTCCTCACAACCTCGGAGCACGCCCATCACAGGTTCGCAAGTCCCCTTGGCCTTCACGGGCCGTGTCGGCAGGTTGCTCCCGCTCCGAGCGGGTGGGAACAAAGCTACCGGTAGCCGGGATCTTCCTTTACCTCACCATGCTCGGGTTTGACATCCCTGTCGAAAGGAGGTGTTGCCCCGGGCTGGCGGCTCCCCCTTCTCCGATCATGGCACGTCTGCCCCAAGCGAGCATACGAGGTCGAAGTCCCCTGTCCGCACCACATGGCCGCCGGGGTCCTGATCGGGCCCGGTAGCTGTGGCGGTCCGGGTACGTCCTACCGCCTGGCAATCCAGAGAGAGGGCACCGCGCCGAGAGTGTAGGTATGAGCTGCAGAACACTACGAACTGTCAGATGGAGATCTGACCACGGGAGGAGAGTAGCCATGGAGAGACAGAGAAGAACAAGGTTGGTGGTCGGTCTGGCGGTGGTACTCGGCCTTCTGTTCAGTGCATGCGGTGCTGAGACCGATACCGACGACGCTCCAGCGACGACGAGCGCTGCACCGGCAACAACGAGCGCCGCGCCCGAGACAACGGCGGCTGCGCCGGAGACAACCAGCGCGGCGGAGCCGACACCGACCACCGAGGCGGCGATGGAGGAAGAAGTCCATACGCTGCGGATCGCGGTCTCGGGCGACCTACCGTCGATCGATCCCATCTTCGGGCAGAACACGCTCACGAACATGACGTTGAAGAACATCTACGCTCAGTTCCTCTTCTACGAGCCGCCTGAGGGTGAGGTGGGCGCGTTCGCCAAGGCCAACATCTCCAAGCGGATCGGACGCGCGGTGGAGCGGATCGAGTATTCGGACGGCGGTCGAACGGTGACCATGCATATCCGGCAAGGGGTCACCTTCCCGACAACCGGTAACCCGATGACGGCGGACGATTTCCTGTGGTTCTACGAGCGAGCGTTCTGTGCCAAGGCGAGCACCATGTTCAACTCGAACTCGTACGGGGTGATGTCAACCGATCAGGTGGAGAAGATCGACGACTACACCATCCGCGTCACGCTCGAGAATCCTTCGCCGATCATCGAGAACCAGATACGGGCGCAGGTGGCGGTGATACTCGACTCGGAGGCGATCAAGCCACACATCACCGAGGACGACCCGTGCGGGAACGAATGGATCGCTCAGAACTACGCCGGCAACGGTGTCTACCGCCTCGTCGAGTGGGATCGCGGGCAACGGATCGTGTTCGAGGCCAACCCCGCCTGGGCATGGCCCGAGCCCTACTTCGACCGGGTCGAACTCCTGGTCATTCCTGATGCCAGCAACCGGATCCTGCTGCTCGAGACCGGCGAGGTCGACATGGCGATGGACCTCGACGAACGCCAGCTGGCCCGTCTCGATGAGTCGGGCACCGCCAACGTTCTCAAGATCCCGGGCCGGAGGACCCTGCGGCTCCTGTTGAACACCGAGATGCCACCGTTCGACATCCGCGAGGTGAGGCAGGCTCTCAACTACGCGGTTCCGTACGAGACAGTCCTCAACGACATCCTGCAAGGCACAGGCGTGCATATCTCGGGCCCGGTTTCGCCGAACTCGACCTACTACCAGGACTTCGGCTTCGAGGATCTGCAGAAGTACACGTACGATCTCGACACGGCGAGGGCGTTGCTTGCGGAAGCGGGCTTCGCCGACGGATTCGAGTTCACCCTGATGATCCCGCAGGGCAACACCTTGGTGGACGAGATCGCCACGTTCCTGCGGTCCGAGTACCAGAAGATCGGTGTCACTATGAACATCGAGCGGGCGACCGGAGCCGTGCTGGCCGAGGCCATGGGTCAAGCGACCGGGGAGGCCTATTTGCGTGGATGGTTCACCGACTTCGTGGATGAGCCGTTCTTCCACTTCAATCTCTGGTGGAGGACCAACTCGGTGATCAACTGGACGCAGTACACCGACCCGCGCATAGATGAGCTCGTGGCGGCCCTCAAGGTTGAGACCGATAAGGACGCCCAGCGGGATCTCGCCCGGGAGGCAATGGAGATCATCATCAACGATGCTCCCGAGGTGTGGATCGCGGGTGGCGCAACACAGGTCGCCTTGGCGCACGGCCTCCTGGGCTACGTGCACGAGCCGGACGAGTTGCCGATATGGGGCAGCCTCTACAGGGAGGAATAAGGGCCGTCCTGCCGGCGTCGAAGCTCTGAAGAACTCGGAGGGTGCTGGGGAACCTTGACAACCAGGCATTCCCCGGCACCCTCCCGGCCATCGACCGAGCCTGAGCAGGTAACCGACGACAGGAGGTCAGCGCGTGGCCACCTCGGCAGAGGCTGAACTCGACAGGGACGGTTCAAGCGGCCCTGTTTCGGCCGCGGGTGAGTCGGCATCCACCACCCGCACCGACGTGTTCATATACCTCGCCAGGAAGCTCGGCGCGCTCCTCCTCGTGTCGCTGCTCGTCGCGACGCTCACCTTCGTGGTGAGCAGGGCTACCGCTGACCCTTCCTTCCTGATGGTGGGTCAGGACGCGACCGACGAGATCATCGCCGCCCGTCGCGCCGAGATGGGTCTCGATCAACCCATGTATCGCCAATGGGCCTCGTACATGGCAGACCTGTCGAGAGGCGATCTCGGCATTTCGAGACGGACCTTTGCTCCGGTCGGTGGAGAGATATGGCAGCGGCTGCCGGCGACTGTCGAGTTAGCAGGCGCGGCGTTGCTGCTGTCTCTGGTGGTGGCGATCCCGGGTGGTGTCCGGGCCGGTTTGAGACCCGACGGCTGGGCAGATCGAATCGTCGGTTCGGTTGCGCAGCTCGGTGCGGCCATCCCCAATTTCTGGCTGGGCCTGATGCTCATCTACTTCGGTTTCTACTGGCTCGGATGGTTTCCCGCACCAACCGGGCGCGGGCTATTCGCGGTCGAAGCCGAAGCGGTCACCGGCATCGTCACCGTCGATGCGCTGCTCGCTCGTGACTGGACGGCCGCACGCGAGTCGATCCGGTATCTTCTGTTGCCTGCCGTCACGCTGGCGTCGGGTGTGATGCCGCCTATCCTCAACGTGACGCGTAACGCCACGGTGAGCGTTGTGAACTCGCCCTACTACGAGGCTGCGTTGTCTTTCGGGGTTTCGAGGCGAACCGTGAAGTGGAGGCTCCTTCTCCCGAATATCGCCGCTCCGGTCATCAACATCCTGGCCATCACCATCGGCTTCCTGATGGGAGGCGCCGTGCTCGTCGAGGTCGTGTTCTCGTGGCCCGGAATTGGTTCGTACGCGGTTGCCGCCATGGATAGCTCCGATTACAACCCGGTGCTCGGTGTGGTGCTCCTCGCATCGGTCACCTACGTTGTCGTGTACCAGATCGCCGATCTCGTCACCTTTGCTATGGACCCGCGCCTGCGGATATCGCGGTGATGGGCACCACGGCCGCCGCCACGCGTGTTCCGGTTAAGAGCTCTGGCGGGTGGTCTTTATTCATTGGGCGACGCCGATGACGGTTGATGTTCGGGACGCCCATCCGCTTCGCGCCCGGCTCGCCCGAGCCGCGGTCTGGATAACCAGGCTGCCGCGGATACCCACCATCATGCTGGCCATCACCTTCGTGGCGATCCTGATCGGCCCCATGATCGTGCCGCACGATCCTCTTCAGCCCAATCCCGCTAATGTCCTCGAGGCCCCCTCAAGTAGCCACTGGTTCGGAACCAACGGCTTCGGGATGGATGTCTTCTCCCGCGTGATCGCGGCAGCCCGAACCGATGTGGGCGTCGCTGTCACGGGGGTTACCTTCGGGGCGGTGGTGGGCTCCATTCTGGGTGCCACTGTCGCCTACACCGGCGGGTGGATCGACGCGATCGTCCAGAAGGCCATCGAAGTACTCCAGTCGTTCCCGCTCTTCCTGTTCGCCCTGGCCCTGTTCGCCGCACTCGGTGACAACACCTTCAATCTCGTAGTGGTCATATCGTCCATCAGCCTTCCCTGGTATGTCCGCGTCGTGCGAAGTGTCATCGCCCCGCTTCGGGAGGCGGAGTGGGTGAAGGCGCTCCAGAACGCCGGTGCGAGCGGCCCACGCATCGTTGTCCTGGAACTGCTCCCCAACGCCACGAGCCAGGTGCTTGGCCTCTTCGCCCTCAGCACCGCCCTGGCCATCCAGGTCATCGCTGCTCTGGCGTTCATCGGGCTCGGTGTGCAACCACCCTTCCCCGAGTGGGGGTCCATGATCAACACCGGCGCACCGTTCCTACTCCAGGGTGCGTGGTGGGTCTCCACCTTCCCGGGTGTCGCCGTGGTGCTGGTCGTGATCAGCCTCCATAGTCTCTCGCGGTTCTTCGATGCAGAGACTCGCGGGATCGGATAAGGAAGGCGCCATGCCAGTGCGATGCAGCCGGGTCGGAGCCTGAAGATGGGAGAGGTGGTCTCGCTCTCCGGGGCCCGGATCCGGATAGATCGGAAGGGCCTACCGCCCCTCTATCCCGTTCAGAACGTGGATCTGTCCGTCGGCGCAGGGGATCGCACGGCTCTCGTCGGCGAGTCCGGTTGCGGAAAGAGCCTCACTGCCCGGCTGCTCACTGGGCTGCTCCCTCGCAACGCGGTGCTGGACAAAGGCTCGGCCACGCTGCTCGGCCGGTTCGACCTCCGGAGCGACTTCCCGGACGAGGTCCGCGGCCGACGGGTGGCCATGATCTTCCAGGATCCGGCTTCCGTTCTGGACCCGATGGCGGGAGTCGGAACGCAGATCGGAAGAGCGCTCGCGGCAGCGGGCGTCGGCAAGCCCGACCGGGGTCGCGCCGCGGTTGACTTGCTTGGCTCATTGCACATCCCGGCGCCGGACGAGGTCGCTCGAAAGTACCCCCACCAACTGAGCGGTGGGATGTGCCAGCGTGTCGCCATCGCGATGGCGCTGGCACCGAAGCCGGATCTGCTCATAGCCGACGAGCCGACCACCTCGCTGGACGTCACCACCGAGGTTCAGGTTCTCGATCTCCTCGAGGAGTACCTGGACAGTTCCGGCGCCAGCCTGATCCTCATCTCCCACGATCTCAACGTCGTGGAGCGCCTGGCCGGCACCGTGACCGTCATGTATGCCGGCCAATCGGTCGAGTACGGACGGATCTCCGACATTCTCAGCGATCCCGCCCACCCGTACTCTCGCGATCTCGTGCGTAGCAGCGTGCTCAACCGGGGTGACCCGGCGTATTCGATCGCAGGCACGCTGCCCTCGATCGAGGAGGTCACGCCAACCTGTCCCTACCGGGCGAGGTGTAGCGAGGCTCGATCGCCCTGCTCGGATACCGTTCTCGGCCAGTCGCCTTCGGCCGGCGGTTTCGTACGGTGCCTGTTCCCCGTGAAGGCGATCCACGGGGACGGTGGCGGGGAACCGGAATGACCTATCGCAACTCTCCGACCGGACCTCAGAACGAGGGAATCGGCACCGGAGCGGGCGCCGCATCCGGACCCATCCTCCTCAAGGTCAGGAACCTGTCGAAGACCTACACCACGAAGCGACTTATCGGGTCGGGCAAGGGGTATCAGGCACTATCGAACGTCTCCCTCGACCTCAGAGCCGGGGAGATACTCGGTGTGGTGGGCGAGAGCGGATGCGGTAAGTCCACGCTTGGCAAGGTCATCGCGGGTGTGGAGACAACTGCCACAGGAAGCGCCGAAGTGGGTGGCCAACCGTTGGATCTCGCGCAGGGCACACGAACACGTGACCAGCGACGCCAGGTGCAGTTCGTGTATCAAAGCCCACGAGGCTCCTTCAACCCGGCGCGGCGTGTCCGCGCGGCCCTGCGCTACAACGCAAGGCTCGCTCGGGAGGTCACGGGAGAGGAGGTGGATGGATCTCTGGAGCGGGCGGTCACATCGGTCGGTCTCGGCACGCAGCACCTGGACCGGTACCCACACGAACTGAGCGGTGGCCAGCTCCAGCGGCTCTCGATCGGGCGCGCGCTGATCACCCGACCGGACATCGTGTTTCTCGATGAGCCCACCTCGTCGCTAGACGTGTCGGTCCGTGGGGAGATACTCAACCTGCTCACAGGTCTTCGCGGGTCGATGGGTCTTTCGATGATCCTGGTCAGCCACGATCTCGATGTCATCTCCTACGTCGCCGACCGGATCCTGGTGATCTACCTCGGCCAGATCGTCGAGGAGGGGACCGCCACCGACATCGTGGCCCGGCCCGCCCATCCGTACACACGGGCGCTGCTAACGGCCAGCAGCCTGCCGGACCCTGCAGAGCCGCTCGAGCTGGCGGTGGACACCCGGGATGCATCCGTTCTACCGACCGGTTGCCGTCTCGCTCCGCGCTGCCCGCTCGCCGAAGCGCGGTGCTCGGAACCCCAGCATCTGGTTGCATCCGATGGAAGATCGGTGCGGTGCTGGAAGGCCGAGTCGGTGCTCTCTTAGGGCCGTGGAGGGAACACCTCAGAACAGTCGCCCGCCCGTGACCCTGAGTTCCGCTCCGGACACATAGCTCGCATCCGGCGACAGGAGCCAGGCGATGGTCGCAGCCACCTCGCGGAGGTCCGGGAACCTCCCTAGAGGGGTCCGGGACAGGTAGTCGGCTCGGGTCTCGTTGGTGGTGGCCGCCGTGAGCGGTGTCGAAGCGAACGAAGGAAGGATGGCGTTGACCCTCACTCCGAGCGGTCCGAGTTCGTTGGCCGCGACACGCGTGGCGGCAATCAGCCCCGCCTTGGACGACACGTATGCTGACTGGCCGGCGTTGGATCCGTAGGCCGCCAGGCTGGAGATGTTGACAATCGCGCCCGTGACGGTCGCCGGGCGCCGGCTCTCGCCGGCGACCCAGTGTCTTGCGAAGAGGCTCATGGCGGTTATCGCAGCTGTCAGGTTCACCTCGATGACCTTGTGTAGGCGATCGAAGGACATCTGGACAAGCGGATCGGGTGCCCCCACGCCGGCGCAGTTGACGAGGGCGGTCGGAGTGGTTGCCAGCCGGGTCACCTCGTCGAAAGCCGACTCGAGATCGCCCGTGGACGTTATGTCGGCGCCCAGCAGCAAATCAGGCAGTTCATAGTCGGTTCGGGAAGCGACTACGTCGGGGAGATCAATTCCGGCGACCGTCCAACCGCCGGTTTGTAACGCTTCGCAGATCGCCCTGCCCATGCCACCGAGCGCGCCCGTTACGATGACAACTCGCGCATCCCCCTCCGCGCTCGATGCACCTTCGCCACCCGGGACGATCACTCGCACGTCGGCCCACCTGCGTATTCGATCAGGCGCCGGGCATTGCCGTACAATATCTTCTGGAGCGAGTCCTCGGGCCATCCGAGACTGACGTACCTCTTCCAAGCGTCGAGGGGCTGGAACGGGAATGCACTGGCATAGATCACCTTGTCGGAGATCAGCGTTCCGGCTGCGTCTCGGAACACATCTGCACCGGGATGGAAGGCGTAGATGGAGGCTTCGAGGTAAATGTTGTCGTTCCGGTAGGCCGTAGCCACCAACTCCTCCGAGCGGGGCCAGCATCCATGCGCGATTACCAGGCGCAGGTCCGGGAAGGTGCGGGCTATCCGTTCAAACGGTCCCGGGTTCCCGTAGAACTGACCCACGAAGGGTCCGACCGTGAGGATGGCGACCAGCTTGTTGGCGGCCGCGAACTCGAAGATAGGGAACATGACCGTATCGTCGTCCCATCCGAGCGGCTGGGGCGCGAGGGGATCACCTGGAGGATCGAGCGCGATGCCGATGTTTCTGCTGTCCGCAGCCGCGGCGGCAAGTTCCGCCTCGCGGTCTTCAGCGTGCGGGTTGATCCCGTAGGCGGTGAACAGAAGACCCCCGGTTCCCGCGGCTGTCTTTCGTACGTAATCGTTGCTCAGGCGTGCCCAGGCGCTGCGGCGTCCGGTGAACACGCCCATCTCGATGCTCTGCCGGCGGACTTCGTTCGAGAAGTACTCCAGCGGCACGGGCGCCGGCTCCGGAATCCCGAACCGACGCCACAGCAGTGCGTAGCCCGGTCCGGTGTACAGATTCATGTACTCGGTAGTGTTGGGTCGGACCCGGAAGTCGATGACCTTCATCCTGTGCTCCTATCGTCGGCTGGTTGCTTCGACATCTTCCATCCTCCACCGAATCAGGTCATCCTACGTTCGCGCCGCCATCCACCATGAGGGATACCCCTGTCATGTAGCTCGACGCTTCATCGAGCAGGAACAACACCGCCCCGGCGACATCTTCGGGCACCCCGACCCTGTTAATCGGTACCGATCCGGCCATTCGCTCGATCCACTGCTCCGCCGAAAGCCCATCGGCTTCGAACCCGGTCCTTGACATGGGCGTCATGATCGGTCCGGGAAGCACGCAGTTGACGCGAATGCCGCGATCGGCCAACTCGACTGCGGCCGACCGCGCCAGGCCTTCGATTCCGCCCTTGGATGCGCTGTATGCGGACATTCCGGCCATGCCCTTGCGCGACAGAACCGAACCTACGAGGACGATCGAGCCGCCGCCCGACTCTGCCATGGCAACGGCGCAGGCTTCCAGTAGCCAGTAGGACCCCAAAAGGTTGACGTTGACAATTGCCCTGACACGGTCCCATTGCGAAGCACCGATCGATTGCCGAGCCGCTGCTCCACCGATCCCGGCGCACGTAGCGAGACCATCGATCCTCCCAACTCGGCTCCCGACGTGGGCGACCGCCTCCTGGACGGCGACCGGATCTGAGATGTCGCACTCCACGAACAGGACCTGGTCGAGGGCGAGCAGGTCTTCAGGGGGCTGTTGGAGGTCAAGGATTGCGACCGACCGGCCTCTGTCCTGCAATCCCTCCACCACCGCTCTCCCGATACCCGACGAACCCCCGCTGACAATGGTCGTAGCGGGTGGAGATGTCATCTCTCGCCGCTTGCCCGGAGGCTGGGACGGGCGTCGAGCGACAGCGCAGCGCCCGGGGCCGGCGGAACGTCGCTGTCCTCGAAGGATCGGAAAGGTGGGACGTCGAGCACGGCGGGGGTGGTCGCCGGATCCGGGTACGGATCACGACGCCCGGAGTTGTTCAGGTTGCGGAAGTTCGTCAAAGGGTGCTTGAGTCGAGGGTAGATGACCATGCGCTACGATCCTTCTCAGCACAGACTTACAGTTAGCATATCATGTTGTGCTGCACCTGTTCGAGATTCCGGTGCCAGGAGACAGCGATAGGGCGAGGCCAGGCGCGTCGCCCGCAAGGATGGCTCGCCGATGTTCCGACGGAGCAACATTCCAGCCCTCCCAGGCATTGATGTGGTCTATAATCCGGGGCCACGGTAGTTTGCTGATCGAGTGGAGGAGTCGGCGTGGCGACAATCGAACTCGACCATACGGTTTGTATCGTATCGGGCATGTGCGCCTCGGTGGCGCCGTCCCTATTCCGGGTGGCGGATGACAGCAGCGAGATCATCGTGCTCCAGCCGACCGTTCCCGATGATCTTCTCGACGAAGCCGTGAACGCGGAAGTGTGCTGTCCGGTGGAGGCCATCCGGGTGGTGACCGGCTAGTCACCGGATCCGCCGGCGCCCCCAAGCCGGCACGCCGGACCGAACGAAGGGGAGGTGACGGTGGTCCAGATAACTGCCGAACTCGACGAGACCCAGGGGAATACCCAGCTCGATGTGGCGGGAGAGACGAAACTCTACGAGCAGCTTCGCAACTTCTGGCACCCGGTGGCCTTCTCCGAGGATCTTAAGGACGAGCCCCAACAGGCCACGTTGTTCGACACCCGCCTCGCCGTTGCCCGCTTGGACGGGAAGCCCTACGTGTTCGACGACATCTGCCGCCACCGGGGCTCGGCCCTGTCGCTCGGCCGGATCGACGGCTGCTGGCTCCGGTGCGCCTACCACGGCTGGGCCTACGACAAGGAGGGCACCGTCGTGGATATTCCGGCCCGTCCCGAGCTGAACGGCAAGCTCAAGGCCCAACTCCCCGTCTATCCGGCGATCGAATCGGGTGGTCTGGTATGGACCTGTCTCGGGGATGAGATTCCGGTCTTCCCACCAGCCGTCCTCCCCGAACTAGACGATCCCTCCTTCCGGATCATGCGCTGGGAACCCTACGAGTGGGACTGCTCGGTGGGTCGCCGCCTGGAGAACTACTTCGACTTCTCCCATTTCGCCCATGTCCATCACGGCATACTCGGGGATCGTGACAATGCGGTAATTGCCGACTACGAGGCCTTCCGGCGCGGCGGGGAGATCCGGATCAACGCCGGTCCGTTCCTCGAATACACCGATAACCCCAAGAATTCGATGGTGGCCACAGAAGGCGAGACCTACGATGCGTGGAAGCGCTACCGGGTGTTCATGCCCAACGCCATGTGGCTGGACAGCTCGGCCGGTCCAAACGAGAGCTACATCCTGTTCGTGGCGGTGGCGCCTGTGAGCCGCAAGCGGACCCGGTGCTTCACGTTCGTGGCCCGCAACTTCGCCTACGACCTGGACGAGGAGTTCGACCGGATGCAGCGGGTCATCCTCGCCCAGGACAAGCCGGTGGTCGAGTCCCAGCGGCCCGAGGAGCTCCCGGTGGAGTTGACCGCCGAGATGCACGTGAAGGCGGCCGACCTGGGCACCGTGATCTACCGGCGCTGGCTCATGGAATTCGCCGACGGGAAGATCGAACTGGCGTCGACGGAGTGACCCGCCGCTCTGCCGTGGTCATCGTCGGGGCCTCCCTCGGCGGCTTCCGGACCGCCCATGCCCTGCGGCGCCTCCGGTTCGAGGGCCGGATAACGCTGGTCGGGGACGAGTCCCACCTTCCCTACGACCGTCCACCCCTCTCCAAGGAAGTTCTGACGGGGGAGAAGGCCCCCGACGACACGTACTTCCGGACCCGGGAATTCTTCGATGAGCAGGGCATCGAGTTCAAGCCGGGTTCGGCGGCGGTGGGACTGGACGGGGACGACCGCACCGTCACCCTCGCCACCGGCGAGAAGCTTGGATACGAAGCGGCGGTGATCGCCACTGGCGCCCGCCCCCGGCGCCTCCCGGGCACCGAGGGTCTACCTGGCGTCCATGTGATGCGTACCCTGGACGACTCCGCAGCCATCCGGTCGGCCCTCGAACACGCTGACCGTGTTGTGGTCGTCGGGGCGGGCTTCATCGGTAGCGAGGTGGCGGCCAGCGCTCGAGACCGGGGCGTGGCCGTGACGGTTCTCGAGGCGGCCGACCAGCCGCTGGTGGCGGCGGTGGGCGCCGAGGTGGGACAGCGCTGCGCGGCTCTCCACGACCTGTACGGGACCGAACTGCGTTGTGGCGCCGGCGTGGAGGGCATCGACCGGACCTCCGAAGGCCTGGCGGTCCGCCTCGCCGGCGGCACGGCGGTCGGGTGCGACCTGGTGGTGGTCGGGATCGGGGTGATCCCAAACATCGAATGGCTGGAGGGTTCGGGGGTCGAGACCGATCGGGCGGTGCGGTGCGATCAGTACATGCGCACCTCGTTGCCAGGTGTGTACGCGCTGGGCGACCTGGCCTCCTGGCACAACCCCAGGTACGGTGAGCAGATGCGGGTCGAGCACTGGACCAACACGGTCCAGCAGTCCACCACCGTGGCCCGCAACATCGTGGCTTCCCTGGCGGGGAACGACCCGGTCGCCTATGACGGCATCCCGTACTTCTGGTCCGACCAGTACGGGCACCGTCTGCAACTGGTGGGCCGCGCATCCATGGACGCACCGGAATTCGTCCACGATCCGCCTGATCGCCCGGCCATGATGGCCCTGTACCGCGACGGGGATCGGCTGGGAGGCGCCTTCGCAATCGACACGGTGGGTCCCCTCATGCAGATGCGAAGCCTGCTGGTCCGCAACGCCGGCTTCGACGAAGCCCTCGAGTTCGCAGCAGGGCTCGATTAGAGGGCACGGCTCGCCTCCAGTTCACCTGATTCAGACACGCTTGTGCCGGCCGGAATATGTCACACCCGATCACTAGCTTCGGATCATGGCTAGAACAAGTGATACCAAGTATCCGGAACAACCCGTGCGGACACCGTCAGCGCCGCCGCCCCACGATGACGAGGCCCTCCGCTCGGAGGGTCCGTCCAATTCGGGGTTCTGGCTTGCCTTCGAGTCTCGGGGAGGCTGTATCGTCCAATCGGAGCCCTCTGCTTTCGTCCGCTCGGTGGAGGAGGCACGCCGCACCCTGGTAAGGACCGCTCGGGGAATCCTTGAAGAACGCAAACCTCACGAACCTGATCCCCAGTTCTTCCGGCTTCCTCCCGGTAGCGAAAGCTGGGAAGACCTCGTCCGCTGCGAGTCCTACCGCTGTTATGACCCGACTTTGCCGGACAAGGGCATGGAGGTCTCGTACGCGCTGTATGAGGAGGGAGGCCTGAGCGGTGTCGGGGGGATGATCTGGACCTACGGCGTCGACCTGACCGTCACGGGCCCTCCAGAGGTCTGGGATCACCCCGCCCACCTGCCCTGCGGTCTTCACCTCCTAGACGGCTAGTTGATCGACCACGGGATCCGCCATAACAAACGAAAGCGCATAGCGTGAACACGCCCTAGCCCGGGCCCGGTTGGCTGCTACCGCGTTCGGCCTCACCCTCCGCCGGTCAGAGCGTGCTTGAGGGCGCCCATTTCGATTGCTTGCCAGCGCTTGCTCACCGGGTGATCAGGCAGGAGCACGCTGGTGCCGTGCACCGCGCCCGGCATCACGTGCAACTCGGTGGGAACCCCGGCAGCGGCAAGACGGCCCGCATACTCGATGTCCTCGTCGAGGAAGAGATCCAGGTCGCCCACAATGATGAAGGCCGGCGCCAATCCGGAGAGGTCGTCGGCCCTGGCGGGGGCGGCGTAAGGAGACACGTCTTCCGACCCGGCCGGCTTGCCCAGTAACGCGCTCCATCCGGCCAGGTTGGTTTCCCGATTCCAGACTTTGGGGTGCTGGACGTAGTGGCTGGAACGGGTGATGTTGCGGTCATCCAGCATCGGAAAGATCAACTGCTGGTGGATGATGTCCACACCCCGATCCCTGGCGAGTAACGCGAGCGCCGCTGCCAGTCCCCCGCCTGCGGAACCTCCGCCGATTGCTATCCGCGCCGGATCGACTCCCAAGCTACCTGCATTGGAGGCAAACCACTGCAACCCGGCGAAACAGTCCTCGACAGGCGCCGGGTGGGGATTCTCTGGGGCTAGCCGGTACTCCACGGACGCCACCACGCATCCGACGGAGGCTGCCGCCGCCTTGCATTTGACATCGTCCATGGCCACGTTGCCGAGAACCATCCCTCCACCGTGGATCCACAAGAAACCTGGCATCGGAGCATCCACGCCGGAAGGTGTGTAGACGCGCACCATCACATCCGGATCACCGTCCGGTCCGGGAATGTGATGATCTTCAATCTCGACTCCGGGGATCTCGGGCGCTTGCTCCTTCATCGCTTCCGCCCGCCCTGCAAGAGTCGCTCGGGCGGTGGGAACGTCAGAAAGGTCCAACATCTCGGCCGGAATCGTTTCCAGCAAGGCCAGGTGAGCCTCGTCAAGGCGATCTTCGAACCTCATCCGCCGCTCCTTCTCCCTCTCCGTGACGCGCGATTGAGGGGAATGTAATGCGTAACGCGCGATGAGGCTTGAGCGACTCGTTCCCTTGCAACCTTCCGGCCGCCGGAAGACGCACCACCATCCAAGACCGAGACAGCGCCCCCACGCGGGGAAGAGCCGGTTGGCACCGGTCCGGCGGGAGGATTATCGCGTTGTCGGCCACCAGCGGGGGCACTAGTACAGTCACCGCTGGCGCATCCAGGATTCTTGGGAGGGCGATTTTGCGCGAGCGGGTGGCACATGAGCGACGTTGACCGGGTGCGGGTCGGTGTGGTGGGCGCTAGCCCGCCCGGCTTCGGGGACCGGGCCCACCTGCCGGCTATTCGGTCCGCCGAGGGTCTGACGCTGGAAGCGGTCTGCACCACGCGCGAGTCCACCGCCCGGGCCGCGGCCGAGAAGTGGGGCGCCCGCAAGTGGTACTCGAACGTCGAGGACCTGTGCGCCGACCCCGATGTCGACCTGGTCACGGTGGCGGTCCGTCCCCGGCTCCATCACCCGCTGGCCATGGCGGCTCTACGGGCCGGCAAGCCGGTGTACTGCGAGTGGCCCCTAGCCTTGAACACGGCTGAGGCCCGCGAGATGACGGCGCTGGCCGACCGGGCCGGGCTACCCACCGCCGTCGGTCTGCAAGGACGTTTCGCTCCGGCCGTTGCCTGGGCTCGCCGGTTGGTGGCCGAAGGAGCTGTGGGCAGGCCGCTGTCCTTCGTGGTCTCCCAGATGCTCTCCAAATTCGAGGTCGACTCCGACCGCTCCTGGCTGGTCCGCCACGAGGAGGCCAGCGGCGCACTGTTCGTGGCCTTCGGCCACGTGATCGACTCGGTCCGGCTGATCCTGGGCGACGTGGAGTCCATCTGCGCCCGCCAACTCACCCTCTCACCGGCCGGGGTCTACTCCGAGGGCGGCACCTTCGAATGGCAGACTGCCGACACGGTGATGGCCATGGCCGAACTGTCCGGTGGCGTGATCGGTACCGCCTACGTGTCCAACACCACCTCCCCGCCCCAGGGGTACTCGCTGCGGATCATCGGCGAGGAGGGCCAGATGGTCCTCGAAGCCCCTTCCTACTACCAGTTCAGTCCGGTCAGGGTGTCGGCCGGACCGCTTCAGGTCTCGGTCGGCCGGAAGGACTCCGACCATCTCGAGGAGGTCGAGATCCCGGCCGAGCAGTTCTCGGAGCTACCCGTTACGGAGGGGCACTCCGGCTACAACGTTGCCCGAGCCCTCACCGCCTTCGCCGAGGCGATCCGGGACGGCCGCCGCTTCCGCCCCGACTTCCGTGACGGCGTGGATCTCCACCGCCTGCTGGACGCGGCCGTGGCCTCCGGCGAGGAGTCCGGCTGGGTCAGCTGTCGCTAGGGAGAGTCCGAGCAGCCCTTACAAGCGTGCGCTCCATGTCCCGTTCGGAAGAACGCGAAAATCGCGTCGAGCGGCTCGACCCGCCGGGCCCTCCCCCAGCCGCCACCACCTTGGTGTCGAGCGCGTTCCGTCATCCCCGATGCGGGGGCCGGCTCGACGATATCCGTCGGGCAGTCCGGTCGACGTCCGCACCGGATTGCTGGTAATTACGGTTATCCAACAACATAGAGCGAAGGTGTGACACGAACGCGCCCGTCCGTACGGCTCAGCGCCCCGCTGGGCAGGGGAAGGTTCCGGATTGGCGGCATGGGTTCCGAACCGTGCGCCGTCCAGCGGAGGGGCGGCTCCGGAAGCAATATACTGAGCGGCTGTACGCCCGACGGGTGGCCTGCCCGCCGGACCAGTACCGCGTTCCCAGCGACCGCGCCGGCTAAAGAGAGGCCAGAGCCTATGGACCTGCACGATCCCTTCTACGACCTGTTCCCCCGCAGGTCTTTCCCTTCGATCGAGCCCGGGAGTACTGCCCTCCTGACCATCGATCTCCAATACCTGGACGCCCATGAGGACGGCTGGATCGGCCGTATCGCCCAAGCAGCCGGGAAGCCGGAGATCATGCGGGAGCGCTGGGACAATATCAACGGCATCCTCCCCAACGTCCGCCGTTGCCAGGACGCCTTCCGGGAGGCAGGCGAGGAGGTCATCCATGTCCGGGTGGCCTATCGCACCGCCGATGGAAGGGACGCCGGCAAGGCCTTCATGCCCACTGCGGACCTCGAGCCCGTTCCCCGCGTGCCCATGGACGACGAACTGCTGCCGGAGATCAAGGCGATGGGCGACGAGATGATCTTCTCCAAGACTTCATCGAGCGTCTTCAACACCAGCAACATCAATGACGTCCTGAAGCGCATGGGCATCACCAACCTGGTGTTCACGGGAATCGTGACCGAGGGTTGCGTGGAGTTGTCCGCCCGCGACGCTGCCGACAGCGGCTACACGGTGACGCTGGTCAGCGACGCCTGCACCTCATCCACCACGGAGCTTCACGAGAACGCCCTCGTCCGGATGACGGACGGCGGCTTCATCGCCTCGAGGACCACGGACGAGATCGTCGCCGAGCTCGCCGATCCGCAACCCTCCGCCCCCTACCAGCCGGCGTCGATACCGACGCCCAACAGCTAAGGAGCCCACCGAATGGCAGAAGGCACACTCACTCATATTTCCTCTCCCGAGGAGCGGGAACGACGTCATCGAGTACTGCGCCAGGCCATGGCCGGGGCGGGGATCGACGCCATGATCATCTGCAGCCGGGGCGACGAGTTCGTACGGGGCCGGGTCCAGTACGTGAGCGACATCTTCCAGTGGGCCGGCTGGGGGATGGTCGTCCTCCCGCAGAAGGGCGAGCCCACCTTCATCGGGGACCCGCTGTGGGGCCTCTCCCGGGTGGCGCTGGTCAACTGGATACAGGACTTCCGGGCCACCCAGACTCCGGCGGTCGAGATCGCGGGGATACTCTCCGACCACGGCATCTCCAACGGGACCATCGGCATCGTGGGCCTGGCGGATATCACCTCTGCCGCCCACTACATGGGCTTCCAGGAGGCGTTCGGTAAGACCGCCACGCTGGTCGACGCCACCGACATCTTTGACGACATCAAGGCCGTCAAGAGCGACGAGGAGATCGAGAACCTGCGGGAGACCTCCCGGATCATCGCCCAGGTGTTCCGGAGCCTCGAGGGTCACATCCGGCCGGGAGCGATCGAGCGGGACGTGCTGGCCGAGGCTCATCGTCTGGTCCGCCAGCATGGTTGCCTCGATGGGATTGCTCAGATGAGCCGCCAGCCCTACCGCGCCTACACCTTCGGGATGGACGCCGAGATCGAACGGGACGATGTTCTCTGCATCGATCTGGAATGGGGCGGTCCCTCCGGTTACTGGGTCGAGGTGCGCCGCACCTACAGTTTCGGGCGTCCTTCCGATCAGATCCTCCGCTACTGGGATACACGCATCGAGACCCTCGACGCCTGTGTAGACGCGATGAAGACCGGCGCATCCTCCGACGAGGTGCTGGCGGCCCGCGACCGGGTCCACCGCAAGTACGGGCAGGGAGGCTTCGACTCGGTCGCCTACACGGCCCACGGTATTGGCCTCGATTCCCACGAGGTTCCCTGGGTGCCCGGCAAGGAGCGGGTGATGGAGACCAACATGGTCATCAACCTGCACCCGCAGATCACGTTTGACGACCCGGCGGAGTCCCTCGCTGTGGGCGGGATATGCGTGTCCGACAACGTGCGGGTCACTCCGGACGGCGGCGAGCGGCTCACCTACGACCAGGACGAGCTGGTCGACCTGGATGCATAGCCGGGCCGCCCTGGTGGCGGAGCCGGGGCGGGTGGAGATCACCAGGATCACCTTCGGCTCTCCCAGGGAGGGCGAGGTGATCCTGAGGATGGAGGCGGCCGGGGTGTGCCGCACCGACTACAAGGTCTCCAAGGGCCTGCAGTCGGGCCGGAAACCCCGGTATCCGATGCTGCTGGGCCACGAGGGCGCCGGCGTGGTGGAGGAGGTCGGCTCCGGTGTCACTCACATTGGGGAGGGGGACCGGGTGGCGGTCGGTTGCCGGGTGCCCTGCGGTTCCTGTCCGATGTGCCACCGCAACGACCCCCGGCGCTGCAATTCATCGGGCGCCCGCCCGCCCGCGGTCTCACTGGACTCCGACGGGACTGCGGTGGACGTGCCGATGGGCCTGGGAATGTACGCCGAGCGGATTCCGGTGGACGCCGGCGCCGTCTTCAGGGTCAGCGATGCGATGCCGATGACCTCCGCCTCGCTGCTGGGCTGCGCTGTCATGACCGGTACCGGCGCCGTGTTCCATACCGCCCGGGTCTGGCCGGGTGCGACCGCCGCAGTCATCGGGTGCGGCGGGATCGGCCTCTCGACCGTGCAGGGCGCCAGCCTGGCCAATGCCTCGATGGTGATCGCGGTGGACATATCCGACCGCAAGCTGGAGTGGGCTCTGTCCATGGGGGCGACCCACGCGGTCAATTCGGCCGACGAGGATGCGGTGGCGAAGGTTCGCGCGCTGACCGGTGGCGAGGGAGTCGACTTCTCCTTCGAGGCGGTGGGACTGGGCGCCACGCTGGAGCAGGCGATCGGGATGCTGTCATACGGGGGAGTGGTCACGATGATCGGCGTGCCGCCACCCGGGTTGCGGGCCGAGTTCGAGCCGTCGGCCTTCTTCCGCAACACGTCAACCCTGATGACCACCCACGGGGGGGAGGGCATACCGGCCCAGGACTTCCCCGTCCTGGATTCGCTCTACCGCTCCGGCCGGCTGAACCTCGACGACATGGTCACCCACACCATCCCGCTCTCGGAGATGGAGAAGGGCTTCGAGAACCTGGAGACCGGCTCGGCCCTCCGCACCGTCGTAGTTCCCGACTAGCCCCCACAAGCTTTCCGTTCGACGGCGGTCGATCGAGGCTGGGTGAGAAGGGGGGTTGAAACCCTCCCGCGGACCAGGCATGCTCACGACAACGAGCCGGGCCGCGGGCTGACATGTACCGGGCTACATGGATACAGGACGCCGGTGTCGCGGCGGTCTTGGCCGGCATCATCGGGATCGCTCAGGCCATCGGCTGAATCGGGGTTCGGGGGGCGTCCTAAGCTTCGGAACCGGATGGCTGAACCTCTCGGACAACCTGCGGACGATGCCGGGGTCCCTCGCGCGGGCAGCGGCTGGAGGGCTTGGACATCTTACCCCGGCTTGCGGTGGGTGCTTGCCGTGGTGGTCGGCGCAGCGGTCGCGACGGGGTTCGGGGTCGCGGCGCTGTGGCCAACCGACGAGGGGGTAAAGGCGGCGACGGCGAGCGCTGACGAGATCGGGCTCGTGACGGACCGATACGGGGCCACCGTGGAGGAAATCCGGGACGGTCCCTGCAGTTATTCGAGCGCCGAGAATCCCTATGACTGCCGCCAGGTCACGGTCTTGCTGGATGAGGGTCCGGCCCGGGGCTCGCTGGTAGCCCTTCCGGAACTGGACCTCGCCTTCACCGCTACTACGCCCTCCCTGCGAGTCGGTCAGAAGGTGATAGTCGGCTACGAGCCGTCCACCGACTTCTACTTCTACGCCGATGCCGACCGCCGGACCGCACTGGCGTGGCTGGGTGCGTTGTTCGCCATATTCGTGATCGTGCTGGGGCGGCGGCGCGGCGTGATGGCTCTGGTGGGTATGGCGGGCACATTGGTGGTGCTGCTCGCATTCATGGCGCCGTCCATACTTGACGGCAACGATCCGCTGCTGGTCTCCGTGGTTGCGGCGTCGGGGATCGCGTTCGTGAGCCTGTATCTCGTCCACGGTTTCAACCCGATCACCACCGTAGCCCTGGCCGGAACCCTCTTGTCGCTCGGGTTGACGCTGGCCCTGTCCTGGGCGTTCTTCGAACTGGCCGCCTTCACCGGGCTGGCTAGCGAGGAGGGCCTGGTTCTGCCCCTCATCGCCGGCGGTCTGGACGTCTCTTCCTTGATCCTGGGCGGCGCGGTCATCGGCGCACTCGGCGCGCTGGACGACATCACGGTGACCCAGGCTGCTCTGGTGTCGGAACTCCGCCACCGGAATCCGGGCCTCGGGGTCTACGAATTGGTCTCGTCCGGAGTCCGGGTGGGCCGGGAGCACATCGCCTCAACGGTCAACACCCTCCTGCTGGCCTATGCGGGCGCCGCCATCCCCCTGCTGATGCTGTTCGTCGTCTCCGATCAGTCATTGGTGATGGTGGCGAACTCCGAGATGGTGGCGGTGGTAATAGTTCGCACATTGTGCGGATCGATCGGGCTGGTGGCGGCCGTGCCCATCACCACGATCCTGGCCGCCCTGGTCTCCTCCGGCCCGGATCCGGCCGGATCGGATCCTCACCCCGGCCGCCTCGACATTCCAGGCTCGGAGTCGTAGGGCGTATCGAGAAATGCCTCCGGCATCCCTTGTGTCCGGACGGTGCCCAACCCGGCCCGCGGGTAGGATTCCCCGCAATCACCAACCTGATGGAGGGCTTCGCCGTGGTAGTACCCATGTCCGATCTGGCCGCCGAGTACGGGTCGCTCAAGACCGAGATCCACGATGCGATCGACCGGGTGCTGGCCAGCGGCCTCTACGTCCTCGGTGAGGAACTCGAGGCTTTCGAGGAGGCCTTCGCCGCCTACGTGGGCGCTCGGCACGCCATCGGGGTGGGCTCCGGTACGGCGTCGCTCCATCTCGCCCTGGCGGCGCTCGACCTGGAGCACGGCGACGAGGTGATCACGGTTCCCAACACCGACACACCCACCGCGGCGGCGGTGACCCACGCCGGAGCGAGGGTGGTCCTGTCGGATACGGACAGGCACACCTTCACCATGGACCCCGCCGGGCTGGAGGAGGCGATCACGCCACGAACCCGAGTGATCCTTCCGGTCCACCTGTTCGGCCATCCGGCCGACCTCGACCCGATCCGCGCCATTGCCGACCGGCACGGGATCGTGGTGCTGGAGGATTCGGCCCTCGCCGTGGGCGCCGAGTACAAAGGCCGAAAGACCGGCACTTTCGGGCCCCTCGGCTGCTTCAGCCTGGCGCCGGGGAAGATCCTGGGAGGCTATGGCGACGGGGGGATCGTGGTCACCGACGACCCAGACCTGGCACACCGCGTCAATGTGCTCCGCAACTACGGTCACGCTCCCGGCCAGAAGCTCTCCGGCAAGGATCTGACCGGGGGCCACGGCTGGACGGTGCTGGAGCAGGGGTACAACCAGCGCCTCGACACCCTCCAGGCGGCCGTTCTGGCCGCCAAGCTCCCGACGCTCGAGGGCCGGATCGCGGGCCGCCGGCGTGCTGCCGACCTCTACCGGGAGGCCTTCGCGGGGACGCCGGTGACGGCCGTCCACGAAGCGCCCTGGGCGCGCCATGTCTACTTCGCCTACAACGTGCTGGTGCCCGCCCACCTCCGGGACGAGGCGCGTGCCCATCTCGCCGCCCACGGCATCGCCACCCGCCTGTACTACAACCCGCCGCTCCACCTACATCCCGCGTACGAGTGGATGGGTCTCGGGGCAGGTTCACTATCGGTAGCAGAGCGAACCGCCTCCCAGATGATCGGCCTGCCCTGCTTCCCCCAGATCACCGACTCCCAGGTCGACCAGGCCGCCTCGACCCTCCTGGACTTCTTCGCCGGCACGTAGCAGCGGCCGCCTCGGCGGACCATATGGCACGGCGGCTGGATCTGCCAACCGCCGACCGGCTCCGGGGCCTGGCCGGCGGTATGCTCGGACTCATGAGTTCATCCTTCACCACCTCGGACGGGGTCCGTATCGCCTACCAGCAGGTGGGCGCCGGAGATCCGCCCATCGTCTTCATCCACGGCATCTACGGATCCCGCCAAGCGTTCGCAAACCAGGAGGAGTACTTCTCTCCGAACCATCGTTGCATTGCGGTGGATCTGCGCGGCCACGGCGAGAGCGACAAGCCCGACCAGGTCTACTCGATGGCGGGGTACGCCGACGATGTGGCGGAGTTGATGCGCCACCTCGAGCTTCCCCCGGCGGTCATGGTCGGTCACAGCATGGGCGGCCAGGTGGTCATCTCGGTGGCCGCTCGCCATCCCGAGCTGGTGTGTGCGGTGGCCAGCCTCGATTCGCCGAGCAACATGCCCGGCTGGCAGAAACGCTTCCATTCGCCCTTCGATCATCTGATCACCTTCGACGGCCCCTACCGGGAGGGCGTGCACCGGTTCCTGGCGGCCGCCTACCTGCCCACCGACGATCCTTCCTGGGTGGGGGGCCTCGAGGAGCGCCTGGCAGGTATACCGGACCACATGATCGTCCGGGCCTGGGACGCGATGAAGGCCTACGAGCCGAGCGACACCCTGCGCCGGATGACCTGCCCCTACCTCTACGTCGACTCCGGCCAGCCCGACCTGCACTTCGATCTGCTGCGCGAGCACTGCCCGCAGGTGGTGGTCGGCAAGACGGTGGGGGCCGGTCACAAGGCTCTCCAGGATGTGCCGGATCAGATCAACGCCATGCTGGACCGTTTCATCCGGCATGCGGAGGGGATCGCGGCGGAGATGGTCCGTACCGGGGGAGTGTTCCGGTACAACTTCCCGGACCGGTAGCCGAGACAGTGCGTCATTCGGACCTTGCGCACCCCGGCCGGGCACCCGTCACATGAGGCCCGTGACATGACATGAGACTCGTTGCCTTCTTCAACAACAAGGGTGGTGTGGGCAAGACCTCATTGGTCTACCACCTGGCGTGGATGTATTCGGGCCTTGGCCGCAATGTCGTGGCCGCCGATCTGGACCCGCAGGCGAACCTCACCAGCCTGTTCATCGATCACGACAGTCTCGAGCCGCTCTGGGAGGGTCAGGGGCGGACCACGGTCTACGGCGCCCTCGAACCATTGCTGGAGGGGGTAGGCGATATCGGTTCCCCACACCTGGTGGAGCGTGGCCCCGGCCTTCATCTGGTGGTGGGTGGCCTGAAACTGGCGGCTGCGGAGGACGAGATCTCCGGCCAGTGGCCCGGCTGTCTGGACCGGAAACCGCGCGCCTTCCGGGTCGTCTCGGCCCTATGGCGCGTCCTGCGAAGGGCGGCGGTCCAGGCCGAGGCTGACTTGGTGCTGGTGGATGTCGGGCCGAATCTCGGCGCCCTGAACCGGGCCGCCCTGGTAGCGGCGGACTACGTGGTGGTTCCCCTGGCGCCGGACCTGTATTCCCTTCACGGACTGCGGAACCTCGGACCTACCCTGCGGGACTGGCGCGAGCAATGGGCGGAGCGGCGTCCCCGCAATCCGGTAGCGGACCTGGCGTTGCCCGACGGTGCGATGCGACCGCTCGGCTACGTAGTGATGCAGCATGCCATCCGCCAGGATCGTCCCGTCATGGCCTACCAGCGGTGGATGGATCGCATCCCGAGCGTCTACTCCCGAGAGGTCTGCAGCCAGGATCCGCAGTCTGCCTTGACCGTGAGCGATGACCCCAACTGTCTCGCCATCCTCAGGCACTACCGGAGCCTGATGCCGATGGCACAGGAAGCACGCAAGCCGATCTTCGCCCTGGAGCCGGCCGACGGAGCCATAGGCGGGCACGCCCGGGCGGTCCGAGATTGCTACCGGGACTTCCGGGCGCTTGCAGGAACCATCCTCGACAGGGTTGATACCGGGTAACCGGGCGGACGCACGAATCCGGAAGCAGGGCAACTATGCTCGCCTGATGGCCCACCCAGCCCGATCGATCACGCTCAGCGACGGCACCCGGATCGCCTATCACGAGGTCGGGTCGGGGGACCCGGCCATCATCTTCATCCACGGCGCCTACAGCAACCGGCGCGGGTTCGGCAACCAGGAGGCGTACTTCTCTCCGAACCATCGGTGCGTGGCGGTGGACCTGCGCGGTCACGGTGACAGCGACAAGCCGGACCAGTTGCTCACGATGGAGCAGCACGGGCACGACGTGGCGGAGCTAATCAGGCACTTGGGCCTCGACCGGCCGGTACTGGTCGGCCAGAGCATGGGCGGCCAGGTGGTCATCTCGGTGGCCGCCTTCTACCCGGATCTGGTTAAGGCCGTGGCCAGCCTGGACTCTCCCAGCAACATCCCCGGCTGGCATCAGCGGTTCCATGGCCCCTACGACCATCTGATGACCCCGGACGGACCCTTCCGGAAGACGTTGATCGCCTTCCTCAGCGCCGCCTACCTGCCGACCGACCATCCCTCCCGGCTGGGGCAGATGGCCGAGCGCCTGGCCGAGGTGCCCGACCATGTGATCCTCAACAGCTGGGCGGGCAAGGTGGACTACGACCCCACCGACGTACTCCGGGCGGTCGAGTGCCCCTACCTGTACATCGACTGTGGCCAGCCCGACATCGACCTGGATCTGCTGCGCGAGCTATGTCCTCAGGTGGTGGTCGGCAAGACGGTGGGGGCCGGTCACAAGGCTCTCCAGGATGTGCCGGATCAGATCAACGCCATGCTGGACCGTTTCATCGCGCATGCGGAGGGGATCGCGGCGGAGATGGTCCGTACCGGGGGAGTGTTCCGGTACAACTTCCCGGAGGTCTAGCTCGGCCGCGGCGACCGGATAGGGCCCACGCGAGGCGGGGCTAAGCTCGCAGGCATGACTACCCAGACCATCACCACCCCGGACGGCGTTCGGATCGCCTACCACGAACTCGGCTCGGGGGACCCGGCCATCATTTTCATCCACGGCGGCTTCGGCAACCGCACCGGCTTCGGCAACCAGGAGGAGTACTTCTCCCCGAACCATCGTTGCCTGGCGGTGGACCTGCGGGGTCATGGCGAGAGCGACAAGCCCGATGTCGTGTACACCATGGAGCAGCACGGGGACGACGTGGCGGAACTGATCCGCCAACTGGGGCTTGACAGGCCGGTGCTGGTCGGCCAGAGCATGGGCGGCCAGGTGATAATCTCCGCCGCTTCCCGCCACCCTGAGCTGGTGGGGGCCATCGCCAGCCTCGACTCGCCCTCCAACATCCCCGGCTGGCACCAGCAACACCACGGTCCCTTCGATCATCTGATGACCGCAGAGAGCGACTTCCGCGAGACGCTGCGCATGTTCCTCAGCGCCTCCTACCTTCCGACCGACGACCCGTCCCGGGTCGCGACCATCTCCGAGCGGCTGGCCGAGGTGCCCGACCATGTGATCCTCAACGGATGGAAGGGCATGATGGGATTCGACGCCGAGCCCATCATGCGGGGCGTGAAGTGCCCCTACCTGTACATCGACTGCGGCCAGCCCGATCTGGACCTGGATCTGCTGCGCGAGCTATGTCCTCAGGTGGTGATCGGCAAAGTGGTGGGGGCCGGTCACAAGGCTCTCCAGGATGTGCCGGATCAGATCAACGCCATGCTGAACCGTTTCATCCAGCACGCCGACGGGATCGCGGCGGAGATGGTCCGGACCGGGGGCGTGTTCCGGTACAACTTCCCGAAGATCTGACCGGTCCCTCAGCGGCAGGGCCGGCCGCCGAACGTCACACACTTTCCGTTCGTGTCACACCCTTCATCTATCTTGGCAATCGCCAAGCACCAACACCGGCTGATAGCGTCCTACCGATCGGATCGGCCGGCCTGAGGGAACATGACAGCTCGATGGAGCGAACCGCCGATTCCCGGCATCCGGCCGGGCATGGCCGACCACGCTCCAAACACGGTGGTGGAGGCGGGGGAGGGCCCAGCGGGGGCGCCTGCTTGGCGCGATTTTCGCGTTCTTTGGCCGGCTCGGAAGGCTAGGCGAGGGGATGGGTTCCCTGGTGGTCCAGCAGCGGTTCCAGCCTGTCGAGCAGGCCGCGTACGTCCGCTAGGCCGCCGGCTACGTAGTCGGCGTCACCCCAGTTCTCGTAGAAGTTCTGGTGGAGGGCGTTGGCCGTACTGAACCGGCTGCGGATATCGTCGTCGCCGGTTTCCCTCACCAGGCGGCCTATCACGCGGTAGAGGGCGGCGTGGTTGTCGTGTTTCCAGCCTCGGGTGGAGGCTACGGCCTTGATCATCTGCGCTGCTGCGCCCCAGCCCTTCTCGGATGCCTGCCGGGAGTCGCCTTCGGCCAGTTCCTCGAAGCCTTGTGCCAGCAGATGCCGGGCCGCATCCTGGTAGGTCAATGTTGTCATCACACTCTCCGTGTGGCGTGGGATATAACGTTGTCCTCCATTGTGGACAGTAGCATATGGCTCAGCTATAGACGAATGAGAGTGCTGGCGGACGAGAGGAATCCGCCCGCCGGCCGCATCTAGCCGGCGATGGACATCACCAAGCCGACCGCCACCAGCCCAACCCCCGTCCACTGCAGGTGGTGGAGCCGCTCGTGGAAGAAGATCACCCCGCCGATCACTGCGATCACGCGGCCGCTCTGGGACAGCAACCCGATCAACCAGGCCGGGGCGTGGGCCAGACCGTATCCGAAGGTCACGAAGGAGATGGCGTCGATGACACCCACCAGGCCCAGCAGCCATCCGTTGCGCCAGGTGATCTTCGATTGCCTCTTGTCCCAGTCCTCCAGGCGAGACGCCTTCCCCTCCCGGTTCCTGTTCTGGGTTATCCGGGCGATGATCACGAAGATCAGGGCGACGTAGGCCACGGTGTAGAACCGCTGGGTGATGATGGTCCAGTTGGAGTCGAGGCCGTCACGGATGGGGATCTTCAGCCCAGCGTTGGAGAGCGAGCCCACCAGCACCGCGATCATGGCGAAGACAGGGCCCCATGTGACCAGGCGGATCTTGGCGCCCTTCTCGATCACCAGCGAAGCCAGGACCGCCCCTGCCGCGGCGATGGGAATCCCGATCCACTGCACCGCGGTGGGCCGCTCCGCGAGCAGCCAGTAGGAATAGAGCACGGTGATGGCGCCCGACAGGGCCGAGATGGGACTCACCACCGAGACCGGGCCGAGCCGCAGGGCCATGTAGCTCCCCAGGAAGGACGTGGCTGCGGCTCCACCCAGCAGGCCAAGCAGGATGATCTGGTCCCTCGTGATCTCGAAGGGAACACCGATCGCCACCGCCCAGGCGATCATCACCACGAATGCGATGGTCAGGGTGACGGTGGTGGAGCGCAGAACCCCGAACCGGCGGGCCACAACCGCGGTGAGCAGGTTGTTGACGCCCAGCGTCACCGCCGTGATCAGTCCGAATACGGCCCCGATCAGCATGATCTATGTCCTGACCGGGTCACTGCCCTGGGCCGAATCCCGTTGTCGATTCGGACTATTCGTGGAGTTGGTCTCCGGCGCGACCTGCAGCGCCGGCGGCGCCAGCCACCTTGGAGATGTCCGTGGTCCCGCTGGTCCGTTGCGGCATCCAGCTGACCATCCGGTTGAACAACTGGTTGAGTAGGTAGAAGGTCAGGAGCGAGTAGAAAGCGACCACGATGGCCACGATGACCAGCCGAGCCGTGTTGGTTTCCTGAACCGCCGCAGCGGCCATGAAGCCCAATCCGGTCGGGAAGCCCAGAAACTCGGCGGCGATCGTCAACGACCACCCGAGCCCACCGGCCAGCAGAAGCGCGGTACGCAACTCCGGCATGGCCCCCGGCACGATCACCTTGAAGTAGGTGCGCAGCCGCGACGCGCCCAGAGTCCGGGCGCTCTCGATGTATCTGTCGGGCACATTGGCCACGGCGTTCATGGTCGCCACCACCAGCATCACCCATACGCCGAAGCCGATAAACAGGGTGGTGGCGCGGAGATCGACTCCCAGGGCGAACTGCATCCAAGGGATCGCCGCCAGCAGTGGAATCATTCTCAGGAAGTTGAACGGCGCCCACGATATCTGGCGCAGGGCGGACCAGTAGGGAAGGGCGAGACCGGTAGCCAGACCGGCTAGCAACCCGACACCCAGGCCGGCCACCAGTCGGGACAGGGTCATGAAGGAATGGAAGCCCAGGGCCAGGAACACGGCCGTCCAGGTCCTCGACTCGGCACCCTCTATGGCGGGGAAGGGCGCCAACTCTCCGAATTGTACGGTCAGTCCGGCGAGGCTGAACCCTCCGAACAGGTCCCAGTTGCCGGACAATCTGTAAAGGGCGTTGTAGATGATGTAGTCGAAACCCGGCACGAGCGGATGTTCAAGAGTCCCCTCCGGCGCAACGTACGACACGACCTGCCAACCCACCAGGAGCACTGCCCAGGTGACGAAAAAGAGTGGATTGTCACGGAGCGCGCCAAGGAATCGAGATTGTGCTCTTAGTCTATTGAAGACTGTAGCCGACTGGCCGGAAGAAGTTATCGATCCCAAAAGTGTAAGCAGCGCACCTACAAAAGCAACAAAGAGGACAACAGTAAGAGACAAAACAATACGTCCGCGGACGCCAGCAGCTAGTGAATCTAGGTTGGTGAGTATATTACTAGCCAAAGCCGACCAGCCGATTACCATCGCAAGTAAAGGAAGAAGGAGGGCCCAGCGGAGCTGGGTAATCGAAATCTTTGATTGTTCTGTTTGCCTTAGTATCTGTACGAGTATGAACATCGAGAGGATGAATACTCCAAAGATAATGACTAGCCCTATGACAGCTATCCATGTTTGGTCCCTTATGGAAGCTATCAACGTGATGTCAGTATAAACGAAGAATCGGGAGATAATGATCCATCCAAGGAGCAATGCTAAGAATGGGACGACAAGTGCCAACTCGTAGAGCGCCCTCAATAGGCCTGTCGCTGTTTTCTTGAGAGCGTTTATGAACGGAGTTGGGCGAAGTATCAACGGGAAGCACAAGGCGAGGATTAGCCACGTCAGCAGAAAGGACCACGTGATTGGGAGTTCGCCGTTCTCGTAGTTCCAATCAACAAATGGAAGACGTGTTGGTAACCGCAATAGGATCAATGGAACTGCGAGCACCCATACGACCAACCCGATACGGAACAACCGACGGAGCAGACGTGATTGGCTCAAACCTGGGTCGCTTCCTCTTCGGTGATTCCCAGGTGGGCCAGGATCGTCTTGGTGATATCGACGGCGGCCGAACTGGCTCGCACATCCTCGTCACGAGGTCGCGGCAGGTCGACCCGGATGTCGTCCACCAGCTTTCCTTCAGCCAGGAGGATCACACGATCGGCCAGTATCAGAGCCTCCTCGATGTCGTGGGTCACGAAGAAAATGGTCTTCTGTGTCTCTTCCCACAGGTCCAGGAGCACGTCATGGAGATTGCGGCGGGTGAAGTAGTCGAGGGATCCGAAGGGCTCGTCCATAAGGATCACGTCGGAGCCCACCGCCATGGCTGCCGCCAGCGCCACCCGCTTGCGCATGCCTCCTGAGAGTTCCCGGGGCCACGAATCAGCGAAGTCGGTCAGGCCTACCGCCTCCAACCAGCGGGCAGTCGTGTTTTCTCTTTCCTCATCTTCGACCTTCAAGGCGCGGAGGCCGAACTCGACATTCTCGCGGACGTGAAGCCACGGAAAGACGGTGTCCTGCTGGAAAACCATCGCCCGGTCGGCGCCGGGTCCTTCGACAACCGCTTCTCCCAGCCTTATCTGGCCGGCGGTCGGCGGTTGCAGTCCGGCCAGAACCCGCAGCAGCGTGGTCTTCCCGTGGCCGGATCGCCCGACCACGCAGACGAACTCACCGGGTTGGACTTCGAAATTCACATCGTGGAGGGCGTTGACCAGTTGGCCGGACCGGTGCTCGAAAACGCACCATAGGCCCTCGAAGCTGACGACTCTTGACATTGATGTTCCTCCTTGTCTAAAGCCCTAGTCGGCGGCCGGCCTCGGACCACCTGGTCAGGTAACGGATGATCACCAGCAGTAATGCGTCGACCACCACCGCGAGAACCCCGTAGAAGGTGATCAACGCCACGAGTGCTGATGGGGCTTGGAGCTGGCCGATCAAGAACCTCCAGATATCGATCAGGTGCCCTCCTCCAACCTGTATGCCAAGCACCTCGACCAGCACGCCCAGACCCCAGGCGCCCGCCAGTGCGATGCGGAAGCCTCCAGCGATCTCGGGAACCGTGCCGGGCAGGTAGACCCAGCGGAATATCGAACGAGGCGTTCCCCCGAGTGTGAGGGCTGACTCGACGATCCCGACGGGAATGTTCTCGGCGGCCCGCCGGCTGAAGAAGTACATGAGCAGGGTCGTGTAGAAGGTCACCAGGCCGATGGTGGTCATGATCGGTACTTCGACACCGAACCAGATGACGAAGAACGGTGCGGCGATGAAGATGGGGGCGGTTCCGAAGAAGGAGGCCACTGGTGTGAATACCTGGGCGACCTTCGGGAAAACGAGGCTCGACAGACCGATCGCAAGGCCGGCGATGGTGCCCAGCGCCGCTCCGATCAGGATACGGATGATCGTTACGAGCAGATGGATACCGTAGCCGTAGCAATAGTCGGGCAGTTGGCCGATCGGCACCGGCGAGGGTTGGCCTGGCAGCAGATTATCGGCGTTGTACTTCCATCCCATCAGGCTGGAAATGATCTGTCTGAACGGATTATTGACGTTTGCCGGGTGCAGATCCGGGCAGGCGTGGACGAACTTGATCCTCATGTCCTGGCTGGTTCCAAGGTTGCGCCAGAAGTGGGCTATGGCGCCTTCCCCCTGGAACAGCCCCCACATCCCCTGGAGTATGTCCTGGAAGGGACCCACCGCGCCGAACGGCGGAGGGATGTCGTAGTGCCAAGGCGATGCCTCCAGCGAAAGCAGCACCCAGGCAACGAAAAATAGAGTTATCCCCAAAGCAATATAGATAATGCTGGCAATTCTCCGACGCCGTTTTTCTCGTAGTGCCTTGGCGCGCACGTCGAGGACGTCTTTGGAGGTCATCGTCACGGGGTATCAGTGTCCTTCATGTGAATGGCGACCGGCTTGCGGGCTCCTTGAGGCAGCGCCGCCAGGTGCTTTTGGGCTTACAAGCCAACGCGGGGCCGGAGGGATAATCCGACCCCGCGCCGACTTTCTCACTGCCTGTCTAAGCAGGTCGCGTTGTCTTCGGTCCGTTGGTGAGACTAGCCGATCAGGGCTGCCTCAAGGAAGCGAAGACTGTCGTAGAAGTTGTAGTTGTCGTAGTAGGCCTGGGCCTGGGTGACCAGAGCCTGCTGGCTGTCCGACAGCGACATGCCGCCCGCACGGGCGAACAGATCATCGGAGCGGTCCTGCATGCCCTTGAGGTCGTAGTAGATCTCCTGGGCCAGCAGGAACTCTTCCAATCCCGCCTGCGTGTCGTAGGTCTCGGACAGGACTCCCCTCGCCTTCAGGGCCTCGATCTGGGTCCTGAATACGGTTTCGGGGTGGTAGCTCGGCAAGCTCAGATCCCAGAGGGCTTCCTGGTCTTCCCAGTTGAAGGACGGATCGATCGTATCCCAGATCACTCCGATGTCCTCGGGCTCCATGGAGAGGCCGCGCTTCTCGTTGATGATGTTGGCCTCGATCTCCCAACCGGTGGCCTGGTTATCGGGGTCCTCGAGATAGGCCAGGATACGGTTCGCCATAGCGACGACCCGGTATGCGAGGTCCTTGTTCTCTTCGACCCATTCGCGGCGAGCCAAAAGGCCGGTGCCGCCAACGGTGGATGAGGCGATCGCGGTCTGCTGTGACAGGGCGTCGTGCTCGTACATCATCGCGAAGTTGATCAGCGGATCCCAGCCGTTGCGCATCATCTGCACCAGGGTCGGAGCGCCATAGGGCATGGCGAACTCGATACGCCCCGCTTGCGCCGAAAGCTGCACGATGGTCGGATCGTCCACATACACCGGAGTGGAGTAGTTACGCCAGTCGTTGGTGGTGATGCGGATCGGCTGCGTATTCCCGTTGTCGTCAAGGGCGGGGGTTCCGTCCCTGTTGAGGAGGATCAACTGGTTGCCTTCGCCGTCCAGCGCCGCAATGTCCTCTTGAACGTCCTCCCACCACTGGGGCAGGTAGGCGAAGAAGGCATCCGAGTACTGGGACTGCGTCGTGCTGTGCGGCGGGATATGGACTTCCTTACCGACCAGCTGCTGTACCGCTGCCGTGGCCGCGTCCGCGAAGCTCATGCCCTCGTCCATGAACTCGATTGCGGTCTTGGCCTCGCTGTCCGGGGCCACCAGGATGGCATAGCCGACGTAGATGTCAGCAAAGTGGATGGGCGGAATGCTCTGACCGAAGGTCTCCAGCGTTCCGAATACACCCGGTACCCAACCCTGGGCCACATCGCCGTCACCACGCTCCAACCAGGGAACGATCTCCTGGGAGGCGGTGAAGTAGTGATAGGTCGGCTGGTTCGGAGTGATGGTGATACCCCACTCTTCCCACCAGCCCAGCTCGATCGGGATCTGCCAGTAGGCGAGGTCGGCGCAGCAGGGGTAGATGCCCATGCGCACCTCAGCGGAACGGACCTCGGGCGCCGTGACCATCATGGACTCTTCCAGAGCCATCTGGGCTTCCTCAGCCGCCTCCATGGCTGCCGCTGCGTCGGCCGCCGCGGCCGCTGCCGCCTCGGCCTCTTCCTCGGCTCTCATCTCGGCTGCTTCCAGGGCCGCCTGGGCCTCAGCATCGCCTTCCTCCGCCGCCATTCTGGTGGCTTCGAGGTCGGCCTGAGCGTCTTCCAGGGCCGCCTGGGCCGCTGCTGCTTCGGCCGCTGCCGCATCGGCTTGCGCCTGGGCTTCGGCTGCCGCATCGGCTTGCGCCTGGGCTTCCGCCTGGGCTTCCGCTGCCTGGGCCGCCGCTGCCGCCGCTGCCGCCTCGGCCTCGGCTGAACCGTCGCCGCCGCCGCCGCAGGCTGACGCCAGCAACGCTAGGGCCACCATCAAGATGATGGCGCCACGAAACTTCTTCATTCGAGGTCCTTCCGCTCGCTTGTTTGCCATGTTGGGCACAGTCAATTCCCAAGGATCACGCCTCGTACCGGCGCAACCCGTATTTATAGCGTCTGTCGCTCTCCGATCCCAAAGGGTCATCGATTTGGAGCCCAGGGGATCGGAGAGGGTCTTGCACTACGTCTACCGGTGCCGGAACGGTTGGCCGGGTCACTGTAGCAGGGACCCCCGGACCGCGCCCATGAGATCCGTCTCCCTGCACAGCGGGCTTCATACCGGATACCGGATGCAAAGAGCCAATCGGAGGGTATCGACAACTATCCGGCAGGCACCAGGGAGAGGTATAGAGCACGCCTGTCACCCGTTACCGAACCGGTTACGTCTGCGCTCTCGATCAGATCGGTGCGGTAGACGTGGTGCGAGTTGACGTATACGACCCCGATAAAGGGGTACCCGTGCTCTGCCTCGATCAGTTGGACCCTATTGAAGGCATCCGGGCGATCCTCGTCGGCCGCGATCGCCAGGTCCGTCAGGGCCGGAATCAGTTGGGGGAGGATGTCCTCGGGAGGCGCCTGCCAGCCCGGCCTCGGGAGCACGTAGCGGTAGGGGTTGGCGTACCATCTGTGGCGCGTGACGGTCAGGTCGTAGTCGGCGGTGACCAGCCTGGCGAGCCAGGTGGCGCGGTCGACGAGCACCGGCTCGACTCCGATCCCGGCCTCGGCCCACGAGGCCTGCAGGGCCTCGAAGAACCCATCCGGGTACCCGTCCTGCTCCGGGTAGAGCAACTCGAGGGTGGTGCCTTCCTCGTACCCGGCCTCCCCTAGGAGTTGCGTGGCCGCCTCGACATCGCGCCGGTATCCTGGAAGGTCGGCAGGACCCTGACCGTAGGCCAGCAAGGGATGCGAAGTGGACCACGGCGCCGCCTCGCCGGAGAAGGCGATGTCGGACAGCGCCTGGCGGTCCAGGGACAGCCATAGAGCTCGAACCAGCGCGTCGTTCGCGGTCCTGCCCGTACGGGCGGCATGGAGCCAGATGGTCCATGCCGGCGTTCCCACCGTCTCGAGCAGCGGGTCCCCGGCCAGTCCGGCCGCTACCTCGATGGTGTCCGGCCGGATCAATGCCACCTCTCCCGCCTTGATGGCGGCCACCCGGTCCGGCTCGTCCTCGATGATGCGAACCAGGAGGCGTTCGTAGCCGGGAAGGGCGGAAGGATCCCAATAGTCAGGATTGGGTTCGAGGACCAGTTCCGAGCCGGGGGTGTAAGAGACGAACCGGAACGGCCCGGTCCCCACAGGCTCCGTTCCGTGGGTGGCCGCCGTCTCCGTCAGCATCGATGCGAATCCCGACCCGGTGGGGTCGGCTATTTCGAACAGGAAGGCGCTGGACGGCTCCCTCAGTTCGAAGACCACGGTGTAATCGCCGGTCGCGGTCACGGCCAAGAGGTTCCGGGCCCGCTGGCGTACAAGAGCGCTTCCCCCGGTGAGGGCGCGGGTGACGCTGTAGACGACGTCCTCGGCAGTGAACTCGTCACCGTTGTGGAACCTGACTCCCTGCCTCAGGTGAAAGGTGTAGGTCGTGCGGTCCTCGGAGATGGTCCATCGGGTGGCAAGCCTGGGCAGCACCTCGCCGGAAGGGCTGGTCCAGGCCAGGGTCTCATAGACGGTGGTCAGGACCGGAGCGTCTCGACCGCTGCCGTCGGAGTTGACTGGGTCCAGGGTGCGTATGTCGGCCGGTTCCGAGATGACGATCTCGACGATCCCGGGCGGCTCGGGGACCGTGGTGGTCGTCGTGGAGGTGGTGGTCGTGGTTGGCGCGGTGGAGGTGGACGTGGTTGCCGGAACGGTCGCCGACGTGGTGGTGGACGGGACCGATGTGGTGGTCGTGCTCGGTCGTGTGGCCGTGGTCGCCGGAGTGGTCGGAGGTTCTGTGGAGGGAGTCGCATCCGGTCCGCTCGTCCCGCAGGCCGTGGCAGCGAGCACCAGGATCGCCGGTATCCCCCGGAGTTTGCGGATCGCGCCGGCCCCCATCGGTGACTGGTCCCCGTCAGGACTGCCCGGACCCGCAGGCCGAGTTTGCGGGACGTACCGGATCGCGATCAGATGGAGAACGGATGGGTGTCCCCGTTGACCGTCACGGTGTAGTCACCGGGCTCGAACCCGTTCCCGATCGGTACTACCTCCTCGAACGGCTCGAGCACCTGGGCGCATACGGTGCCGGCCTCCGGGGCCACGCTCCAGACCATGACTGTGTAGTCGTTTCCGTCCTCGGTGACCTCTGTGAGGGTCTCGTGGCAGGGTGTGGGATGGTCTCCTTCGATCTCCACCGACACCTGCGGCGGGAAGGACTCGAGGATGAGCACTTCCACATGGTTGACGTAGGCCGGCCGGTCTTCCGCGGTCGGATCGGCCGCTCCGATCGTGGTAGTGGTGTCTTCGACCGGGTCGGGTCGGGGTCCGGCCGTGGTGTCGGTGGAGGGATCCGTGGCTGTGGTGACTCCGGTCTGGGTGATTCCGGAGAACGTTTCCTCATCGGAGCCGCAGGCCACGGCCACCACTGTGAGCACGGCGACGGCCGGGAGGACTGCAAGGGGATTCCGGCGGGGCCGGCGGCGGGATTGCATGCCGAGGAGAGTCTATCCGGCCACAGGGCAGCAACTACGCCAGCCGGAGAAGGATGATGCCGGCCACGGTGATCAGGTTGATCCGGGTGGAGTCACGAATGGCGTTCCAGCCTTCCGACTGCCAGCTGACGAACCACTCGGCGCCCACCACCTGGATAATGAGGAACCAGACCACCAGCGCCGCCATGAAGCCCAGGTAACCGAACAGTTTGGCCGCCTCCCATGCGTCGGTCGGTGCTCCGAGGTTGGCAACCAGGAAGTAGCTGCCGACCAGTGCCAGCACCGTGACGGCCACCTCGAGGACGAGGATGGAGGCGAACGCGACCCGGTGGAGGATCGGCGACCGGATCTCCCGCCACTGCGTTCCCTCGTCCATGTTGGTGGTATCCATCGTCATGATGTGCTCGACGAAGGCCAGGTTGGCGCCGGGTGCGGTGATGTTGTTGAGCACCACGATGGCGCCCATCACTCCTGTCCCGAGCAGTATCAGCAACGGGATGAGACGGAAGACGATCTCCACGGTGGTGATGTCGGCGTCGATCGCTAGGTCCTTTGCAGGTCTCGTGGCTTCAGGGGAGTGACTTCCCAGAATAGAGGCCGGGAGGGTGGTTGGAAAACGCCGGGCGGAGTTCTCCGGCTGCGATTCTGCCGCGCTTGCCCGATCCAGGGGCGCACATGCGCGAATCGCGAAGATGCCTCTTCGGAGATAGTTCCGGGGTTAGGATCGCGCTATCGCACAGATCCCTCGTCCGCCTTGCCCGGTGGTGGCGAAAGTTGCGGAGCCAGAGCGTGAGTCGACCCAACAAGCCACAGATCGCGGTGCTCCTGGTCTGGATGGTGGTGGGCGCGGCCGCGTGCGGTTCCTCGGCCTCCTCGGCGGATAGCCTTGAGAGCACCGTCAGGGCGGCGCCTTCGGCCCCGAGCACGGATGCTCCGGTTGCCACAACCCGGCCGCCGACCCCCCCTTCCACATCCGCGGTCTTATCCACCCTGCGCGCCGCGGAGTTGGCCACCACCACTACGACTAGTACTGCCACCACGCCGCCGACCACTTCGGCCAGATCTTCTCCGACCACCACGGCGACCACTCGGGAAGTGGATACGACTACCGAAACGACCACGGTTCCGACCACGACCACGACCACGACCACGACCACGGTCCCACCGGAGAGGCCGAGAGAGACGTTGATCATCCACGGGATCGGCGACGTTGCCCTTGATCCCGTATACGTACCCACCTTCCCGTCGGAGGGATATGCATACGCCTGGTCGGGGCTTGGGGACATTTTCCAGAGGGACGATCTGACGGTCATCAACATGGAGTGCGTCGTCTCCGATCTTGGCCGGCCGGAGCCCAGAGCATTCAACTTCCGTTGCGACAAGGCTGCCCTTACCTCCGCTCTGGAAGCCGGCATAGACGTGGCCAGCCAGGCCAACAATCACTCGCTGGACTTCGGGCGCGAGGCGCTGGTCGACTCGGTCGCCAACCTGCGGGCGGCGGGCATCCTTCCTGTCGGAGCCGGGTCCAACTACGAGGAGGCCTACAGCCCCGCCCTGCTCGAGATCCGCGGGTGGAAGATCGCCGTGCTGGGGTTCGGCGGCGTGCTACTCAGCCGGTCGTGGCTGGCGACCGAGGACCGGCCGGGTATGGCCAGCGGTGATGACAGGGCTGACATGGTGGCGGCGGTGGAGCGAGCCGCCGACATCGCCGACCTTGTGATCGTGACCATCCACTGGGGCCGGGAACTCGACACCGAACCACGTCCGGATGACATCGCGAACGCCGAAGCCATGGTGGCGGCCGGGGCCGACATCATCTTCGGCCATCACCAGCACCGCGTGGGGCCGCTCGGGGAGATCGACGGCAAGATCGTGGCATGGGGACTCGGCCACATTATCTGGCCCCGCATCAACCCGGTCAGCGCCCAGACCACGGTCGCCAAGGTGGTGGTCCATCCCGACGGGACGATGGGCGCCTGCCTGATGCCCGCCGAGATCGTCCGCCACGGTCATCCGGTTTTCGTCGGGCCGACCCCGGGACATTGCCAACTGCTGTATGGCGGCCGGCCCAGCCCGATGGAGCCCCCCTCCATCATGTTTTGAGAGAGCGCGGCCCGGTTGCAGGCGACTTCGCCCGGGCGGCTATTGACGCGTGTTCGGAGGGACATGCCCCGGTCGCATTCCCCCGTCCGCACGGCACCGGCCTGACGCGGATCGGGTCCGGGATCGGTGGGTGTCCGAATCTGTCACACCCCCGCTATACGTTGCATATCGCCAAGCACCTACGCCGGCCGAAGAGATGAGACCGATCGGAACGGCCGGCCCGAGGGAACAAACGAGGCTTCATGGAGCGACAGCCGATTCCCGGCAACAGCCCGGGCATGGCCGACCACGCTCCAACAGGATGGGTGGTGGCGGGGGAGGGGACCCGGTGCAGAGCACCGGTCTGCCGGCGATTTTCGCGTTCTCTGCCGGATCGGGGTCGGGACGCTAGGTCCGGCGGGCCATCATCTTCTCGACCACGCCGCCGATCGTGGTGGTGAACACCTTCAGCGAGATATCGCTCAACTCCTCCGAGCAGTCGGCCGGTCTGAAGGTCAGAGGTTCGGCGAGGCGCGCCCAGTGCGGGGCCAGGGAGTTCGGGCCCGTTATGCCCCCCTTGCCGAGGTCGGATGCGACGAAGAGCGTGGTGGTAACAGCCGAGTTGATGATCCGGATCGTGCACATCTCGCACGGTTCCAGGGAGGTGATCAGGGTGTGACCCCGCAGATCGCCTCCGTCCGGATGATTGTCCTCGTAGATGTTGATCGCCGACATCTCGGCGTGGAGGTCGCTGCGGAATCTCGGCGCCAGCATCCGGTTGCGGTCGCTGACCAGGACCTGCCCTTCGGGATCGAGGATCAGGCATCCCACCGCGGCGTTGCCCTCGAGCCCGCCCTCAATGGCTTCCCGGATGGCCCCGCGGGCGATGGCGTCATGAGGTCTTACGTCGACGAAGGCATCGACCCGCTCCCGCAGATTCAGCAGTTGTGATCTGGTTTCCGCGGGGATAGCCCCGGTGCTGTCAGGGGGTAAGCTCATCTTGACTCCGGTTCTACTCCAAGTCCCCGTTGCTTGTCAACCGGCATTGACTGGGAGTGAAACGACCGGGCCTTACCGTCCTGGCGAGCGCACAGTCTCGATCCGGGACAAAGCGAATCGGCGACTTGAAGGATGGAGTTCGGGACATGGCGGGACAACCCCTCGATCTGGTGGTAATCAACGGCACCGTGGTCCTGGGCGGCGGACGCTACCGAGTGGCGGTCGGCGTCAAGGACGGCAAGGTGGCCATGCTGGCCCCCGAGGAGTTGATGCCGCTGGCCAAGAAGACCATCGACGCCCGCGGCAACTACGTGCTGCCGGGGGTCGTGGACTCGGAGGCCCACCCCGGGTGCTACGTGCCGTTCGACTACGACATGAAGACCGAATCGAGGGCGGCTGCGACCGCCGGCGTCACCACCTGGGGCATCCAGGCGCCCACCACGCGTCTTGGCACGAAGCCTTTCAAAGAGGTGGTAGCGAAAGCCGACGTGGTCTCGTTCAACGAGTCCTTCCCGTCGGGCCGTGACGTCATCAACGAGTACAGCCATGTCGACGCCTACCTGACCTACATGCTCGAGACCGACGAGCACGCGCGGGAGATCCCCCAGTACGCCGAGGAGCACGGGGTCACCTCGTTCAAGCTGTACCTCCAGACCCGTTCGATGAAGGGCATGTCGGACGAGGACGACACCAACTGGCCGTCCCGGCGGGCCGGCCTGGGTACGGGCATCGACGACGGGACCGTCTACCTGGTGATGGAGGAAGTCGCTCACATCGGCCATCCGGGGATCGTTCACATCCATCCCGAGAACTGGGAGATCGGGCGGATCTTCGAGGACCGCCTCCGGAGCAGCGGCCGCACCGACTTCGGTTCCTGGACCGATCGCTCACCCGATTTCCTCGAGGCCCATCACATCCGCACCTACGCCTACCTGGCGATGCAGACCCCGGGCCACGTTCCCCTCTATCTCCAGCACTGCACCACTAAGTTGTCTTTCGAAGAGGTGGCCCGGGCCCGCGCCGAGGGTCTGGAGCTTTATGCGCAGACCGGTCCGCCCTGGCTCTGGGCCGAGCCTGAGTACGGCTGGCGGATCAACGTCCCGCTCCGCCGCCGGGACAACATCGAGGCGCTCTGGGTGGCACTGGCCGAGGGCATCGTCGACGTGGTCGGGTCCGACCACGTGGTGGGCTGGGAGCCCGCCTCCCACGAGGAGATGTACAACCCGGTCATCTGGGACTGCCGTACCGGTTTCTCACGAGTGGAGCTATTCCTGCCGGTGATGCTGTCGGAAGGTGTCAACAAGGGGCGGATCAGCCTCGAGCGGGCGGTCCAGGTCAGTTGCGAGAACCCCGCCAAGACCTCCGGCCTCTGGGGTACCAAGGGCTCGCTCCTGCCGGGCTTCGACGCCGACATGGTGATCATCGATCTGGGTCGGGAGGTCAAGGTCGGCAAGGAGCACATCAACACCCGATCGGGCTGGTCGATCATGGAAGGCCACACCTTCACTGGCTGGCCCATCATGACCATCCTGCGAGGCGAGGTCAGCGCCGAATGGGCGGACGACTCGCCCGGGATGCGCCCGGTAGGTGCGCCGCGAGGCCTTTACCAGCCCCGGAAGCTGGGGCCCAGCCGTCAGGTGATGGACGCCAACAGCCCTGCCCGGGTGGCGCCCACCCATCGCTGGCTGGCCGACGACTTCGCCCGCCCCGGTTTCGCTCCCGAGACCACCAGGTACACCCGTCCCCTAGCGGACTGAACCATGGCTATCTGGGACGACGTCCTTACCGAGACCGATCGGACGGTCTTCGCCGCGGCCGGTTGGGGGAAGCGGGCGGGATACGGAGAGCGGCCCGCCATCATGGTCATCGACGTCAACTACAACTTCTGCGGGGACCGGGCCGAGCCGATCCTCGATTCGATCGAGCGTTGGCGGTACGCCTGCGGCCCCGAGGCGTGGGAGCGAGGCATCCCCGCCATCCAGGACATCCTCGAGGTGGCCCGCGCCAAGCGCCTCCCGGTCATCTATACCACCAACCCGCGCCGTGCTGACGGCTTCGACCTCGGTATCTGGTCACTGAAGAGCACCCGGGCGGAGGACGAGGTGGACGTGATGGGACACAAGGGCAACGAGATCGTGGCCGAGGTAGCGCCCCGGCCCGACGACCTGTTCATCGAGAAGCGCAAGCCGTCTGCCTTCTTCGGAACGCCGCTGGTGAGCCACCTGACCATGATGAGGGCCGACTCTTTGATCCTCACCGGCACCACCACCAGCGGATGCGTCCGGGCCAGCGCGGTCGATGCGCTCTCGAACGACTTCAAGGTGACAATCCCGCACGAGGCGGTCTTCGATCGCGGCGAGGTATCACACAAGATCGCCCTCTTCGACCTGCACATGAAGTACGTGGATGTGACCGACCTCGATGACGTTCTCACCTATATGAGGGGCCTGCCGGTCGGCCTGTTCGACGACACCTATCCGCCCGCCGCCGCGGCTGCCGAGAGGGAGTTGCTGTGAGCCTTGACTTTTCCATCAGGAAGGTCATCAACCAGGTGGAGGAGGAGCGGGTCCGGGAGGGGATCGAGGCGGATCCGCCGCTCCGCAAGGCGGTGGTGGCGGCGGCGATCCACAATCCCTATGCCGGGAGCTACCACGAGGACCTGTCCGAGGCGGTCGAATTCTCGGTCGGCCTGGGGCGTCTCCTGGGCGAGATGGCCCTGGATGCCCTGAGAGAGCCGGTGGTGTCCTACGGCAAGGGTGGGATTGCCGGCCTCGACGGATCGCAGGAGCACGCGGTCATGTTCCTGTCCACCGCTTTCGCCAACCCGCTCCGAGAGACCCTCGGCGGGGGCGTGGCCTGGATGTCGTCGGCCACCATCGTGGCGGCTGCAGGGACCCCGATCACCATCCCGCTGGCCCACAAGGACGCCCTCTACGTACGAGATCACTACGACGCCATCACGCTGTATCCGGGCGATGCTCCCCGGGCGGACGAGGTTCTGGTGGCCGTGGGGGTCGCCAACCGGGGCAGGCTCAACGCGCGGATGGGGGGCTTGGCGGCCGGAGATGTGATCGGCGAGGACGGGCTGGTTTAGCCCGGTGGGCAGGCCACGCCGGACCGCGATCGTCAACATAGGGACCCTGGTCACGGGTGACCTGGCCCGTCCGCTCGCCGATGCCGAGGCGCTGTTCATAGAAGACGGATCGATTGCCTCGATCGGATCCGCCGAGGGTTACGAGCATGCCGACCAGGTGATCGACGCCAATGGCGCCACTGTGGGACCGGGGCTGATCGACTCCCACTGCCATGTCGTCATCGGTGACTTCACCCCCCGCCAGAACGTGGTCGGCTTCCTCAGTTCCTACGTTCACGGAGGGATAACCCAGGTGATCTCGCCGGGGGAGATCCACGCACCGGGGCGTCCGCACGATGCCGATGGTGTGGTCGCCCTGGCCGTGTTCGCCCAGCGGTCGTGGAGCAATTACCGACCCAACGGGATGAAGGTCAACGGCGGAGCGGTGGTGCTCGAGCCGACCCTCCGACCCGAGCACTTCCGCTACCTGGCGGATCAGGGGGTGCGTCTCGCCAAGTTCGGGTTCGGCCGGTACGAGGACCCGGCCGACGGACTGCCGCAGGTGCGGGCGGCCCAGGAGGTCGGGATCATGGTGATGTGCCATTCCGGGGGGGCGTCGATTCCTGGTTCGAAGCCCATCACCACCGATCATCTGATGCTGCTCCGTCCGGACGTTTGCGGCCACATCAACGGGGGGCCCTCGTCGCTGGACGAGGACGGCCTTGACCGGATCGTCAGGACCACCGATCTGGTGCTGCAGATCGTCCAGGCCGGCAACCTGCGGAGCGCCATCCATGTGGTGGAGACGGTTCTCGAGCACGGCGTCGAGCACCGGGTGATCATCGGGTCCGACACTCCCACCGGAACGGGGGTGATGCCGCTGGGCGTGCTCAAGACGATGGCAGAACTGTCCTCGCTCACCGGTGCCGACCCGGCCACCGTGTGGGCATGGGCGTCTGGCGTGACCGCCGATGTCTATAGCCTGGATGCCGGGAAGGTTGAGGTCGGCCGGGCTGCCGACCTGGTGATTGCCGACGCTCCCTGGGGATCGTACGGCGGCGACGCCCTCGGCGCCCTGTCCAGGGGCGACATCCCGGGGATCAGCGCGGTCCTTATCGATGGCCGGATCCGAGCCCTGCGGAGCCGCAACACTCCCGCTGCGGCCCGGCCGGTAACCGTCACGCCGGAGGTCGGGGAACTCCCCGGCTCGGCCCACGTATGAGCCGGCTAACCGAGAACGAGCAATAGGAGAACCAGGAATGAACCAAGGAACCGAAGTCATCGTTCCGGCCCGGGAGGGTCGGGGCGTCTATGTGCGCAAGGGTCAGCTGCTGGACATAGTCGATGTCGAAGGCCACCAGGTCGGCGACCTGATCGCTTGGTTCCGCAACGATCCCTCCGAGTACCTGTCCCCGACTCATACGGTGTCATGCAACGCCTCGATCGAACTCGCCACCGGATCCCAGGTGTTCTCCAACCGCCGCAACCCGGTCTTCACCATCCTCCGGGACGATGTGGAGCGCCACGACATCATCGTGCCGTGCTGCGACCACGAGCGTTTCAAGCGGGACTATGACCTGGACAACCACGACCACTGCCTGGCCAACCTCTACCAAGCGCGTGACCTGCTCGGGGAGGACTTCGCGCTGGCCGGCGAGATGGCTTGGAACGTGTTCATGCACAACCGGGTGACGGACGAGGGAGCGGTGGTTACCGACCCCGCCGCCCACGATGCGGGCGCCACGATGACCTTGCTCGCCCACGAGGATCTGGTGGTGCTCCTGTCCGCCTGCCCCCAGGACCTCACCCCGTGCAATGACTTCAACCCCACCTCCATGCTGATGAGGCTGCGGGACAACTAGGAGGACCTGATGACCACATCCACCCAGTACGAACCGGACGCCGCCCGCCTGGCCGAATCGGCCCGCAAGATCCGCTCACCCTTCGAACTCGACCTTTCGCTCCGTTTCTACTCCCCGCAGGCCAACCTCGATGGCATGCAGCACCCGCAGATAGCCGACTGGCATCGCTTCATCGGCGAGGAGTGGACCCCGCCGCCCACGCCCGCGGGAGCGCGGCGGGTGGCGCTCCTGATCCCTTGTACCAAATACAAGCCCTATTCGACCAGCCGGGAGCACCGGGCCATCAACGGGGCACTGCTGGAAGCAGGCTGGCGTCCCGATGGCGACTCCACAGCCCCGGCGGCGTTGGCCGGCTACCTCGACGACGGGGAGAGCCCGGACCTACTCCATGACGGACCGCTCCGGCGCGGTGACGTCTTCCTGGATCGGTTCGTGCTGTCCGAGCCGATGGCGATCGTTCCCTATTCCCACATCTACTACTGGCGAGACGCCCCGAGTCCCGCCGCCTGTTACGACGACCCCGGCCTGTTCGAGGCGCGCGGGACCTCGGTGTCGCCCGAGCGGCCCGACTGCACGGCCACCCAGCTCGCCAACGGGAAGTGGAGGTGGGGTCCGGCCGAGCGCCAGGCCTTTGCCGAGACCCACAACTATCTGGCCGCGATCATCCGCCGATGCCTGGTCCGGCTGTCGCCGGCCTATGCGGGAATAGCGGCGTGGGTCTCGCCGGGACTGACTCACCGCAGCTTCCTGGCTGATGACGCATTCCGGCGCGCGGAGGGGCTGGCGCGGTCCCGGAAGGGCGCCGCCGGGCCGGTCAAGCTGGTCGGGGTACTTGAGGGCGCCCCCGGTCTCGTCACGATGATGCCCACCCAGGAGCAACTCGAGGACGCCCGCGGGCGCCTGGCGGGGCGGCTGGAGGCGGAGGGTCGCGCGACGACGCCGGCCGCCGTGCGGGCGGTCTATGCCCGCGGTGACGGGAACGATACTCCGCTCGGCCTGCCCGAGGCCCTCACCCATCTCACCGGATGGCTCGCCGCCGTATGAGCGAGGATCTGGAGCGGCTGCGGAGCGACGTCGCGTCGACTGCTCGCATGCTGGCTTCCGCCGGCCTGGTCGAGGCCTTCGGACACGTCTCCGCCCGCACTCCATCCGGGTTCCTGATCACCAGCACCAGCCCGCTGTTCGAGGCCAGTGCCGACGACGTGATCCGGGTCGAGTCCGGTGTGCCAACCGGAGGGCCGACCGGCGCTACCCCGCTGGAATTGCCGATGCACGCCGCCATCTACGACGCCCGGCCCGATGTGGGCGCGATCTGCCGAGGCCACCCACCCTACGTGGTGACCTGGGGGGTGTCGTCCGAGTCGCTTCCCCTCCTGCATGGACTGGGAGGCATGGCGGGTCGCACCGTCCGGACGCATCCGGACATCGAACTGGTCAAGACGGCCGATGCCGGAGAAGAGGTGGCTCGAACCCTGGGGGACGATTACAGCGTCCTGCTGGCCTCCAACGGGTGCCTGGCCGTGGGCACCGACCTGCTGGAGGCCTCGACGCGCCTGTGGTACCTGGAGGAGCGGGCACGGGTGGCGGTCCAGGCGCGCAGCGCCGGTCTCGCCCCGGCGACGGTTCGTGAATACACCTGGGACCGGCGCCTGGCCGACTCGGTCCCGGAGTTGGTTCGCGCCCGGGAGTGGATGCGCCGGTCCTTCGCGCCCGATCTGGATTAGAAGGGAGTCGACCATGAACGATCCCGCCGGCAAGCAACTCGACCACCATCCGGAGATGTCCGCCCGCGAGGCCGACAGCTACCGCAACGACTTCGTCCGCCACCTTTGCCAGACCGTTCCCGGCATCAAGGAGAGTGTGATCGTGGACGCGGCCGGTTGCTGGCTCAAGACCGCCGAGGGCCGTGTCCTTCTCGACATGATCTCGGGCATCGCGGTCTCCAACCTGGGTCATTGCCATCCGGCGGTGGTGAAGGCCGTCCAGGACCAGGTTGCCCGGTTCTCCCACGTCGACGTGTACGGCCGGCACACCCTGCCTCCACAGGTCGAGATAGCCCGGCGGTTGGCCTCGGTCACCCCCGGCGATCTGGATGTGGCCTTCCTCACCAGTACGGGCACCGAGGCTACGGAGGGATCCCTGAAGCTGGCTCGCAAGTACACCGGCCGCCCCGGATTCGTTGCGTTCGAGCGCGCCTTCCACGGGCGCACGTTCGGGGCATTGTCCGTGACCTGGCGGGAGGAGTGGCGCAAGCCGTTCGAGCCCCTGCTCGGGCCGGTGCGCTTCGTTCCCTTCGACGATCTCGACGCGGCCGACCGGGCCATAGACGAGGACATCGCCGCGGTCATCGTCGAGCCCATCCAGGGCGAGGGAGGGGTTCGCATCCCCTCGGACCGGTTCCTGCCCGGATTGCGGGAGTTGTGCTCCCGGCGGGGGGCGTTGCTGATCTGCGACGAGGTCCAGGGTGGCATGGGGCGTTCCGGCCAGTGGTTCTCATGCCAGAACTGGGGAGTGACGCCCGATGTCATCACCGTGGCCAAGGCCTTCGGAGGCGGCCTGCCCCTGGGCGCCTTCATCTCCACCGCCGAGATACTCTCCACCTTCCTGGATCCGCCCCTGTCCCACCTGACCACGTTCGGTGGGAACCCGGTTTCCTGCGCCGCCGCCATAGCGGCCTTCGACGTGATCCGGGACCAGGGCCTGGTGGAGCGGGCGGCGGAGATGGGGGAGTACCTCCGCAGCGGCCTCCGTTCGGTCCGCCGGTCCCGTCCCGGCACGCTGGCCGGCATTCGCGGCATAGGCCTGTGGTGTGCCTTCGACGTTCAACCGGCCGCTCTGGCCCAGCCCCTGGTCGAGGAGATGGCCCGCCGGGGGGTCGTGGTCGGGTCGATGCTCAATTCGACGGGAACGGTAAGGGTGGCGCCACCCCTGGTGGTCGAGCAGGAGCAGATCGACCGGTTCATCGAGGTGTTGGAGAGCTCCCTGAACACCTTGGAGGGCTGATGGCCCTCTCCGTTCCTCCCGGAGAACAGTTGATCGTCAGGGGTGCATGGGTGCTCACCATGGGACCCGACGGCGCCATCGAGGACGGTGCCGTCCGTATCGAGGATGGCGCGATCACCGCGGTGGGTCCCTACCGGGAGGTGAGGAGACGGTATCCGGACGCGACGGTGGTCGGGGACGCGCACAGCATCGTCATACCGGGTCTGATCAACGTCCACACCCACCTCTCTGAGGCGCTCATTCCCGGTATGGGATCGGAACTCACCCTCTACGAGTGGGGAGAACGCCTGGTCACGCCCGTCTCGAGGAACCTCACCGCGGAGATGGCACGGGAGGGGACCATCCTGAAGGCGGCCGAGATGATCCGTTCGGGAGTCACCTTCGTCAACGACATGTTCGTCCACTCCAATCCCAGTACCCGTGCCTCGCTGGGCGTTGTCGAGGGTCTTGCGGAGGTGGGTATTCGTGGAGTGGTCAGCTTCGGCGCGGAGGATGCCCTGGGCGACACGTCATCGGTCCCTCCGATGCCGGTGGAAGAGGTCATGGAGGAGCACCACGATCTGGCGGCTGCAGCCGAAAGGTCCGGATTGCTGGGGTTCCGGTACGGAATCGGAACCCTGCTCGGGCAGTCCGAAGAGCTGCTCGAAGCGGGCGCGGCCGCCTGCCGCGAGAACGGCTGGGGGGTTCACACACACCTTTCCGAAGTGCGGGAGGAGGTCGTTCACGCCTCCCTGCGATGGGGGCGCCGCCCGGTGTCCCAGGCCGCCCATCTGGGCTTCCTCGAAGTGCCGCTGCTGGCGGCCCACGCCATCTGGGTGACCCAGGAGGACATCGAGATCCTGGCCGGGGCGCGCGCAGGGATAGCCCACAACCCGGTCGCCAACATGATCCTGGGCTCGGGCGTGTGCCCGCTGGCGCGGCTGCGAGCCGCGGGCCTCGAGATCGGGATCGGAACCGACGGTGCGGCATCCAACGACTCCCAGAACATGCTCGAAGCCGTGAAGATGGCCGCCCTCCTCCAGAAGGTCCACGAGTTGGATCCGGCGGTGATCTCAGCCGAGGATGCGCTGGAGATGGCCACCATCGGTGGCGCCAGGGTGATGGGCGTGGATGATCAGGTGGGCAGCCTGGAGGCCGGGAAGCGAGCCGACCTGGTGTTGCTCCGGGGAACTGTCGAGTTGGCCGCTGTCCACGATCCCTTCCAGCAGGTCGTCTACTGCGCCGGCCCTCGCTCGGTCAGCGACGTCTGGGTGGAAGGACGCCGGCTCCTCGCAGAACGGTCCCTCAGCACCATCGACGAGGCCGCTCAGATCGCCCGCGGGCGGGCACTGGCGCGCGCAGTGGTCCGGGAGGCGGGGCTGAGCGGGGTTCACTCCTTCATATGACCCGGGTGGCGGTGATCGGCGGGGGCCACAACGGCCTGGTCTGCGCGTGCTACCTCGCCAACGCCGGCCTCGATGTCACCGTCTTCGAGGCCAATGCCACACCGGGTGGATGCATATGGACCGAACAACTTCCCTCTGGATACCGGCTGGAGCGGGGCGCCATCGACCACGGCATGATTCTCGGCGTCGCCGCCGAGTTGGGCCTGGCCCGGTTCGGCCTGGAATACGCCTTCCGGGACGTGTCGGTCGGCGCCGGTTTCGGGGACGGCGTCCGGCTGCTGTTCCACAAGGATCTATCCACCACTCTGGAGGGATTCGACGGCCTCGACCCCGGCGACGTCGAGGGTTACGGGCGGCTGGCCGGGCTGGGAACCGCCCTGTTGGGGATGATGGACGCATTTGCCACGCCGCCGTCAATGGCGCAGATCGCTGAGTTGGGACCCATCGCCGGGTTCGACCCGCTCCGGACCATTCTGGCCTCGGCCGAGAAGGTGGTCGGCGCCCACGTAGCCGATCCACACCTGGCCGCCGCGCTCACCATGTACGGGGCGTTCAGCCAGATCCCGCCGTGGCTGCCCGGCTCCGGCCTGTTCGGGCTGCTTCTGGCCGGGTCCCACGGCCACGGGGCCGGGCGCCCGGTAGGCGGCTCGGTCCAACTCGTCAATGCACTGGTCGGAGCCCTCGAGTCGGCCGGAGGGAGAATCCGTACGGACGCCGCGGTGGAGTCGATCGACCGGTCGGCCGCCGGGTCGAGGATTGCCACTGCGCAGGGCGATACCTCCTCCTTCGACCTGGTGGTCTCGGCGCTCGATGTGGTGCGCACCAGCCGGCTCATGGCCGAGCCGGTAGCCGAACTCGATGAAGTGGCCCGGATGGTGACCGGCGGATCGCTCAACGTCGCCGAGTTCAAGGTGGATCTGGCGCTGTCCGCCAAGGCCGAGCCCGGTATGTTCGGTCACCCCGAGGCTCTCTGGCTGCTCCAGCAACATCCCGGCTCCATGGCCAGGTCGTTCGGCGAGATCGCCGCCGGGATCCATCCGTCGGAAGCGGCCATGCTCTGGGCCTCGCCCTCGGCCCTGGACCCGTCGGCCGCGCCGGATGGAGGCGGCGTAGCCTGGTTGTCGACCTTCGTGCCGGCCCGCCCCAAGGATGGGGAGTGGACCGAGGCCGCAATGTCAAGGCATGCGGAGCGGGTGATCGACGGCTACCGGGCCATCACGGGCGAGTCGCTCGAGGACCGGATCGTCGACCTGCGCGTGGCTGGTCCCGTCGACTGGGAGAAACGCACCGGCGCCAGATTCGGCAATCCCAACCACATCGACATGACCATCGACCAGATGTTCTCGCTCCGGCCCGGCGCCGGCCGCGGCTACCGGACCGCCGTCCCCTGGCTCTACCTGACCGGTGCCGGCACCTTTCCCGGCGGCGGTTTGTCGGGCCTGCCGGGCAAGAATGCCGCCATGACCGTACTCGCCGACCTGGGTCGCAGAGGGTCCCGGCGAGCCGGGTTCTCCACCATCTCGGCCCTGCTCCGCGGCTGGCGCCTGTACCGATCGCTGAGGAAGCGATGATCGACAACGACTGGACGCTCATCGACCTGGTCACCGGTTACCAACCCGCCGCGGCGATCACCACGGCGCACCGGCTCGGCGTGTTCTCCGTCCTCGGGCGCGTCCCCAGACCGGTCGGTGATCTGGCGGCGGACCTGGAGGTGGATCTCTCCAACCTGGCGGCATTGCTGGAGGCGCTGGTCGGGATCGGCTTGCTAGAGAGGGACGGCGCCCGGTTTGCCGCCACACCCTACACCTCGGAGCGTCTGGGTCCGGGCGGCGAGATGGGCCTGGTCGTAGCCAAGGAAGCGGTGTTCGCCGGTGCCTGGTCGCGCCTTGACGAGGTGGTGACCCGGGGGCTCCCGGTCATGGAACCGTGGCGATCCCAGCTCGACACGAACCCGGAGCAGGCCCGGGCCTTCCTGGACGCGCTCGATGTTCTCGCCAGGATCGGCGGACCGCCGCTCCACGAGCTTGACGCGCTCGCCCCCGGCAAGCAGGTGCTGGACGTGGGAGGTGGCCTGGGAACCTACGCCTGCCTGCTCGCCGAGGCGGGCTCGCATGTCACCCTGGTGGATTACCCGCTCGTCGCCGGCTGGGCGAGCGAGGAATTGGAGGGCACGGGAGTGGAGGTGGTCGGCGTCGATCTCTTCGAGCACCCTTCCTGCGGGGTGCCGCCCGGTTCGATGGACGCCGCCCTGGTGTCCCATCTGATCCATGACCTCACCGAGGAGCGGGCGGTGGGACTGCTGCGCAGGGTGCGGTCGGCGATCACGCCGGGCGGCCTTGTAGTGGTCAACGACTTCGCCGGCGACAGCGGCCCCGGAGCGTTCGGTGCCCTGTTCGATGTGATGATGAGGGTCGAGACCGGTGGAGCGGCTCATTCGAGAGCGACCCTGGAATCCATGCTGGCCGGGGCCGGATTCGAGGGGATCAGACAGTTGCCGTACGGCGATCCCCTCACGGTCTACACCGCCGTCAGGCCATGACGTCCCTTACGGGCGAGGTCTGAGCGGGGCCCCACAGATCGCCAACCGGCACATCTCGAAGGTGACCAACGGGCCCACCGAAGCCCTCAACAACCACATCAACGCATCAAGCGGGCAGCGTTCGGATTCCGCAACTCCGCGAACTACCGAATCCGGTTCCTCCTCTAAGCGGGCAAACCCAACTGGGACCTACTCGCGACGGTTTCTCCCCACTGAAATCGGATGAACCTCTAATCCTGAGGACTAGTCACACTTGACAGATCTCACATATTGGCGTACGATTTGGAGATTCGGCGTAGCGCGTCGATCGAAGGAGGCACTGATGAGGCAAACGGGGAGTCGACCAACGAGCAGCAGGGCCCGGGTACTCGCCCTGGCGGTAGTGATAGCGCTTACGGCATCCGCCTGTGGCGCTGATGACAGCGACGACACGAGTGTATCAGAATCGCCGACGACAAGCCAAGTCGATTCAGCAGAGCCGACAAGCGAGACCTCCGCGACCACAGAAAGCCTGTCATTGCGTGATTCACTTCTGGAAGAGCTTCCGGAGGAAGTTCACTCCCTGACCGAAGACATTCCCGACAACCTGTTGCAACTTCTCGTTGACGTGCGCGATCAGGGACCCGCGGAGCTCGTCTGGGTTGATGCGGGTGGCGAAGTGCACGAAGGGTGGAGCGAAGCCTTTCTCGACGATTGGGAGGCAATAACCGGTTGGACTGTGATCGAGACGGCCCCAGGGCTGGACCTCTCCACTGCAGCTGTGCAGGCTCAAGTCGACTCCGGAGCCACGGAGTGGGACGTGTTCGCCATCTTGGATTACGGAACAGCTGAGCGTCTTGCGTTGGAAGGCTACTGGGAGCCTATTGATTACAGCCTCTTCGACGTTGCTGCCCTCCCCGACGTCGCCTTTTACTCGGATGAAGAAGGTAACCTCGTCAGAGGTGGCTCAGGAGGAGCAATCCCATCGCAGGGTTACTACGTGGGTGCCTCGGACTTCGGAATCGTCCTGCAATACAACACCGACGTGTTTGGTGAAGGTTCCCGACCCGACTCGGCAATTGACTTCTTTGATGTCGAGCAGTTCCCCGGCAAACGATGCGCGTTCAACTTCGCACAGTTCGGTGGCAACCTTGAGTTCGCCGCTATGGCCAACGGTGCTACGTGGGACGAGGTCTACGACGTACTAGGCACCGAGGAGGGGCTTCAGGCAGCTTTCGACCGACTTGATCAAATCTACGACGAGATCGTCTGGGCAAACAGCGGCGCTGATTCCATTCAGTTCCTGCTAGATGGCCAGTGCGACCTTGGCATCACATTTAACGGTCGACCGGCACTTCGCATCAAACAGGAACCCGGACTGCCTGTGGCGATTACTTGGGGTGGAAGCATCATCAACGGTGGACCGTTTGCCATTCCCAAGGGCGCTCCCAACTACGATGCCGCCCATTCCCTCTATGCGTTCTCCATGCTTCCCTCCCGGCAGTGTGCGGCGCTGAATGCAATCGGATACGGCGTAGTGATGAACGCTGATCCATTCCCGGCGTGCCTTGACGATTTTGGATCCGAGTGGGCACCGCAATACGAAGCAGCTGCTGGACTTGCCGATCCATTCTTCTTCTCCGACCGACCCGAGGTCGAAGAGGCTTGGGCGGAGTGGCAAAGCGGCCACTAGGACGCAAGAGAGGCTCATTACACAGTTATGAATACCTAGTGCCACGTTGACGAAGGCAATGCGGGCGGCTCTGATGGTCGGGCAAAACGAGCCGCTCGCGATATCCGAAGTTGATGTTCCACGGGTTCCCCCCGATGGCGTGGTCGTCAAGCTAGATGCCTGCGGCGTATGCAGGACAGACTGGCACATCTGGAAAGGACACTGGGATTGGCTGGGGGTGAACCCACAGTTGCCTTTGATACTCGGGCACGAGATGGCTGGGGTTGTTGTGGAGGTGGGCGGCGAAGTCCGGAGTCTTCATGTGGGTGATCGAGTTGTCGCACCGTTCCACTACTCATGCGGCCTTTGTAGTCGGTGTCAGGCGGGCTTTCAGAATCTCTGTAAGCGTCCCCAGTTTCCTGGATCTTCGCTCCAGGGCGGATTCGCAGAGTATGTGCCTGTCCCACGAGCGGAAGTGAACCTTCTTGTGTTGCCGGACAGTGTCGATTCACTTGCCGCAAGCACCCTTGGCTGTCGATTCATGACAGCATTTCATGGAACGGTCGAGGTTGCACAGTTGCGGCCAGGAGAGCGGATCGCTGTCTATGGATGCGGTGGGGTTGGTCTGTCAGCAGTGATGATCGCCTCTGCCTTGGGGGCCGAGGTCATTGCAGTCGACATCGATGATGTGAAGCTTGAGAAGGCCCATGAGGTTGGCGCCAGCTTCAGTGTCAATAGTTCGAGCGAGGACCCGGTCTCAGCAATCAAGGAGTTCACCAACGGTGGTGTTGAGGTGACCATCGATGCTCTCGGTATAGAGGAGACGGTCCAGAACTCGATCGGCACCCTACGCGTGCGTGGGCGGCATGTTCAGATCGGACTTACTACGGCAAACGAGCGAGGCCTGGTCCCGCTGCCCATAGATATCATCGTCGCCCAGGAGATCCGGATCTCGGGCTGTCATGGCATGCCGCGACCGCGCTATCCGGATCTACTGAGGATGGTCGACAAGGGGCAGATCCAACCGGCATCCCTCATTGGCCAAGAAGTAAGCCTTGAGGATGTGAATTCCGTACTTGACGGGATGTCGAGTTTCGAAACCGTCGGGTTCTCAGTAATCACTACATGGTAACGGTGGATTGGTAGTAATCTTGTCTTCTGACGATCTGTTGAGAGTGGAATACAGTCCACTGAAGAGGGATGTCTCGGTGAGTCGAGCGACCAGAATGCTAGAGAATGGCTGAGGAGCCTGTTCTCAATTCGCGACCAAGCAGCTTCCAAGAGAGGACCCTGGGCCTAGTCGAAGAGTTGATCAGGCAAGACACTTCGAACCCTCATGGCAACGAGTATCGAGCTGCAAGACCTCTGAAACGGTTCCTGGCGAGGGAAGGGCTTGATGTTGAGTTGATCGAGTCCAGCAGCGGCCGCATCAGCGTCGTTGCCCGAATGCGGGGCGTTTCTGCAAGCGCTGGGCCGCCGGGGCTTCTCTTGTCCCATCTCGACGTGTCACCTGTGCAACGTTCATTCTGGTCCACTTCTCCCTTTAACCCCACCGTTCACAGTGGTTATCTCTGGGGACGCGGAGCGATAGACCTGAAGACTCTGGTGGCAGCACATGCTGTTGGTTTGGCAGAGTTTGCGCGTCAGAACCCGTCGCCTTACGTTGACGTCATGCTGTTGGCCGCGGCTGACGAGACGCGTGGTGGCAAGGCGGGCATCCGCTGGATTGAGGAGCATCGGTCAGATGTCTTGGACTGCGCCTGGGTCTTGGGAGAAGGGAGTTTCAGCTATCCGACGCTGCTGGGCAGCAAGGGTCCCGTGTTCACGTACTGTCCGCAAGAAAAGACTGCCCTTTGGCTTGTCTTGGAAGCGCAAGGTCCAGGTGGGCATTCCTCGGTTCCACGTGAGTCGACTGCTGTGACCAGACTCGTAGGTGCCCTTGCGGCGATCGGGTCTATTCAATCTGCACGCCACGAGGGCTACATACAGGATGAGTTCATCGAGCTCATGACGCGTGCTTCTGAGTCCGACCGGAGCAGAGTCGAGATGGCGATTGCGGAATCTCCTGCGTTTGCGGCAATGTTCAAAGACACAATCAGCATCACGGTTGTTGAAGCAGGAGTGGAACCGAGTGTTGTGCCATCGTCGGCGAAGGCCACTCTCGATTGTCGACTAATGCCAGACACGGATCCGAGCCAGTTCATTGCCGATCTGGAAGGCGTGGTCGCCGAGTTCGGGGTCAGTGTGACTGAGACCTTTCGAGCTGTCAGCGGTGCTTCTGACCCAAGGGGGTTGGTACCCCGAGCGCTGGAACGAGCCCTTGCGAAGACCGTCCCAGGCGCCGCGATGGTTCCGGTGGTCTCTGCGGGCTATACCGACTTGCGGATCTTCCGAGCGCGGGACATACCCGCCTACGGGTGTCACACAGCGCCTATCACCCTCGAGGATCGGGCCACGATTGCGGGTCACGATGAAAGGGTGCCGGTCCTCAGCCTTGGGATCGCCGCCGAAATGATCTTCAACGTCCTCAGCGAGGTCAATGCCGATGCGGCTAAGGACGCATGACCGAGTCCATACCCTCGGCGATCCGAGATGAGAATGTCAACAGGAGGCCAAGTCTGAACATGTTGTCGGCGCCCCAGACTGCCTTCACACTCAGCATCATGACGGACCTGCGTCCGGGTCCTGGTTGTGGAGACTGGGTGACGCACTATGACCAGTGTCTCGAGGAGGTCAGGTTCGCGGACTCACTTGGGTTTCGAACAGTTCGCATACCCGAATCTCATGGGCACGACGACGGGATGGCAGCCGCTCCTCTGACCGTCTTGGCAGCAGTCGCTGCAGTGACCAACACCATAAGGCTGATGACGTATGCCATCCCTTTGTCTCTACACAATCCGCGGGTGATTGCGGAACAGGCTGCTGTCGTTGATCTCTTGTCTTCAGGTCGGCTGGAACTCGGTGTTGGAGCAGGCGGCCGGACTGCCCAGTTCGACATCTTCGGTGTTTCTCCAACTACGAGAGGCCGAAGGGCGGAGAGTGCCCTTCGGGCCCTCCGGACAGCACTCACAACCGGAGTACTGAATGACGGTAAGGATGGACAGCCGGTCCCGGTTAGTCCTCGCCCTGCTCAGGATAACCTGCCCATCTACTACGGAGGCCTTTCCTCGCCTGCTGTGAAACGAGCCGTGCGGATGGCGGACGGATGCCTTCCATACGACTACATAGCTCCAGAGCGGAACCTCCCAGCATTCTACGCCGAGAAGTTGATCCCCGCCCTACAACACTCTGAAAGAGACCTCAATAGCTTCTTCTTCGGAGTAGGCGTCGTCCTATGGGCGACCGACGACCCTGAGCGCGCGTGGGACACGACGATTGAGCCTGCCCTGGCTTACCGGCAACAGAAGTATCTCGAGTGGTCAGGACATGAGGATGCCCTTGAGGGCATGACTTCAAAGGCCCTCAGGCAGGGTGTGCTGGTGGGTACACCGGAGGATCTTGCCGTGAGACTACGTACGATCCACGCGAAGGCTCCTTGGCATGATTTGGCCTTCTGGCATCGGCTTCCTGGTGTGCCCCATGACGCCGCCATGGAACATCTCGAGTTGACCTCACGCCGGCTGATGCCGCTGCTGGATGACAAAGCATCGGGCGGCTAGGTGCGGTCAGGGGATGATATCGATAGACGGGACCGAAGATAGACAACAGTCAACACCGCCGCTATCACATAGACGATAAGACTTGAAATGGCCGCCAATGTGGGCCGGATTTGTGTCTCAATGAACTCAAACATGCGTAGAGGTAGCGTTTGTGATCTCGCTCCGCCGATGAAGACCACGAGTACCACTTCATCCCACGAAATGAGGAAAGAGAAGACGGCAGAAGCCATGAGAGCGGGAGTGATCCCTGGAAGTACGACCATCCGCCAGGCCCGCCGGTTCGTGGCGCCGAGGCTGAGCGCTGCTTCGAAGGGACCGAAGTCGACGGCTCTGAGCGCACTCTCGATGAGAAGCACGGAAAACGGTAGGGCCAGGATCGTGTGAGCAATAACCAGCCCTGGGAATGTGCGGAGAAGCCCCACCCGCACGTATATGTCAAAGACGGCAACGGCTGTGACTATCGGTGGGACGATGAGCGGCGCGACGAGAAGACCACGCACCAGGAAGGCCCCCCTCTTGATGTATCGGGTGAGGGCAATGGCCGCGAGCAAGCCAAGAGCCGTCGAGGTGATAGCGACTGCCACGCCAAGTCTGAGACTCAACCAAGTGGCATTGATCCAGCGCTCGTCGCCGAAGAAGTCTTGGTACCACCTAAGAGAGAGACCGTCCGGTGGAAAGTTGAGGACTGTCCCCGGTGTGAAGGACAACGGAATCACGACCAGAATCGGCAGAATCAGGAAGGCGACCACGATGTTGGCCGAAACGGCCAATAAACGTTGACCTACCTTGCCCAGCCTCAACGCCTGCTACCTCCAACTACCACACTTCTAGGATCGAACACCTTGGTTAGCAAAGCGAAGAGCGCGAGGGTTACGATTAGCAGGATCATGCTCATGGCGCTGGCGATCCCCCATTTGAAGAGACGTATCTGCGTCTGCACATATATGGGAATGGTGATATCTCCCCCTCCGCCCAAGACGGCTGGAAGAATGAAGAAACCCATAGACATGATCAGGACCAGCAATGACCCGGCGATCAAACCAGGGCTAATGAGGGGCAGGTATATCCGCAAGAAGGTCTGCCGAGGGCGAGCTCCGAGGCTATCGGCACTCTCGATAAGTGATTCATCCACTCCCCTCATCGACGAGTAGAGAACAAGGATCATGAATGGCAACATCACGTGAATCATCCCGATGAGAATTGCTCGAGTGTTGAAGAGAAGATCGAGTGGCTCCTGAACCAGTCCCATAGCCGCTAGCGAGTCGTTTATGATTCCTCTTCTCCCGAGAATCACTGTCCACGCATAAAGTCGAGCGAGAATCGCCACCCACAGCGGAGCAGTGCTCAGGACCAGGAAGAGCTGTGCTCTTCTCTTCTCGAGGGTCGTGATGTACCACGCCACAGGAAAACCGAGAAATAAGCAACCCACAGTTGTCACGACTGAGATCTCAACTGTCAGTCTCAGGATGTTCCGAAAGGCCCGTGACGAAAAGATCTCAACGTAGTTACTTATGCCTGGAGCCGGGTCGGAGACGCTTCTCACGAACACGCCTATGAGCGGATACGCAAAAAAGAGCAGAACGAAAACCATGCACGGCAGCAACAGAGCTAGGCCAACAAGGGAGTCCTGGTATGTACGCCGCCGGGTCCGTCTTTGCCAGCCGAGTTTCTTCATGGTTGCCCGTCTGGTGGGATGAGGACAATCGTCTGTTCCTCGTCCCAATGGAGCCAGATAGTTGACCCTTCGGTGGGCGCCGACAGTGATGAACTTGATTCAACGATGAAGCGGTCACCATCTCTGAGACGAGACAGGATCCGATAGGAGTTTCCGTGGAACGACACCAACTCCACGGTGGCCTGCAAGTTCGGGCTGCCCATCGGCCCTTCTTGGATCAGGACCATCTCTGGTCGAATGCCGCAAAGCACGCGGTCTCCTTCCCCCAGCGACCGGCTCACATATGGCGGCACTGCCAGGGTGTTGCCTTCGGCTATTTCGATGACGAGTCCGTGACCGGAGTGACGCACGATGCCCTCGATCTCGTTGATGTCTCCAACGAAGTCTGCAACGAAATGCTCCGTCGGCGAGCGGTAGACGGTTTCTGGGACTCCTACTTGTCGCACAGATCCTCCATTCATAACCACGATGCGGTCTGACATCGCGAAGGCTTCTTCCTGGTCATGCGTCACGTACACCGCCGTGAAGCCAATTTCCTTCTGAAGAAGCCGGATGGAGTTCTGTAGGTATTGGCGTAATCGCTTATCTAAAGAGCCAAGAGGTTCATCCATCAAGACAACCTTGGGGCTAAAGACCAGCGCTCTTGCCAGCGAGACTCGCTGTTGCTGGCCGCCACTCAGTTCTCTGGGAAGACGGGAACCCAACCCTTCGAGGTTGACCATCTCTAAAGCCTGCTCGACGTCTCGTTTGATTTGGTCAGAAGAGATCCCGCGAATCTGAAGGGCAAACGCGACGTTGTCCTGGACTGTCATGTGAGGAAACAGCGCGTAGTTCTGGAATACGAATCCCATTCCGCGCTCCCGTGCCGGTAGAAGTGTCATATCAACACCGCCGACGATCACGCTCCCCTCGTCAGGAATCGTTAGCCCGCCGACGATCCTGAGAAGAGTCGTCTTACCCGATCCGCTAGGGCCAAGAAGAGTAAGAAACTCACCCGGTTCGACAGTTAGATCGAACTCATCGAGGACCAGCACATCCCCATAACTGTGTCGAACACCCCTTATCTCGATCTTGGCTCCCGTCGACGGATGAAGGGGACGCGACTCCGTCGAGGGTATGGACTCGGTCATGTGTCCTTAGCCGCATCGGCATTGATCTCGCCGAGGAAGTTGAAGATCACGTCGGCGGCGATCCCAAGGCTGCGGATCGGTACCCTTTCATCGTGACCCGCATCAGCCGAACAGTTCGAAACCAGCTCGCGCGCATCATTTCGAACCTCCTCATCCTGGTACCGGGATAAGCCAGATGAGCCTACCACTCTGAACCACTCCGGGTCTGCTGGAGAATGTTCTATTTGAACTCGGTTTGGCCTTAGAGGTTGCCGACCGGATGATCTAGATGGATGCGGGTGAGTTGGTGGAGCAGGGTTCGCCCAAGGACCTGGTCCACAGGCCACAGAACAAGAGCCTGAAGAGGTTCCTTGGCGCCATGTCTACCCCGTGACATCGCAAACCACTAGGATGCCCTCCCAAGTCGCGTTGTCGGCCGTCGCATCCCTGGACCAAGGCGTTGGTGCCGCATGATTCCCATAGCCCAGCAAGCCGGTAGTTCATCGGCCGCGTGCGCCGACAGTACGAGCTTCGTTTGCGACACCGTTTACCAGTGGACCGGCAACGAGGCCGTGGCCGGGATAGCGGCCTGGCTCTTGGGACGCGGGTTGGTCCTGGCCCTGATCCTGGTGGGTGGGTGGTTGGTCTCCAGAACCGTCAAGCGGGCGATCGAGCACTTTACGGAACGGATAGGCAGACCGGACCTGCGGGATGTGGGTCGCGATCCGGCTGCCAACGAGGAAGCGGAGACGGTCCGGGCAAAGGCCCGGGCCGAGACGCTGGCGGTGGTTCTCCGCAGCGTGGCGCAGACCACCATATGGGCGCTGACGGCGCTGCTGGCTCTGGGCCAGCTGAATATCAACCTCGGGCCCCTCCTCGCCGGCGCCGGCGTGGTCGGTATCGCAATAGGTTTCGGTGCTCAGTCGGTGGTTAGAGACTTCTTGGCTGGAATATCCATGATGATAGAGGATATCTACAGCGTAGGAGATGACATAGACTTTGGACGGGGCCGGGGAACCGTGGAGAAGATAAGTTTGCGGTCCACCTCGATCCGTACCCGTCAGGGCACCGTCTGGAATGTTCCCAACGGCAAGCTCGACTTCGTGGCCAACTACTCGCAGCTGTGGGCCCGGGCGCAGATCGATGTAGAGGTTCCGTACGACTGTGACCTCCGCGAGGCCATGGAGGTGATCCGCCGAGCGGGTTTCGAGATGTGGGAAGACCCGGAATGGGGAGAGGACGAGCTCTCGGAGCCCCCCGAGGTCAAGGGCGTCCAGAACCTCGCCGAGTCCGGCGTCTTCATCCGGGTGAGGGCCAAGACCCGGCCTTCCGTCCAGTGGAGGACCGAACGGGAGTTGCGCCTACGCATCAAGGAAGCCCTCGACTCCGCCGGCATAGAGATGCCCTTCCCGCACCGCACCGTGATCATCCGTGGTGGTGACCACGACGGAGGGTCCTGAAGCTTCACCTCTCCTTCGACCCCTGGAGCGTACGTAGGCCCGGGTTGTCGTTGTGTCAGGCTCAGGACCGGGCCAGCAGGGAATGCGGTCCGAGACCGGCGAGGCGGGCCAGCTTCCGAGCCAGGGGACGCGACCGTTCCACCACATCGACAGGATCAACGTTGGTGACCTTCCCGTTCGCTACCGATCGCGATCCGGCCACCCAGACGTCGGAGACCTCCCGCGGGCCGGCGCAGTAGACGACGGCTTGGAAGGGGTCGTGGATGTTGGCCAGGGCCGGTGAGGCTCCGTCGAACACCACCAGGTCGGCCTGCTTGCCGGCCTCGATGGAACCGAGTTCGGCATCGAGGCGCAGGGAACGGGCACCCTCGATGGTGGCCATCGCCAGCGCGTCACGAGCGGACAGGGCGGTCGCCTGGAGCCGGTCGACCCGCTGGAGCAGCACCGCGAGCTTGATCGCCTCGAGCATGTCCTGGCGGTCGTTGCTGGCGGGACCGTCGACACCGATGCCCACGGCTACTCCGATGCGTCGCAGGGCGGGTACCGGACAAACCCCGGAGGCGAGGATCATGTTCGAGACCGGGTTGTGGGCCACCCCCACCCGATGCTCCGCCAGTACCTCCTGGTCCTTCTCGTCCACCCACACGCAGTGGGCGGCGATGGTCGGACCGTCGAACAGGCCCAGATGGGCGCACTGCTCGATCGGCGTCCGCCCCGTTTCGGCGCGGACCGCGGTCACCTCCTCCCGGATCTCATGCAGGTGGATATGGCTTCCGTGGTCGGCGGCGAGCCTGACGGAATGCTCGAAGAGCTCCTCGGACTGCGCACCCAGGAGCGCGATCCCGACCCGGAAGCGCGACAGGCGGCTCGCTTCGCAGGCCTCCCGGAGGGCTGCGTGCTCTTCGAGGATCGCCGGCACGGCGGCGCCCCGCCTGTCGGCAGCGCCGAACGTAACCACGCCGCGCAGCCCCAGCTCATCCAGCGCTCGGACGATTCCCGGGGTGACAGGCCGGTCTGCCGGGTCGCATACGAACATATCGCTGGCCACGGTGATTCCGGTCTGCAGCATCTGGATGCCCGCCAAAAGCGTCCCCACATAGGCCATCTCGTAGTCGTGATGGGGCGCGGTGGGATTGATGACCGCCTCGATCCACTCCCACAGGGTGAAGTCTTCGGCGATGCCCGTGAAAAGGGCCTCGGAGAAGTGCCCGTGGGTGTTGACGAACCCGGGCGTGATGATGGAGTGGCGGTCTCCATGAACCTCGTCGTTCGGATAACGGGTCCTGAGGTCGGTCCACGGCCCGACCGCGTCGATCAACTCACCGACGATGCGGACCGCGCCGTCCTCGATCATCTCCGGTGTCGACGAGGTGAGGACGTATCCGCCCCGGACCAGGATTCCGCGGTCCGTCACTGCGGCCGGGGAGGGGTGTGGAAGTCGTAGAGGTCGGGTCCTGGCTTCACCAGGTCCTCGTAGAGCTCCGGTCTCCGGGCGCGGAGCAGGCCGGGAATGGACGAGAAGCCCTTGGGCTCCACCATCGAGTCGTCGTTCGACCTGAGCCACTCCACCCGGGCGAGGTCGATGTTCGCCAGCAACAACTCCTCGGTCCCCGAACTTACCGCCACGTACTCGGGGCCGGCGATCATGGCGGCGCCGACCTCGTCGCGCCAGATGTTGTTGGTCATGGCCACGTAGCAGAGGTTCTCCATGGCCCTCGCCCGGACGATGGTCTGCCAGTTGTCCGTGAGGGAAGTGAACCCGCCTCCCGCCGGTGACAGGATCACCTGGGCGCCCCGCAGCGCCAGCACGCGCGCCGGCTCGGGTATCCACAGTTCCGAGCACACCACGATTCCCATCCGGACCCCGTCCGTCTCGAACAGGGCCAGATCGGGACCGGGCGCCACCCAGACCCTCGTCTCGTCGGGCGGGAGGGTGGCCGGATGCGCCCGTTCGTAACGGAGCAACTGCCGCCCTCCGCGGTCCACTGCGTAGACCACGAGGCGGTACTTCCCGTCAGGGCACAACTCCATGCGGCTCCAGCACACCGAGATGTGACTGTCCGCCGCTGCCGCCTGCATGGCGTCGGTCGCCTCGTACGTGTCCCGGGGCTTTCCGAGCACCGGGCCCGGGTAGCCCTCGGGGAACAGGATCAGGTCGGCTCCGAGATCGGCTGCCCGGGCGGTCAGCTCCACCGCCCGGGCAACGTTCACCTCGGCGTCGGGATCCACCACCGTGCGCGGCTGCGCAACGGCGAGCCGGAGGGATCCCGCCGCCATTTCCTTACAGCCCGATCGAGAAGTCGATGAACTCGTTGGTGACGAGGTCTTCGGGCGACAGCCCGCTTACGTCGGCTTCGGTGACCTGGTCGATGATCTCCAACAACCCGACGACCCGGTCCATGTCGAAGTCGCCGAGGGTGTCGTTGTCACCGTTGCCCATGATGCCGAGTTCCAGCATCGTGGACACCGCGAAGTCGGCCACGCCCTGGGTGTAGATCCATCCGGTGTCGTAGACGTCCACCAACTCCAGGATCAACTCGTTGGTCGGATCCGGGTTGTTCAGGAAGTCCACGTGGGCCTGCTGGATGATGGGCACCACTTCCCGGAGGCAGTCGGCCCGGTCGGTGGCATCGGCGGCCCGGACACCGAGCGCCTGGAAGTACTCCTCGAAGCCCGTGTCATGGATCAGCTGGGTCCTGACCGGCTTGCCCCACTCGGGCACCTCCACCTCGTAGATGTAGGGCTCGGCGGTGGCGAACCCGGCCTCGGCGACCTCGCCGCCGGCGCCGATGAACGCAGCCGGCTTGGGCGCGTCGGTCAGGTCCATCTGGGACTCGTCCATGATGCCCTCGGCGACCCACCAGTCCTGGAACACGTCCGGGCGCCCGAGCAGGATGATCGCTCCCTCGTCCTTGAGATCAGCGATCTCGTTGACGTTCGGGTAGGTCTCCGGATCCCAGTAGATCGCGAAGGCGCTCTTCTCGAACGTTGCCATCACGCTCACGACCGGGACATCCGCGTAGGTCGACATGGCTTCCGTCGCCCGGACGAATCCCATGAAGATGTCCTGATCCTGGTACAGCAGCGACTGCACCGGCTGGAAGCCGACCGCAAAGCCGCCGATCCGGACCTCGATGTCGATGCCGGTGTCCTCGCCGCCAGCAATCATCGGGCCGCGGACGCTCTTGGCGTCGTTGTTGATCTCGTAACCGGGACCGACCAACTGGTAGATGCCACCGTGCTCCGACTCGGGTTCCCAGTCGAGCTGGATCACGAGCGGGTCGGGGCAGACATCCGCCAGCGTCATCGCCGCTGCCGCCGTGGTGGCGGGAGCTGCGGTGGTGGCCGGTGCTGCGGTGGTGGCCGGTGCAGCCGTGGTGGCGGGGGCTTCCTCTTCACCGCCGCACGCCGCTGCCACCAGCGACAGAGCGGCGATCAGGGCCAGCGTGGTAGCAGCCCTTCCTCCTATCCGATGTCTTCTCATGTCGGCCTCCTTTCCGATCTTCCGTTGCTGTCTGTTCTATGAGTCCTTACCGCGCACGATTCCGGTCGGATTCGCACGTCTAGGTGTCCTTGTTCCGCTCGTCAGCCCACGACGGATCCCAATGGCCGACGGCCCGGCGGCCGATCACGCCGAATATCCAGAAAGCCACCACGCCGAGCAGGCAGGCGGCGATAACCGCGGCCAGCAATTCCTCGCTTCTCAGGCGGCGGCTGTAGCGGTCGAGGAGGATGCCCAGGCCGGGCTGGCCCCGACCGAAGAAGAAGTCGCCAACTATCGCGCCGATCACCGACAGGCCGGCCGAGGTGCGGAGCCCGGTGAAGATGAGCGGGCGAGCGGCGGGAACCTGGAGCTTCAGAGCCCGGGTCCACCGGCCGGCGTTGTGGAGCGTGAGCAGATCGTGCAGTCTGGGGTCGGCGCCCTGCAAGCCGGTCAGGGAGTTGATGACGATCGGGAACAGGGCGATGATCACGCACACCGTAACCCGCGACATCAGCCCGAAGCCGAACCAGAAGCCGAGCAGCGGGACCAGAGCCAGGATCGGGACCGTCTGGCATACCACGGCCCAGGGGTAGAGCGAGCGCTCGATCCATTTGGCCTGGCTCATCACCAGGGCCATCGAGAACCCCAGCGCGAAGCCGATCACCAGCCCGAGCCCCGCGACCATGGCCGTCCGGTACAGGCCCCCCATGATCTCCCCCAGCACCTCTCCATCGAGGATCCCCTCCTGGATCACGCCGTGGGGTGGTGGAAGAAGGAAGCGCCGGTCGGGCTCGAGCACGAAGAAGGTGATCCCGTACCAGAGGAGGATGATGGCCAAGGCGACCAGAGCGGGTGGTATGGCAACGCCGAGCAACTCCCGGATGCGGGCGGTGCCGGCGCGGGAGGCGTTGGCGGTCTCGCCGGTTCGGTCGCTCACGATGCCTCTGCCAGTGCGGCGGCGACCTGGCCGGCCAGCACCGCGAACTCGGGCTCGTAACGGATTTCGGGCTTGCGGGGGAACTCGTACGGGATCTCGAACTCGGCCACGAGCCTTCCCGGCCGCTTGCTCATCACCAGAAGCCGGGTAGCCAGGAATACGGCCTCGTCAACCGAATGGGTGACGAACAGGGCCGCGAAGCGTCGCTCCGAGAACAGGGCGCACAACTCTTCGTTGAGCCGGGCGCGGCTGATCTGGTCCAGAGCGCCGAATGGCTCGTCGAACAGGAAAAGGTCGGGATCGAGCAGCATGGACCGGGCGATGCTGGTGCGCATCTTCATCCCGCCCGACAGGGCCAGGGGGTAGTGGTCGCGAAATTCCTGTAGCCCTACCAGCGATAGCACCTCATCGGCGCGCCGCCTGGCCTCGTGGCGGTTCAATCCGTCAAGCTCGCCCAGGAAGGTCACGTTCTGCTCCACGGTGCGCCACGGCATCAACGTGGGTTCCTGGAAGATGTAGCCGACATTGTCCGAAGACCGGCTCACCGTTCCGTCCGTGGGCTCGATGAGTCCGGAACCGAGCCTAAGGACGGTTGACTTGCCGCAACCGGACGGTCCGACAAGGGATACGAACTCGCCCTTCCGGATGGTGAGACGGATCGGGTCCAAAGCATCAATGGACCCGAAGGACTTGGTTACTTCGGTGAAGGCGATTACCGGATCCAAGGCCGAACGAGTCCTTCCTTACCTCTCGCGCCGCTCGCGCCGCGGACACGAGTACACGAAGCGATGGGCAGTTGATCAAGCCTAGCAACGCGGCTCTAGCATCACTCCTGTAGCCCGATGATTTGGGAGAAGCTACGTGCTCGTCTACGCCCATCCCGACCACCGCCTCCATGATCCCTCCGAGCCGCACCGCTTCGGCGGGGTGCTCCTGCCTCCCGCGGAGACCGCGGCGCGAGCCGACCGCATCCTCTCCGCTCTGGCCCACCTCGAAGCCGTGGACGTGGTCTGCCCCCCTCCTATGGATGAGCAGGACCTGCTCCTCGTGCACGAGCCCGATTACCTGGAGTTCCTGCGCACGGCCCACCACCGCTGGCGGGTCGCCACCGGCGCCCCGGCCGACGGCGAGGCGGTGGCCTACATCCGGCCCCTCCCCGGCCTACCGGGCCGTCCCCCCACCCATGTCGACGCTCAACTCGGCGTCTATTCCAACGATGTCGATCCGATCCTGGAGGGAACCTGGCCGGCGGCCCTGTCCGCCGCAGCGTCTGTGGTGGCCGCGGCCCGCGCTGTCCACGGCGGGCACGATGCCGCCTACGCCATCAGCAGACCCCCCGGTCATCACGCCGGCCCGGCCACGTTCGGCGGCTATTGCTATCTCAACAACACCGCCCTTGCCGCCGCCTGGCTGGCGGCCCGAGGGACCAGGGTGGCGGTCGTGGATGTCGACACCCACCACGGCAACGGCACCCAGGCGGTGTTCTGGGAACGTGGGGACATCCTGACCGTCTCGATCCACGGTGATCCCGGGGTGCATTTCCCGTTCTTCTCCGGCTTCCCCGAGGAGCGCGGAGACGGGGCCGGATCGGGCGCCAACCTCAACCTTCCCCTCCCGAGCGGGTCCCGCTGGCCGGTCTACAGGTCAGCCCTGGAGGAAGCCATCGAAGCAGTGAGCTCCTTCGGGGCCGAAATCCTGGTCGTAGCTCTGGGAGTGGACACCCATGTCACCGACGGCGTGCTGGCCCTGACCGACGAGGACTATCCGCTCCTCGGGCAGGGGTTGCGTACCGGCCTGCCCACGGTGATAGTCCAGGAGGGCGGCTACGGAGAAGGCGTGCTGGAGCAGGCGGTACCCGCGGTGCTGGCGGCGTTTTCCTAGTCGCTGCGCCCGGCGTTTCGGTATGGTTGGTGGTATGAGTGTGGATTTCCTGGAAGCGCTCGACTTGGGGGCGCCCGACCAGGACCGACCCAAGCTGAAGCGGAAGGTCTACGAGAAGGAACTGGGCCGGCTCCAGGAGGAGTTGGTCCGCCTGCAGCGCTGGATCAAGCACCAGGGTCTCAAGGTGGTGGTCATCTTCGAGGGCCGTGATGCGGCGGGCAAGGGTGGCGTGATCAAGCGGATCACGGAACGGTTGAATCCTCGCATCGTCCGGGTGGTGGCGCTCGGCACCCCCAGCGACCGGGAGAAGACGCAATGGTGGTTCCAGCGCTACGTGGCCGAGTTGCCCGCAGCCGGCGAGATGGTCCTATTCGATCGCAGCTGGTACAACCGCGGCGTGGTGGAGCCGGTCATGGGATTCTGCACCGAGGAGGAATACCGCGAGTTTCTCCGTTCGTGCCCGGAGTTCGAGCGCATGCTCATCCGCTCCGGCATCATCCTGATCAAGTACTGGTTCTCCGTGAGCGACGCCGAGCAGGAGAAGCGTTTCCAGTCACGGATCAACGATCCCGTGAAGCGCTGGAAGCTGTCACCCGTCGATGTCGAGGGGAGGTCCCGATGGGTGGAGTTCTCCAAGGCCAAGGACATCCTGTTCGCCCACACCGACATCAAACAGGCGCCCTGGTACGTCGTGAACGCCGACATCAAGAAGCGGGCCCGCCTGAACTGTATCGCCCACCTTCTGAGCCAGATTCCTTACGAGGATGTGCCCTGGGATGACATCGAGCTACCCGAACGGCAGTCAGGCGTCGGTTATGTGCGCCCGCCCATCACCGACCAGACCTTCGTCGAGGAGAGGTTCTGAATCTAGGGTCGTTCTTCCGGACCGGGCGGTCTGGCGGCCGCCGCCGTTCTCGCCGGTGGATCAGGCGGACGGCTGTGCCGTTGCTGGCTGTCGCCCTGCTCTACCTTGCCGCTTCCTACTACATAGCGGACAGCGCACTCGACGCGGAGGCCAATCCTGTCGAGGACAGTCCCGGGGACTTCGCCCTGGATTACGAGGACGCGGAGTTCTCCCCACGGGGTTGGCCCGAACTCACGCTGCGCGGGTGGTGGATGCCCGCGCCGGATCCTCTAGGAGTCGTGATCCGGACCCACGGAATCGACAGCACCCGCAGTTCCATGCTGGGCATGGTCCCCGCTCTGGTCGCCAACGGCTACTCGGTTCTCGTATTCGACCTGCGCGGCCACGGCGAGTCTGATGCCGCCCAGATGGGCGCCGGGATACACGAGGCTGACGACCTGCTGGGCGCGGTTGACTACGTGGTCGGCGAACGCGGCGCCCGACCCGGCACCATCTTCCTGCACGGCAACTCCTATGGCGGCGCCATCGCTCTGATGGCCGGCTGGCGCGAGCCCGCAGTCGCCGGGGTATTCGCTGATTCGGCCTTCGCCACCCTGTCCGATCTGGTCGTGCAGGAAGTGGCCCGGCGTACGTCAGCGCCCTTCTGGCTGGCATCGGCCCTGCGCCCGGGGGTGGTTCTGATGGCCCGCCTCACCAGGGGCCTCGACGTGGACGGCGTCCGCCCGGCGGAGGACGCCGCTCGGTACCCGTACGCGATCGGTCTGGCCCATTGCGACATCGACGACCGCATCCCGATCAGCCATCTGCACCGGATCCGTTCGCAACTCCGGCACCCGCCGCGGGTCACGGTTTACGAAGGTTGCGCCCACGGCGACGCGTGGGACGACTATCCGAGCCGCTACGAGGCGAACCTGCTCAACTACCTTGGTCACCGTTAGACCAACCACGAGACCCGCGGGTACCAAACGACCGCGCATGGCATGAACACGCCCTAACCGGTCTTCCCAGCCATCGGTTGGAGTGGGGACCCGATGCCGGATCCGAACGAGCAGCGCTCTAACATGACCGCCACCCACCCGGTCTCCGGTCCGATGCGTCTGGCTGCGGGCGGGTTGTTGCCGATCCGAACTTCGAGGTATGGCCGAACACCTGGGTCTCAGCGAAGCCATTTCCAGATACGTGCAGGACGGGGACACGGTTGCCCTGGAGGGTTTCACCCATCTGATCCCGTTCGCCGCCGGCCACGAGATCATCCGCCAGCAGAAGCGGGACCTGACCGTGTCGAGGATGACCCCCGATCTCATCTACGACCAGTTGATCGGGGCCGGATGCGTCCGGAAGCTGCTCTTCTCGTGGGGCGGCAACCCCGGGGTCGGATCGCTGTACCGCTTCCGGGATGCGGTGGAGAACGGCTGGCCGGTACCCCTCGAGCTGGAGGAGCACAGCCACGCCGGCCTGACCAACCGGTACGTGGCCGGAGCCTCCGGTATGCCCTTCACAGTCATGAAGGGCTACCTGGGCACCTCGCTCGGCGAGATCGCCCCCCACGTACGATTCCTGGATTGCCCGTTCACCGGCAAGCCGGTGGCCGCAGTGCGCGCCCTCAACCCCGACACCGGGATCCTCCACGCCCAGCGGGCCGACCGGGCCGGCAACGTGCAGGTCTGGGGGATATCGGGGGTGTTCCGGGAGGTCGTCATGGCGTCCCGGCAAGTGATCGTGACTGTCGAAGAAGTGGTGGACGTGCTGGACCGCCGGCCGGGTGATTTCGTCATGCCCTCGATGGCCGTCACCGCGGTGTGCGAAGTCCCCGAAGGCGCCCGGCCGTCCTACGTGCAGGACTACTACGAACGTGATAACGACTGGTACCGCAGGTGGCCCGAGGTGAGCCGGGATCGGGACGCCTTCCTGGCCTGGCTGGACGAGTCGGTCATGGGAGCCTGAACCATGGCTAATCGGACGCCTGCGTGGGCAGCAGACGAGATCATGACCGTGGTGGCCGCCCGCCTCCTCCGGGACGGGATGTCCTGCTTCGTGGGGATCGGCATCCCCAGCACGGTCGCCAACCTGGCCCGCAACACCCACGCGCCCAACCTGTTCCTCATCTACGAGGCCGGGCCGCTCGGCGCCAAGCCATACCGCCTTCCGCTGTCGATAGGCGACGGCGAACTGGCGGTTACCGCCGATTCGGTGGTGTCGGTGCCCGAGGTCTTCAACTACTGGTTGCAAGGCGGGCACATCGATGTCGGCTACCTGTCCGCCGCCCAGATCGACCGGTTCGGCAACCTGAACACCACCGTTATCGGTCCGGACTACCACGATCCCAAAGTGCGCCTTCCCGGAGCGGGCGGCGCTCCGGAGATCGCAGCCCACTGCCGGGAGGTAACTGTGATCATGCGCCACACCAGGCGGGCCTTCGTGCCGCGGGTCGACTTCGTGACCTCGATCGGCCTGGGCCCGGAGCCGGACACCAGATCCCGGTTCGGGTTCCGGGGGGCAGGGCCGATCAACGTCATCACCGACTTGGGGGTGCTGAAGCCCGATCCACACGACAACGAGCTGACCCTGGTGGCCATCCACCCCGGCGTCGAGCTACAGGAAGTTATGGACCGGACCCAATGGCCGCTCCGGGTGGCGTCATCCCTGGAGGTGACGGATGCCCCGACCGGCGAGGAGTTGGCGGTGCTCCGGGACCTCAAGAACCGCTCCTAACGCCATGGATCCGGTTTCGTCCATGGCAGGCGCGACCCCGGCAGCGGTTCTCCGCCGAAGTGGGGACGCGCCATGTTTCAGACCCCCATTCGTGTCACACCCCCGCCATACGATGCCGGATAACCGAAAGCACCCGCGGTCCCGGCCCGACGTCGACCGGACCGAACGAGGGAACATATCGTCGAGGCAGCCCCGCCCCGGGCTAGGACGGAACGCGCTCGACTCCAAGGTGGTGGCGGTGGGGGAGGGCCCGGCGGGCGGCGCCGTGTTGCCGCGGTTTTCGCGTTCTTCGTCGGGTCCGGGACGCTAGAGCAGCATGGCAGGCCGGACCTGGGACGTCCTGGTGGTCGGCGGGGGAGTGACGGGCTGCTCGGCTGCCTGGCACCTGGCCGGGTACGGGGCGGAGGTCCTGCTTCTCGAGCAGTTCGACCTCAACACCCAGGCATCCGGCCGGAACGCCGGCAGCTTGCACGGTCAGATACAGCACGGTTCGTTCCTGGAGTTCGGCGAGGAATGGGCCCGCGGCTTCCTGCCGGCTCTGCGTTTCCTGGCCGACTCCCTGGACATGTGGAGGGACCTGAGCGATGTGCTGGGTACCGACCTGGAGGTCTCGCTCAACGGTGGGCTGCTCATCGCGGAGACCTCCGAGCAGATGAGGGACATCGAACGGAAGGTCGCCATCGAGAGGACCGCAGGCGTGGAGTCCGACCTTCTCGGGCCGGCCGACCTCCAGCGGATTGCCCCATACGTGTCCGAGTCGATGGTGGGCGCCCAGCTCACCCGGGTGGAGGGGAAGGTCAACTCGATGCTGGCGGCGCCCGCCTTCGCTCGCGCCGCCGTGTCCAGGGGAGCGGTCATCCGCACGGGTGCGGAGGTGATCGGCCTGGAGTGGCAGGACGGCACGTTCACCGTTTCCACGCCCTCCGGTCCGGTCACGGCGGGGCGGGTCGTGCTGGTCACGGGCAATGACCTCAACCGTTTCGCCTCGCTGTGGGGCGGTGATCTTGCCATATTCGACGATCCGGCCCAGGTCGGGGCGACCGAACCCTTGGCGCCGATGGTCCACCACCTGGTCTACTACGCGGGTGGCCAGCTGACCTTCAAGCAGGCCAAGGCCGGAACCCTGCTGATAGGCGGGGGCTGGTCGTCGGACCTCGACCCTGTGACCGGCCACAATCGGGTCAATCCCCAGAACCTGGTGGCGAACATGAGGGTGGCGCTGCGGGTGGTTCCGTCGCTGGCCGGAGTCCGCCTCATCCGTACCTGGCCCGGTAGGGGCCTGGCCACCCCCGACCTGTCTCCGATCATCGGCCGGGTCGGCCCTCCCGGCCTGGTAGTCGGCACCTATCCCCACATGGGCCTGACCGCCGGCCCCCTGATGGGGCGGGTCCTGGCCCAGCTGGCGCTCGACCGCCCCCCCGAAGTGGATCTGGCCCCCTTCGCCCCGGACCGTTTCTGACCGAGAGTCCGAGCCGCCTCCGTCCGAGCGTGGGAGAATGACGAGTCCACGAAGAATCGAAGAGGATGTCTGCGGAGTATCCGACCCATCCGGGAGTAAGCATCCGGGAAGGCTGCCTGGAAGGACGACTTACCGTGACTGAAGCTGCCGGAGTACTTGGCGTGGCGCGACATACTCTGTCCCGTGTTCTGAACGGACACACCGGGATCTCACCGGAAATGGCAATCCGTCTGGAGAAGGTCGGATGGTCCAATGCCGAGTTCTGGATGCGCCGCCAAGCCGCCTACGACCTTGCCCAAGCCCGACTGCGCGCCGACGATATCAACGTGGGAAGGACACCTAGGTAGTCAACCGAGGAGGTATCGGTCCACCAGGGTGTCGGCCGCCACGGCGCCGAACAGCAAGGCCAGATATGCGAGGGAGAACAGATACAGTCCCCGGGCTCCGTCGATCCCGTCGCCCCGTGCCAGCCGGATCGCCCGGAATATGAATCCAGCCCCCAGCGCGAGCGCGCTGACCAGATAGACCCATCCGACCGCGCCGGTCGCCGCGAATGATGCGGAAAGCGCCACCAGTACCAGCGTGTAGAGGAGGATCTGACGCTTGGTCACAGCCAGCGTGGCAACAACCGGCAGCATCGGGATCCCGGCCTTTGCGTAGTCATCCTTGATCAACAAAGCCAGAGCCCAGAAGTGGGGCGGCGTCCACAAGAAAACGATGGCGAAGAGAAAGACGGCCGGTAGTTCCACCGTCCCGGTCACGGCCGCCCAACCGACCAGCGGCGGGACAGCGCCGGCAGCGCCGCCGATGACGATGTTCTGGGGGGTTGTCCGCTTGAGACCCAGGGTGTAGACGAATACGTAGATGAGGGTGCCGCTCAGAGCCAGTGCGGCGCTGAGGAGGTTGACGAAAGCAGCCAGCAAGACGAACGCGGCCGCATTGAGGACGATTCCGAAAGCGAAGGCACCTCTTCTCGGGACTCGGCCGCTGGCGACCGGACGGCGACTGGTACGTCGCATCTTCTGGTCCAGGTCGGCTTCAGCACCGTGATTGAGGGCGTTCGCTCCTCCCGCCGCCAGGTAGCCCGAAACAACCACCAAGACGATCAGCAGAGGATCCGGCCAACCTCCGGCGGCCAGGACCATGCCGCCCAACGCGGTGATCAGCAACAGAGAGATGATCCGGGGTTTGGTGAGAGCGACGTAGTCGCGCCAGACCCGGGATCCGGCGATGCTAGGGGCGGTCATCAACCAGTGGTTGCCCGGTACCGGGTCGGGACGCGGAAGGTCGCCGGATCGAGCAGGACGGCGACCATCACCACCATCGATACCCACGACAGGGTGGCAAACGTCAGATGCAGGGACGCCGTGAGGGGCGTTGAAGCCAGCCAAGCCGTAAGCGCGCCTACGCCGATTTCGAGCAGCAACACCCCGGAAGTGAGCGCGGCCAACCAGCGCAGTTGCGGTAGCTCCGATCCCCGGTTCCAAGCCACGAAGCAGGCGCGGAAGACGAGCACGGCCACCACCACCACCATGTAGCGGTGCCCCATGTTGACAGCGAACGCCATACCGTCGGGGATGCTCAGACCGGTACACAACGGCCAGCCCGGGCAACTGGTTCCGTAGTTGAGCCCCACCATGTAGGAGCCGTAGAGGATGACGATGAGCAACCCGCCTGCACCCGCCCACGCAATCATCCGATCACGTCTGCCAACTCGCATATCGAGGTTCCCCCGTTGACCGGAACGATCATCCGGGCGACCGACCAGCCAGGCGATGGCGAGAGTCGCCACGGTCAACTCGGCCAGTGCCAGGTGAATCAGACGTACCCACCACGAGAGTTCGCTCAATACGGTTAGCCCGCCCAGGATCGCAGCGGCGACGACCAGTATGAGGCTGGCGCCGGTCGCGGCCACTGCCGGCTTCGATGTGCGCAGGTGGCGCCAAGCCAGCAGCAGCGAGACCGCCACCAGAACACCCACCACGGTGGCCGCCAGCCGGTGCGTGAACTCGAGCCATATGTGGTAGTCGAGCGGCGGGATGATCTGTCCGTGGCAGAGCGGCCAATCCGGACAGGCATCTCCGGAGCCGGTGACCCGGACGATGCCGCCCAGAGCGACCTGGGCGATGGCGGCGATCAGGGCTGCCAGCGTCACCCTTGCGTATCGTGCCCGACCGGAGGGTGAACCGGCGGCGACCCTCGACATTGTCAACTAACTCCAGGCTTCAGAGGGATCCCCTAGGCGCGCTCCCAACTCACGGTTGCGGAGGGCTTCCGGCAGCGGCCGGATCGGATGCCCCGGATTCTAATCGGCCGGCGACGCTAGGCCGTCGAGTACCACCGAGGCCTGAGCCGGGACCGAGAGCCGGTTCGTGAGTACATCGTGCCTGGCAGTGCCGAAGACCGGGTGATGGGTCCGGGTCACCATCGGGTAACGTCGCCTCGATGTTTGGAAGGGTCATCGTGGTGAATCCGAACAGGACCGAGCGCATCTCGGCCGAGGTCGACGACGCGGTGAGGGACCTTGCCGAGGAGTTGGGGATCGAGGTGGAGGTGATCACCAGCCTCGGCGGACCGCCCGCGATCGAATCCGACGCAGACGTTGCCGCCTCGGTCGGGCCCATGATCGAGATCGCCAGCGGCCACAAGGCAGATGCCTATGTGGTGGCGTGCTTCTCCGACCCTGGTATCGGAGAGATGAGGGCGAAACTGGAGGCGCCGGTCTTCGGAATCGCCGAGTCGGCGGTGCTGGCAGCGATGTCACGCGGGCGCAGTGTCGGGGTCATCTCCGCCGTCGAGGAGGCAATACCGAGGCACGATCGCTACTGGGATCGGATCGGAGTAGCTACGAGGGTCGTCGGAGACGTGGCCACCGGGCGGGGTGTTCTCGATCTGGAGAGCGAGGAGGCCTACGAGGATGTCCTGGACGCCGGAGAGCAGCTCGCAGACTCCGGCGCGGATGTGCTCGTGCTCGGTTGCACGGGCATGACCCACCTCCGTGCCCGGCTTCAGGACGACTTGGGCCTGCCCGTCGTGGAGCCGTGCCAGGCCGCCGTCACGTTCGCCGCCGCGGCCCTCCGGGACGCATCCCCGTAATGGGCCGCACCGTGGTCGTGGTTCAGGGCGACCTCACGGCCGCCCGCACCGATGTCATCGTCAACGCCGCCAACGAGCATCTCGTCCACGGCGGAGGCGTAGCGGCCGCCCTCGCCAGGGTGGGAGGGGAGGCGTTCGTCAAGGACTCCGAGCGGTGGGTCTCAGAGCACGGTCCGGTCCGGCCCGGGCAGGCCGCGATAACCGCCGGCGGGGGATTGCCGGCCAGGTGGGTGGTGCATGTGGTGGGACCCCGCTACCGGGAAGGACAGGACAACGCAACCCTGCTCCGCCAGGCCGTGCGGGCCGCCCTGGACGCTGCGAAGGACCTAGGCGCCACTACCGTGGCCATGCCCGCCATCTCGACCGGAGTGTTCGGTTATCCACTGGACGCAGCCGCGGAGGTGATCGCCACCGAGTCCCTCAGCTGGGCCGAGGAACACCCCGCCACCCTGAGCGAGATACGCCTGGTCGCCTACGACCACCGGACCGCCGACGCCCTACGACTCGCGCTGGAACGGCAGGAGTGAGAGCGACCAGCACCAGGCATATGGAGTGGTCTGCGATGCCTCACGGGGCCGCCAACTGACGGCCTGAGATCGGAACCGTTCTATCTCAGCAAACGGCCGGGGCAACGGCACGCCTGTCCGGCCTATTCCGGCGGACTGGCCTCCACCGTCCGCCGGTCCTGACGGTTTGCTCGATCCGCCCGTTCTCGCGCACGGGCGGGGATGGCAGGATCCCTCTGGAGCGGCGCCGCGGTTCGGGGCGTACGAAGGGTCGATATCGGGAACAGCCGCGGAAATAATTAGTAAAGTAGCTTGACAAACTAACTAGGAGGCAGTGAGAATACGGGCAGAAAGCGGCCAGAGTTGACCAGCCGTTCGGCCGGGCAGCTCTCCGGATCACGAGGATGGGGATGACAGCCGGCACCTGTGTTTTCCGGGTTGTATCGGTTTACCGGGACAGACGGTTCCGCGTGCGGAGGGGCGTCCATCCCCGACACGCAGAGGGGTTCAAAGCGTGATCGACGGGTCCGGCTCCTGGGCACTTCGCCTGCGTAACGGCCAAGCGGTCTTCGACGAGTTCATGCAGGCTGCGCCGTTCCCGATCTCACGCGCCACACTTGCCCGGCGGACCGGCCTGTCGAAGCCGACCGTATCTGCCCTCGTGTCGGATCTCGAGGATGCCGGTGTGGTGAGCCTCATCCCTCCTCCCGAAACCTCCCAGAATCGGATCGGGCGCCCTGCCACCCCCTACGCGCTGGTTCCGGACGCCGCGCTGGTCGTGGGAGTGGACATGGGGGCCACCAAGATCATCGTGGGTGTGGCCGATCTGCTCGGGAGGGTCCTGGCCGAGGAACGCATCGAGACCGCCTCCCATGCCGGGGCCGCGGTGGACACGGTCGTGGCGGCCACGACCCGGCTGCTCGAGACCCTCGGTGGCAAGGCCGACCTCCTGGAGTCCGGCTGCGTGGGGGTTCCCGGCGTGTACCGCCCGCGGCTGGACCGGGTGGAGATGTCCCCCAACCTCTCGGGGTTCGCCGATCTCCCGATCCGGGCGGCACTCTCCGAACGGCTCGGAGTGCCGGTCACGATCGAGAACGACGTGAACCTGGCGGCGGTGGCGGAAGCGGAAGCGATGGACGACCTGGGCGGGCTCGACTTCGTCGCGATCTCGGTCGGCACCGGAATCGGCGCCGGACTGGTGATGGACGGGAAGCTCTATCGGGGGGGACACGGAGCCGCCGGAGAACTCGGATCGATCGACATCTCGGGAGCCGGCGACAACCGGGCGCAACGGCTCACGTTGGAGGATGTCGCCTCCGCGCCGGCCATCCGTAGGCGGTTCCGTCAAGCAGTGGATAACGGCCTTACCTCCCGCCTCGAGCGCGATGCCGAGGTCTCGGAGATCCTCCTAGCGGCCTCTTCGGGTGACGAAGCCGCATCCGAGGCTATCGGCATCGCCGCCGAGGCGATGGCGTCTGCGGTGGCATGGCTGTGCTGGTTCGGCGATCCGGCCCGGATCGTCTTCGGGGGCGGGGTGGGTTCCAATCCCACCTTCGTCGATGCGGTGCGTTCCAGGCTGGACCGTTACCTCGACGTGACACCGGAACTGGTTGCTTCGGCACTGGGCAACCGTGCGGCCTTCATGGGAGCGATCTCCACCGCTCGGGCCTCGGTGAGAACCACCTTCGTGCGGGGCCGGTTGGGCAGATGAGGACGATGGTGAGGTCGCCGGCCGAAGTGATCGCCGCCGCCGTCGACGAGGAGAAACTGGTCGGGTCGGTTCTGGAGTCGGTGCGGATTCCGAGTGTGACCCCGCACGAGACGGCCTTCGCCGGATGGGTCAGGGATCAGCTCGGTGATGGGCCGTGGAACAGCGTACGTCTGGTGGAGGCGGAGCCGGGACGGCCCAACGTCTACGCCGAGGCGGGTCGGGCAGGGGGCCGGTCACTGGTGCTGGCGGGCCATCTGGACACCGTGCACGCGGACGACTGGGTGCGGGAGTGGAGCGGGACCAACCGGGCCGACCCGTTCTCCGGCACCATCGTCGACGGCGAGATATGGGCCCGGGGGGTTACCGACCAGAAGGCGGGAGTCTGCTCGATCATCGAGGCCGTACGTGCGGTCGACCGGGCGGGTTACCGGCTGGCCGGCCCGCTGACGGCCCTGCTGGTCTGCGACGAGGAGTCCGGCCAGCCCGGCAGCGGGCTCTCCATAGGAATGCGCGCCGCGGTCTCGCACCTGTTCGACGGCCCGGATCAGGCGCCGGACTTCGCCATCTACACCGAGCCGACCACCGGGGCCGTCTACACCGCCCAGATGGGATTCCTGATCGCCGACATCACCCTGGCCGGCAGGTCGGCCTACTTCGGGACCCCCGAGTTGGGCGTGGATGCGCTGCGGGCGGGCCACGCGCTCCTGAGCGAGCTATGGGACCACGACGAGGCCCTGCGTGATGAGCCCGGCCACGACCTGCTGGGCGGACGCTTCCTACTGGTCACCTCCGTCGAATCCGGCGGGAACATCGCGGTTCCGGGCGATTTCCGGCTGTCCCTCATCCAGAAGCTGCTGCCGGGCGACGACCTCGACCGCCAGGCCGACGCATTGCGGGATGTGGCCGCCAAGGTGGCGGACGATCACGGCGTTTCGGCCCAGGTGGTCTTCTCCGCTCCCCGGGACCACCGGGTGGGAGGCACTCCCGACGAGGTCCCGGCGGACCATCCGGGCGTCCGCGCGCTGATGGAGTCGATCGAACACATCACCGGTAGGCGCGCCCGCATCGAGGGCGCTCCCTACTGGTCCGAGAAGCCGTTGCTCCGGGCTGCCGGGATCCCCGGCGTGTACTTCGCCCCCGGAGACATTGCAACCTGTCACACCCCATTCGAAAGGCTCCCCATCCAGGAGCTGATCTCCGCGACCCGCACCCTTGCGCACTTTGTGGCGTCCTGGTGCGGGGTGGAGCAAGCAGGGAGAGGGCGGCCGGAGGAGGAACAATGAAGACAAGAACCGAGACGATGCGGCTGCGGATGGTCATCGCCACGATGGTGGTGCTCGGCCTGCTGGCCGCGGCCTGCGGCGGTGACGAGCCTGCCGAGGAAACCACCCCGACGACCGTGGCTGCAGCCACCACCAAGGCCCCGGCGACCACTGCGACACCTGAGGCACCTGCGGCGCCGGTGGCGCCTGTGACTCGGGGTCCGGGGGGTGAGGCTGCTACTCCGTCGGGTGAGATCGTGCTCTCGGCTGGTGAGGCGGCTGAGGTTCAGTCGGGTGGTTATACGGCTGCTCTGTTGTGGCATACGGCGGGAGCTTTTACTGATGCGGTGAGTCAGGGTGCTCGGGACGCGTTTGCCGAGTTGGGTATCGAGGTGATCGCCGAGACGAATGCTCAGTTCGACGCGGCGCAGCAGGCGAATGATGTCGAGACGGTGATGGCTCAGAATCCTGACATCATTATCAGCCTGGTGCTGGATCCGGTGTCGGGTGCGGAGGCTTTCCGTCCGGCTGTGGATGCTGGTGTCCAGTTGGTGTTCTTGAGCAACGTGCCTGAGGGGTATGTGCATGGAACCGATTATGTAGGGGTGGTGACCGATGATCTGGCGGCTATGGGTATTGCGGCTGCTGATCTGTTGGCTGACGCGTTGGGTGGTCAGGGGAAGGTGGGTTTCATCTTCCATGATGCTGCCTATTACGTGACGAACCAGCGTGATCAGGCGTTCAAGGCGTGGATCGAGGCGGCCTATCCCGGCATCGAGATAGTCGATTCCCAGGGCTTGGCGGACCCGGCGGCTGCTGAGGAGATCGCCGCGTCGCTGCTGACCCGCAACCCCGACCTCAACGGCATCTATGCCCCGTGGTCGGCTGGTCCTGCCGATGGTGTGCTGGCGGCGCTTAGGGCGGCGGGCGCTTCGGATGTGGCTGTGGTGACCCTTGATCTCGACACGAACGTGTCGCTCGATCTGGTGGAGGGCGGCAACATCGTGGGAATCGCCGCTGACGAGGCCTATGCCCTGGGCCGGACCATGGCCCTCGAGGGTGCTTACGGCCTTATCGGCAAGCCGGCACCGCCGTTCACGGTTGTTCCTGCCATCAAGGTCACCGCCGACAACATCGTCGACGCCTACCGCCAGTCCCTGGCGACCGACCCGCCGGCCGAAGTCATGCAAGCCCTCGGCGAGATGCCGGTTGCTCCCGTGACTCGGGGTCCTGGAGGTGAGGCTGCTACTCCGTCGGGTGAGATCGTGCTCTCGGCCGGTGAGGCGGCTGAGGTTCAGTCAGGTGAGTACACGGCTGCTCTGTTGTGGCATACGGCAGGCGCGTTCACTGATGCGGTCAGCAAGGGGGCCAGGGACGCGTTCGCCGAACTCGGGATCAACGTCATCGCCGAGACCAACGCCCAGTTCGACGCGGCCCAGCAGGCGAATGATGTCGAGACGGTGATGGCTCAGAACCCTGACATCATCATCAGCCTGGTCCTCGACCCGGTATCCGGCGCCGAAGCGTTCCGTCCGGCTGTGGAAGCGGGTGTCCAGTTGGTGTTCTTGAGCAACGTGCCCGAGGGATACGTGCATGGAACCGATTATGTAGGGGTGGTCACCGATGACTTGGCGGCTATGGGTATTGCGGCCGCTGATCTGCTGGCTGACGCGTTGGGTGGTCAGGGGAAGGTGGGTTTCATCTTCCATGATGCTGCCTATTACGTGACGAACCAGCGTGATCAGGCGTTCAAGGCGTGGATCGAAGCCGCCTATCCCGGCATCGAGATAGTCGACGAACAAGGCCTGGCCGACCCGGCCGCGGCCGAGGAGATCGCCGCGTCGCTGCTCACCCGCAACCCCGACCTCAACGGCATCTACGCCCCCTGGTCGGCCGGTCCTGCTGACGGCGTGCTGGCCGCTCTGCGAGCAGCCGGCGCCTCCGACGTAGCCGTGGTGACCCTTGATCTGGACACGAACGTGTCGTTGGATCTGGTCGAGGGCGGCAACATCGTGGGGATCGCGGCTGACGAGGCCTATGCCCTGGGCCGGACGATGGCCATCGAGGGTGCTTACGGCCTTCTTGGCAAGCCGGCGCCGCCGTTCACGGTTGTTCCTGCCATCAAGGTCACCGCCGACAACATCGTCGACGCCTACCGCCAGTCCCTGGCGACCGACCCACCACCCGAAGTCATGCAAGCCCTCGGAGGATAAGCTGTAGCTGCCAGAGTGTCCGAAGGAACTGCCGGAAGTGAAGGCGGTCCGTAAACCGCTACGAGCCGTAGCCGGCTCGATAAGGATGCGGGCACGCCAGGGCGACGACGGCGGGTTTCGACAGTACGTCGTTTACCTGGCCTTCGTCTCGATCCTCGCCGTCTTCGCGCTCTTCCTGTGGGACGACGGGTTTCTCAGCGGATCCAACCTGCTGAATATCGGCCGGCAGGCGGCGCCCATCGCGGTGATGGCGGTGGGGATGGCCTTCGCCCTGGGATCGGCGGAGATCGACCTGTCCGTCGGGTCCACCGTTGCGCTCTCGTCGCTGGTGGCGGCGGTGGTGGTGGGCGACCACGGGTTCCTGGCGGGCGCCGTCGCGGCGGTGGCCACCGGAGTCGTGGTCGGCCTGGTCAACGGTTTCATCACCGTCAAGATCCGGATCCCCTCATTCCTGGTCACCCTGGGGACGCTGGGCATCATCAGCGGGATCGCCCGGAACATGAACAACCTCCAGTCGATGCCGATCCGGGACGACACCTTCTCGGCCCTGTTCGGCGCCGGTTCGTTGGGTCCGGTCTCGTCCCTGGTCGTGTGGACGATCATCGTGCTGGTCCTCGGCCATTTCGCGCTTCACCACCTGCGCTGGGGCCGCCACGTCCTCGCCACGGGAGCGAACCGGGAGTCGGCGAAGGCGTCCGGCCTGAACACCGACCGCATCCGTATCAGCGCGCTGGTGGCCAGCGCCACCACCGCCGCCTTCGCGGGCGTGCTGCTGGCCGGGAGGCTGGCCATCGGCCGCCACGACCTCGGCGAGAACGACCTGCTGACCGTGATCGCGGCGGTCGTCATCGGAGGCACCAGCCTGTTCGGAGGGCGCGCCTCGATCGCCGGGGCGGTGACCGGGGCGGTCATCATGGCGATGCTCAACAACGGGCTGATCCTGATGGGGCTGGAGGTGGCGGACCAGCTGATCGCCCGTGGCGTGATCATCGTCCTGGCGGTGGCGCTCAGCATGCGAGCACCTGAGGAAAGTTGAGCGACCATGTTCCTTAGGAAACTGCTGGCCCGTAACCGACCCTTCGTGGAGTCGGCCATCCGGCTCCACCAGGAGGGGAGCATCCCCGCCAACAGCTACGTCCTCGATCTGGACACGATCGAGGCCAACACCCGCCACTTCTCGACCGAGGCCCATCGCCGGGGTCTGACGGTGTACGCGATGAGCAAGCAACTGGGCCGGGCCGGGGGCGCGCTCGATGCGATAACCCGGGGCGGCGCCGACGGTTACGTGGCCGTCGACATGGCCTGTGCCCGGCCGATCGTGGCCGGCGGGCACCGGCTGGGCAACCTGGGGCACCTCGTCCAGATGGCGCGGGCGGAGACCAGGGAAGCCGCCGGCATGGCTCCCGATTACTGGACCGTCTTCTCCCGTAACAAGGCGTCAGAGGCCTCCGGGGCGGTGGCCAGGCTCGGACGCACCCAGGACGTGCTGCTCCGGATATGGAACGAAGGCGACATCTTCTACCCCGGTCACGAAGGGGGCTTCCACATCGAAGAGCTATCCGCCGCCATCGCCTTCGTGAACGGATTGGAGGGATTACGTTTCGGCGGTCTCACCACGTTCCCCGCCCTGCTTTACGACAAGGACTCCCGGAAGGTGGCGCCCACACCCAACGTAGACACCCTCGCCCGGGGTGTGGAGGTGGCTGCCGCCACGCTCGGAGACGGCACCCGCATTGAGGTGAACGCTCCCGGTACGACTTCCACGGCGGTCCTCGATCTGCTGGCCGACATCGGGGCGACCCAGGTGGAGCCCGGCCATGGCCTGACCGGCTCGACTCCGCTGCACGCGGTGGAGGAGCTTCCCGAACAGCCCGCCGCCCTCTACCTCACCGAGGTCGCCCACCTGCACCAGGGCGTCCCGCTGTGCTTCGGCGGGGGTTTCTACGTGGATCCGGTCTTCGACGCGTACGACACGCGGGCGCTGGTGGCGGCCGACCCCGAGGACGTGTCCACCGAGCCGGTGCCGCTCGACATGCCCGATCCGGCCGGCATCGACTACTACGCGAGGCTGCATCCGCCGGCCTCCCGCACCGTAGAGGAAGGCGACACGGTGATCTGCGGGTTCCGTGTCCAGGCCTTCGTGACCCGTGCCTGGGTGGTGGGTGTGACCGGCGCCGGAACCGCCACCCCGGCGGTGGCTGGTGTATGGAACACCCTGGGCGACCGGGTACGGGAAGGGTGACAATGACAGTGCCGGCACTCGAGGTCCGAGACCTTTCGAAGGCGTTCCGGGCCGTCCAGGCCCTGGACAGCGTCTCACTCGAGCTTCACCGGGGGCGGGTGACGGCGCTGCTGGGCGACAACGGGGCCGGCAAGTCGACACTCGTGAAATGCCTGGCCGGCATCTACCAGCCGGACTCAGGGACCATCAGCATCGACGGGGCCGAACATCGGATCTCCTCTCCGGACGTGGCCCGTTCACTGGGCGTCGAGTCCGTCCACCAGGACCTGTCGCTCATCGACACGTTGAACGTGGCCGAAAACCTGTTCCTGAACCGGGAGTACACGCGGGGCGGGTGGTTCGGATCTAGGTTGGGACTGCTGAACAAGAGGCGCATGCACGAGGAGTGCGGGGAGACCCTGGCCCGTCTCGGCATCGCCATCCCGTCGCCGCGGCGCCCGGTCGGCCTGCTGTCAGGCGGTCAGCGGCAGGCCATCGCCATCGGGAGGGCGGTGGCCTGGGGACAGCGCATCGTCCTCCTGGACGAGCCCGCCGCGGCGCTCGGAGTCGAGCAGGCCCAGCGGGTCTTGGACCTGATCACGGCGCTGCGCGAGTCCAATGTGGCGGTGCTGCTGATCACCCACAACATGGACCGGGTCACGGCCGTGTGCGACCGCGCCGTCGTGCTGCGCCGGGGCCGCAAGACGGCCGAGGCCGACGTCAGCCAGGTGACCCAGGACGACCTGGTGGCCTTCATCACCGGCGCCAGGACCACCGAATTTCCGGCGCGCGAGTAGTCCGGCTGCGAAGGACTGCTCGGCAAGATGGAGGTCGTCGTCGCCTCGAACACCGATGAACTGGCGGCCCGCGCCGCTGATCTCGTCGAGGCGTACCTCCACTCCGCTCCTTCCCCGGTCCTGGGCCTGGCGACCGGCGCGTCGGTGCAGCCCCTCTACCGGGAACTGGCCCGCCGTCACCGGGAGGAGTCCCTCTCGTTCGCCGCGACCCGAGCCTTCTTGCTGGACGAGTACGTGGGGCTCGACCCCGGCCACCCGCAGCTGTATCGCAATGTCATCCGCCGAGACTTGGCCCGACAGGTCGATCTGGACCCCGCCCACCTGCACTCGCCTGATGTTCACGCCAGCGATCTCGACGAGGAGTGCGCCCGCTACAACCGCAGCATCAGCCGGGCGCGGATCGGGCTCCAGATCCTCGGGATCGGGCGCAACGGCCATCTGGCCTTCAACGAACCGGGTTCGGCCTTCGATTCCCGGACCAGAGTGGTGAGCCTCACAGCGACGACCCGGGCTGACAACGCCCGCTACTTCGCCAAACCGGATGACGTGCCGCGCCGCGCAGTGACGCAGGGTCTCGGCACGATCATGGGGACCGGCCACGTGATGGTGATAGCCCTGGGTTCCTCCAAGGCTGCCGCCGTGGAGAGCGCCCTGCACGGTCCGGTGATCGAAGCCCTGCCGGCCTCGATCCTCCAGACCCATCCCCGGGTGACCGTGATCCTCGACACCCATGCAGGGGAAGCAGCTATAGACAGTGGCGCGCATGGATGAAGATCCCAACCTGGTCGCCGCGACGGGCTAGAGGCCGCAGTTCGGTCGGGTTGGCCGGGCGGTTGAGTCCGATTGCGATATGTACGTGACAGACGAGCATCTGCGCCATACAACCTTGCAATTCTGGCGCGATGGTCCATGATTACAAGGTTCAGCGGTTCGTCACTCCACATTTCGGACGCGTGCCGACCACTTTCATGCGGCCGCACCCGGTCTGTCAGAACGCGAAAAACGGGGAACGCACCCTCCCCGGCGGGCCCATCCCCCAGCCACCACCTCCTTCGGTCCGAGCGCGTCCGGCCATCCCCGCCCGGGTCCGCTCCCGAATTGATCCCGGTTCCGGCCTCCTCGACGTCGATAGGCAAGAGACCGGTGGTGTTTGTGACTACCGGACAGTATGCGGCGGGTCTATGACACGTTCAACCCCCTTGTCCGGGTGACGGGCTTGCTCCAACCAGGACGGCGCGTGTCAAGGACCACGGCAAGCACGGGACTCGATGCTCAGGAGGAGGCAGGTCGCTGCTACTGCCGCTAGAAACCGCGCTCCCAAAAGACGCGCAGTTCCGGCCGCTCTCCGTCCGGAGAGGAGCCGGACCTACTTCCTCCGTCTACTGTCGTCGGCATCCCGATCATCACCCGGATGGGTCGGGGAATCCAACCGGATCACCGACGGCCGATCGTCGGGATGGGCGAGGGGTCCAGGATGCCCATAGTTCTGCTGTTGGCAACGATCCACCCTCGCGAGTCGGGACACATCCATCCGGCGACATCGACTAGGGCTTCCCAGTCACCGGCCAGATCGCGCCTGTGTATGGGTTCGTGGTGGGCGATGCGGTTCCGCAACTCATGTAGTTGCTTCATTCGGTCGTGGACGTCCGCGCGAACTGCCCGAGGATCCGGTGCCCGCGGGTGGTGAGGGAACGCGCCGCAGAGCGCGGGGACCCACAGCGATGTCAGGTAGGTCTTCGCGCACAGGAACCTCCAGAAGCCGAAGCTGAGTTCAGCGATCACCTTGCCGTGTCGCTCAGGTTGGCCCGAACGGGTCGCCCGTCTCCTGGCGGCGTTGATTAGCTCAACTCCTCGTTGAGTGAACAGATCGTGATTCCCGTACCACTCTTTCGGTGCCCGATTGTCTTTCGACGTCCCCTTGTGTTGGTAGTCAACGAGCGCCATGTCCGCGCCGTTACGGAAGACCACTTCGAGACGAGCGATGTCTTCCAGCAATGCCCCGCTTGCCAGAACGTTCCAGTCGTACAGCCGGATGGCGGCTCTCGGGTCGTGGCGGGTCGCGGCGAGGTACGATCCGAGCCGCTCTTCCGTGAGCCGGACCATGAGGACGTTGTGATCGAAGGGTTGACGTTGTCTCACGGGAGCGGTACAGTAGCTAGCGAAAACCCCGGAACCGTCCCTGCTTCGGCAAACGGCCGGGGTTACAGCTTTCCCGGATACGGTGTCCTGCTCTTGATACCGGAAGCTAAACATGGGACACCACCACCGGCCCGATGGCGAGACATGCGGCTTGGCCTCCGTCCTCAGGTGACCACTTTCATGACGGTGCTGCGGCCGGGCGAGGTGTGGACCCTTCGATAGCCGAGCATGACCGGCCGGGCTGACCCGACGCCGGTGTCGACCCGGAGGACGGGCGGGTCCAGGAGCCGCACCTTCTCCTCGCCGGCCAGGATCATCACGTTCTCCTCCCCGACCCGGCTGATGACCTCGGGGCTGATCTGCTGGTTGCCCCTGCCCAGCAGGAAGCCCTGGCCGCCGATCACCCCCAGGTAGATCGTGGCGGGAACGCCCGGTTCCAGCAGGGCGACCAGCTCGGCGGCGGTGACGTTGGTGGCGACCATCCGGCGGTTGCGAACCACGTCCACGCCGGCCAGGGTTCCTTCCATGTCCAGGTGATCGAGGATCCGGGCTACGGTGGTTCCGGGCCCGAGCACGTAGAGGTGGTCGGGCGCCATCTCTTCGGCGAGCTTGCTGCATAGCCGGTCCAGGCTGGCATCGTCGCCGAGCGCGGTGGTGGCCTTGCCCGGCTGGAGAAGGTCGCGGACGAATGGGACCGATGCGACCGAGAAGCCTGCCACATGGCCTGGGTCGTCCCCGGCGTCGAGTACCTCTCTCCGGGTCAGCGGAACCTGGTCGGGTGTGGCCACGTAGCGGGCCGCCATAGCGCCGGCCGCCTCCGGTGTGTTTCCGAACACAGCGGAGTGCATCTTGACACCGGTGGGGATGCCCACCACCGGAACCTCGGTACCAACCACCCCCACGATGTCGCGGGCGGTCCCGTCCCCTCCGGCGAAGGCGATCAGGCCGACACCTTCCTCCAGCATCCGGGCGGCTACCTCACGGGTGTCGGCTGAGGTGGTCGGGTCCGACCTCACCGGTACCACGACAGGGGAGAGCCCGGCTTCCCGGGCGGTCTTCTCGCCCATGGTGCCGGAGCCTGTTATCACCGGCAGGTCGGGTATGGCGTCCGCCAGCAGCCTGACGGCCCGGCCCGCCCGGCGGTGGGCGATGGGGACGGCTCCGAGGGCGGCGGCCTGCCGGTAGGTCTCGCCGTCGGTACCGTGGAGGCCCACCGACCCTCCCATTCCCGCGATCGGGTTGACGATCAGGCCCAGCCGCATCGGGTTCGCTCGGTCCATGAACCCGGAAGGTAGTGGTCTGTGTGCGAAACAGCTAGGCGTGTTCTGCTTGCCTTCGGCGCCCCTCGCTGTGTTCCGCTTCCTCAACGTACCGTTGGATGAGTAGTTCCCGGGGGGTTCACATCACGATTCCATTAGCGTGTCCTATCCCTGATAGAAGGACCCCGAAAACTCAAGGAGGAACCGATGCCGGAAGTCATAGCGGAGGGCGCCTTCGACCTGGGCGACTATGAGCAAGAGTTGTCCGCCGCGCCCGAGAATCATGCTGTCGGCACCAAGCTCCTCTACGAGAACGACCGGGTGGGAGTCTGGGAGGTGCGACTCCGCCCGGGCGAACGGGCTCCCTTCCACATCCACGACCGGCCCTATTTCTGGACGGTTGTGGATGCGGGCACCGGTCGGCAACGCTCCGGTGACGGCACCTACGCGATCCGCCGCTACGAGGTGGGCGACACCCAATTCGGGAACCACTCGCCGGAGGAGTCGATGATCCACGATCTTGAGAACCGTGGCGACACCGATATACGATTTATTACGGTAGAATTCTATGAGTAGAGCATTGTTAACATAACTGCCGACGATCATTGGGCCATGGACTCAGCGGGACTGAGAGCGCCGACGCACTCGCTCACTACGATCCGGTAACGGCCGACCGGAAGGAGCATGGAATGGCCGCGAAACTCTACGAGTTCCTCGACGTATCGGCCGGTCTCCAGCCCGGCCAGTTCGGAATCGGAAGACGCAGCGAGCTAGAAAGCTTGAACGACTTGGATCCGATCTACAAGCGTTTGCTTGATGAGTCGGTCACCGCGGTGGTCAGCGTGATTGCGGCGGACGGCAGGCCCAGCCTTACCCCGATGTGGTTCGGTTACGAGGACGACAAAGTGTTGCTCAACGTCGCCGCCCATCGGAAGAAGACTGCATGGATCAGAGCCAATCCCGAAGTCTCGCTGATCCTTGTCAATCCTGACAATCCTTATCACTGGCTGTCCATGAAGGTGACGGTATGTCAAGAGATCTCCGAGAACGACCCGGAAGATGGCGCAAGAGCGACCGAGACGATAGACGCGGCCTGGGTCAAGTACACCGGCGCCGAGCCCCCTTACGGGCTGCGAGATCCTTCGATCGATGAGCGCCGGGTGTTGTTCGAGTGTCGGGTGGACAAGGTTTCCACCTTCGGCCAGCCCTAACAGCAGTCTCACGTCCGGTCGGGTCCGGCGCCGACCACCCCTCTGATGAGCCACATGCCCCGGGTCGCGATCGTGGGGGGATCGATCGGCGGCCTGACGGCGGCGCTGGTGTTGCGGGACCTCGGATGCGACGTGAACGTCTACGAACGGTCCACCGCCGAGTTGGAGGCCCGGGGGGCGGGGATCGTCCTGCACCCGGTGACCGTTCGCTACTTCGAGGAGCGCCGTCATCTCGACGCCGCCCGGGTCTCGGTAAGTCTGCCGTGGCTTCGGTTTCTTGACCGGGACGGATCGGTGGCGCACGAGGAGCGCACCAACTACCGGTTCAGTTCCTGGAACACGCTGTACCGCAACCTCCTGGCGTGCTTCGACCACAACCGTTACCACCTCGGCCACGAGATGATCGATGTTGAACAGGATGACAGGCGGGCAAGGCTCCGGTTCGCCAACGGAGCAACCACCTCGGCCGACTTGGTGGTGTGCGCCGACGGTGTCTCGTCGCGATCCAGGGCGATCCTTCAACCTCATGTCGCGCCGCGCTACGCCGGCTACGTCGCCTGGCGGGGCACGATCCCGGAGTCGGAGCTATCCCCTCCGACCTTGCGCCGGCTCGGGGATGCCATCACCTACCACCTCACCGCCGAGGGACACATCCTCATCTACCCGATCCCGGGCCCGTCCGGCGAGTTGACGCCCGGACGGCGGACCCAAGGGTTCGTCTGGTACCACAACTACGCCGACGGAGATGAGCTGCATGACCTGCTCACCGACCGGACCGGGCGCCGTAGAGACTCGTCGGTGCCGCCCGGACGCATGCAAGACCCGCATGTGGCCTGGGCCCGCCGCTACGCCGCCGCGACCTTTCCGCCGGCGATCGCAGAGGTGGTCACGCGCACCGTCGATCCGTTCGTCCAGGTGGTGCTGGATGTGGCCGTGCGTGGGATGGCCTTCGGCAGGGTATGCCTGATCGGAGATGCGGCCATTTTGGTGCGCCCGCACGCCGGCGCCGGAACCGCCAAGGCCTGCTCCGACGCATGGGCGCTGGGTGACGCCCTCCACGAAGCCGGCGGAGACCCGCAGACCGCGCTGGCTGCCTGGGCGCCTCGGCAGTTAGCGGTAGGCCATGCCCTGATGGAGCGGGCGCGCTGGATGGGGGACGGAAGCCAGTTCCGCCACGACTGGACACCGGGGGACCCTCGCCTCCGGTTCGGCCTCTATCAGGCTGGAGACTCGGTCTTCGACACGCCGTGAATCGAGGTGGCTGCCTTGAACTTGTCCAGTTCTTTGTTCCGTCCTCAACTGAACATGCGGCGGCCCGAGGGTGCGGGGGGCGGAGCGCCTGGTTCTGCTCGTAGCGATGCTTCCTCCGACCTGAAGGCGCCGGCCCTGCGGCCGCAGCCAAGCGCGGTCGACCACAAGCCACCCGGGGCCCCGACGGCCAATGGCGCAGCTCCCGGCAGTGGGTTGTAGACAAGGAGAGTCACTGGTAGACCGCCGATGGACGCGCGGCAGCCTCCCATCGGTAAAGTTAACGGTAAGCAAGATGAGCGCGAGACCGAAGGTGTGATGGAGTGAACAGAGCCCACCCCTACATGGCCAATTCCACGGAGGAGGCCAAGAAGCACATGCTCAACGCGATCGGCGCCGCCACCGTCGATGAGCTGTTCGAGCAGATACCCGACGAACACATAACCACCCGGCAATTCGGGCTGCCCGATCCCCTTGCCTCCGAGGTGGAACTCAAGCGGCATCTGACCGGGGTGCTCGGGAAGAACGAGCACTGTGAGGACAACCTCAGCTTCCTGGGAGGCGGCACCTGGCAGCACCACGTGCCTGCCATTTGCGATGAGATCTGGACCCGCAGCGAGTTCCTGACCTCGGTATGGGGTACAGGCTCATCCGATCTGGGCCGCAACCAGGCCTGGTTCGAGTTCGCCAGCCAGCTGGGGGAGCTGGTGGGAATGGAATTCGTGGGCCTGCCCGTCTACAGCTGGGGCGCCGCCGTGGGCCATTCGATGCGGATGGCGACGCGGATGACGGGACGGGGCCGGATCCTGGTTCCCGCCCTGATGGATCCACAGCGCCTGGATGTGGCCCGGACGTACGCCGGGTTCCCGGAACAGGAGGGCCACATCGAGATCGCCTATGTGGGTTACCACCCGGCCACCGGCCGCATCGACCTGGCCGACCTCGGCAGCCGTCTTGACGAAGGAGTCGCCGCGGTCTACTTCGAGAACCCCGGCTACCTGGGGGTGATCGAGGACCAGTCCGCCGAGATCGCGCGGATGGCCAGAGCCGCCGGGGCTGAGACCATCGTCGGCGTCGATCCGACCTCGCTGGGCGTGATCGTCCCGCCCTCCGATTACGGCGCAGACATCGCGGTGGGGACCACCCAGCCGCTCGGTATCCACATGAACGGCGGCGGCGGGGTCGGGGGCTTCATCGCCACCCGCGACGAGGAGCGCTACGCCCGGGAATACCCCACCCTTCAGGTCAGCCTCACCGACACCACCCAAGAGGGGGAGCGGGCCTTCGGACTAGCCCTTTTCCAGCAGAGCTCGTATGGCTCCCGGGAGGACGGAAAGGACTGGACCGGGAACTCGGTGTACCTGTGGGCGATCGCCAATGCCGCCTACATGTCGGTTCTGGGACCGTCCGGCTTCGAGGAGTTGGGCGGAGCGATCCTCCGGAGAAGCCACTACGCCGCCCGGCGGATAGCAGCCGTGCCGGGGGTGTCGTTGCCCTGGCCGACCGGTTTCTTCAAGGAGTTCGTGGTCCGGTTCGACGAGACCGGTCCTCCTGTGGCCGAGATCAACCGGCGACTCAGGGAACACGGCATTTTCGGCGGCCGCGACCTGAGCAGCGACTTCCCCGACCTTGGACAGAGCGCCCTGTACTGCGTGACCGAGGTGCATAGCCGGGCCGACATAGACCGCCTGACCACCGCGCTGGAGGAGGTGACGCGATGACTACCAATGGATTGAGGAAGTACCACGCCGCGGTCTGGGACGAGCCGCTGGTGATGGAGATGGGTCGGACCGGTCGCCGCGGGCAGCTCTTCCCCGTGGACGAACCCGATCTCGACGCGGTCGTGGGTGACACCTCCGACCTGATTCCCGAGTCCCTGCGCCGGGGCCGGTCGGCCGACCTGCCCGAGATGTCGGAGCCTGAGGTCCTGCGCCACTATCTGCATCTCAGCCAGGAGGTGCTGGGGATGATGGGCATCAGCCTGTTCGGCACATGCACCATGAAGTACAACCCTCGGGTCACCGAGGCGCTCACCCGCCAGCCCTTCGTGGCCGAGACCCATCCCGATCAGGACGTCGAAACGCTCCAGGGCACGCTCGGGGTCATCCACGGGCTCGACCGGATGCTCCGGGACCTGACCGGGATGGACCAGTTCGTGTTCCAGCCCGGCGGGGGCGCCGACGCCGCCTTCCTCCATGCCACGGTGACCAGGGCCTACCACGAGGCCCGCGGGGACCTGGCGCAGCGGAGGGAGATCATCACCACCGCCCAGGCCCATCCATGCAATCCCGCCACCGCCGCGGCGGCCGGATTCGAGGTGATCACCCTTCCCCTCGAAGAGGAGGGCTACGCGTCGGTGGAAGCACTCCGGGCGGCGGCATCGGAGCGGACAGCGGCTCTGATGGTGAACAACCCGGACGACATCGGCATCTACAACCCCCACATCAAGGAGTGGGTCGACATCGTCCACTCGGTGGGCGGGCTCTGCTTCTACGACACCGCCAACTTCAACGGTGTTATGGGCCGGATCAGGGCCCGGGAGCTGGGCTTCGACGCCTGCATGATGATGCTCCACAAGACCTTCGGCGCTCCCAAGGCGGGCGGCGGACCGGCGGTGGGCGCCTACGGGTGCTCGGAAGTACTGGCTCCGTACCTGACCGCGCCGGTGGTGGTCAAGGGAGACGACGGAGCGTTCGCCATCAAAGTTCCCGAGCACGCCGGCAGCACCCAGGTGCGGGAGTATCTCGGCAACATACCGGTCATCATCAAGGCCTACTCGTGGCTCCGGGCGCTGGGCGCAGCGGGAGTGAAGGAGGCGGCCGACCTGTCGTTGCTGGCCAACAACTACATGGAGACCCGCCTGCTCAAGATTCCGGGGGTGTCCAAGGGCCTTCCCCATCTGGACGAGTACCGGATGGAGATGACCCGCTACAGCCTCGGCGAGCTCACGGAGGAGACCGGGGTCACCACCGTCGACGTGGCCAACCGGATGGTCGATTACGGCGTTGATGCCTTCTGGATGAGCCACGAGCCCTGGTTCATCCCGGAGCCGTTCACACCCGAGGCGGGGGAGATGTGGTCGGTCGAGGATCTGGACTACTGGATCGACGTCATAGCGGCCATCTGCGAGGAGGCCCGCACCGATCCCGAACTGGTCAAGACCGCCCCCCACAACCAGCCCATCCACCGGGTGGTCGGGAGCGGGCTGGACGATCCGGACCGGTGGGCCACCACCTGGCGGGCGTACCGGCGCAAGAACGGGCTCGAAGGCTGATCCGAGGGTGCGCGTCGGCGTACCGGGGGTCGAGCCTCCGGCAGAATCGGTCCGGCTGACCTTCGAGGGCCGCCCCGTGGAGGGGTGGGCGGGCGACACGCTCGCTTCGGCCCTGGTAGCTACCGGCGAGTTGGGTTTGCGCGAGGCGGTTGACGGAGGCCGGCGGGGCGTCTTCTGCGGGATGGGCGCCTGCCACGAGTGCGCCGTGGTGGTCGATGATCGGCCCGGGATGCTGGCCTGCATGGCCGGCGTGGAGGACGGGCAGGAGGTGAGGATGCAGCCGGCCGCTCCCGGACCTCCGGACGTGTCCCCCGGCGGCCGACCCCGGCGGGAGCTCTCGCCGACGGTTCTGGTGGTCGGTGGCGGGCCTGGAGGGCTGTCGGCGGCTTCGGTCATCGCCGAGCACGGTGTGGACGTGGTGGTGGTCGACGAGCGCTCCAAGCTGGGCGGCCAGTTCTACAAGCAACCCCCGCCCGAGCGGGCCATCGACGATTCCCGTATCGACTCCCAGTACCGGGCCGGGCGCAAATTGATCGCCCGGGCACAGGAAGCCGGGGTCGCGTTCCTCAACGGAGTCACCCTCTGGGGAGCCTTCGCGCCCGACTCGCTGGCTGCCCGGAGCGATGACTGCGACTGGGTGTTGCGCCCGCAGCGGCTGGTGCTGGCGACGGGGGCCCACGAGCGGCCCGTCCCGATTCCGGGCTGGACCCTGCCCGGCGTGATGACGACCGGCGCCGCCCAGACCCTGCTCCGATCGAGTCAGGTGGCGCCTGGTGAGCGGGTGATCCTCTCCGGCAACGGACCGCTCAACATGCAGGTTGCGGCCGAACTGGTCCGAGCCGGGGTCGAGGTGGTGGCGCTGGCGGAGCAGGCGGATCTCCGGTGGTGGCGGAACCTCGGCAACGGCGCGGGAATGCTGGCCTCGGCGCTCGAGCTGGTCGCCAAGGGGTTCTCCTACCGGACCACCCTGGTCCGGGCAGGAGTGCCGGTGATCGATCGCGCCTCGGTGGTCGAGATCCGCGGCGATCAGCGGGCGGAGGCGGCGGTGGTGGCCCGCTTGGACGGATCCGGGAACCCCATACCGGGAACGGAGCGGGAGTTCGCGGCTGACGCGGTCTGCCTCGGGTACGGCTTCATCCCGGCCAACGAGATCTCCAGGGCCGTGGGATGCGACCATCGCTACGACCCCGATACCGGAACGCTCGCGGTGGTTCGTACCTCCACTGGCCGGACCTCGCTCGACCCGGTCTGGGTGGTGGGGGACGCCGGCGGGATCAACGGCGCTTATGTGGCGACCGCCCTCGGCGCCCTGGCCGGGGCCGATGTGCTGGCCGACTTAGGGGCCGCATCGCCGGACCGCCTGGAGCGAGCCTTGTCCCGCGCCCGCCAGACCCTTCGCCGGCACCGGCGCTTCCAGCAGCACCTCCGCGGCCTGTATCGAGCCGAGCCCCTGACCACCCAACTGGCCCACGACGAAACGCTGGTGTGCCGGTGCGAATCGGTCGCCCTCGGGGAGTTACGGGAGGCGCTGGCCGGCGGCGCCAAGTCCGCGGGCGCGGCCAAACGCCTGACCCGGGCCGGTATGGGCAAATGCCAGGGCCGCTACTGCAGCCCGTCGGTGCTCGCTCTGGCCACCGAAGCCTCCGGGATTCCGCCTGGTGAGTTCTCCGGCTTCGCCCCCCAGGCCCCTATCCGCCCCGTAGCCATCGGCGAGGTCGCCGGGACTGCCACCTGAGTCGAGCGTTTCCCAATCAACTGTGGCCGGGCAACCCGGCTTCAAGACCGGTAAGCCTTGTCCCGTCTGGAAACCCTCACCACCAGGATCCGAACGCGGGCGTCATGTAGCTCGCAGACGACGCGATAGTGCCCGACGCGGTAGCGCCACAGATGCCCGAGCGGTCCGGTCAACGCCCGGCCGATGCGGCGCGGGTCCGTGGCCGCCACGCGTTCGTCCATGAAGTCGACAATGCGACGCGCCGCGCTCCGGTCGAGCTTTCTGAGTTGAACCTTGGCCGTGGAGGTGTACTCAACCGTCCAGGTCAAGCTCGTTCCTCACCTCATCGGCTGAATGGATAGGTTCTTGACCTTTCCGGACACGCTCTAGGACGTCTCCAGCCAGGTAGTAGTCCTCTATGTCTTCAAGGCCCTGCTCGATGATCTCGCGCAGGTAGTAAGCCTTCGTACGGCCCGTCTGTGAAGCTAGGAAGCTGAGACGTTCCTCGGTCTCCGGCGCCAAACGGATTGATGTCGGCATGTCGTGAACTCTCGTGTAGGCGGTGTATTCATCATATTTAGAGTATCACACGGACGAGGCATAGCGGAGCAGGACACGGGCACTCCGGTCGGCGCGACCCCTCAGGCTGCGCGCTGGTTAGAGTGACGGGGCTGGCGACTGGAGGAATGATGGCCAAGGAGTTTCGGGGCAGCTACACGGTATCGGTCACTCCGTTCACGGAGGATGGTTCGGGCGTCGACTTCGGAGCGCTGAAGAACTTCCTGGACTGGCAGATAGAGGTCGGCGTGCCGGGAATCATCGCGCTGGGCAGCACGGGGGAGTTCCTGGCGGTGAGTGACGAGGAGCGCCGCCAGCTCGTCGAGACCTATGTCAACCACATCGACGGGCGCATGCCGGTGATCATCGGCACGATGAACGCCCACACCCCGAACGCTGTCCGCCACAGCCGCCAGGCGGAGGATCTGGGCGCCGACGGCTTGATGATCATCCCGCCCTACTACTACACGCCCACCGACGACGAGATCTTCAGGTACTACGAGGCGATCGACGCGGCCATCTCGATCCCGGTGATGCTGTACAACAACCCGTTCACCTCCAATGTGGACATGTCGGCCAAGCTCCAGGCCAAGCTGTGCTTGGAGTTGGAGTCGGTGCAGTACGTCAAGGAGTCGAGCATGCATCTCTCCCGCGTGCCGGAGGTGATAGAGGCTTCCGGGGGGCGGATGAAGGTGTACGCCGGCGAGTGGGTCGTCGACTCCTACCTCCTGGGTGCGATCGGGTACGTCAACCCGTTCGGCAACTACCTGCCCCGGGCGTCGGGCAGGATCTTCGAGCTGCTCGAGGCGGGCCGCATCGAAGACGCTCGGGCCATCTGGCGCCCGATCGACCGGATCGAGCACACGATCGCCGAAGGACACCCGACTTACGGCCACCAGTGTTACTCCAAGGCGCTCGCGGCCGCGGTCGGTCACCCGATGGGTGACGTGAGGGCGCCTCTGACCACCTACGCCGAGCTGGGCGAGGAGGGCCGCGAACGGATGGCGAGGTTGATGCCGCTGGTCGAGGAAGCCGAGTCGCTGGCCGACTCGTTCGGTCTCTAGACCAAGCCTGGTTGTTCCCAGAACGGACCGCTGTGGTCTGTCTGTGGAACGGCGGTGTGGTATGACCGCCGGAGCGCACCAGGTTGTTTCGCAGACGGACCACTACGGCCGCTAGTGGGGGGATCTGACTCCCCGGCGAGTCATGACCGTGGCCGCGGTCGTATCGGAATCGTCGGGGGAGGGTCGATCGGTGTCGGTTGGGCCATCGTCTTCGCTCGGGCAGGGCACGTCACGACGGTGTTCGAGCCTGAGGACCGTCGCCGCCGGATCCTTGTAGAGGAAGTGGAAGTCCGGTTGGGCGAGCTGGGCGCCTTCGGTCTACTTGACGAGTCGCCCGCCGAGATCATCGCCCGGGTGGCGGTCACCGCCGATCTGGGCGAGGCGCTGGACGGTGCCGTACACGTCCAGGAGTGCGCTCCGGAGTCCCTTCGGCTGAAGGTCGACCTGTTCGAGAGGATGGATGCGCGGGCGGCCGCCGCCACCACGCTCGCCAGTTCCTCCTCCACCATGACCGCCTCCGGTGTAGCCGCCGGGCTCCCCGGCCGGTCTCGCTGCATCCTCGCCCATCCCGGCAACCCGCCCTACCTGATCCGGGTGGTCGAGCTGGCCCCGGCGCCTTTCACCGCCCCCGAAACGGTCGACTCGGCCCGCGAGTTGTTCTCCGGCGCCGGGATGCTGCCGATCACGGTCCGCCAGGAGATCGACTGCCTCGTGTTCAATCGGCTCCAGGGCGCGCTGCTCCGGGAGGCCCTGTGTCTGGTCAGGGACGGGGTGGTCGCACCGGCTGATCTCGACCTCGTAGTAAGCGAGGGATTGGCCCGCCGGTGGTCGGTGATCGGCCCCCTGGCCGTCGCCGAGCTCAACACCCGTGGGGGCATCGTCGCCCACGCCGGGTTCATGGGACGCGCCTATGGGCGGATCGGGATCGAGCGCGGTCACGAGGACCCGTGGGCATCCGATGTGGTTCAGCGGGTGGCCGAGGACCTGGAGTCCAGATTCCCGGCATCCGGCCGGGATGACCAGGTGCTGTGGCGGGACCGGGAGTTGATGCGTCTCGAGTCGGAACGGCGCCGCCGCTCCCGATGACCACGCGCCTCGTCGAGGCGAATCACGGCTCCGAGCAGGTTAGGTCAGGTTGGTGATCCGGACCTGGGCCTCGGCCATATGAAGCGATGCCACCATGGGGTCGATGCACACCGCGTCTATCAGGTGGGCTACCTCTCGGATCATGCCTCCCCATATGGTGCAGCCGAACAGGATGGCTTCCACGGGCCCCCGCTCCAGCATGGCCCGGGCAGCCGGTACCCCCTGCTCGTGGAGTTGGCGGCGGAACCGATCCTGGACGATCTCGGCGGTGACCTCCATGTTGCCGATCAGGCTGTCCTCGCCCTCCACGTGCATCGGCACGAAGGCGATGTCGCTCACCGCATCCGACAGTCCGTAGGCCCGGAGGTTGCCCCGCACCCAGTTGGCGGTGGTCTTCCAGTCGTGCTCGTCGGGGAAGAGCATCCCGATGTTGAGGCCCCGCCCGGCTGCCAGCGCCGCGGCGGCCTGAAGAGGGCCGATCACCGGTATCTTCACCGCCCGCTGCGCCTCGATCAGGGCAGGGTCCGAACAGCACCCGATGATGGCGGCGTCGGCGCCCTCCTCCTCGGCTCGGAGAACTGTGGCGATCAACTCGTTCATGTACAGCGGCACCGGGGAGAGCATCGGGCCGGTCAGTTCCGGCGGCAGGTCGAGGTGGACCACCTCGACGAAGACGCCGCTCGACGCGTGCTTCTCGAGCACCGAGACGGCACGCGGGACGTGGATGTCGATCCCTATCGGTTCGATGAAGGTGATCTTCATTCCTGCCTCCTGAGGTTGCCTGGCTGCGGGAGCAGTACCCCGCTTCGGATACAGTAGGACCGAATCTTATCGCTCGGTCCCATCGGGCGCGGCAGGAATCCACCGGGAGGTGTAGTAATGGGACAACCGCTCGAGGGCAAGGTGATCCTGGTGACCGGTGCCTCGCGGGGCATCGGTTTCGAGATCGCCCGAGAGTTGGGACGGGCCGGCGCCTCGGTGGTGGCCCATTACTCGCGCACGAGGCACGGGGCCGAGGCGGCAACGGCCGAGTTGCCACCCGACCGCAAGCTCCTCGTGCAGACCGACTTCTCCGAGCGCAGGGCGGGAAGCACGCTCTGGGACCTTGCGGTCGCATGGAAGGGCCGGGTCGACGTGCTGGTCAACAACGCCGCCATCCTCGCCGAACTGGATTGGGACGGTCCCGAGGACGAATGGGACCGGACCTGGCAGGCCACCTGGCAGGTGAACGTCGTCGAGCCGGCCCGCCTCACCCGCTCCGCAGTCCGTCACTTCGTCGAGAACGGTGACGGAACGGTGATCAGCCTGTCCAGCTGGCTGGCCTATCGGGCCGGCCGAGCTGCCATGGCCGCCTACAGCGCCTCCAAGGGAGCGCTGACTGCCCTGACCAAATCGGTGGCGGGTGACTACGCGCGCCAAGGCGTGGTCGCGTTCAACATCGCTCCGGGAATGGTGCGAACCGACATGTCCATCGACGCCGCCGAGCAATTCGGTGGCGAGGAAGGCACCGCCGACCAGCTTGCCATGGGGGAGTGGATCCCCCCGGTGGAGATCGCCCGGATCGTGGTGTTCCTGTCTAGAGGTGACTGCCGCCACCTGTCCGGCGCCACCATCGACATCAACGGCGCCAGCTACATGCGCTGAGTCCCCTGCTCGCGGTCCTGGGGGAGGAGGTCATGGTGTCGATGGTTGGGCGGTCTGCCATCCGAGGTTGGCGAGTAGCACGATCCCGGTGCCGACCAGTAGGGCTTGGGGATTAGCGATCGACACGTCGGCGAAAGCCCACAGCCAGAGCATCTGGAGGGCGGGGGCGAGGAACATGACACGTTGAACGCTCAGGCTGGATGTGGTGTACAGGGAGTACCGGTGGGCCAGGGAGCCGACCGCGTCGAAGGTGCCTGCTAGAGCTAGGAGGCCGGCGGTGGTCCAGGCGATTCCGAAGCCCCTGCCTGATGGGAAGAACAGAGCGCTACCCAGCAGGGTCAGGGGGAGGGCGCCGAGCCTTCCGGCGACTGCCGCGAAAGTGGCGTTCCACACCAGATCGTGCGGGTCGTTGCCGGGCCAAGTCATCAGGCGTCCCGTGGATACCGTTGTCCAGAGGCCTCCGCTGGCGGCGGCGGTTCCCGCCAACGCAACGAGTATTCCTGTCCAGTTCAAGGTTGCTACCGCGCCGGTCTCCGACCAGATGACCACGGCGGCGCCCGCAAAGGAGAGGATCATCAGCATCCAGTGCATCCTGCCCATGACATGCGGGGAGGTTTGGTCTGCGTTGGAGAGCTTCCTGCCCAGCCGCGCGGCCAGCCACACCATCCCGATCAGCATCAGCTGGAAGATGATGGTCACCACCAGCGGGTCGATCAGGGTGGCTGCCCACACCCAGAAGGCGAGGTCTACGGCCAGGGAGACCGCCATCCAGAGGGCCGGGGTTCGCAACAGGTCCCGAGAGGTCCGGATGCGGAGCGGCTCGCCGCCGGTTCCCCAATATGACAGCAGCCGGCGGGCACTCTCTCGCCATTGCTTCTTCCCGCTCGGTACGAGGAGGAAGATCGGGAGCATGGTCAGGACTTGGAAGACCAGTAGCCACGAACGCCACGCGAAGGGGTCGGCGCTGCTGTGGGTATAGACAAACAACAGGGGCAAGCAGGAACTGGTAGTGACTGCGGCCAGAGCCCATAGTGTCCCCTTGGTGGTCGGGTTCATCGGTCGAACGATCCTGAACCTCGCGGCTGCCGTCGTGGGATCGCTGACGGAGTGCGGCGGAGGGACTGGGCGCCGCCGCGTGCGTTATTCAGAGGCTGCGTACTCGGCCTCAGGCGGGGCCGTCCGCGTCGGTTCTTTCACGGTCGGCGGGTTGTTGATCACCGGCTCCGTGAAGTCCCCCTTGCACCCGTGGTGCACTCGCTTGGGGACGAGAATGAAGTCGCCGGGTCCGAAGGTTCTCGGCGATGTCGGGTACATCGGCCGGTCTGATCACAGGTGTCGGGCCTCCGCCGTTGCTAGCTCGGGAAGATCGTACATGCGGCGCATGGGAGGTTGGGCTAGCCGCTCGCAGGAGTACGGGGCTCGCGGCTCGGGTCCGGCGTGGCAGGGGTGTCTAGTGTTGGCCAAGAGCGGCGGGCCTCCGCCGGGTGCGCTTGCAGGAGGACGGCAATGCCTGTCGGGTGGGATTCGACGCTGGATGAGATTCTGGACCGTGGTTCCCTGAGGATTCCCATCGAGTTTCTGGGTCACCCCGATACGGGAGATCCGCCCGAGATGTACCGCGACCCCGAGACCGGTGAACCGGACGGTCTGGCGCCCCGGATCGGGGCGATGATCGCGTCGGACCTCGGCGTGGAGCTCGAGATCGTGGATATCCTATGGCCGGACCAGATTCCTGCATTGTTCGACCGGACGGTGGACCTTCTTCCCAAGCACACCCTCTTCCCTCAGAGGGCCCTCCAACTGGAGTTCGTGATGGGTCGCCTGATGCAGATCCGGGTCACCTGTCAGGTGCCGATCGAGAGGGCGCACCAAGGGGTCGAGTCGCTGTATCGGGAGGGTATCCGGATCGGGGTGTGGCATGGATCGAGCAACAGGGACGTTGCCGGGCGCTTCTTCCCGGCGGCGACCGTGGTGGAGTCTCCGGATCCGACCCGGTTGCTGCTGGACGGACAGGTCGATGCTGTCATCGGCGACGCGGTGACGCGGCGATACCTGGAACTCAATCCGGAACTGGGACTGTTGCGAGAGCCGGACGGCACGCTGGTGATCCTGTCGCGGGGGCACAACAAGATCTCGATCCGCCCCGGCGATCCGAGATTCCTCAACTGGCTGAACAGCTGGTACGACTACCGAGCCGCAGAAGGGGACATCGAGGCTCTCTGCGTGACGTGGTGGGAGAGCCATATGGCGGACCGGGAGTAGCAGGGGGGTCCGGCCACCCGGGTTAGGGTGCCACCCGTTCTCAGACCGGACCTCTAACTCCCGTTCCTTCTCGTCCACGCCGTGCAATCGAGTTGCGGATCACTCGGCGCGACAAATAGGATGACCTATGTTCCCAGCCTTCAGGAGGGCGAGTATGAAGATGCTTTGGAAACGGACGCCACCAGTCATGGCGCTCGTGCTCGGTCTGGCGATGGTCGCCGCCGCTTGTGGCGGTACCGAGACCGTCACCGAGACGGTGGTGGTCACATCCATCGTTACCGAGACCGAGGTCGTAACCGAAGAAGTGGTGGTCACCGAGGAAGTGGTGGTCACATCCATCGTTACCGAGACCGAGGAAGTGGTGGTCACGGAGGAAGTGGTGGTCACCGAGGAAGTGGTGGTGACCGAGACCGTGGAGGTCATGGTCGACGACTCCGAGGCACGGACGCTCCGTATCGCCATCGCTGATGACGTGGAGCAGCTCGATCCCGCCCTGGGCTCGGCGCAGCTAACCAACCTGGTCCTTAAGAACGTCTACATGCAGCCGGTTCAGTACCGTCCCGGCCCTGATGTGGGCGGCTTCTCGTACGCCGACACGACCTCCTTCGAGGGTCAGTGGATCGAGTCATGGGACTTCAGCGATGACTTCCGGACTATCACCCTTAAGCTCCGCCAGAATCTGACGTTCCCGACCAGTGGCAACCCGGTAACGGCTGACGACGCCATCTACACGATCAACCGGGCGCTTGCCACCGGACCGGCCGGACCGGCCTGGGTCTGGGGCAACATCGGTGTGACATCGATCGACCAGATCGAGCGGGTCGACGATCGGACGATCGTCGTTCACAACGCCAGGCCTTCCACGATCGTGCTGCCGCTGATGAGAGACCAGACCATGGGCATCATGGACAGCGTGACAATCCAGGCGAACTCCACCGAGGACGATCCTTGGGGCCGGGATTGGCTCAAGCAGAACTACGCCGGCAACGGCCGCTACGTGGTGGACAGCTGGGATCGCGGATCGCGCATGGTTCTGAAGCGCAACCCCACCTGGACGGGTTTCCAGCCCTATTTCGAGACGGTGGAGTTGCTGACGGTGCCCGAGGCGGCCAACCGTCTCGCCCTGCTCCAGAGCGGTGATGTGGACATCGCCCTTGATCTGTCCGTACAGCAGTTGGCTACCGCAGCCACTTCGGACGGTGTGAAGGTTCTGTCGGTCCCCGACCGGAACGGGATCAACGTACTGATGAACAACCAGGCCCCGCCGTTCGACAACGTGACCTTGCGTAAGGCGATGTCCTACGCGGTCGACTACAACGCGATAGTCAACGGTGTCCTGAATGGCCAGGCCGTCCCGAGTCAAGGACCTATTTCGGTGAATTCCAGGTTCTTCGATCTCTACAACCTGGAGGACGCGTGGCTCTACGAGCACGATCCCGACAGGGCTCGGCAGCTGATGGCCGAAGCCGGCTTTGCCGACGGGTTCGAGTTCGAGATGGTCATCCGCCAGAACGTCCCGCTCGATGAAGCGGTCGCTACGAACCTCAAGGCGCAATTCGCCGACCTTGGGATTGATATGAGCATCCGTCCTGTCACCGGGGCCGAGATGTTCGATCACCTGTTCGGTCTCACCTACGGAGGTATGGCCTTCCGGGGTGGTCTCCTCGATTACGTCGATGACCCCTACTACCAGTTCTTCCTGTGGTGGGATTCGCAGGACGCGGCGATCAACTGGACCGGCTTCGTGGACCCGCGGATCGATGAGATCCTCGACGAAACGGCTTCGGTCGTCTCGGATCCGGGACGGCGCGAGCCCTACCGGGAGGCAGTGACCCGATTGGTCGACGCAGCACCGATGCTGTGGCTTGCCAATGCCAACTTCACGCTGGCGATGCGCGAAGACATCGGTGGGTTCACGCTCCATCCCGACGGGCTTCTCTGGTTCGCGACCCTGAATCGCGCCGGCTAGTCCATCGGCCATTAACTACGAAGATCGGGAGGGCGACGCCTAGGGCGGCCGCCCTCCCGATCATTCCACCTTCTTGGAGCTACGCATAGAAGCGACACAGGCAACTAGTCAGGAGCAGGAGACCCGCGATCGGCTCTCCGGACTTCGCCGATGGGCCATGTTCCTGGCCAACCGCGTAGTGGTTCTCGCCGTCGTCTTCCTGGCGGTGGTCATGATCGGCTTCACGATTACCCGCTCCACAGGTACCCCCCTGTACGCCTCGCTGGGAATGGCGGTGAGCGAGGCGATAATCGAGCAGCGAGCCGAGGAGATGGGCCTCAACGAGCCGATTGTCGTGCAGTTCTGGACCTATTTGGTTCACCTTCTGCAGGGAGACCTGGGGGTGTCGCGCATCAGCCGCATACCGGTCGCCGAGGACATTGCCCTCAAGCTTCCCGCCACCGCCGAGATGGTTTTCTTCACGCTGGTGGTCAGTTTCATCTGGGCCATCCCGCTCGGCGTACGGGCGGGACTCAGACCCGGCGGGCGCCTGGCCAAGCTCGGGGAGGGCATGGCGCAGTTCGGCGTCAGCGTCCCGGCCTTCTGGCTCGGCCTGTTGTTCATCTTTCTTCTCTACTTCTTGCCTCCCAGGCTCCCGGAGCCTCTAGGCCCTCTTCCCTCGCTATTCCCGCCTCCTCTGGGCCGCCTGGGCGGCGTTGATCCCCCTGCCATGGTGACCGGTTTCTACACGGTCGATGCCCTGATCGCCGGGGACTTCCGGCTGGCATGGGAGGCTCTGTGGCATCTGATCCTTCCCGCGGTGACGCTCTCGCTGACCAGCGGGCCCCCGCTCTTCCGCGTGACCCGCACCGCCGTCAGCGAGGCCCTGGCCAGCCCGTTCGTCGAGGCGGCCTACAGCTACGGACTGGGCCGGCGAACGGTTCTGATCAGGGACGTTCTTCGGAACGCCTCCCCGCCTGTGCTCAATCTCGCCGCCATGACCTTCGGCTACCTGATCGGGGGCGGGGTGCTGGTGGAGGTGGTGTTCTCCTGGCCCGGGATCGGTTCGTACGCGGTGTGGGGCATGGACAACTCCGATTATGACGTGGTGCTGGCGGTGGTGATCATCGCCGCGCTTATCTACGTGATCCTGTACTTCATAGTCGATCTGATCCAGTTCGCCATGGATCCCCGGCTCCGTGACTGAGCGGCGATGACCACCATCTCCCGCCAGCGGGAACGCCCGCTTCTGGCCCGTGTCCTCGTGGGCCCTACCGCCGGCATCACCATCCGGCGTTCCCTGTTCTTCTTCATGCTGTTCCTGGCCGTGATCGGTCCGTGGATCGAGACGATCGGCCAGTGGATACCCATGCCCGTCTACGACCCTCTCCGGCCCGATCCGTTCAATCCGGTGTCCCCGCCCTCGGCGGAGCACTGGTTCGGAACGGACACCTTAGGCCTCGACATCTTCACGAGAGTGATCGTGGCCACCCGGGTCGACTTCACTTTGGCGCTAATCGGGGTCATGCTGGGCGGCGGCCTGGGATGCCTGGCGGGCGCCTGGGCCTCCTACCGTCGCGGGTGGGTGGACATGGTCGCCCTGCGGATCGTCGAAGTGGTCCAGTCCTTCCCCGTCCTCCTCCTCGGGATCGCCCTGTTCGCCGCGCTGGGACCCCTCGAGATCTTCGGCCCCGTGGACAACGGCATGGCGGTCCTCGTCATAGCCATCTCCATGGTCAACTTCCCGCTGTACCTGCGCCAGGTACGAAGCGTGTTGCTGCCGCTCACCGATGCGGAGTTCGTGCAGGCGGCCAAGTGCGCCGGCCTGGGAGCGTGGGGCATCGTGTGGCACCACTTCATCCCCAACGCTCGCGGCCAGATCCTGGCCTTGTTTCCCTTGACGTGCGCCTACGCCATCCAGATCATCGCCGGGCTCAGCTTCATCGGCCTCGGCATCGAACCGCCGAACCCCGAGTGGGGATCCATGATCAAGACGGGGGCCACGCTGATCGTCCAGGGCCACTGGTGGGTCTCCGTATTCCCAGGCGCCTTCATCGTCCTGTCCGTGTACTCGCTGACCGGCTTCTCTGCCCGCTCGGAGACGTTGGTCGGTCCGGGAGGGACGTCCGCATGAACTCCGGTCCGGCCAACGGGGCGCTGCTGACCCTCTCGGGGGTGGAGGTCACCATCAACACCCTCTCGGGTCCGGTCCATCCTCTCCAGGGCGTGGACCTCGAAGTGTTCCCCGGCGAGACGGTCGGGCTGGTGGGGGAGAGCGGTTGCGGGAAGTCGATGACCCTGCGCTCGATCCTGCGGCTGATGCCTCCGGGTGGGGCGATCACCGGCGGTGCGGTCGAGTGGCAAGACCGTTCGGTGCTCGACCTGGATACCGACGAACTCCAGACCTACCGGGGCTCAGAGGTAGCCATGATCTACCAGAACCCCGTCACGGCCCTTGACCCCATGCTCAGCGTGGAGCGCCAGATCGTGGACGCGTTCAAGGCCAACCGCGAGGTACTAGACGGCGCTCCGGAGGAGTTCGCCCGCGAGGCGCTGCGTGACCTCGAGTTCGGCAACCCCGACGCCATCATGAGACGCTACCCGCACCAGTTGAGCGGGGGAATGGCGCAGCGGGTCAACATCGCGCTGGCCCTGGCTTGCGGGCCGTCCCTCATACTGGCTGATGAGCCGACCACCGGACTTGACATGACCACCCAGGTGAGGGTGCTGGATCTCCTGGAGCAGCAGGTTCATGCCCGTAATGCCGCTCTGCTCTTCATCTCCCACGACCTGCGGGCCGTGGCGAGGGTGGCCGAGAACATCGGGATCATGTACGCCGGACGCGTGGTGGAGTTCGGCCCTCGGGAGCGGATCCTCACCGAGCCTTCTCATCCATACGCCAGGGCGCTCCTCGATTGCGTGGACCTGCGTACCGATGAACGCCCCCGCTCGATTCCCGGCCTGGTTCCACGGATGACCGAGGTCTACCAATTCTGCGCCTTCCGGGACAGGTGCGTGTCCCGGATGGCCGTGTGCGACGAGGAACCCCTGCCCACGCACGAGTTGGGCGCGCGCGGCCGGTTGCTATGTCACCTGGGCCCCGACCATGACTGAGCGCACCATCCTCGAGGTCCGCAACCTGTCGAAGACCTATCGGGTGCGTCGTTCCATCGGCCTGGTCGAGACGATCAAGGCTGCCCAGCGGGTCTCGTTCGCTGTGGAGCGGGGCCGGACCCTGGGGATAGTCGGGGAGAGCGGATCTGGCAAGTCAACGGTCGCTCGTTGCCTCCTTGGCCTGACACCGCTCACGGAGGGGGAGGTACTCCTGGAAGGGACCCAGCTGGGTGATCTGGGCGTCCGGAAGATGCGGTCTCACCGCCGCATGATGCAGATGGTGTTCCAGATGCCGCAGGCATCCTTCGACCCGACCCATACCGTGCGCAGTTCGGTGGCGCAGCCGTTGCGCCGCCTCCGACCGGACATGTCGAAATCGGAGCAGGAGGAACGCCTCCGGCACGTACTGACCGCGGTGAGCCTCGGTGAGGAATTGTGGGACCGGAAGCCGAGGGCGCTGAGTGGAGGACAGCTCCAGCGCGCGGCCATCGCCCGAGCCCTGGCGCCCGACCCCGAGCTCGTTGTGCTGGACGAGCCGACCTCCTCGCTCGACCTGAGCGTGCGCGGGGACATCCTGTCGCTCCTGCAGGAGCTCCAGGAGGAGTTCCACGTCGCCTTCGTCTTTATCTCCCATGACCTCGAGGCGGTGCGCGTATGCGCCCACGAGGTGATCGTCATGTACCTGGGCCAGATCGTGGAGCAGGGCACGGCGGAGCAGGTCTTCGGCTCACCGGCCCATCCCTACACGCAAGCCCTGATGGCGGCGAGCCGCTTCGAGACCGACAGTTTCGAGTTGGGCCCCAAGGGGGAGACCGACCCCAGTTCCGGATGCCGGCTGATGCCCAGATGCCCCCTCGCGGAGGCGGCCTGCTCCGCCGAACAGGATCTGGTTCCGAGCGGTATGGACGGTCGGACCGTGCGATGCTGGAAGGTCGTGTAGAGCCTCGCCTTCAGGCGTGAGACCGACTCGGTGGTCGGCCGTGTTGTAGGACAGAACGTGATACGCTAGGGAATATGTCTTCTCGAGCGTTGTCTGTACGTCTGGACGACGAAGCGTTACACGCTCTAGGCCAACTTGAGGCAACGGGCTTGACCCGTTCCCAAGCCATACGGTTGTCCCTGGTTGAAACAGCGGCACGACACCGCGACGAGGAAGCCCTGGCCGCCGAAGCGGCCAGGCTGGAGGCCGATGAGGACGACCGTGCGGAGATGCACGCAGTAGCTCGCATTATGGAGAGCCTGCGTGCGGCGAGGTGACATCTTCGTCCTGCGGCTACCCAAAGGGATCGGTCACGAACAGCAAGGGAAACGGTATGGTGTCGTCCTTCAAGGCGACCCCTTCCTGCCTCGCTCCGTGGTGCTGATAGCGCCCACCTCAACCAGCGCCAGACCCGCGTCATACCGACCCGAGTTAGAAATAGATGAGACGCCGACACGGGTACTCGTAGAACACGTGGGGGCTGTCGATGTGACCCGGCTCGGGAACCTTGCAGGGCATCTGACACCAGAAGAGCAGTGGGGTGTCGATACGGCTCTACAGACCGTGCTTGGCCTGCGTTAACCACCAACTCTCGGTAGCGGAGACGGCGATGGCACCCGTCACCGAACGTTACGCCGGTCCTAGAGCCCGGAGACCGGGGGGTTCGGCGACTGGTACTCTGTCGGGCGCGTCTTTCAACCCGAAGGGATCAATACGTAATGGGAACGAGAATTGCGGTGGACATCGGAGGGACGTTCACCGATCTGGTCATGGAGTCGGACGCCGGAAGCCGGATCTCCAAGGTGCTGACCACCCCCGAGGATCTGGTCCAGGGAGTGCTGGGTGCGGTCGAGGAGGCCGGTGCCGATCTCGAGGATGTCTCTCTCTTCATCCATGGAACCACGGTGGGGCTGAACACCTTCCTCGAGCGCTCCGGCGGCAAGGTGGCCCTGGTGACAACCAGGGGTTACCGCGACGCCTACATCATCGGGCGCGGCCACCGGCCCGATATGTACGACCTGAAATATCAGAAGCCCGCCCCGCTGGTCGAGCGGGACTCGATCCTCGAGATCGATGAGCGGATCAGCGCATCGGGTGAGGAGCTTCTCCCGCTGGACGCCAATTCGGTCGAGGTGGTGGCGAAGGCCATTGCCGAGGCCGAGTACGAGGCGGTGGCGGTGTCCCTCATCCACTCCTATGTCGACCCTCTGCACGAGATCGAGACGAGGAACATCCTTCGCAAGAGCCTCCCGGACATTCCCATCGGTCTGAGCCACGAGGTGGCCCCCGAGTGGCGAGAGTACGAGCGCACCTCCTCCACCGTCACCTCCGTGTACATCACCCCGAGGGTCCGCGACTACCTGTCCCGGCTGTCCGAGGCTCTCCGCGACCAGGGCCTGTCGGTGCCGCTCCACATAACCCAGTCCAACGGCGGAGCGATGATCGCAGACTCGGCGGCCGACCGAGCGGTGCTCACCCTCTACTCGGGACCGGTGGGCGGCGTGATCGGCGGCCGGGAAGTGGGCCGGCAGGCCGACCAACCTGACCTCATCTGCATCGACATGGGCGGCACCTCCTTCGACGTCTCGATCGTGCGCGGCGGTCAGGTGGGTATGCAGTCCGAGTTCGAGCTCCAGGGCCTGCCGATACTGGCGCCGGCGGTGGAGTTGGTGAGCATCGGCGCCGGCGGGGGGAGCCTGATCTACGAACGCCACGGCGGACTCCGTGTGGGCCCCGAGTCGGCGGGTTCGTTCCCCGGCCCGGCCAGCTACGGCCGGGGCGGCGTTCGCCCCACCGTTTCGGATGCCAACGTGGTGCTGGGCCGCATTCCACGCGCCCAGAAGCTGGCCGGTTCCTTCACGCTGGATCGCGGGGCCGCCGAGGATGCCCTGGCGTCCGTGGCCGACTTCTTCGACCTGACGGCAGTGGAACTGGCCGAGCAGGCCCTCGACGTCACCCACTTCGTGATGGCCGAGGCGATCCGCGAGTTGACCGTGGAACGAGGCCTGCATCCCAAGGACTTCGCCATCGTGGCCTTCGGGGGGGCCGGCCCCCTCCATGCCGCCTTCCTGGCCGAGGAACTCGAGGTGGAGCGGGTACTGATTCCCGCCGATCCCGGTGTCTTCTCCGCGTGGGGGATGCTCCAGGGCGACGTTCGCCACGACGCGGTCACCACCCACTACCGGAGGCTCGACCAGCCTTACGTCGACCTGACCGAGCCGATCGAGCGGCTCAAGGACAAGGTCTGCCACGAGATGGAGGTGGACGAGGACCAGAGGGCCGGGATGCGTTTCGAGACCCATGTCGAGCTGCGCTATGTGGGCCAGGAATACTCGCTGCCCATTCCCTTGATGGACACGGTGGCCGATGCCGAGTTCAAGGCGAGCTTCCACGCCCGGTACGAGGAGCGCTACGGCCATTGCAACCCGGAGGCGCCCATCGAGATGGTCGCCATCCGCCTGACCGGCATCCGCGAGTTCGAGCGCGGTCCCACCGGTGAAGGCAACGGGCAATCCGGCGGGGCCGGCGAGAGCCGGGAGCAGGTGATCTTCAGCGGGCGGTCCGTGGAGGTCCCGATCGTGGACCGCGCCGACCTGTCCGGTCGGCTGGCAGGCCCGGCCATCGTCATGGAATCGTCCACCACCACGGTGGTTCCTCCCGGCTGGGAGCTGCGCGTGGGATCCCAGGGCCATCTGGTAATGGAACGAGGAGGCCGGCAATGAGCGACACCACGGGCAACGGCAACGCCCCGAACATGCCCTCCCCGGCCACGGTGGAGGTGGTGCGGAACGCGTTCATCTCCGGTGCGGAGCAGATGCGGAGGAATCTGTATCGCAGCGCTCACAGCCCGGTCATCTACGAGATGAAGGACTGTTCGGTGGGGATCTTTGACTCGGAGGGTCGCCTGCTCGGCCAGGCGCCGGGTCTCCCGTTCTTCCTGGGAAGCCTGGGCGGCACTATCCGCGCCGTGATCGGGATCAAGGGTTACGAGGTCTTCCAGGAAGGCGATGTCTGGATCGTCAACGACTCCAGTATCGCCGGGAGCCATCTCAACGATGTGACCGTGTACGCCCCGATCTTCGTGGACGGACGCCTGCGGGGGTTCACGGCCGCCAAGGCCCATTGGAACGACATCGGGGCCAAGGACGCCGGCTTCGCCGGCGACACCACGGACATCTTCCAGGAGGGTCTGCGCATCGGTCCGACGTGCATCTTCAGGGACGGTCGCCTCGATCAGCAGATCGTGGATCTGATCGCTCTGAACTCCCGGTTCCCCACTGCGCTGGTGGGTGACCTGATGGCCGAGATCAGTGCCTGCCGGACCGGGGTGGAGCGGTTCCGGTCCATAGTGCGCCGTTTCGGATGGGACCAGGTGGAGAAGTCCATCCAAGCCGTGTTCGAGCAGGCCGAGGCCGAGGATCGGCTCTCGGTGGCGGAGATCCCCGACGGCGTCTACGTCGAGTCCGCCTACCTCGACAATGATGGCGTTACCGAGGATCCCGTCTACGTAAAGGTCACCGTCACGGTCGAGGGTGACAGCATGACCGTCGACCTGACCGGCTCCAACCGCCAGAATACGGGAAGCGTGAACAGCGGCATCGTGCAGACCCGCTCGGGCATCGAGCAGGGTTTCAAGTTCCTGGTGAACCCGCACTCCCCGGTGTCGGGCGGGAACTTCCGGAACCTCGAGGTGATCGCGCCGGAGGGCACCTGCTTCAACCCGAGCGAGACGGCCGCCTGCCTCAAGTACGGACCCCACCTGATGCTGGCGCTGGATCTGATGATCAAGGCCCTGAGCCGGGTCGTGCCGGAGCGGGCCGCTGCCGGGCACGTGGGCGACTCGTGGAACGTGATCATCGTGGGGGAGGACGAGTTCGGCCTGTTCCTGTCGGGCGAGGCCCTGACCGGCGGTTGGGGCGCCTACGAGGGGGGCGACGGCGAGTCGGCCCTCATCCACTCGGCGGCGGGCGACTTCAAGAACTTCCCGATCGAGACCATGGAGCACCGCTACCCGCTGATCATGCGACGCCACAGCCTGCGCGAGGGCTCGGGCGGCGACGGGAAATGGCGGGGCGGCATGGGCATCATCCGGGAGTACGAGATCCTGGCGCCGGTCACGATCCAGCTCTGGTTCGAGCGGGCCGTCCAGCAGCCTTCATGGGGACTGTTCGGCGGTCAGGACGGCGCGTCTCCCGAGGTGTGGGTGCACCGTCCCGGCGAGGCGCCCGAAAAGATGTACAAGGCCAACGATCTGAAGGTCGAGCCCGGTACCCGGTTGGTGGTGAAGACCGGGGGAGGGGGAGGTTGGGGCGACCCGGCCGAACGTTCCGAGGAGGACCGAGCCACCGACCGTCGGCTGGAGTTGGTCACCTGATCCGGGAAGCTGAGATCAGAGCCCCAGACGTGTCCGCTCCGTCGCCCGCGACGGTCGAGGTGGTGCGGAACGCGTTCATCTCCGGGGCGGAGCAGATGCGGAGGAACCTCTACCGGAGCGCGTACAGCCCGGTCATCTACGAGGCGAAGGACTGCTCGGTGGGGATCTTCGACGCCGAGGGCCGGCTGCTCGGCCAGGCGCCGGGCCTTCCCTTCTTCCTCGGCAGTTTGGGTGGGACGCTGCGGGCCGTGATCGGGATCAAGGGTTACGAGGTTTTCCGGGATGGGGATGTCTGGATCGTCAACGATTCGACCATCGCCGGGAGCCACCTGAACGACGTGACGGTCTTCGCGCCGATCTTCGTGGACGGGTTGCTGCGGGGGTTCTCGGCGGCCAAGGCCCATTGGAACGATATCGGCGCCAAGCGGGCCGGCTACGTCGGCGACTCGGTTGACATCTTCCAGGAAGGTCTACGGATCGGTCCGACCTGCATCTTCCGGGACGGTCGCCTCGATCAGCAGATCGTGGACCTGATCGCTCTGAACTCCCGGTTCCCGATCGCGCTGGTGGGTGACCTTATGGCCGAGATCAGCGCCTGCCGGACCGGGGTGGAGCGGTTCCGGTCCATCGTGCAGAGGTTCGGTTGGGATCAGGTGGAGACCTCCCTACGGTTGGTGTTCGACCAGGCGGAGGTTGAGGACCGTGCCTCGGTGGCCGAGATTCCCGATGGTGCCTATGTGGCTGACGGCTACCTCGACAATGACGGCGTTACCGAGGATCCCGTCTACGTGAAGGTCACGGTCACCGTGGAGGGTGACAGGATGACGGTGGACCTATCCGGCTCCAACCGCCAGTGTGTGGGCAGCATCAACAGCGGCCTGGTGCAGACCCGCTCTGCCATTGAGCAGGGGTTCAAGTTCCTGGTCAATCCCAACGCTCCGGTGTCAGGAGGCAACTTCCGCAACCTCAAGGTGATCGCTCCCGAGGGAACCTGCTTCAACCCGAGCGAGACCGCCCCCTGCCTCCACTACGGACCCCATCTGATGCTGGCCATCGACCTCATGATCAAGGCGCTGAGCGAAGTCATTCCCGAGCGGACCGCTGCCGGGCACGTGGGTGACTCGTGGAATGTCAGCATCGTGGGAGAGAACGAGTTCGGCCTCTTCCTTTCGGGCGAGTCCCTGACCGGCGGTTGGGGCGCCTACGAGGGCGGGGACGGCGAATCCGCCCTGACCCATTCGGCCGCCGGTGAATACCGGAACCAACCGATCGAGGCGTTGGAGAACCGGTATCCGTTCTTGATGCATCGTCACGCCCTGCGGGACGGCTCTGGCGGCGCCGGCAAGTGGCGCGGTGGCCTGGGAATCATCCGGGAGTACGAGTTGCTGGCGCCGTGCACCGTCAACCTGTGGTTCGAGAGGGCGAAGCAGCCGTCGTGGGGGCTCTTCGGCGGTCAGGCCGGGTTGCCGCCCGAGGTGTGGGTGCACCGTCCCGGCAAGGAGCCCGTGAAGATGTTCAAGGCCAACGGCATGAAGGTCGAGGCCGGGACCCGGCTCCTGGTGAGGACCGGCGGGGGAGGGGGCTGGGGAGACCCGGCGGAGCGCGCTGTCACGGACCGTGAACGGGACCGCCGCCTCGAGATGGTCATCTGACCGTTGGGAACACATGTGCCGTCGGCGGCATCTCGAGTCGGGTCTAACCTCTTGCAGGTTGCAAGTTGTTCCAACGGCCACGCCGGCATGACGGGCTGGAATTGTTCGGAAACAGACGGGTCCGGAAGGGGAACCACATGAGTGATATGAACCAGGCGGTGCAGGATCTGGGGGCCGAGTTCTGGGACTGGAGGGTCGTCACCGGCTACCGGAGCCCTGACGATGTCCCTCGCCTGGAGTTGGTGCCCGACTGGATACCGCAGTTCGACGAGGACTCGGCTCGCCACCGGCTGGAGAAGGCCGCCGACTTCAGGCAGCGATGGGAGAACCTCGACGTTTCGGGCGAGCCGGCTCCCACCCAGGTTGACTACCGGCTGATCGGTTCCGCCATCTCCCGGGTGGAATGGGAGACCAGGATCCTTCGCTCCTGGGAACGGGACGCGGTCATGCAGGTCCATCAGGCGCTCGGCACCTATTACGACTCGCTGCTCTGCCCGCCGCCGTTTGACAGCGACCGCCAGCAAGGCATCATCCACAAGCTCCACATGGTGGGCCCCCAGCTGGAAGTCGCTCTGGAGAACCTGGCGCGAGCGGGCACGTCGGCGCTGGCCGGGTCGGCTATCCGCCTGCTCCGGGACATCGAGTCCGCCCTGCCGAGTTCGGTCGAAGAGCTGAGCGGATTCTTCGACGGCGCCCGCCGGAGCGCTCTCACCAAGGCCGGCGCCGAGGCTACCGACCGGCTGGTGGTGTTCCGCGAGTGGCTGCGCGAGAAGCAGGCCGGCATGCCTCCGCCCGAGCCGGTGGGACGTGACAACTTCATGTGGTACCTCCGCAACGTGCCGCTCCTTCCCCTCCAGCCCGAGGAGATGGTGATGCTGGCCGAGCGGGAGCTGTATCGGAATTACGCCTGGGAGGAGGTGGAGCGCAACCGCTACGGCGCCACGCCGGTGCCGGATCGCTTCCCGACCGCCGAGGCCCAGTGCGAGCAAGAGGCACGGGATGAGCAAGCGGTCCGGGAGTTCTATGAGAACGAGAACCTGCTCACCCAGCCCGATTCCCTCCGCCGTTACCTCACCGCGCCCCTGCCGGAGTACGTGCAGCCGCTCAACTGGCTGGGGGTGGCCAACGACCTGACGTCCGATCAGCGCCTCGACGAGGATGCGTACACGTACGTGTGGGACCCCAACCGGCCCCTGTCCTACTTCTACGAGGCCAACGCTCGGGATCCCCGGTTGGGCATCATGCACGAAGGTGTCCACTACAAGCAGTTGGCCCTCTCCTGGGCCAACCCCAACCCGTTGCGGCGGCGCTACTACGACTCGATCAGCAACGAGGGCCTGGCTCACTACAACGAGGCCTTGATGCTCCAGGCCGGCCTGTTCGACGACGCTCCCTGGTCAAGGCTGGTGACCCAGAACTTCAAGCGACTCCGCAGCCTGCGGACGGTGGTGGACGTGAGTCTGGCGACCGGGGCCATCACCCTCGAGGAGGGGATGAGGATGTTCGAGGAGCTGATCCCGGTCGATCCCCAGACCGCTCTTGAGGAGACGTCGATGTACGTGTCCAACCCCGGTCTGGCAATGGCCTACATGGTCGGCAAGCTCGAGGTGATCCGGCTGCTCGCCGACGCCAAGAAGAAACTGGGGGCCGAATTCAGCCTGCGATGGTTCCACGACCATCTGTGGAGCAACGGCAATGTTCCCATCTCGCTGCTCCGCTGGGAGATGCTGGACGATCCGAGCGACATTGAGGCAATAGACCGGGCCGGCTGACCCGGCCGGTGGCCAGTCGTCGCACTGGGCCGGTGGCGGGTTAGTCAAGGGTATTGACCCGTGCGGTTTGTATCTATACGTGGCCGTCCGGATAGAGAACCGCTGCCCATCTCTACAGAATAGAAGTGCGATCCCTGCAAAATAGAAGCACACCGCGTGTAGAGTAGAAGGTGGTGTGTGGGATTCCAGTATGCTCGAACGCCGGATAGCTGCGAGCGGCGAATCGTCGGCGCTATTGCCTTCCCGACTTGATGCATATCCGGCCGTAGCCATCGTGGGGCCGCGTCAATGCGGCAAGACCACTCTCGCCCGGTCGCTGGGCGGCCGGTACTACGACTTGGAACAGGAGACCGACCGGCTACGGCTCGACATCGAGTGGGCCGATGTGGCCGCTTCGGGCTCTCTCGTGATCCTAGACGAGGTCCAAGCGGCGCCCGAGGTCTTCGCCCGCCTGCGCGGCGCGATCGATGCCGACCGGCGCCGTAACGGGCGCTTCCTACTGCTGGGATCCGTTTCGCCGGCGTTGATGATGAGAGCATCCGAGTCGTTGGCAGGACGGCTCAGCGTGATCGAACTGACCCCGTTGTCGTTCGGGGAACTAGACGCCGAAGCCCGAGCCCGGCTCTGGCTCTGCGGCGGCTTTCCCGACGGAGGAGTCCTCCATGCTCGCGGCTTCCCGGAGTGGCAGCACGACTATCTGAACCTGCTCTCACAGCGCGACCTTCCGTCCTGGGGATTGCCGGCCCGCGCCGCAGTCACCCGGCGGCTATTCCGCATGCTGGCTGCGGGTCACGGACAGCAGTGGAACGCCAGCCAGATCGGAAAGAGCCTCGGGATGTCATACCACACGGTCAACCGCTACGTAGACCACCTGGAGGACGCATTCCTGGTGAGAAGGCTGCCTGCTTACCACGCCAACGTCCGCAAGCGGCTGGTCAAGCGACCGAAGATGTACTGGCGCGACAGCGGCCTACTCCACTCGCTGCTGGGGGTTGGGAGTTTCGACGAACTGCTGAGGCAGCCCTGGGTCGGGTCGAGTTGGGAGGGACATGTCGTCGATCAGATCATCACCGCGATGCAGCAGGCGGGACGCCGTTTCGGGGTCTGGTACATGCGCAGCTCGGATGGGCGTGAGATTGACCTGGTGATCGAGGTGGGATCGGAAATGTGGGCGGTGGAGGTGAAGTTGACCACCCGGCCCGGGCCTGCGGACATGGCCCGCCTCAAACGGAGCGCGGACCTGATCGGGGCCGATCACCGGTTTCTGGTCACGCGCCGGCCCGATCTGACCCGAAGCGGAACCCAGACGATGTGTGACCTGGCCGGCATGGTCGCTATTGCGGCCGGTGAGACGTGACCAGGTGCCGGCTGACTACCGGAATCGGTGGTCGGAGATCATCCTGCCTGATCCGTTGGCGGATGCATCGTCCGGCGCGGTGAGTGCGATCCGCCCCCGACGCGCCACTCCCCCGGAGCGGGACCGGGATGTTCGGATACCGATCCCTGGTCGATCCGCAATCCGGCCGGTGGCGGGCTGATCAAGGGTATTGACCCTGGCGGGTCGGCAGGGTACGTTGTCCGTATGGATGAAACGCAAGTAGTCGAACCGGTTGGTCTGGCCGGAGCGGGCGGCGGGGACGGACGCGCCCCTCGCACCGGTTCCCTCAAGCGCGTGCACCAGCCTGCCGACGGGCCGGTGCAGATACCCGAGCCCCCAGAGCGCTTGTATGCGATACACATAACGGGGCCGGTGAATCCATCCGACTCGGCGCTCGCGGCCGCTTTGCAGGAAGTGTACGAGGCGGCTGATCGGGATCCGAACCGGTTTCACAACAATCCGGAGAAGGCACGTGAGGCGAGGGAGGGCCTCAGGCGACTTCTCGATGAGTGGCAGGCGGAGAACGGGGAGTTCACCGAAGAAGAGCGGGCCAGAGCTCGGGCTCTGCTCTACGGACCATGATCGTTGTTCTCGACACCGGGGCCCTCATCCAGGTGGATCGTGGTTAACCGCCATACCCTGTCGACAATCGACGCCGCTCTCGACCTTGAGCAGGTACTGGTTCCAACCGTGGCGATCGGCCAGGCCTGGCGGAACCCGAGTCGGCAGGCCTGCTGTCGCGGGTGTTGAAGCGCTGCGAAGAGGTGGTTCTTGATGGATCGGCGGCGCGAGCGTCTGGACAACTGTGCGGCAAGGCCGGCACTGTGGACGTTATCGACGCCTCCGTCGCGGTGGCCGTGGCCGAGGCCAACCGGAGGGATGACGACGTCGTACTCCTAACGTCTGACACTCGGGATCTGGGTATCTTGCTCGCGGCGCTGAGCATCGGTGCCCGCGTGGTTAAGGTCTAACCGGCCTCGACAGCCCGAACGTCAACCGCCGATACGGTGGCGGATACCGCGCCTGGCGCGGTTGTAGGCGTCCCGGTCGCCTAGCACGCCGAACGTCCAGTTGGCCTCCTGAACCAGCCCGTGGACCTCGAAGGCGACCTGGTGCGGATCGGTCCCAGGCGGCAGATCGCCCTGCTCCACCGCCAACCGCGCATGTCCGGCCAGAGTCGCGATCCATGACCGGGCGATCTCGGCGATCAGATCTCTGACATGATCCGGCAAGTCGGCGGCGCCGCCCACGAACCCGCCGCGGTAGGCGTCGCTCTCGGCATAGTCGACCCAGTGCTCGAGCAGGGCTCGGAGTCGTTCGATTCCCTCTGGTCTGCCCGAGGCCGGCTCGGTCACTGCCTTGCTGAAAACGTCGGCGCCCGACCAGACAATCGACAGCTGGAGTGACTCGTCCGTAGGGAAGTGCTCGGATACATCGCGCTCGGGAACTCCCAGATCTTGCGCGAGCCCTTCGATCGTCACGGCCTCGAATCCGTCCGCAGCCGACACAGCGGCTGCCGCGCCGACCAGTTCGTCTCTGGTAACCATCGGTCAGAAGATAGCTGTGCGGTAACTACCTGCGTCCGACGTCCGGTTGGGAGCGCTTCGGGAGGAGCGGTCTCGCAATCTGAACTCTGTCGATCGGATGTCGACCGCCGGCGAGTGGAGCTGGTGCGGTAATGACGGTCGAAGCGGGTACTGTAGGTCGCTGTCACCGAGGAACGTCATGACCAACAGCATCCGTGAACAGGTACGGCAGAGCTACGCCAACGCCGCCCGGGCCACTATGTCTCGGGTGGCCGAGATCGAACCGGAGTGCGAGCTCGCGTCGAGCCTCTACGCACCCTCCGAGATCGACGAGCTTCCGGTGGCCGCGGCCGAAGGGTCGCTCGGCTGCGGCAACCCGGTTGCGGTGGCCGAGTTACGCCCTGGCGAGATCGTGCTGGACCTCGGCTCGGGCGGGGGCATCGACGTGCTGTTGTCGGCCCGGAGGGTGGGTCCGACCGGGTTCGCCTACGGCTTGGATATGACCGATGAGATGCTGGACCTGGCCCGAGCCAACGCGGATGAGGCGGCGGCGAGCAACGTCGAGTTCCTCAAGGGCTACATGGAGGAAATCCCGCTGCCGGACGCCTCGGTGGATGTGGTCATCTCCAACTGCGTGATCAACCTGTCGGAGGACAAGCAGGCCGTGTTCACGGAGATCGCCCGGGTGCTACGTCCCGGAGGGCGGCTAGGAGTGACCGATGTGGTGGCCGACGACGCCCTCACCCCCGAGCAGCGTAAGGAGCGGGGTTCGTGGGTCGGCTGCATCGCCGGGGCGCCTTCCTTCACCGAGTACCGCCAGGGTCTGGAATCGGCCGGTCTGGTCGACGTGGAGATCACTCCCACCCACCAGATGGCGGACACGGAGAACTCCATCGCCGTAGTGGGGGTCCACTCCGCCATCATCCGGGCGCGCCGTCGCTGAACTGTAGGGCTCGCGCAATAGCCTCGGCCGCCGCGACCCTCGACCGTCCACGGCCTTCAAGGCCGCCATTGGGGAGGTCATCCGCAGCAGGCTGCTCCCAACTTCCACGTCCGGCGGGCTTCGGTGGCGATCAGCGCGGCCAGCCCGAGGGCTGCGAGCGGGTCGGCCCACCACCAGCCGAGAACCGCATTGGCGACCAGTCCGACAAGAGCGACGGCCGAGAGCTTCCAGCAGAAGTCGGTCTGGGCGGCGTCGGCCTCCATGGCGTGGCTGTGGAGGGCTATGGCCACGGCCCGCTTGGAGTTGGCCAACCACTTCATCACGGCCAGTGACACCACCAGCAAGGCAACGCCGACCGCCGAGGCGGAGGGCCGCTCACCGCTGACCAGGGCGGTGGTGGCGTCCGCAGCCACGTAGAGCGCGAGCAACCAGAGGCTGATGGCCACCCCCCTGCGCGCCATGCCCTCCACCCGGTCGATTCGTGCCTCGTCCCGGGCGCGCCGCTCGGCGCCTAGGCGCCACAGGATCACGGCGCCGGAGACGGTCTCCACGAAGCTGTCGATGCCGAACCCGAGGAGGGCCACGCTGCCCGCGGCCAGCGCCGCCACCACCGCGATGACTCCTTCTACGGCGTTCCAGCCCACGGTCAGCCATTCGAGCCGCAAGGCCCGCCGGAGCAGCCTCGTGCGATCGCTGTCCACCCGCTCGTCGCTCATGCCGCCCTGTTCCTGGTCCAAGGATTCCAAGTTATCACCTCGGAGCAGCGAGTCCGGGTCGCTACCGGGTGCCAAGGCTGTCGCAGCTACTATCGGCGTCCGCCGGAGGAAGACCGGGAGTGGAATACCTTCGACCTCGCACCTGGCAGGATGCTGTAGCGCTGAAGACGGAGAACCCTGATGCGGCTCCCATATGCGGCGGTACCGATCTCATGGTGGAGATCAACTTCGCCGAGCGGCGGCCTGCGGCCCTCCTGGATCTGTCCCATCTCTCCGAACCGAAGGGTTGGTTCCACCGGAACGGGGCCGTCGAGCTCGGGGCCGGGGTCACCTATACCCGGATCATCAACGAGCTCGGCGCCGAGCTTCCTGCCCTCGCTATCGCGTCGCGGACGGTGGGGTCTCCCCAGATCCGGAACAGGGGCACCGTCGGAGGGAACCTGGCCACCGCCTCGCCGGCCGGGGATGCGCATCCTCCCCTCCTGGCCACGGGCGCCACGGTGCGGGCCGAGTCGATGCGGGGTGTCCGGGACATCCCGATCGGCGAGTTCTTCGTGGGTCCGAAGCGGAGCGCTCTCGAGCCGGACGAGTTGGTCCGCTCCGTCGTGGTCCCTGTCGCCCGGGGACCCCAGCAATTCTCCAAGGTGGGAACCCGCAACGCCATGGTCATAGCGGTGGTTTCCTTCGCCGTCGCCCTCGACCTGGGCCGGCGTAGCGTCGGGACCGGTATCGGCTCGGCGGGACCCACCCCCTTGGAGGCGTCCGAAGCCGCCGATTACCTGAACCGCGAGCTGACCGGCGGCGGTTACTGGGAGGAGCACCGGCCTCTCCCGCGGTGTGTCGTCGACCGGTTCTCCGAGCTGGTGGTATCGGCGGCAGACCCGATAGACGACGTGCGAGGAGTTGCCCGCTACCGGACTCATGCGCTCGGAGTCATGTCCCGGCGTACCCTGACCTGGGCGTGGGAGGCGGCAGGGGAAGGGCGGCCGGTCTGAGAGTCGAGTTCACCGTCAACGGCCGGCCTCGCTCGGCCGAGAACGTCTGGCCGGGGGAGAGCCTCCTATACGTCCTGCGCGAGCGCATGGGCTTGTGGGGAACCAAGAACGCCTGCGAGCAGGGGGAGTGCGGGTCCTGCTCCGTCTACATGGACGGGGAACTGGTATGCGCCTGCCTGGTGGCCGGTGGCCAGGCCGGCGGGACCGAGATCATCACGATCGAGGGTCTCTCCGGGGACGGCGGGCTGCACCCGATCCAGCAGGCCTATATCACGGAGGGCGCGGTCCAGTGCGGATTCTGCACACCAGGACTGGTCGTCGCTACCCACCAGTTACTCCACGCCAATCCCGACCCGTCCGAGGATGAGATACGCGAGGCCCTGGCCGGCAACCTGTGTCGTTGCACGGGCTACGAGAAGATCATCTCCGCGGTCCGGGCGGCCGCGACGGAGATGACCGCCGGATGAGGTCGGTGCCGAACCAGTCCCCGCCCGGTCCGAGCGTCACCGTCCTGACCGGCTTCTTGGGCGCCGGGAAGACCACGCTCGTCAACCACATCCTCTCGGCAGAACACGGCCGGCGGATCGCGGTGATCGTGAACGAGGTCGGCGAGATCGGTATCGACGGCGACCTTGTCGTCTCCTCCGACGAAGAGGTGATCGAGATGGCCAACGGATGTGTGTGCTGCACGCTGTCGGTCCGCAACGACCTTGCCAGCACGATCCACAAACTGCTGACCCGCCCCGAGCCGCCGGATTACGTGGTCATCGAGACCAGCGGGGTGGCCGACCCGGTACCGGTCACCCAGGCGTTGTTCGTCGGGGACTTGGCCGGTCGTATCGCGGTGGACGGGATCGTGACCATGGTCGACGCAAAGCACGTCGACGCTCACCTGGACGCGTTCGGGCCGGACCGGCCCGACAGCAGGGTGGTGGACCAGATCGTCTGTGCCGACCGCATAGTGCTCAACAAGACGGACCTGGTCGAAGACGGTGCACTACGGGACACCGAGGCGCGCATCCGCGAGTTCAACAACACGGCGCCCGTTATCAGATCCTGCTACTCGAGAGTCGATCCGGATGAGATCCTCGGGATAGACGCCTTCGGTGGATCGTCCGCTTCGGCGGGCGAAGGGTTCTTCGACGACACCTACGTCCACGCACGCGTCCCGGGCATCGAGGCCATCAGCATCGAGGTCACCGGCGAGTTGGACGAGGCGAGCCTGGCGGACTGGCTGCAGGATCTCACCGGGGAGCGGTCTGACGACCTGTACCGGATCAAGGGGATCCTCGCGGTGGCGGGGCGTCCCGAACAGACCGTCCTCCAGGGGGTGCATACCCTGTTCGAGATGTATCCGGGCGGGCGTTGGTCGGGCGACCGGCGCAGCCGTCTGGTAGTCATCGGCCGCGATCTCGACAGGCGCACGCTGCGGTCCGGTCTGGAAAGGTGCCGCGCATGATGAGGGCTCGCCAACAGCTCGACACGAAGTCACGTGACCGTGTGGACCACGAGCGTGGCATCGGCACGTCGCCCCCGCGTCCCGATGCGCCTTTGAAGGTGTCGGGCCGGTTCGCCTTCTCCTCGGATCTTTATCTCGACGGCATGCTGTGGGGCGCCACCGTCCGCAGTCCCCATCCCAGGGCCCGGATCCGCTCGATCGACATAGCCGAAGCGTTGACGATCCGGGGCGTCTCGACCGTGCTGACCTCCGAGGACATACCCGGCCATCGTTTCTACGGCATCAAGGTCGCCGACCAGCCCATCCTGGCCGACCAGGAGGTCCGCTACGTGGGCCAGCCGGTGGCTGTTGTCGCGGCGGACCATCCCGAGACCGCCCGCCGCGCGCTGGAAGCCGTGAAGGTCGACTACGAGGTCCTCGACCCGCTGACCGACTGTGAGGCGGCCCTCTCCGGTATCACCGATCCCATCACCCCGGACGGCAACGTTGCCCGCCACGTCCGGATCCGCCACGGCGACCTGGCCTCGGCCCGCCCCCGAGCCGAGGTGGTCGTCGAGTCCGAATACAGCTCGGGGGTCCAGGACCCGGCCTTCCTGGGTCCGGAGTCCGGGCTGGCCGTGCCCGACGGGAGCGGCGGCATCGACCTCTACGTGGCGTCCCAGTGGATCCATGACGACCAGCGCCAGATCGCCGCCGGTCTTGGCCTCGACACCGGCCGGGTGCGCCTCATCCTGAGCGGGGTGGGCGGGGCGTTCGGGGGCCGCGAGGACCTATCGGTTCACATCCATGCCTGCATGCTGGCGCTGCGGACGGGCCGTCCCGTCAAGATGTCCTACAACCGAGCCGAGTCGTTCGTCGGCCACGTCCACCGGCACCCCTCCCGGATCCGGGTCGAGCTGGGCGCCCGCACGGACGGAACCCTGGTCTACTCCAAGGTGAGGCTCCTCCTGGACGGCGGCGCTTACACCTCGACCTCGCAGATCGTCATCGCCAACGCCTCCTACTTCGCCGCCGGCGCCTACCACGTCGACCACGTGGAGATCGACGGTTACGCCGTATACACCAACAATCCTCCCCGCGGCGCCATGCGTGGCTTCGGTGCGGTGCAGGCCTGCTACGCCATCGAATCGGCCATGGATCGCCTCGCCGGGGAACTTGACATGGACCCGGTCGAGCTGAGAGTCCGCAACGCCATACAGGAGGGAGACCTGCTGCCGACCGGGCAGGCGGTCGACGGTCCCACCCCCACGCGTGAACTGCTCGATCACCTGCGCCGCCTGCCCCTGCCCTCCGAGCCCCCCGCGGTGGGCGACGACCTGAGACGCCTGCCCGGCGGCGTGGGTAACACCACCCACGGGGAAGCGGTCGTCAGGGGGGTCGGCTACGCCCTCGGGATGAAGGCGATCGGCTTCTCGGGAGGGGTGGACGACATCTCCACGGCCCGGGTGTCGGTATCGGTCGCGGGCGGCCGGCCGGTGGCGGAGGTCTATAGCGCCGCCTCGGAATGCGGGCAGGGCATCGTGGCGGTCCAGGCCCAGATCGTGCGGACCGAACTGGGGATCGAGTCGGTGACCGTCCGTCCGGCCGACACGGACATCGGGGACGCCGGTTCTTCGGCAGCTTCCCGCCAGACCTGGATGACGGGCGGAGCGGTCGAGGGCGCCTGCCACCGCGTGCGCGAGCGGATCCTCGAACGGGCCGCCCTCCGCCTCGGTCGCTCTCCGGGGAACCTGGCGCTCGCTCCCGATGGGATAACGGCGGCCGTAACCGGAGAAACCCTCCTCACGCTGGCCGACCTTCTGGGCCAAGACACGATCGAGCACACTTTCGTGTACCACCACCGGCGCACCGAGCCCATCGATGATGTGCGGGGACAGGGCAAGGCCCACATCGCATTCGCCTACGCCGCCCACCGGGCGGTGGTCGATGTGGATACCGAGTTGGGCCTGGTCCGCGTGGTCGAACTGGCCACCGCCCAGGATGTGGGGAAGGCCATGAATCCCCAGGCCGTCGAGGGCCAGATCGAGGGCGGTTCGGCCCAGGGTCTCGGCCTCGCCCTGCTGGAGGAGGTCCAGGTCGAGGACGGCTTCGTGAAGAACGCCTCCTTCACCGACTACCTGATTCCCACCATCCTCGACATTCCTCCCATGAACGTCCGGATCTTCGAGTTCCCCCACCCCGAGTCGCCTTACGGGCTCAACGGGGTAGGGGAGCCGCCCACTCTGTCCTCAACCCCGGCCATCGTCAATGCCCTGCGCAATGCCACCGGCCTCGACCTGCCGCGGGTCCCGGTCCGGCCGACCGATCTGATCCCATCCCTCCAGGGCAACGGACCACCCGGAAGCTAGGTCAACACCACCCATCCTGATCCGGACGGCAGGCTCTAGCGGCGGAGGAGTTGCTTGATCCGCCGGACGGCGGGCGTCCACAGCCACTCGGGTTCGGTGTACCGGCGATGGTTCTCACCGGGCAATTCCATGGGGTCGTAGTAGCTGGTGTCGGTGTTCTTGCGCAGGTAGTTCGTTCGCGCCAGCACTTTCAGGGAGGCGTAGGTCATCCCCTTGTGGGTCCAGCCCTGCCGCAGGTAGTTCCAGTTGTCCGGCGCCAACTGCTGCGCCGCAGTGAAGTGCCTCCATGCGCGCTCGCGGTCGCCCACCGCTTCGAAGTGCAACGCCAGCTTGAATGTCGGTTCCGCCAGGCGCGTGTCTTCGTCGACGGGCTTGAGCCGCTCGGCCAGTTCGCTGTGGGACCAGACGTGCTCGCTGTCGGCTCCCCGCTCGATCCAGTCGCGAGTCGCCCGGGCGAACGCGTCGTTGCCGAGGCGAACCTTGCCGAGTCCGAACCCGATGGTCATGGGAGCCGGGTAGGCCCCTTCGTTGCTGCGGACGATGCGTCCGTCCTCGTCGATCCACGCCGCCGACGGCACGTTCACCCAGCCGAACAGCGAACTGATGTGGTGGGTCGGGTCGACCACGCACCGGTAGGTCGGCTGTGCCCGGTCAAACCACTTGCCCGCCGCCTTGGGCCCTCCCGAGTCCTGGGCCACGCTGATCAGTTCAAACCGGTCGGGACCGATGGATTCGTACAGTTCCTGCCAGACCGGCAGGCTGAAGCGACACCCTCACCACGATGACCAGGTGAAAAGCACCACCTTGTGGCCGCGCAGGTCGGAGAGTCTCAGCCTGTTGCCATTGCGCTCGGTCACCTCGAAGTCGGGGGCGATCGCGGACTCCAACCCGACGCTACGGACTGCCGGCACCGAGCCGAGGCTCCACACGTGGCCGTCGTGCACGTACTGCTGGCCGATCATGTCCGCGAATTCCGAATAGCAGAACCAGACCCAGTCGTCGGCGTCGGCGATCCACTCCTCGCGCTTGTTCGCCGGAAGGGGCACGCACAATTCGCCTAAGCACGCGCCTTCGGGCTTCATCTGCCAGCCGGTGGCGCCTGGGAGCTCGTCCATCCGCACCCACAGAGTCCCCGAGGCGTCGCTCCGCCGGGCGACCTCGGTCGTCTTGCCGTTTGCGAGGATGATCATGCTTGCTCCGCGAGCGCCGATTCGCTCGGCTCGTATTTCTCGGAATCGGCGAGGCCAGTATACGGAGGGACCGGTAACTGCGGCCCGGATGAGGGCCACGCCGCGGCTGCCGGATCGATCGCCACATCGGTGCGGGTAACCACGGTTGCTCGCAACCGGGCCATCGAACTCCGGACTCGAGCGGGCGACCGTCCATCGGTCCACAGGGTCGCCGGGGCGATCACCGAGGAAGGCCTCCATGGGAGTCTCCATGGCACGTAACTCCGATGCGCTCTTATGGAACCCGGTGCGCTACCCTGCCCCGGCCATGGATGACCTTCCACCCCGGAACACCCACCAGCCCCCGTCGGATCGAACGAGGGTGCGCCGCGGACGCGAGCGGGCTCGCTACGGCAGGGCACAGGTATTGGAGATACTGGACTCCGGTGTCATAGCCCATGTCGGCGTGTCCACCCCCGACGGGCCTCTCGTTCTCCCGATGGCATACGGGCGCGACGACGAGATGCTCTACCTCCACGGGGCGATCGCCAACCACCTGCTCAACTCGGGGGAGGAGCAGGAGATCTGCGCCGCCGTGACCCATCTCGACGGGCTCGTGATGGCCCGATCCCCCTTCCACAATTCGATGAACTACCGCTCGGTGGTGGTACGGGGCCGCGGTCGGCGCATCACGGACGATCGCCGGAAGCTCGAAGCGCTCCGGCTCATCACCGACCATGTGGTGCCCCACTGGGACGACGTCCGCCCACCGTCACGCTCCGAACTGCGCAAGACCCTGGTGCTGGAACTGCCCCTGGCGGAGGCCTCGGCCAAGGTGAGAACCGGTGATCCGATCGACGACCCGGAGGACATCGAAGGACCCTGGTGGGCGGGGACGGTACCGATCACGACCCGTTTCGGACGGCCAAACCCCTCGTCGGACCTGGTCCATGGGATCGGCGTCCCGGCGTTCGTAACAGCCTTGACCGACTCCGCAGTGGACCAGCGCCCAGGCTCCTAGCGAGGCTGATCGACACCGTTGCGCCCCGGATGGCGATCATCTACCGCTCGCTCGCCCGGCTGCCTTCCGGGTGGGGGAAGGATCCTCACCCGGCCAAGAAAGCGGTGGCGCGTTCTCTCTCGATAGGCTATTTTTCCTCAAGCGGGCCGAACGAGCTTTAGCTGTGACCGATCGAAGGAGGTCGCTTTTGGTACCGAAGTCCAACCGTCCCCACCATTTCACCCGCCGCCGGGTCCTAGGCGGAGGCTCCGCACTGACGGCCTTTGCCGCCATGGGAGGCCTGTCCGCGCTGGTGGCCGCCTGCGGCGGCGGTGATCCGATCGACGAGGGCGCCGAGCCCGGAACCGACTTCACCGGCGACCTAGGCGTCCTGATCGGGACCCACATGGATCCGATCAAGGCTCTCCTCGAGCAGCACCAGGCTTCGGTCGGGTTCGCCCCCACCGTCGAGGAAGTCACCACCCCCGACCTCCGGAGCAAGCTCACCACCTCCTTCCTGGCGCAGAGCTCCCCGTGGGACGCGGTCTTCGTCACCGCCGAACTAGGGGTCGAACTGGGCAATAGGGGCTGGCTTACTAACGCCAGCATCTTCATGGACGAGGGGGTCCGGACCGAGTCCGACCTTCTCACCCGGGGTCTCGGAGCGGTCGAGTTGGATGGCAACACCCTGGCGGCGCCCTGGACGATGGGAAGCCAGCTCCTCCACTGGAACAAGCGGATGATGGAGCAGGCGGGCCTCGACCCGGACGCTCCGACCAACTGGCATTCCACGCCTAACTCCTGGGACACCTTCGTGGAGTACGCCAAGGCCATGACCGGTGAGCGGGACGGGACTCAGTACTACGGCTATACCGACGCTTGGGCCGGTACCCATGTCCTCTGGACGTGGGGCGGCATGCTCAATATGCATGGCGGCAGCTTCCTCGACGAGGAGCAACAGCCCAACTGGAACTCCGAGGAAGGCGTGGAGGCCCTCCAGAAGCTCTACGACCTGCTGCACACCCACCAGGTGGTCGACCCGGCGGTCACCACCTATACCTGGGTGTTCGACGCCACTCCGGGGTTCTTCGAGGGCACCCGGGGCATGTTCATCTCCTGGCCATTCGTGGCAGGGGTGGCGGCCATTCCGGATGCCTCCCAGATCGCCGGTCATAGCGCCTTCGCCCCCAACCCGGCGGTGGTCACCAGTGGCTCGGTGGACGGATCGGAGTTCTTCGGCGTCCCGGTGTACGCCGAGAACAAGGACGAGGCCTGGCGCCTGATCGAGCTCATCACCTCCCGCGAAGGCCAGCGAGTGGTGGCCCTGGGCGGATGGGGGTCCATCTACTCGGGTGTGCTGCAGGAGCCCGACATCGTGGAGGCCTTCCCGTTCTACCCGGCTCTCGCCAAGGCATACGAGTATCCGGTGGACGGTGGGTGGTCCGAGGACCGTCCCCGCTGGACGCAGATGCTGGCGGACGAGATCCACGAGGTGCTGGCGGGCAACAAGTCGCCCAAGCAGGCGCTGGACGACGCGGCGGCGGCCGCGACCGAGGCCCGGAGGCAGGACGAGGAGTAATCTCCCGCCGCCTCCCTCATGACATGACTGGAGAAGTCCGGGCGGAGAAGACAATCCGGACAGTGAGCCGCCGGGGTCGCCGGGCAGCAATTGCCCTGGTGGCCCCGGCGGTGTTGATCGTGGCCGGCGTGTACGCGTACCCGGCCATCACCACGGTCGCGTACAGCCTGTCGGACATCGACCTGTCCCCCCGGTTCCGGATCGTCCGGTTCGCCGGCCTCGACAACTTCATCAACCAGCTCGGAAGCGGGAAGTTCTGGGAGGCCACCTGGATAACCCTCTACTTCGGGGTGATGCTCTGCCTGGTGACCGTCGTCCTTTCGTTCGGAATCGCCCTCCTGCTTAGCAAGACCTTCCTGGGACGGGGCCTGCTCCGGGTGACCGTACTCCTTCCCTGGGCGGTACCGCCGGTGGCCTCCGGGGTGCTCTGGGTCCAGATGTTCCACGCCGAGTTCGGTTTCCTCAACGGGTTGATCAGGGCCTTCGGAGGCGAGGGGGACATCATCTGGCTGGGCGGGCAGACCATCGCCCTCCATTCGGTGCTGATCGCCGAGGTCTGGCGCTGGATTCCCTTCGCCACCATCTTCCTGCTGGCCGGGCTCCAGATCGTTCCCCGGACCGTCAAGGAGGCCGCCGCCATCGACGGGGCGGGGTCGTGGCGGACGCTGCGCTACGTAACGCTGCCGCTCATGTTGCCGGTAGTCATACCGGTGACGATCTTCCTGTTCGTCTGGGCGATGAAGGTGTTCGACACCATATTCGTCCTCACCAGGGGAGGACCCAGCCGGGCCACCACCACCCTCAACTTTCTGGTCTACCGTCAAGGTTTCGAGCAGTTCGACTTCGGGAGCGCAGCGGCCACGGCCTACCTTCTCTCGGCCTTGACGGTGCTGGCCATCGCCGGGCTCGGCTGGATGCTGGTCCGGGCCAGAAGGCTGGCGGGGGCGTGAACGTGATCGCCGCCGCTCCGGGACGCGCCCTCCGGCGGGCCGCGACGTATATCGGGGCGGCGGTGGTGCTCATCGTGATGGCCTTCCCGCTCTACGGCATCATCCTGACCAGCACCCAGACCGAGCGGGACATCCGCTCCGCCGACGTGGCGTTTGTCCCCACCTACATAACCACCGAGCACTACACCCGGATCTTCTCCGCCTCCTCGGGTGTCCCGGTCGCCGAGTCGATGGTCAACAGCCTGGTGGTGGCGGTCACGACCGCAGTGGTGACGGTGGCGATCGCCGTGCCGGCCGCCTACGCCCTCAACCGCATGCGGGTGCCGGGCCGCCGCCTGATCCTGGGCGGATTCGCGGCCATCTACGTGCTGCCCACCCTCCTGTTCGTCATGCCGCTCTTCATCACCGTGGTGCAGCTGGGTCTCTACGACACCTACATCGGCCTGGTCCTGCCGTACGTCGCCTTCACCCTCCCGTTCATGGTCTGGATCATGGGGTCGTTCGTCCGGTCCATCCCGGTCGCGGTGGAGGAGATGGCCCTCATCGACGGCGCGGGCCTTCCGCAGCTGATCTTCCGCATCGTCCTACCGCTGCTCCGACCGGGCATCTTCGCCGGGTTGCTCCTAGGGTTCGTCCTGGCCTGGGTGGAGTTCCTGACCCCGCTGCTCTTCACCTCCAACCTGTCGATGCTCACCGTCACGCTGGGGCTGTTCCGCTCTACGATGGACATCGAGATCGGCCAGCTAGCAGCGGCCACCGTGATGACCGCGCTGCCCGTGATCCTCATCACGGCCTTCTTCGGGCGGAACATCACCGAGGTCATCACGGCGGGAGTGGAACGATGAGACACCGGTCCGATCTGAGCGAAGGGAGGCAGGGTAGATGCCGAATCAGATAGACGTGGTGATACAGCCGGTGGTGCTGAGATTCAGCCTGCTGGATGACGAGGTGGTCTACCACTTCGCCGCCGACACGGAGGCGGTGCTGGACCGTATGGAGCGGATGATGGGCATCGACCCGGCCGAATCCAGCCTGTTCGACTCCAACCTGGGTTTCCTGCCGGTTTCCACCACCGTGCTGATCCGGGGGCCCAAGAACGTCCTGGTGGACCCGGGCAACCACCACACCGGCTTCTACGGTCAGCTGGGCATCGGCCTGGCCCGCTTCGGACTCACTCCGGCCGACATCGACTACGTGGTCTGTACCCACTGCCATCACGACCACATGGGCAGCGCCTTCCGGATTCCCGGCGCCGACTTGGTGATGGGCCAGGGCGAGGTCGACTTCTGCGAGGAGATCTATGGGCCGGAGGAGACGGAGCGGCGGCTGGCGGTCATGGGTGACCTGATCGAGGTGCCGCGGGGCGGCGAGCTGGAGATCATGCCCGGCCTCGTGGCGATCTCCACCCCGGGCCACACGCCGGGCCACATCAGCGTGATGGCCGAGTCATACTCGGGAGAACGAGTGCTCGTGGCCGGTGACACGGTCATGACCCGCCGCGAGTACTCGGAGCGGACCTTCTCCCACTGGTATTCCGACGACCAGCTCCGGGGGCTGAACGCCAGCCTCGACCGGCTCCAGTCGTTGGCGCCCACCCGGGTGATGCCCGGCCACGACCGGGTATTCGCTCCTGCCGGGGCCCTGTGATGGACCGGTTACGCACCGCCGTGGTCGGGACGGGGATGATCGGCTCGCTCCATGCCCGCATCTACGCCGAGCATCCGCTGGCGGACCTGGTGGGGGTGGTCGACGCCAACCCCGAGGCGGCCCGGGAGGTGGGGGAGCAGCTCGGCGTGCCCTGGTTCACCGATGTCGGTGACCTGCTGGAGAGATGCGATCTCACCGCCGCGTCGGTAGCCGTGCCGGAGCACCATCGCCACCCGATCGCAATGGAGCTGGCCAGGGCCGGAAAGCACCTGTTGCTGGAGAAGCCTCTGGCGCCCTCGCTGGCCGGCGCCGACCGCCTGATCCGGGATCTCGAAGAGACCGGTGTGCTGACCATGGTCAACTTCATCCTGCGCTTCGACCCCCGCTACGCGGAGGCGAAGGCCGCGGTCGCCTCCGGGCGCATGGGCGATGTCCACACCGTCTTCGCTCGCCGCCGCGGCTCATCGCTGGGCGCGGATATATATGGCGTCTGGACCGATCTGCTGATCTCCACCGGTATCCATGACCTGGATGTGATGGCTTGGCTGGCGGATTCCCCGGTCGCCAGGGTGTACGCGGAGACCATCTCCCGCCGGTCGGCCCCCTACGGACACGATGACGCGGCCATGGTGCTGGTGCGGTTCGAGAATGGGGTCATCGGTTCGCTCGAGATCAGCTGGGTGCTGCCGCCCACCGTCCCGGCGCTGCTGGACGCGTCCCTTCAACTGGTAGGGACCGGGGGAGGAGTCTTCGTGGACGGCTCCAATCACGGTCTCGCGATAGCGGACCGCGAGGGGTTCACGCATCCCGACCTGACCCACTGGCCGGTGAGCCTCGACCGCGTGCGCGGCGACCTGGCCGCTTCGCTGGACCACTTCATCCGGGCGGTGCTGGACGGTCGTCCCCCCGAGGTGACGCTCGAAATGGCCCGCAACGCCCACGCAATCGTGGACGCGGCCAAGCGCTCGGCCGAGTCGAACCAGCCGGTGCCGCTCTCACCACCGGGGTAGACGGGTGAAGCGTCCCCGCATCGGCGTGGCATCCCTGGTTCAGGAGACCAACACCTTCAGCCCCAAGCAGACAGTGCGGGAGGACTACACCGTCCTCGTGGGCGAGGACGCGTTCCGGTCCCTGGCCGGTACGAACACCGAGTTCGCCGGGGCGATCGTAGGGCTCGAGGAGCTGGGAGCCGAGCCGGTCCCGCTGCTCGCCGCTTGGGCGCTTCCGTCGGGCCGGGTCACTGAGGAGACGTTCGAGTACCTGGCCGGATTGCTCGACGGCGAGTTGGCCCGAGCCCTGCCGCTCGACGGGCTGGTGCTGTCGCTCCACGGCGCGATGGTGGCCGGGACGACCTTCGATGCCGACGCAGCGCTGATCGAAGTGGCCCGCTGCCGGATCGGGTCCGTCCCGCTCGGGGTTTGCCTGGACCTCCATGCCAACGTGACGGAGCGGATGGTCGAGCTCGCCGACATCATGGTCGGGTACCACACCGAGCCGCATGTCGACATGGCCTCGACCGGTGCGAGGATCGCCCGCCTGGTCGTCAATACAGTCCGGGACGAGATCGCGCCGACCGTGGCCCTGGCCAAGCGGCCCATGCTGGTCCCGGCGGAGGGCATGCGAACCGATAACGGGCCAATGTCCGAGGTCCGAGGCCTGGCCGACTCCCGGACCGCGGGCCCTGTCCTGGACGTGTCGTTGTTCCCGGTCCAGCCCTGGCTCGATGTGCCCGAGCTCGGCCTGGGGGTGCTAGCGGTCACCGATGGCGACCCGGCGGGCGCCGGATCGCTGGCCGAGGAGCTGGCCGGCGAGGTGTGGGACAGGCGCGACCGCATGACCACGCCCCGCCTGATGCGTCCGGAGGCGGCCTTCGGGGCGGCCCGGGAATCGGATTGCCGACCCTTCATAATGGCCCACACCGCCGACTGCCCCACCGCCGGAGCGCCGGGCGACGATCCCGTGATGGCGACCGGGGCGGCCCGTCACGCCCCCGATCTGGTCGTGCTCCACTCGATTCTCGATCCCGAGGCGGCTCGCCGGTGCGGTAGCAACGTCGGAGAGCGGGTCCGGCTTCCGGTCGGAGGCGTCTTCGAGAGATCTGTGGTTCCGGTCGAAGTCGAAGGTACTGTCACGGCTGCAGGTTCGGGTGCCTACCGGCTCACGGGACGGTCCTTCACCGGGCGAGAGGTGTCGATGGGTGAATGGGCGGTAATCACCACCGGCAACCATCACATGCTCGTCAGCTCGGCGCCCTCGATCACCGCCGATCCCGCCACCTGGCGGCATGCCGGCCTCGAGCCCGACCGGGCGGACGTGCTCATCGTGCGGTCGTGCAGCGATTACCGGGCCAACTTCCCCGGATCGGCGCCCGAGGCCGTCACCCTGGATCTGCCCGGTCCGAGCACCCCGAGGCTGGAAGGCCTGGAGTTCAGGCACGCGCCGAGGCCCCTCTACCCGCACGACCGGGCGGCGATGTGACCGAGCCGGTGCCGGAGTCCGGCGGCGCCCCCGGGCACCCCGAGCGGGCGGTGCTTGCCTTCCTCAAGGACACCGCCGGGGATCAACTGGCCTTCGCGCGGCGCCTTATCGCCACCCCCAGCCCCACCCCGCCCGGCGACGAGCGCGCGGTTGCCCGACTGGTCCGGGAGAGGTTGGAGGACCTGGGGGTTGGCGACATCACGGTGCTGAGCGCCGAGCCCTCCCGCCCCAACCTGGTGGTTCGCATTCCCGGCCACGGCCCCGGCAAGACCCTGATCCTGTCCGGCCATCTCGACACCAAGCCCCCCGGCGACCTGTCCCGGTGGCGAGTCCATCCGTACGACCCGGCCGTCTTCGGCGGCGTCCTCCATGGCCTGGGTTCGGGAGACATGAAGGCCGCCATCGCCTCCATTGTCTATGCGGGAGCGGCCCTGGCCCGAGTCGGCGGCTGGGCCGGAGAGCTGACTCTGGTCCTGACCGCGGATGAAGAGGGAGGTTCGACCCTAGGTTCTAAGTGGCTCGCCGAACAGGGTCACCTGGGGGCGGATGCCGCCATCATCGGCGAGCCGTGCGGAGTGACCAGGGAGTGGGAGAGCATCGGCGTAGTCTCCCGAGGGTCCGCCCTCTTCGACATCGAGGTGGTGGGAACCCAGATGCACTCCAGCGTGTCCGACCGCTTCGATCCGGTCAACGCCACCGTGGAGATGGCCTGGCTGATCGCCAAGATGCACGCCGAGTTGCTCGACCGCCTCACCTACCGGCCCTATCACGTCGGGGGCACTCGACCGACCGTGAACATCGGGGTGATGGTCGAGGGCGGGGTCTTCTACGGGGTCTACCCGGGCAGAGCCCGGTTCTCCTCGGACATCCGCCTGGTACCGGGCATGACCCGGCGGAGCATCACGGCCGACCTGGAAAGGTTCCTGGATGAGGCGATGGCCGAGAACCCCCGTCTCGACGCCGCGCTTGAGATGGTGGGTTGCAGCGAGGCCACCGAGATGCCGGCCGACCATCCGGCGGTGATCGCCCTCCAGCACGCCTCTCACCGCGTGCTCGGCAAGCGCGTGGAGCCGGCTGTCTTCCCCGGCGCCACCGATGCTCTCAGCTTCCAGGGCATCGCCGGCATCCCCACGGTGGCGGCCTTCGGACCCGGTCTGGTGCCACGGGCCCACGCCCCCAACGAACGCCTGAGCTTCCACGGTGTCCACCAGGCCGCCCGCATCTACGCCCTGGCCGCCCTTCGGTACCTGGCCCCCGAGCCACACACCGGATGATCCGACGCTTGGCTGATCTACCGCTTAGTCACATACTTGACTAGGAAAGTCGAGAATATGACGCGCGGGGTCCAACCGCCCTCTGAGCAACGGTTGTCGACCAGCTGGGACTTAACAAGGGGTATCCGAAATGGCAACGGTGAACGTTCACGAAGCAAAGACTCATCTCTCACGCCTCTTGGCGCAGGTAGAGGAGGGAGAGGAGGTCATCATCGCCCGTAACGGCAAGCCGGTGGCGCGGCTGGTGCCCTGCACACGGCGCGGCAGACCGCAGTTCGGGTCCTGGAAGGGACGGATAACGATTAGCGACAGCTTCTTCGATCCCCTGCCGGACGAGGTATTGGACGACTGGGAGACATCACGCCTTTGACGTTGCTGCTGGATACCCACGCGTTTCTCTGGTGGCTCGCGGGTAGCTCCCGGATGCCGGCGGCGGTCCGGCTCGCTATCGGGGACGGATAGAACCGCAAGTTGATCAGCACCGCATCGGCTTGGGAGATCACGACCAAGTACCGTCTGGGTAAGTTGCCGGATGCTGCGGCCCTGGCGAACGACATCGCGGGCGCCATCGCAGGTGAGGGGTTCGAGGAGCTCCCCGTGACGGTCGAGGATGCCGCACGGGCCGGGCTTCTTCCGGGCCCGCATCGGGATCCTTTTGACCGTATGCTCATCGCCCAGGCGATGTCACGCGATCTGGTGCTCGTATCCGTTGAGTCGCTCTTCGATGGCTACGGAGTGCGCCGCCTCTGGTGATCACGGAGTCCATGTCCGTTGCCACTAGATGTCGCGACGAGCCTTGGGAGTTCTCGCGCTGCCGCCTCTACGGTTTTATCAGTCCTGTCCGGTGGTGTTACGGTGCCGCGGGTGATGGGCGAGCGAGAGGTGTCGGGCATGTATCGGATAGCTGTGATCCCGGCGGATGGTGTGGGTCCGGAGGTCTCGGAGGAGGCCGAGCGTGCTCTTCGCGCCGCGGCGCGGTGCTACCGCTTCGATGTCGAGACGGAGTGGTTCGACTGGGGGTGTGACCGCTACCTGGCCGACGGGACGATGATGCCGGCCGACTACCTCGAAGTCCTGGCCGGGTTCGACGCGATCTTCCTCGGGTCGGTGGGTGACGTGTCCAAGGTGCCCGATCACCTGTCGCTCGAGTTGATCCTGGGGATACGGCGCGGGTTCGACCAGTATGTCAACCTGCGTCCCATCCGGCTGTACCCCGGTGTAGGCACACCGATCCGGACCGCGACGCCCGAGACGCTGGACATGGTGGTGGTGCGGGAGAACACCGAGGGTGAGTACGCGGCGCAGGGAGGGGTCTTCAAGGCCGGTACCCCCGACGCGGTGGCCTTGCAGACCGCGGTGTTTACCCACAAGGGGTGCGAGCGGGTCATGCGTTACTCCTTCGAACTGGCCCGGCAGCGCTCCAAGCTCGGATCCGAGGCTCCGGTCGGACGGGTCACCAACTGCACCAAGTCCAACGCCCTCAACTACTCGATGGTGTTCTGGGACACGGTGTTCGACGAGGTGGCGGCCGGCTACCCGGATGTCGAGACGGACATGGCGCTGGTGGACGCCCTGTCGATGTGGATGGTGAAGAACCCCGAGTGGTTCGATGTGGTGGTGGCCTCCAACCTGTTCGGGGACATCATCACGGATCTCGGCGCCATGCTCCAGGGGGGTATGGGCTTCGCCGCCGGTGGCAACATCGACCCGGAACGTAGGTTCCCCTCGATGTTCGAGCCGATCCACGGCTCGGCGCCCAAGTACACGGGGCAGCGGCGTGTGAACCCGATCGCCTCGATCGAAGCGACCCGGATGATGCTGGACCACCTCGGCGAGCACCAAGCGGCCGAAGCCGTGGGCGCGGCGATCGTGGAGGTGCTGGCCGAGGGCGAGGTGAGTACCCGAGATATGGGCGGGACCAACACCACCGACGAGGTCGGTGCGGCGGTTGCCGACCGCATCCGGTGAGCCGCATCCGACAGCGCGGCCGGACCTGTCGCGGGTCTTCTGATCTTCGTGCCCGGTGTGAACGAGACGCTGCGCGCGTGTGGCTCTGCTGAGATCGTTACCGACGGGGACCATCTTGGGCCGCTGTCGGTCGGCGCCGGGCAACCTTGAGGGTGATGGAACGGTAAGGCTTGGGCAGGATTGGCCGGCCACTATCCTGACCGGGCATGGAGACCCGTGCCTTCCGCTCCCGCGCCGAGGCCGAGTCGGAGGCCGTGCGATGGCTCGAAACACTGGCGGACGACGATGTGTACCGCTGGGATTGGGACACTCCAACCACGCTCGCCTGCGAGCCCTATCCCGACTTTCCCTGCCGGGTGATGGCGTGGACCGCGGAGGAAGCAGGTGCGTTCGTTACCTGTTACGCCTTCGCCGCCGGTCTCAAGTATCAGGGTAGGTATTGGCAGGGTCGCATCACCGACGAGAACGATTGTCCTTTGCCTCCCGGGCAGGCCATTTCCGAGCTGAAGATCATTCTCGGGGTGCTGGTTCCCGCCTCGCAGGCCTTCATTCCTGGATGACCGTACTCCATCAGTCGGCCTTCGACCACGCCACCGTGGGCGCGGTGATGCTGAAGATCGGAAACCTGGTCGGGACCATGGTGGACGACCCGCGGCGATTGTTGATCATGGTGAGAGAGCTGGCGGACAACGCCGTGTATCACTCCGGCGAAGGCAAGGGTTGGTGCGCGGTCGAGAGAACCGGCGATCACCTACAAGTAGTGATCCGGGATCGCGGACAGGGCATCCACGGCAGCCTGTTCCACCTGTACCCGGACATTGACGAGCGGCAGGCTGTGCGATGGGTTTTCCAAGGGGGAGTGTCGGCCACGGCCGACCCGGACCGTGGGCTAGGCCTGAAGATGGTGCTCGACTACACGCAGCATGGCGCAACCCTCCTGTTGGAGACCGGCGGCGTAGCACTGGTCGGATCCGGCGGACGCGCCCGCATGGTCGGAAAGAGCACCCAGCGGGTGGATGGGGTTGTGGCGACGCTCCGTGTTCCATTGGCGGGTGACCGGACCGTGGAGTAGTGCTGCGCCGGACCACCCGCTCCGACCTCTCAGCCGTGCGCCGCCGGCTGGTCTACGTGCTCTTCTCGGGGGCGGTCCTGGCCTGGCTCGCCTTCGTCGCCACCCTCACCGTGGCGACCGTGGCGGCCCGTTCCCTGAGCGGGTCCACCCTGCTGGCGGGGATCCCGCTGGCAGCCGGTGCCCTGGGCCAGGCGCTGGGCACCAACGTGCTGGGACGGGTGAGCACCCGCTACGGGCGGCGGTTCATCATGGTGGTGGGCCCGCCGGTCTCCGCCTGTGGAGCGGCGTTGGAGCTCCTTGGGGTGGTGACCGGTCAGTACTGGATGCTGGTTGGAGGGGCGATCCTGGTGGGAGGAGGTGTCGGCTCTATCCATCTGGCCCGCTATGTCGCCGCCGAACTGGCCGAGGTATCCGAGGAGGGGAAGGCGGTCGGGATCGTGGTGTGGTCGGGCACCGGCGGCTCCGTGGTGGGCGCCAACCTGGTGGACTGGGTGGGTGACCTGGCGCAGGAGAGGCTGGGCACTCCCTACGGTGGGGCCTTCCTGCTGGCCACCGTGGCGTTCCTGGTGTGCTGGTCGATCCTCTGGTTCGGGCTGCGCCCCGATCCTTCCCGGGTGGCGGTGACCTCGGCCGTCCGTCCCGAGCAAGGCGGATCGGTGGGCGCCGCCCTGCGCCTGCCGTCCGTCCAGATATCCATCCTGGCCCTGCTGTCGGCGCAAGGCGCCATGGTCCTGCTGATGACAGCAACCCCGCTCCGCATCGAGGATGCCGGCTACGGCCTCGACGCGGTGGGCATGGTGCTCTCGGTCCACGCGGTGGGGATGTTCGCCTTCGCCCCCCTCGTGGGCCGGTTGGTCGACCGTCTGGGGCGCGTTCCGATGGTGGGGATCGGTATGGGCCTTACCGTGGTTTCCCTCTTCCTGTCGGGCACCGCGCCATACGACGGCCTCTTCGCTCTGACCACGGGACTGTTCGTGCTCGGACTGGGTTGGAGTTGCTCCTTCATCGCGGCCAGTTCGATGCTCTTCTCCTCCGCTCCTCCCGATGTCCGTCCGGTCGTGGAGGGATGGGCAGACTCTGCGGTGTGGACGATGGTCATGGCGGGAAGTGTGAGCTCAGGCGTGCTGATGGGCACCGTCGGATACGGATGGCTGAGCCTGACCGCGGCCCTACCGATGTTGTTCATCCTCCTGCTGGCCCTTGCCGTGCCCAGGCTGCGCGCCGCGATCACAGCCTGAAATCCGCATCCCTGAAGCCCGACCTGTCCCGTGAGTCTTTCGCATTCGCGCCGACACGGGTGCGGACTCGGCTCATAGGCCGGTAGCTAGTCTGATCCGGACTGCCGAACTGTCTTGGGCGAGCCGGGAGGAAGCCGCAACGTGATCATCGATACCCATCTCCATCCCACCAACGTGGTCGACCAGGCATGGCGCCACACGGGGGAGCCGTTCAACGGGGAGCGCATGCTAGAGATGATGGACGGTCCCTACTGGATCAACGGCAAGCCCCGCCGGATCGACATGGGCTTCATCCAGCCGCCTCCGGGCAACACCGTATGGAATGAGGGCGGCCGGGGAGGTCGCGAGGGTGTCCGCGACTACATGGCCTACATCGCAGAACTCACCCAGAAGTACCCGGACCGCTTCATCGGGAATTTCAACTACAACCCCCGGTTCGGGCCGGACAACGGCGCCGCCGAACTCGAGTTCCACGTCAAGGAGTACGGCTTCAAGATGATGAAGCTGCACGCCAACATGCATGCCTACCGCCCCGACCGGGCCCTCGACTGGCTCCGCCCGGCGCTACGAAAATGCGACGAGCTCGGCGTGGTGGTGCTGCTCCACACCGGTGACGGTCCGTACTCGATCCCCACCCAGTTCTATCCCATCATCCGCGAGTTCCCCAACGTGAACTTCATCATCGGTCACTTCGGTGTGCAGACCGGGGGCGTGTACTGCTTTGAGGCCTTCTGGATGATCATGGACTCCCCCAACGTCTACGGCGAGTCGGGCTGGCTGCTCCAGTCCCGGATCGTGGAGTTCGCCAAGGAGATGCCCCGCGACCGTCTCGTGTTCGGGACCGACTCCCCGCCCAACGACCCCGGCATGTGGCTCACCCATCTCGAGGTGTTGTGCCACGAGCCTCCCCAGGGACTGGGCATCGGCGAGGACCAACTCGAGGACTACATGGGCAACAACATCGCCCGGCTGGTCGGTGTCCAGCCCACTGCGCCGCCCGAGTCGGTGGAGACCGCCAAGGCCCAACTGGCCGCCGGCAGCCACGGCCGCCCGATCGACTAGCGCAGCCGGATCGATAAGTAGTCCACCCGTGCCCTCGACGGTCCCCATCCCGGAGCCGACCCGGTGAGCAATCCCGACTTCACCGGCAGCCAGGACCTGCACGACTTCCTGGCGGCCTACGGCCGCACCCATCCGCAGGATCTCCTGGATGTCGCAGAGCCGGTGATCGACTCCCAGGATGTAGCGGCGATCGTGTGGCGGATGGCTGCCGCCGGTCGGCGCGAGATGCTGCGTCTCCGGGATGTCGCGGGTGTTCCTTATGACGTGGTCACCAACGTGTTCGCCTGCCGCCGACGGGTGGCCACCATCCTGGGTAGCGAGCAGCGCCACCTTCACCGGGACTTCCAGGCTCGGGCCGGCAACCTGATCGAGCCGGTGGACATGGGGGAGGGGCCGGTTCTGGATCGGGTGGTCGAAGCGGACGGGATAGACCTGCGGGACTTCCCCATGCTCACCCACTTCGAGACCGACCGCGCCCCCTACATCACGAGCGGGATCGTCGTGGCCGAGGACGAGGACGGGGTGGGCAACCTCAGCTACCACCGAGCCATGGTTCATTCGCCGACCGCCTTCGCTACCAGCCTCCACTCCCGAGGCGACCTTTGGCGTCTGATGAAGGCCGCCGAGGCCAGGGGTGAACCGCTCCGCGTGGCCATGGTGCTGGGGGGCCATCCGCTCTTCATGCTGGCCGCTTCCGCACGGGTGCCGATGGCCGTCGATGAGCGTGACGTGGCGGGCGGCCTGTTCGGCGCTCCGCTGGAGGTGGTGCGCAGCCCGAAGTACGGGATCAGGGTGCCGGCCACCGCTGACTTCCTGTTCGAAGGGGTGATCGAGCCCGGTGTCTCGGTCGAGGAGGGACCGTTCGGCGAGTTCACCGGCTACTCCTCGGATCGGTCCACCAACAGCCTGTTCCGGGTCGAGGTGATGGCCAGACGCCGTGACCCGATCCTGCTGGACATCGTGGGCGGCAACTCGGCCGAGCATCTCAACCTGTCGCGGATCCCCAGGGAGTCGGAGATGGCCGCCAAGCTCAAGGCTCGCTTCCCCGAGGTTGTAGCCCTCCACTACCCCAACTCGGGCAGCCACTTCCACTGCTACGTCCAGGTCCGCCCGCAGCGGGTGGGCCAGGCGCGCCAGGTGATGTTGGGGTTGCTGGGTTGGGATCCCTACCTTAAGACCGTCGTGGCCGTGGACGAAGACGTCGACATCACCGACGACTCCGAAGTGCTCTGGGCGCTGGCTGCCCACTTCCAGCCCGCTGAGGACCTGTTCGTGGTGGAAGGCCTTCCCGGAAGTCCGCTCGATCCTTCGTCCTCCCTGGAGGGCACCACCTCCCGCCTCGCCCTGGACGCCACCCGCGGCCCCGACTTCGCCGGCACGAGAATCGGCTTCTCCCAGGAGTCCCTGGAAAGGGCGATCCGCCTCGTAGCGGACCACCCATCCGCACAGCCCTGAACGCCGGCCCGCCCGGTGGCTCGGGGACGCCCGAGCAAGCTCCGACATCCTGAGGGAAGCGCGATCATCCGGATGTTGGGCAGAGATTTCGACTGGCCGACCATGCGGAGGGCTGCCGAGCGCTTGATGACTTCGGCGTCTCTCACGAGTGCAAGCTCGTCTCGGCCCACCGTACCGCCGACCTGGATAGATTCGGGAGCGGACCGGGGGAGGGTGGAGTAGCGGACCGGGCTCCGACTGATGCAGGTGGTGGCCGGGGGACGGGCCGGCCGGGGTGGGGTGTATCTCTGCGATCTTCGCGTTCTCGTCGCCTCGGGTATGGGTAGGGGGACTGCCGGATCAGGGCAGTAGTGTGTTCACCACTAACGCGGAGGATCACCTGGCAGGCATCATTTTCCTCGGCCTCCTACTGTTCGGTGGCGGTGTAGTTGCCTTCGTCGTCAGTCTCGTCGTCGCCTCCCGGCTCGGGCGGCTCTCGGCCCGGATCGAGCAGATCGACAAACGGCTCGCGGGATTCGAGCAGACTCGTAGCCTGCGTCAGGAGCCGGGTGTCCTCGACCGCTTGACCATGCTCGAACGTAGGCTGGCGGCGGTCGAGAAGGCGGACGGCGGCCCGGGAGATGTTCCTGAAGCCGAGCGTGCGGTCCCTGGCGAGCCTGTGTACAGCCGACCACCGGCGCCGATCCCTCCGGCAGGTTCGTCCAGTGCCTTACCGCCTCCGGTCGAATCTGAGGATGTTCCCGCCGAGTCCGAAGGCCGTCGTATAGAGCACGAACCTCGCCTCGTAGAACCGGTACCTGACGAGCCTGGAGCGGCGCCTTCGCCGAGGCCGTACCCGGCTGGTGGCGCGGCGCCGACCCGCACCGCGCCCCGTGCCGACCGGGATCGTGTGTCCGAGTGGATCTCCGGATTCTTCGGCCTGGTCAAGTCGTGGTTCACCACGGGCAACGTGCCCGTCAAGGTCGGGGTGATTATCTCGCTGCTCGGCCTGGGATTCCTGCTGGTCTTGGCGGTCGAGCAGGGATGGATCACCCTAGGTGTCGAGGTGCGGCTGATCGCGGCGGCGCTGTTCGGAGTGGCGTTGCTGGTTGTGGGGTGGCGTGTCCGGACGCGTAACGCGATCTACGGTCTCAGCCTGTCCGGGGGAGGGATAGCGGTCCTCTACCTGACAACGTACGTTGCCCACGCGGTGTACGGTCTTCTGCCGCCGTCAGGCGCCGCGGTGGCCGTCATCGTCATAACGGTGGTCGCCGGGGTCCTAGCCGTCGCCCAGGACTCCCGATCCCTGGCGGTGCTCGGGATAATCGGCGGTTTCCTGGCGCCGATCCTGGCCTACTCGGACTCAGAGGATCATGTTGTCGTGTTCGGCTTCTACACGATCCTGAGCGTGGCGATCGTCGTGTTGGCCCGGTTCAAGGTGTGGCCCGAGTTGAACCTGCTGGGTCTCGGTTTTACCGTCGGGTTGACAGCCTTCTGGCTCCTGACCAGATACGAGACCGAACACTGGCCGACGACACAGCCCCTGATCGCGGTACTCGTGCTCCTGTACATGACGATTCCGCTGATGTCTGCAGACCGGCGAGTTCCCGATATCAAAGACCCGACGATGAGTCCACTCATTCTCGGTCTTCCTTTCGTCGGGCTTGGGTTCCAATATGTTCTAACCAACCACTTCGACTACGGCGTGGCTACCAGCGCGCTGGTCCTGGCGATCGTCCACCTTGCATTTGCAGTTATTGCTCGCAGGTTCGGTAGAGGATGGCTCGTATTCCAAGAGGTCTCTTGGGCTCTAGCAGCCGCCTTTTTCGCGATAGCAATTCCGCTAGCTCTCGACAGCCAATATATCTCGATCGTGTGGACAGTCCAGGGCGCTGTTCTGGTCTGGTTCGGCACTAGAAGATCACACAATCTGTTTACTTGGGGTGGATGTACACTCCAAGGTTTCGGAGCTGTCACTCTAGTGTCTTTTGTCGTTGATGCCTTACCGTACTCGGGTGGAAGATACTATTCCGGGGTTCTTTCGTTTCTGGTTGACAATGTCGATTTCGGACCTGTCGTAACTAGTATTGGATTGGCGCTGGTTTATACAGTCCTGTCAGAAGCAATGCGGCGTTCCTCCGGCAGAACCGGCTTGCGACACGTCTTGAGCGAAACCTATCTGGTGGCGGGTATGGGTTTACTCGCGCTCGCCGCGATGTTGGCCATGGATATCGAGTACGTCTCAGCAGCTTGGGTAGCACTCGGTTTGGTATCGGTTTGGATAGGGATACGGCAAGAACGTCATCCACCCGTTTGGGCCGGCAGTATCCTACAGTTACTGGCCGGCCTTGCCCTCGCAGTGTTTCTCGCCCGGTCACTCCCGTACACGCCATCCACGCCGCCGGTATTCAACAACTACTTTCTGTGGACCGTTGTAATCATGGTTGGGGGACTGATGACGGCTCGGTTGCTCGAACGGGCCGAGCACCGTATTTGGGGCGATGTGGAACCCGTGCAGATCGCACTGTGGTGGGGGATCGGCTGGTGGCTGGCCGGTGGGTTGGTCGAGATAACCGGCCAGTTTGCGGATGTGTACGTAACGAATGTGGCGTTGGCGTTCGTCACGTTGTCCCTCGGTGGGACGGTACTCCTAGCGCCACTGGTGAAGTGGCCGCGTCTCGATTCGCTGGTGTTGCTGATCCTCCCGGCCGTGGGTCTCGGTTTTCTCCGCTCGCTCGGTGATCAGGATCATCCGTTCGCCAATCATGGCTGGGCGGCTTGGATCGCCGCCCTGGCGGTTTACTACCTGGTTCTGCGCCGGCGGGGGAGTGAATTGCCGGGGAACACCGTCGCCATGCATACCGGCGGATACTGGATTCTGGCAGCGCTGCTTGGGAGGGAGGTCTACTGGCAGGTGGACCGGGTCGCCGACGGGATCTGGCCGGCTTCCGCTGCCCTGGCGGTGCTCCTCGCCGGAGTCGGGGTCACCTTGTGGGGGCGAGACCGGCTCTGGCCCGTGCGCGCCTTCCGCCATACCTACCTTCTGGCCTGTGCGGGACCGGTACTCCTCGTGTCGGCCGGCTGGCTCGTGTGGCTCGGCCTGTCGTCGACCGCCGATCCACGGCCTCTCCTGTACCTGCCGGTCCTCAATCCCCTGGAGGCGCTGATTATCCTCTGCGTGCTCCCGATACTCGCGTGGAAGAGGCTGGCCGTCACCGAATTGGATGACGCGGACCCCGGACTGATCGGAGAGAACTGGGCGCCGGGGTTCACCGTGGCGGGTATCGCCTTGCTGACCATGACCGTCGCCCGCACGGTCCACCACTGGGCGGGTGTTCCCTTCGACTTCGGGTCGATGATCGACTCCACCACCTTGCAAGCCTCGCTGTCCATCGTCTGGGGACTGGCGGGGCTGGCCGCCATGGTGGTGGGCGTGCGTCTCGTACGACGGACCGTATGGGTCGGTGGCGCTTCGTTGATGGTGATCGTGGTCGTCAAGCTTTTCGTGTTCGACCTGAGCAACACCGGAACGGTCGGGCGGGTGGTCTCATTCCTGGGAGTGGGCCTGCTGCTGCTCGTGGTCGGTTACTTCGCTCCGGTCCCTCCTTCGGCTTCCGCCCGCGACGAAGCACTGCCCACCGGAGGCGATTGACCGGCGTCCCCACGAGGCGCCGAACGAGATGGGGATGGCCTGGACCGTTTTCCATCGACCCGGGGAGTGGTCACGGGGCGGGCCGGCGGAATGTTCTCGGATCTCCGGAGTCTCGACCTCGACCGTTGCGAGGGCGCCGCAGGGTCCCGCCCGGCCCGGTCGCGCAACCTGAGAGACCCATGGCGGCGGGCACGAGGTCGACATCATCGCCGGCTGCGGGCTACGGGGCCGGGCTGCGGTCACGGCGCGTGGCGGTACGAGGGTCTATCCTTCGCTGTTGCGGCGATCGGTGATCGACCGGTTCCCGAAATCGGGAACCGGGGCACCGTAGGAGGTAGAACCGTATGACGACCTTGATCAGATCTTTGATCCGGCGCTCGTGGCCGGTGGGGCTGGTGGTGCTGGCCCTGGCTGTGTCTGCCTGTGCCGAGGAGGAGACCGGCCGTTCAGCCGACGATCCGATCAGGATCGCCATGGTCGGCCCCAGCGCTTCGAACGATCTGGCATTCACGCAGAGCATGGTCGATTCGCTGAATCGGCTCGGCCAGGAATACAACATCGAGGTTGACATCACCGACGGGACCTTCGTTATCGAGGACGCCGCCGTCGCGATACGTGGGTACGCGGAGGACGGCTTCGACATCGTTCTGGCCCACGGCTCCCAGTTCGGCGGTTCGCTGTCTGAGATCGCCCCGGACTACCCCGACACCTATTTCGCCTGGGGGACCAGCCGGGATACCTTCGGGCTTTCGAACGTGTATTCCTACAGCGTTAAGTCGGACCAGGGTGGATACATCAACGGCGCCATGGCCGCCCACCTGACCGAGTCAGGCACCATTGGTGTGGTTGGTCCTATCGAGGTCGGCGACATCAAGGCCTACATTGACGGGTTCGTGGCCGGTGTGGCCTCGGTCGACTCGTCGATAACCGTCAACGTCAACTACATCGACTCGTTCAGCGACGTCGCTTTGGCCGCGGAGGCGGCGCAGGCCCACATTGAAGCGGGTGCCGATATTCTGACCGGTGTTTCGCAGATGACCGTGGGCGCGACCGGGGTAGCCAGGGAGCACGGTGTCCTGTGGTTCGGCTCGCAGTCGGATCAGACGCCCCTCGGAGAGGAAATCGTGGTGGCCTCCCAGATCTACAACTGGGACTACCAGCTCGGGCAGATCGTCGAGGATCTCCTGGCAGGCGAGATGAACGGAAGGGTCATCACCGCCGACTTCAGCAACGGTGGTCTGACCATGGCCTACAACCCGAACTTCGCCCTCGACGCAGACGTCCGGGAGGCAGCGGATGCCGTGCAGGCGGGAATCACGGACGGATCGATCTCGACCGGTATCGAGTAGCCGGAGAGTGGAGCGGCGACCCCACCGGGATCATCCGGTGGATGTCGTAGCCGGGCAGGGCCTACGGCGAGGCCCGCGGATCCTGTCCGGCGCGTTCCGTCCGTTACGGAGGCGCTTCTGAAACCGAACCGCAGGCTGTTGCTGGCGCGGCTCGCCGGGCCCGGTGTCCTCATAGGGTCGGTGCTCGCGGCCGCCCTCATCGGGGCGGTCATGTTGCTGATCCTTGGAGCGAATCCGCTGACCGGGTATGCAGCGCTGGTCGATGGCGCGTTCGGTGGCACCAAGAACCTGGCCAACAGCGCCCTCAAGGCGATGCCTCTGCTGCTGGTGGGGGCCGGCATTACAGTCGCCTTCCGCACCGGTGTCATCAACATCGGGGGTGAGGGCCAGATAATCGTCGGCGCCATCTTCTCCACCTTGCTGGTCCTCGCGGTTCCGGATATTCCCCGCTTCCTGCTCGTGCCTCTGGCCTTCCTGTTCGGGGCGCTGGGGGGCGCCGTCTGGGGCGGGATGGCCGGTGCCCTGAAGTCCTATGCAGGGGTCAATGAAATACTGAGCACCATCATGCTCAACATCATCGCCGTCCAGATACTCAACCTCCTGTTGAGAGGGCCTCTCATGGACCCCGGCGAGATCGAGCGGGGTTCGCGCATCCCCCACACGGAGCGGTTGAGCGGCAACGCCGACCTACCGATCCTTCCCGGCGGTACCCGGCTCCACCTGGGCGTGGTCGTAGCCGTTTTGATGGCCGTGGCCTGCTACGTACTGCTGTTCCGCACCACCCAGGGGCTACGCCTCCGGGCGTCCGGGCATAACCCGTTCGCGTCCCTCTACGCCGGGATGTCCGTGAAGCGCAACGTGGTGCTGGCCTTCATGTACAGCGGGGCCATGTGCGGCATGGCCGGGGTGACGCTGGTGTTCGGTAGTGAAGGGCACCGTCTGGCCACCGATGGCGGCGCCACCACCTTCACCGGGGCTGCCGGGTTCAACGGCATCGTGGCGGCGCTGTTCGGCGGGCTCCACCCCCTCTGGACGATCCCGGCCTCGTTCCTTTTCGGCGCTCTTCTGGTGGGCGCCAACGCCATGCAGCGGGCGGTCCAGGTCCCGGCCGCACTGATCCTGGCCCTCAACGGGCTGGTGGTGGTGTTCGTGGTGGGCAGTATGCAGGCTCGGGCCCGGTTGGGAAGGACGGCCGCCCGGCTGAGAGCCGAAGCTCGAGAGTCGTCCGCCGGCACCGAGGCGCCGGACCCGGACCCGGCGGAGGAGGCGCCGCCGTGAGCGACTTCTTCACGGTCTCGGTCCTGCTGGCCACGCTGGCTGCCGGTATCCGCCTCGCGACTCCGTTTCTGCTGGCGGCGCTTGGGGAGACTCTGGGCCAGCGGAGCGGGGTGCTGAACCTCGGAGTGGAAGGGGTGATGCTCCTCGGCGCCTACGGCGCCTACTACGCCACCCTTCGCACCGAGAGCGTGCTGCTGGGGATCGTCATCGGCCTGGCGGTGGGCGGGTTAATGGGAATCGTGTACGGGGTGGTAACCCTGGCCCTCAAGGCGGAGCAGGGCATCAGCGGGATCGGCATCTTCATCTTCGGGCTCGGTCTCAGCGATCTCCTGTTCCAGAAGCAGGTCGGCACGCCCACTCCCATCGATGGTCTGGGCGATCTGGCCATTCCTGTGCTGGGCGATCTTCCCTGGGTGGGGGAGGTGCTATTCCACCAGAATGTGCTGGTCTACGTGGCCTTCCTGCTGGTGCCGGCCATGTGGTACGTCATCAACCGCACCCCGTTCGGGATGAATGTCCGGGCAGTGGGAGAGACCCCCGAAGCCGCCGACAGCTTGGGCGTGAGTGTGAACCGGACTCGTTACATAACCATCTTCGCGGGTAACGCCCTGGCCGGACTGGCAGGGGCCTCGCTTGCCCTCGAGCTCGGGATCTTCCAGCAGAACCTGACCAACGGGCACGGTTTCATCGCCGTCGCCCTCGTCTACTTCGGCGCTTGGAGACCCGTCGGGGTGATGGCCGGCTCGATGGTCTTCGGGCTGGTGTCAGCCATGGTGCTCCAATGGAAGACGCTGGGGATCGTGGTCGGGACCACGGCCAGCATCGTGGGAATGTTCCCGGCGGTGCTCACCATCCTGGTCCTGGTGCTGGTCTCCCGCCGCACCGGAGCGCCGTCCGCGCTCACCCGTCCCTTCGAGCGAGGGCACTGATCCGATGGCGCCGACCACAGCGGGCGACCTTCTCCTGGAGATGGAAGGGATCACCAAGCGGTTCCCTGGCGTCGTGGCCAACGAAGCGGTGGATTTCGATGTGCGGCGCGGCGAGGTCCACACGCTCCTGGGCGAGAACGGGGCAGGGAAGAGCACCCTGATGAAGATCCTCTACGGGCTCTACGACGCCGACGAGGGAGAGATCAGGATCTCGGGCAAGCCCGCGACGATCAACTCCCCGTCGGATGCCATCGACCGGGGAATCGGAATGATCCACCAGCACTTCATGCTGGTCCCCACCCTCACCGTGGCCGAGAACGTGGCTCTCGGCCTCCCGCCCGCCAAGCGGTTTCTCCAGGATCTGGGACCCGTGCGGGAGCGGATACGCGAGCTGTCGGACGCATACGGGCTGCAGGTCGATCCCGATGCCTACATCTGGCAGCTGGCGGTGGGCGAGCGGCAGCGGGTCGAGATCATGAAGGCGATCTACAGGGACGTGTCCCTGCTCATCCTCGACGAGCCGACCTCGGTGCTGACTCCCGCCGAGGTGGACGACCTGTTTGTGACCCTCCGTCAGATGACCGATGGAGGGCGTGGCCTGGTGTTCATCTCCCACAAGCTGCATGAGGTGATGGCCCTCTCCGACCGGATAACGGTCCTTCGCGGGGGCCGGGTGACGGGACGCACCGTGCCGTCCGAGACCAGCCGCGAGCAGCTGGCGCACATGATGGTGGGCCGTGAGGTGCAACTGGCCCCTACCCGGCTCGAGTCCAATGCGGCCGAGGCGCGGCTCGAGGTGAAGGACCTGAACGTGCTGGGTGACCGGGGCACTCCGGCAGTCACCGACTTCGATCTCGAGGTTCGCAGCGGAGAGGTGGTCGGCATCGCCGGCGTGTCTGGGAACGGCCAGCGGGAACTGGCGGAGGCGCTGGCAGGTCTGCGCCCGGTCGTTTCCGGAGAGGTGGTCATGAACGGCGTCGAGACGACCGATCGGACGCCGAAGGAGATCCGCCGGCTGGGGGTCTCATACATTCCTGAGGAGCGGATGAGGGACGGCGCCATCGGGGAGTTCAGCGTCGCGGAGAACCTCATCCTCTGCGACCATGACCGGCCGCCCATCAGCCGCCGCGGGCTCCTCGACTTCGGGCAGATCGAGGAAGGATGCTCCGATCTGGTGCGGCGTTTCACGGTCAAGACCCCCACGCTGGATACCCCGACAGCCAACCTGTCGGGTGGGAACATCCAGAAGCTCGTCATTGCCAGGGAGCTGTCCGGCGAGCCCGAGTTGCTGATCGCTTCCCAGCCGACCCGCGGGGTCGACATAGGAGCGGCCGAGTACATCCACACAGTTCTGATGGATCAGCGGGCCGGAGGGACCGCCATCCTGCTGATCTCGGAGGACCTCGACGAGGTGATCGGCCTGTCGGACCGGATCGCCGTGATGTTCGAGGGCCGGATCATGGGAACGCTGGACCAGGAGGAAGCGACCGTCCAGCGTCTGGGCCTGCTGATGGCCGGGGTCTCGGAGTGACGAGCCTGGGCCGGTTCGACCCGGCCCGCACCGCGACGGCGGGCGAGTCCCTCGAGGTCCACCCCGATCCGCGCTCTCCTGCCGTGATCAATCCTTCGTCGGGGTGACCGGGTAGGGGCCCGAACCACCCCCCGGACAAGGCCATCGGCCGATTCAGGCTTCGTCCTTCTCAACACGCTGGTCGAGGAGCCCCAGCAGTTTGGTGGTTGTCCTCCAGTTTCGGATGGTCATGTTCTGATAGAGCGGGCTGCCGGCGATCCGGCTCATCCGGCTCTGCGACAACCGCTTGCTGAGGCGCGAGAAGTAGAGCACCCCTTCGCCTGGCCAGACCTGGTCAACGCCGTCACGCGGATCCACGACACGCATGGCTTCGCGGCTCGACAGCGGCGCCTTCAGGAAGATCACATCCGAGTGATAGATGTCCGGCGCGGTGCCGAACCCGTCCGGCGCCCTGTCGACCACGTCGCGGTACTGCCGATGCGAACGCACCACTACGACAACCGACAGCCCGAATCTGTCGGCAAGCAGGCTCTCGATGTCAGACTCCAACGATGTTGGGGGTATGGCGGATTCGAACAGGACATTGCCGGACTGGATGTATGTTCCGACCGCCGCGTATCCGGCGTCTTCGAAGGCAGCGCGCAAATCAGCCATGCGGACAACATTCCTGCCCCCCACGTTGATCCCTCTCAGCAACGCCACATGTCCGGCTCCTGCCATGGCCGGGACCCTAGCCACCGTCTTCTACGGCCGAGAGGAACTGATCGGTAGGCGCCATCGCGACCTAGGCGCCGTCCTAGACGAGATAACCAAAGCTAGGAGACATCACCTCTGAGAGGTGGTCACTACCTCTAGGGTGCTGTGCCGAGCAATGGTGTCGAAGTCGCGATCGTCGTGGAGGATCTGGATGCCGTACCGCAGAGCAACCGCGGTGATCAGGCAGTCGATCAGTTTGCGAACCGTCTCTCCGCCGCGCCGGCACGAACGGTACAGGAGGGCAGCGTCCTCGTAGTCGGACGGCCTGGTCGGCAGGGTTACGGCTCTTGCCAGCAGGCGGCGCAGGGACTGAAGATGCTGCTCGTTTCGGGCGCCGGCCAGCACCTCCATGCGTATCGCGTCGCAGATGGCTATCTCGCTAACCAGAAGGTCCTCCACGCGATTGCACACGGGGCTTTCTGTCCCGCGCAAGAATTCCACCCAGGCGGAGGTGTCGACGAGGATCACAGACGGCGGGAGGCCCGCATCTCATCGAGGTCACCTTGCCAGCCTGAACCACGCATCGCCCGGGCCTCTGCCAGACCGAGCGGTTCGGCGGCCAGGGTCCGCAGCGCCAGGTTCACGGCCTCACGCTTGGTATCCAGCCGGTAGCGCCGCATCACCGATGCGCATGCAGCATCGTCGATGTCGATGTTGGTACGAGCCATACATCTATGATACACCAACGGGGCCGGGCATGATACGGCGCCCCCCATGCCGTAGGGTCCACGTACGGCCGAGTAGGGTCCGGCTTGTGTTCGATGTTGCCGAATACCGGGGTACAGCCTGGCTGTCCAGCCTCTCCCGAGCTCTTGCCGGTTTGGTCGGGGAGAGGCCTCGCCCATGACATGGGTAGTGGGGATCCTGGTGGGGTTGTGGATAGTTGCTCTGCTCGGGGTGATGATGCTTGGCGTGTGGACAATGATCCAGAAACGGCTCGGCAAGAAGCGTCGCCAGTGAGGCGCTGATCGCGAGTGCCGGGTCTGGCTAAGGTGACGGGCCGTGGACCGGCTCGGGAGGCTGGATGGGCAGGAAGATGAAGATCGTCCGGATCAACGGGTTCCGAATCCCGGGTCTCGAGTATCCGAGCAAGCCGCTCAAGGATCTGCTGGAGCTGAAGAACGACGACACCGAGCTGGTGGTCCGCGACGCCCCCGACGCGTTCGTGCATTTCGTGGAGCAGAACTACGAGAACGAGCTGGTGGCGGTCCTCCACGCCCGCGAGGCTTGGAAGGTGGAGCAGGAGGGGGACGCCGACGCTGTCATCATCCGCTGCAACGGCGAGCCGGGGGTCAAGGCGGCCCGGGAGCTGTGCGACACCCTGGTCATGGGATCGGCCTGCGCCGTCCAGCACGTGGCCTCGATGCTGGGGCGCAAGTTCTCCTACGTGATCGCCGGCAAGGAGGAGGGCGACGACGGGATCGACATCGATCACACCAAGGACACGCTGCTCACCGCCGCCCAGCACTACGGCCTCGAACACAAGCTAGCGTCGATACGCAACGTCAATGTCCCGCCGACCGGGTTCAACGAGCTGATCGCCACCGAGGAGGAGCTGGAGCCGGTCTTCAGCGCCGCGCTGGAGGAGGCGAGGAAGGCCATCTTCGAGGACGGTGCCGAAGTGATCATCGGCTACGGCGGTCCCCGCTTGCACGACTACCTCGTCAAGCACCTGTCCCCGTACGGGGTTCCGGTACTGAGCACGGATCACACCCTGCTGAAGGTGGCCGAGATGCTGGTCCAGCTGGGCCTTTCGCAGAGCAAGCGGACCTATCCCAGGCCCCGCCAGATCTACGACTTCGAGGTGACCGCCCGCGTCGTGGACCGTCACACGACCTGAACGAAAACCGACAGTGAACACGCTCTCGGAGTTCCCCACCGCCCCTGAGTTGGCGGTGACGCGCTGGTTCAATACCGGCGCCAATCTCACTCTGGCGGACCTGCGGGGCGAGGTCGTGGTGATCGAGGCGTTCCAGATGCTGTGTCCGGGTTGCGTCTCCCACGGGCTGCCGCAGGCCAAGCGCATCCAGCACGTCTTCGGTGACGACGTCACCGTGCTCGGCCTCCACTGCGTCTTCGAACATCACGAAGCCATGACTCCGGTCTCGCTCGAGGCCTTCCTCTACGAGTACCGAATCACCTTCCCGGTCGGTGTCGATGCCCACGACGCAGGGGTCGCCCTGCCCATCACGATGGGGCGTTACCAGCTGCGGGGAACGCCGAGCCTGGTTGCCATCGACCGGGCCGGGCGGATCCGTCTCAGCGCGTTCGGCCAGGCCGACGACATGGCCGTCGGCGCAACCCTCGCACGGCTGATCGACGAGCCCAGGCCCGGCGCGGCGGCCTAGTAGGAGTCGTCCACAGAACACGCTCTCGCCGCCGTCGGTGTGCTGACTGTTCGGTGATCGGTATCCGACGTGCTGTTGGATGATTCATGCCGTAGTTTGCCGGACGGTTCTAGATGGAGGTTGGCCGTTGGGATACAACTACGGACACGGAGGAATGGCTGAGGGGACAGGGCGGGATCCGGCCGCCCGGACGGCGGGGTGGCTCCTGGTACTGACCGCGGCGGCGACGGCTGTCATGGTGGTGAGCCGGGTCGCCGCAGACGCGGACGAACCGACCCTCATCGGTTCTCTTACGGCCATAGCATCCGGCGGGGGTCAGTACACCCTTAGCGGTGTGGCTCGTCTCGTTTCGGGGGTCACGTTGCTGGCCGCAGCCTGGCATCTATCGAGAACCTGGATCATCAGGAGACGCCTAGGTACTCCGCTGGTTCCCGGCCTCTTCGCGCTCTCTGGTGGCTTCACTGCCGTATCCGGAGCGCTGGCGATCGCGCTGGCGAGTCTGGCATCCGACGCGGTCCGGCTCGGCGCCCTTTCCGAGACCTTCGCGCGGGCGGAAACTGTCTCGGACCTGAGGTGGTTGACCGGCAAGATCGGGTTCGCGCTTGCCGGTCTGACGCTGGTCATGGCGTCACGCTATCAATGGAAAGTGGGGGGAGTGCTCCGTTATGTCTCCCCTGTGTCGGCGGCCTTAGGGATCGCGATGCAGCTCATCTGGGTCAACTCGGCCACCGTCGCCCACCCGATCATCGGTACCGCGTTCCTGGTCTGGCTGGTGGCGATCGGAATGATGCTGCTAACCGGTCGCACCGAGAGGCTATTCACCCGGTTCGTCAACGACCAGGCCGCACCCTGACCGCGGGCGCCGGCGGGGCCGTCCGCGGTATGGCGGCCTGACGGCTAGGTCTGGTTGGTCACCTGCTCCGGGATTACCGGTAATGGGGCAATGCCGGGCCGGCCCGCTCGTGCCTCAGTCCTCAAGGACGGCGGTCATAAGGACGTGGATGATCATCCCGAAGCCGAGATCGACCAAGTGGGTGTTGCGGGCGGGGCGGTCGCCGTCATTAGGGAACATCTTCAGCCACTCATTGTTGACGAGGGGCCGGTGGGCGTTGTCCTTGATGTTGAAGATCACCAGGGCGATGTCGTCGGTGGTGCCGCCGGCGTTCTCCACGATGGTCCGCATGTGCCGGAAAACCAGCTCGACCTGGCGTTCCGGGTCGTCGGGGATGGTTCCAGTGTCGGGATCCATGGCGTGGATGCCGCTTGAGAACACCATGTTGCCCACCTTGGTGGCCATCGGGATGGGCAGGTCGCCGTGGCGCACTCCCGGGACGTCGATGTTCACCCTTCTCGGCATGGCTCTCCTCCCCGCCTCAGCGATCAGACCGCGACCAGGTCCCGGCTGTACTCGTTCAAGGACTCGGCCCCGCCGGGCCTGCACACGAACAGATCCTCGACCCTTACGCCCACCGTGCCGGGCCAGAAGATCGAGGGCTCGATCGTGAAGGTCATG